>JBGAGQ010000016.1:0-99803 GCA_044226625.1 Thermoanaerobaculia bacterium
GCGAAGCTCGGCGCCGTCTACGACAACCTCGCTCCGATCGGGCGACTGATCCCCGCCGGCTCCTGCGCCGGGGTCGGTGTTGCGGGCTTGACGCTCGGCGGCGGGTACGGCTTTTGGAGCCGCCGCTATGGTCTCACCTGCGACAGCCTCAAGCGGGTACGCCTGATCGACGGCAACGGCGTGTTGCGCGACACGAAAGACGATCCCGAGCTGCTCTGGGCGCTCAAAGGAGGCGGGAACGGCGGCCTGGGCGTCGCCACCTCGTTCGAGCTCGAGACCCATCCGGCACCGAAGCATTTCGTCTCGTATCGGTTCCGCTACCGCAACCTCACACCCGAGGCCGCGACCCGGCTCGCGGAGCGTTGGTTCGGTCTGATGCACGACCTGCCCCTGACCGCCTATTCCTCGTGGGTGCTCAACGGGCGGCACCTCACGGTCCTCCTCACCGACACGAATCTCGAGCCACCCGCGGCTCTCATGCCGATCCTCGCCGGCCTCAGGGCCGGTGCGACCGAGACCGCGCCTCCGAAGAAGGACCCGTTCCTCACCGGGATACGCCGCTACCGCGGCGGGACCGAGCCGATCTTCTTCAAGAACGTCTCGGCCGGCTATTACCGTGGGTTCTCCGACCTCGCCGGCGTCCTCCCCGTGGTCTGCGAGAGGATCCGCGCCTCCAAGGTGACGACGCTGCTCCAGATCAACACGCTGGGAGGCACGATCGCCGATTCGGCGCTCGAGCCCACGGCCTCGTATCCCCATCGCAAGCTGCCGTTCCTGGGCGAGCTGGAAACCTATTTCGACCGGCCCCAGCAGGCCGAGACCGCGGTGGCGACCGTCCGCGAGATCCAGGGCCTCCTACGCAAAGCCGGCATCCGGGCTCATTACGCGAACTACCCGGACGCCGATCTCCCCGAGTGGCAGACCGCCTACTACGGCGCGAGCTACCCTCGCCTCCAGGCCCTCAAGCGGAAGCTCGATCCGGACGACCGCTTCCGTCACCCGCAGAGCGTCCGGCGCTGAATCCCGGACGACGGCCGGGCGGAGGGAATCCGCTCAAGCCGCGAGCCGTACCTTCTCGGCCGTCACGACGAGCGAGCCGACTCGCGCCTGGCCCTGAAACGGGACCACGGCGAGCGTGAACCACTTGCCCCGCGCCGCGACCGCGCCCGGCCCGAGCGGCAGGCGGTCTCCGGGCCACCCCGAGAGGACGTAGATCAACCGGCGGGTGCGCGCCGGCACCCAGAGCTGGGAGAGCTCCTCGTGGAATGGCTCGTGGCCTCGGGCGACGAAGGCGAGATCCTCTTCGGGGACGGCATGGACCACCAGGTATTCCGGTAGGTACCACTGGAGGTGGCGTTGCCACGGATAGAGGAATCCGTCGGCCCCCGCCTCTCCGGTGCCGGACAGCTCGACGGTGACCAGCACGGTCGAGCCCGGCGGATACCGCCGGAGCGTATCGAGCGCTCCGTCGAGCTCCGTCTCGTATTCGCGGATCGCCGCGGCCCGAAACTCGTGCTTCGCGACCGCGAGCCACCGCGGATCGTCCGCGGCGCGATCGGCGCCGAACAGGAAGATCCCACCGCCCACCGCGACGGCCACGGAGATCCCCACGATCGCGCGCCATCGGACGCGCGGGACACGAGCTTCCGGAGCGCCGAAGCTCGCGTCGTCGAGAAGCGGCGAGGCGGCGAGCGCGAGACCGACCAGAAACGCCGGTAGGTAGACCAGCGTGTAGCCCGCCTTGGTGACGTGGAAGAGGGCGAAGAAGGCGAGCGGCGGCAGCGCCCAGAACGCGAGGAGACCGGACGCCCGACGGAGCGCGCCGGGGACCGCTCGGAGGCGGCGCGGCGAAAGGCCGGCGAGGACGATCCACGCGATCCCCCCCGGCAGGACGCCCTGGAGCGTCCACTTCGCGAGGACGGTGAGGTTGTGCGCGAGCGCCCCCCAGCCCGCGCCGTAGAGGACCGACGTCTGCGGCAGGAGGGTGCGGAAATGCTCGGCGCCGATCCGGCGGTACTCGGCGTACCCTCCCGCCTGCCAGCACATGGGCACGAACCAGGCGAGTACGAGCAGCAGGCCGAGGCCCGCCCCCAGGGCGATCCGGCCGAGAGGCAGCTTCCCCGACCGCCAGGCGCGCCAGACGCCATAAAGGAAAAGGGGGCCGAGCAGGACCATCGTCGACTGGCGCAGTCCGCCGAACAGGGCGAACAGCGCGACCGCGCCATAGAACGCCGCCCGCCCTTCGCCCATGCGCAGGATCGCGAGGGCGATCGCGACCGAGAGCCCCCCTTCGACCGCATAGAGGAGTGGCAGCTCGCCGTAGAACCAGAGCAGCGGATTCGCGATGAACAGCGCGGCGCCCAGGAGGCCTACGCCAAGCCGACCGCCGGAAAGCCGGACCAGCAGGAAGACCATCGCCGCCGCGCCCACTCCTGCCGAGAGCACCGCCAACGCCACCATCCCCTGCAGCGGCTCGACGCCCATTGCGCGGAGCAGCTTGAGGAGCGCGATGTACAGCGGATATCCGGGAGGGTGCGGGTGATGCGCCGCCAAATCGTAGCGCTCGACCCCGAGGGCGAACTGGATCGAGTCGTGATCCCAGAGCCGCCGCGCGACGAACGGCAGGCGCGCGGCGATCGCCACCGCCGCCGACCCGAGGGCGGCGAGGCGGAGACGCCAGACGGGATCGACGGCGAGGGCGCGCGGCACGGCGGACCGGTCAGGCCGCGAACAGGAGACGAAGCAGCTCGCCCCCGACCTCCGGGGGAAGCCCGCCGCCGACGTGGACCCGGCCCAGCAGATAGGCGGGCGGCTGGTGACCGTTCATCACCGCCTCGAGATCGCTCGAGGCGATCCGCACCTCGATCCCCTCGCCGGAACCGGCCTCGATCGTCGGCGGCCGTTCGCCGAGGTCGACCGTCCAGGTTCCGCCGTTGTCGCCCCCGATCGCGAAGACCCAGGCGCGCGAGAGAGCCTCCGGCACGTCGCTGATCCCTTCGAGGGTGAGCGGCAGCACCTCGTCGAACAGCGTCGCCGGGGTGAAGCGCTCTTGGGCCGGCTTCTCGAAACCGGTCGAGAAACCGTCTTCACGGAACTCGATCCGCGGATAGCCGAGCTGCTCCAGCCGGAGGTTCACCCGCTCGCGCACCGCGAGCGGCGTCGGCTGGATCGCCGACCAGGGGAGCTTCGAGCCGGCGCCAATGCTCTCGTCGGAGATCTTCGTAGACATGTACGCGCGCCAGTCGCCGCCGTTCGGCCGCTGGCGGTGCTCGGTGACGAACACCTTGTCGATCAACGCCGGATCGAAGCCGACGCCGAGGAACGAGAAGAGCGCCGAGAGCGTCGTGCGGGGATCGCGGACGAGGTCCTCGTAGCGGAGGCGGTGGGCCCGCTCCCCCATCTCGCGCTCGAACCGCAGCATGTCGGCGGTGCGCTCTTCCCAGGCGTCGATGAACCCGAGGGTGTGATTCGGGTAATGCCGACGGAGCGCCGCGTCGAGCATCGGCATCGGCTGCGAATAGGCGGTGAACCGGATGCAGGACGAGACGAAATCGAAGCAGTGCCGGTGGAGCATCAGGAAGCGCGCGTCGGGGAACGCTCCGGCGAGCAGATCGGCGAAGTCGACGTTCGACGGGGTCTTGTCGCACCAGATCCGCTTGCCCTTGCGCGCGGCGAAGGCACCCATCATGCCGTCGACCACTTGGCGGATGTCGGGCAGGATCGGGTCGTCGGCGCTCGGTTTGAGGCTCTGGAACGTGCGATCGGTCGTTTCGTGAAGGCCGGCGAAGGTCGTATAGAGGGCCGAGACCAGCCGGCCGAGAGAAAGCTCGTCCGGGCAGCTGATGTCGGGGTGGGTGTCGAGGATCAGACGCAGGAGCGTCGAGCCCGAACGGGGCAGCGAGATGACGAACAACGCGGGACGATTCAATCCATTCGACATAGTTGATCCATAGGACGAAAAGCGTGGGGTTCTCTGGCGCGTACTCTACCGCGTCGCCGCCGCGCCGAGCGCCCGCCGGGCGAGCGGCAGCGCCGCCGAGGCCCATCGCGCGTACTGGCGCCCCGAGGGATGCAGGCCGTCGCCAACCAGCTCCCCTTCGTTACGCCCGGCCTGCCTCGTCTCCTCGGTCACGTCGAGAAACGAGGCGCCCGCCGCTTCCGTGAGCGCCTTCGCCGCCGCGTTGTAGGCGTCGATCTCGCGGGCGATCCGCCGCGGCTCGAAGCGCTCCTCCGCCGCGGCGAACGAGGTCACCCCCCAGTCGGGAATCGAAAGGACGATCACCCGCGCGGGATCCCCTCCCGCGAACGAGACCGCCGTCCCGAGCAGCCGCTCGAAATTCGGCCGGTACTCTTCGACCGATCGGCCGCGGTACTGGTCGTTGACGCCGATCAGCAAGGTGACGAGATCGTACGGCCCGCGCGGTTTCGCTTCGGCGATGGCGGCGGCCAGCTCGTCGGTCGTCCAGCCGGTGCGGGCGACGATCTCCGGCTCCTCCGAGGCGATCGGCAGGCCGTCGGCGATCAGCCGGGCCGCGAGGAGGTGCGGCCAGCGATCGGCCGGAGCCACCCCTTCGCCGATCGTGTACGAGTCGCCCAGGGCGAGAAATCTCAAAGTCTTTCCTCCGTGTAGGACTCGCGGGTCGGCGCCGCCGGACGCTCCCCGCGCGCAGGCGGCGAACGAACCGCCCAGAGATGCGAGAATCGCGAGCAGGGCGACGAAAAAAGCTCTACGCCTCATCTCAAGATTTCTTGGTCGCCGCGGTCGAAGGCTCCGGCACCCGATCGCTCGCGAACTCGGCGCCCGCCCGGAAGCTCGGGGGGCGTCGCGCCTTCGTCCCCTGTTCGAAGGCGTAGGCGAAACGAATCAGCTTCGCCTCGCTCCAGGCCGGACCGGAGAACGAGATCCCCAACGGCAGCCCGAACACCTCGCCCGCCGGCACGGTGACGCTCGGCGTCCCCGCGACCGCGGCGATCGACGAGCTGCCGCCGGTGTAGGAATCTCCGTTCACCCAATCGATCGGCCAGGCGAAGCCGTTCGTCGGGGTGACGATCGCGTCCAGCCGGTCGGCGGCGAGCGTCGCTTCGAGCCCCCGGGTCCGCGCGCCGTCGACGCAGGTCTGCCGCGCCTTGCGGTAGGCCTCGTCGGAGAGCGGTCCCTTGGCCTCGGCGGCGCGGAAGATCTCCTGACCGAACCAGGGCATCTCCTGCTCGCGGTTCGCGTCGTTCCAGACGGCGAGATCGGCCAGCGTTTTCAGGGTTCCCCCACGCTCGGCGAGATACTTCGCCATCCCGTCTTTGAACTCGTAGAGCAGCACCTCGTACTCGGCGTCGTCGATCTCCTTGCTCCAGGCGAGGTCGACCGGATCGATCACCGTGGCGCCGAGCTTACGGATCGCCGCGACCGCGGCGTCGAACACGGCGTCGGCGGCCGGGTTCCGGCCGAACCCTTGGACCCGCACGACGCCGATCCGCGCGCCTTCGAGCCCCTTCGGGTCGAGCCCGAGCGCGTAGTCGGCGATCCCCTCCGCGGCGGCCGTCGCCGGATCGCGCGGGTCTTTGCCGGCTAGCGCCGAGAGGAGGATCGCCGCGTCCGTGACCGTGCGGCACATCGGTCCCGCGGTGTCCTGGCTCGCGGAGATCGGGATCACCCCGGCGCGGCTCACCAGACCGACGGTCGGCTTGATCCCGACGAGCCCCTGGACGGAGCACGGAGAGACGATCGAGCCGTCGGTCTCCGTCCCGACCCCCACGGCGGCGAAGCTCGCCGCGATCGCCGCGCCCGTTCCCGAGCTCGAGCCGGAGGGATTGCGGTCGAGCGCGTACGGATTGCGGGTCTGGCCTCCCCGTCCGCTCCAACCGGAGGTCGAGCGAGTGGAGCGGAAGTTCGCCCATTCCGAGAGGTTCGTCTTGCCGAGGATCACCGCCCCGGCGGCGCGCAGGCGTTCGACCAGAAAAGCGTCCTTCGACGGGCGCGATCCGAGCAGCGCAAGCGACCCGGCGGTCGTCTCCATTCGATCCGCCGTGTCGACGTTGTCCTTGATCAGGACCGGGATGCCGTGGAGCGGCCCGCGCGGTCCTTTCTCTTTCCGTTCCCGGTCGAGCGCCTCGGCGATCGCGAGCGCGTCGGGGTTGATCTCGAGGACGGAGTTGACCGCAGGACCCGAACGGTCGAGGCGCGCGATCCGATCGAGGTAGGCGTCGGCGAGCGAGCGGGCGGTGGCCTGGCCCTGCTCCATGCGCCGCTGCAGATCCGCGACCGTCGCCTCGGCGATTCCGTCCGGATCCGCGGGCCTCACCGCATTCGCTCCGGCCGGCTCCGGTTTCACTGGACGCTCGTCGCTCGGCTCCGCGCCGAGCGGCTCCGAGAGGAGCGTCGAGGCCGCGATTCCGGCGGCCAATCCTCCGATCATCTGACGGCGCGACAGCGGGAGCCCTTCGGGCGTCGGATCCGGCTTGGGCATGGCGGCTCCTCGGAAAGGTGCGGATCGGATCGGTACAGACGGAGAAAGGCCGAGGGAGACTCTAAACCGAGCGGGCGTCCGCCCGGAAGCCAAAGCGAGCCGAACGCGGTACCATCCGCGCCGGAGGCCGATCCCCTTGATCGCGAACATCCGTCCGAACGTCCGCCCGGCCCGACCTTCGATCGGTTGCCTGCTCGGGCTGCTGCTCCTCGCTACCGCCGCCGGCGCGGTCGAGCGCCGTCCCGCGCGCTTCACCAGCGCCGACGGCACGGAGATCGCCGCCACCTATTTCGACAGCCGCGCGACCGGACCGGGCGCGCTGTTCCTCGAAGACTGCACCGGTGACTCGAAAGAGCTGCTCAATCTCGCGGGCAAGATCACGTCCGTCGGACCGCGCGGGCTCCTCTGGGACTACCGGCCGGGAGCTGATCCGATCTCCTCTCCGGCGAAGGCCCTGGAGGACGTCGAAGCGGCCTGGCGGATGCTGATCGCGCAGGACCGCGTCGGCTCCGACCGGATCGGCATCGTCGCGATCGGTTGCGCCGCTCGGATCGCCCTCCCGTTCGCGGCCAAGACCGGCAAGGTACGGATGATGACCCTGATCTCGCCCGAGCTCGCCGGCGTCACCGACGCGCAGCTCGCCGCGGTCGCCGACATGCCGCTCCTGATCTTCGCCAACGACGGCGAAGCGGACGCCAAACGCCTGTTCGCCGCGAGCCGGAACGAGAAGAGCCAGCTGAAGCTCTACCGCCGTTCCGAAAAAGCAATGGCCCTCTACCAGGCCGACGGTACCCTCAAAGGGGGGATCGACGACTTCTTCGAATACGTCTACGGCGGCTGGGCAAATCCTCAATATTGACGACCGCGGAGGCGCGCCCGTTTCTTGCACGCGCCGAGCTCCGTTGAGCCGTCGGCTTCCAGCGAACCCCCATCCTCCACTTCCCTTCGGGAGAGACCTCTTGCGACTTTCAGCGCTCCGCAAATCCCTCGTGCCGTTCGCCTTGCTCCTCGTCGTCGCCCCGGAGGCCTACGCCGCCCTCCGCCGCCCGGTCCAGTTCAAGACCGGCGACGGCACGATGCTCTCCGGGACCTTCTACGACAGCCGCGCCGTCGGCCCCGGCACTCTCTTCCTGCTCGACTGCGACGGAAATCCCCAGGAGCTGGTCAATTTGGCCGGCAAGATCACCGCGGCCGGTCCGCGCGTCCTGATCTGGGACTACCGCAAGGGAGCCAATCCCAACACGAACTTCTCCCAGGCCGCGGAGGACGCGAACGCCGCCTGGAAGTACCTTTCGGTCCAGCCCCGCGTGGGCTCGGACGAGATCTCGATCCTCGCGATCGGCTGCGGCGCGCGGCTCGCGATCCCGTTCGCCGCGAAGACCGGAAAGGTCAAACTGATGGTCCTCCTCTCCCCCGACCTCACCGGAGTCTCCGACCAGGACCTCGCCGCGGTGAGCAAGCTGCCGCTAGAGATCTACGGCAACGGCGACGAGGAAGGCGCCAAGCGCCTATTCGCCATGAACACGAACGAGCAGACCCAGACCAAGCTCTATCGGCGGAAGGAGAAAGGGATGGATCTCTATCGCGCCGATCGCACGGTCCGCGAAGGGATCGACGTCTACTTCCAGCTCGTCTACGGCGCCTGGTCGGCCGACGACTTCTGATCGTTGGGGCGCCCGCTCGTCCGTTCCAGGAGCTTCGAGGCGAGCCGCCCGAAGTCGGCATAGCAGTCCTGAACAGCCTTGGCGTGGCTGCCGATCGCTCCGTCAGCCGGCTTGAGAAGGAACATCGGCTTTCGGGCCTCCTGCGCAAGAGGCATCAGGCTCCGATAGTGCTTGAGGCTCGCCAGGGCGTTAGGATCGTCCTCGACTTTCAGGCCGGCCGGAGGGGACGGCTCGTCGAGCACCGCGTCTCGGTAGACGGCGGGTATCCGAGCCATCCACCTCGCGTAGGCTCGGACCGGTCGGTCCAAGCGGGCCGCGTGCTGCATTACGACGTATCCGACGGGCTCCATTCTTCCTGCGGGAAGGTCGAGCCCCTGGGGCCGCCTTGCGAGGCGATCGTTCCAACCGCAACGCCATTCCCGCAGCCGAGGCCCAAGGTTTTGCAGCCCTTTGATCGAGAAGAGGTCGGGGGCAAGGGGAATCGCGACGTAGTCCGCGGCGATCAAGGCGGCGCGGTTGATCGCGCCGAGATTCGGCCCGACGTCGATAAGGACGACGTCGGTTTCATGCTGCCGCGCGGCGCGCTCGAGGATCGTATGAAACGCCCCCACGACCCGAAAAGCCCTTGGTTGCCCGTCGAGGCAATGCGGCCACTGTTGACTCAGCTCATCTTCGAACCTTGAGAGGTCGAGATCGCCGGCGAGGAGCCCGATCGTTCCGATCTCCTCGACATGAGGCTCTCCGATCCCTCCCTCGCCTTGGAGCAGCGGCAGCAGGGGCGTGAGGAGCGTTTTCCCAGGAAGCCCCACGGGCCAGAGGCCTTCGAACGCTTCCTCGTTGAAAAACCTGGACGTCAGGTTCGCCTGCGGATCCAGGTCTGCCGCGAGCACTCGAAGCCCCTGCTCCGCATACATCCAGGCCAGGTGATAGACCAACGAGGTCTTTCCCACCCCACCCTTGTTGTTGAAGAACGCGATCGTCTTCACGGCGCCGCCCTCAAGGTCACACCGACGTAAGAAGCGTTGACCGAGAACTCCGGCGGTGGATTGCCAGACACCGACAGCTCCCGGCGCGCCGTGGCGATTCCGACTCCGAATCGCTGCACGAATCCAAGAACCTTGAGCGCCTCGGCAAGGCTCGGGTTGCGATAGTCGCTCACTCCCGGCGAGCCGAAGTTTTCGACGGTCACCGAGCCGAAAGGGCCGCCCGGGCTCAAGATCTCGATCCGATCGTCAAACCAGGTCACCCGAACAGGCGCATTGGAGGCCTCGTAGCTCCGGTGCATGACCGCGTTGCGGACGATCTGCTGCAGGGCAGCCATCGGGTAGCGGGCGGCGCGAATTTCTTTCGCGTCGCTCGTCAGGTCCACGGTCGTTCGATTGTGAGAGGCGAGCTTGTCGTCGATTCGCCGAAGCTGCTCCCCGACCGGACCGTCGATCACCTGTTCGTCGACCACAGGGTCTGCCAAATCCCTACCCGCGATTCGCAAAAACTGGATGTAAGCCCCTGGGAGGAAGTCGCGGGTCCGAGAGGACAAGACCAAGATCCCCAAAACCGTCGGGGTCGGATCGTCGGCCGAGAGAATCATCTTGGTCGCTGCGAGGCGTTGCTCGACGGTTCGCTCGTTGGCGGCCAAGACATCGGGCGCGAACGCGGCATTTAGGTATTCGTCCTCGAACCTCCTCCGGTCCAGATCGGCAAGGGACGCTCCGTACATGGGTTGAACGTCGAACGGTCGGTCGCGATGTTTCCTCTTCTCGCTCAGGATGCGCTCGTCCTGGGCTGAAGCGACTCCTCGCCGCGGTCCGACTCGAATGTAGATCCTCCCCCGGCAACGCACGGGAGGAGAATCCGCCGGTTCGACGGTCAGTACCGCCATCTCCTGGCCGCGCAACCGATGTTTCGATACCGAAAGGGTAGGAGGCGGCACGATGTTGCCGTCGTCTTTGATATCGGCCAACTGACGCAGCAACTCGTCGGTGATCGGCAGCCCGGAAGGCGTCCCGTCGTCCCGCGCTCCGATGAAGACCACCCCGGCCCGAGCGCGGCTCGGAAGATCGTTGGCAAACGCGCAAACCGCCTCTCGAACCTTGGTCGGCGCATCTCCTTTAAATGACTCTTTCCTTTCCGCCAGATCGGACTCCAGGTCGGAAAGCATCCCTTCCAGATCTAGGTCGTTGTAGGTGGGCATCCTTCCTCGATCTACCGACTCGGCGTCTCCGCCGCGATCCTACCTCCGCTTTGCCCCCGCCCGCGAGCTTGTGACATCCTTCACGAGCGTTCGAAGGATGAAACGGTCATGCTCGCGGCGCGTTCCCAGGGAGCTCGATGAAGCTGGCGAAGCCGGCACCGGCTCCCGTCAACTCGAGCACCGCCCAAGGCTCCGCGAGTGCTTCGGCCTCCGCGGCGAAGCGAGATCTTCCGACATCGAGCCTCGCGGCCGAGAGCGAGCGGGCCGAACGTTTCGGTCATCGGTTCGAGGCTCTCGGGGTATCGCCCGTGGGAGCGGGACGAATCGTGACCGCGCCGATTCAGCGGGTCATCTATAAGGACAAGGGGAAGAAGGCCCACAACGCCTTCAAGGCGATCGACCGGGCCGATTGGTACAAGGACCCGAGCTTCGACGACGTCGATCGCGCCTGGGCGCACACCCTCCACGGAGAGACCGACAAGCACTACACCCTGCAGGAAGCCAAGGCCGAGATCGGCCGGCGCAAAGCCGACACGAGCCTCACGGCGCCCCCTCTGCCGACGAAGGCAACGGGCAAACGCAAGCGGACGGAGCCGGTCGTCAAACGGCAGACCGGGCCGGCGGTCGGCACCCAGGTCGATTACGCGACGGACCCGAGATTCCGCACCGAGCGCCGCTTCATCCGTCGCTTGAAAAAGGAAGGCAAGGATCCCGGCGACAAGAACCTCTACACCAAGCGCTACAAGGGCGAAGAAGGACAGAAGCCGTTCAAGATCCTCACCGCTTCGATCCCGCCGACCAGCCTGCCGCCGGACTTCGAAACCCGCGACCTCGACGAGCTGGCCGAGTCGCGCCTCGGCCAGACGCTCCACTCCGAAGGCGTCACGGAAAAGCTCGAAAACGATTATCCGCCGTTCAAGAAGCGGAAGATCGCCCAACACGAGCACTACTCCGCCTCCTCCCGCGAGCAGTGCGAGACCTGCCGCTACGACCACCCCCCCGAAAAGCCGGGCCAACACGTCTTCGGAACGTTCTATTCGGGCACGACCGACCATATCGCCGACGAAGATCTGCGTAAGAAGCTGGTGGCGAACCGGGGCCGGATCGGCAACCTCACTCTCACCGAGCAGCAGCGTAAGGAGACCGCCGAAGCGCGCGAGGACGCCGCGGCGGCGCGGCAGTTCGACGTCCGCCAGAATCCCCTCCTCTCGCGCAAACGCAAAGAGCTCTCGGCGGCGGATTCCGAGGGCGAGCACAGCTCCGACGACGACGACGTGTACGTTCCGCACGAGCTCTACTGGGGGAGCGGCAGGGGCTACGGCAAAGGAAAGGTCATCCCGATCGACCGGGGCGACTTCTTCTCGAACGCGGAAAAGGAGGCCGAGAAGGAGCGGACGAAGAAGGCGATCGAGGAGCGGAAGGCCCGCGGCAAGGAGGAGCCCAAGAACTCCGGATCCGAGGCGGATTCCGAGTCCGAGGAGGAGGAATCCGAAGACTGAACGGCGTCGGGGCGGCGGCGGCTCCGCTTGCCCCCGCCCGCGAGCTTGTGACATCCTTCACGAGCGATCGAACGGCAAGCTCCCGACCCTCCTCCGGATGTCCCACCATCCGTCGGGGCGGCGCGGTCGAGCTCCGTCGCGAACGCTCTCCGGGAGAGTTCTCATAAGGCGCGGATCTTCGGTGGGAGATCCCATGGAGGAAATCGAGTGCCCTCGCAGTACTACCCCATCCTCTTGACGCTCGGCATCGCGATGTTCGTCGGCTTCGCGATCCTGATGCTCTCCTACCTGCTCGGCAAGAAGCAGATTCGCGGCGGCACGGTCCACCTCTCGGCCATTGAGTCCGGCCTGCCGCTGCTCGACCGATCCCACAAGCGGCTGTCGATCGTCTTCTTCCTGGTCGCGATCGACTTCATCATCTTCGACCTCGAGGCCGCCTTCCTCTTCCCGTGGGCGCTCCACCTGCGCGAGGGGGGCTGGCCGCTGTTCTGGGCGGTGATGGTGTTCGTCGGGCTGATCCTCGTCGGGTACGCCTACGTCTGGGCGAAAGGCGGGTTGAACGTCATGTTGACCCAGCGACGACACGGCTCCGGCTGGGCGGAGGGACGGTAAGTGAGCTCCGAGTCGACCGCCGTCGCCCCCGCCTCCGTCGCCGCCCCCGCGGCCGAGATCGCGATCGCCGTCCTGCCGGACGCCGCCAAAGCCGAGATCGCCGAGGTCCGCAAGCGCTATCCCACGACGCAGGCCGCTCTGCTGCCGGCGCTCCACATCGCCCAGCGGGCGTTCGACGGCTGGCTCGCCGAGCCGGTGATCGCCGCGGTCGCCGCCGAGCTGGGCCTGCCGGTCTCGACCGTCTTCGGCGTCGTCACGTTCTACGATCTCTATCACCTGAAGCCGGTCGGCCGGCATCGGATCCGCGTCTGCAACAACCTGTCGTGCCAGCTGCGCGGCGCCGAGGAGATCCTCGAGACGATGCGCGCGGAGCTGGGCGTCGAAGAGGACGAGGTGACTCCCGACGGTCGCTGCTCCTACGTCCACTTCGAATGCCTCGGCTCGTGCGACACGGCGCCGATGATGATGATCGACGACGACTACCACGAGAACCTGACCCCCGAGAGCGCTCGGGAGATCGTGCGAGGGTTGAAGTAATGGCCTTCGAGAAGACTCTCACCCGCAACGTCGGCAACCCGGAAGTCCACACCGTCGCCGGATATCGAAAGACCGGCGGCTACTCGGCGCTCGAAGCGGCGCTCAAGATGGAGCCCGAGGCGATCACCCAGGCGGTCAAGGATTCCGGCCTCCGCGGCCGTGGCGGCGCGGGCTTCCCCGCCGGCATGAAGTGGAGCTTCATCCCTCAGTCGACCAAGCCGAAATACCTGGTCTGCAACGCCGACGAGTCCGAGCCCGGGACGTTCAAGGACCGGCTGCTCATGGAGCACGACCCGCACCAGTTGATCGAAGGGTGCGCGATCTGCTGCCGGGCGGTGGGCGCCAACACGACCTACATCTACATCCGCGGCGAGTACACCAAGGCGGCGCGCGTGCTCGAAGCGGCGATCCGCGACGCCTACCAGGCGGGCATCCTCGGCGACAGCGTCATGGGCTCCGGCTGGAAGCTCGACATGTACGTCCACATGGGGGCGGGCGCCTACATCTGTGGCGAAGAGACCGGGATGCTCGAGTCGCTCGAGGGCAAGCGCGGCCAGCCGCGCGTCAAGCCGCCGTTCCCGGCCGTGGTCGGCGCCTTCGGCTGCCCGACCGTGATCAACAACGTCGAGACGCTCTGCAACGTGCCGCACATCATCAGCCGCGGCGCCGCCTGGTTCAAAGGGATCGGCACCGACGAGCGCAACACCGGCCCGAAGCTCTACGCCGTCTCCGGCCACGTCGAGAAGCCCGGCACCTACGAGCTGCCGATCGGCGTCACGTTCGACGAGCTGCTCGAGGTCTGCGGCGGCATGTACCGCGGCGGAACGCTCAAGGCGTTCATCCCCGGCGGCGCCTCGGCTCCGATCCTCAAAGCGTCCGAGTCGCACCTCAAAATGGATTTCGACACCCTCGCCAAGGCCGGCTCGATGCTCGGCTCGGCGGCGGTGATCGTCATGGACGAGACCACCTGCATGGTCCGCGCGGCCACCCGCCTCGCGAAGTTCTTCGCCCACGAGTCGTGCGGCCAGTGCACCCCGTGCCGCGAGGGAACGAACTGGATGGAGATCATCCTCCACCGGATCGAGTCCGGCCACGGCCATCCGAACGACGGCGACCTGCTCTACTCCGTGTCGAAGAACGTCGGCGGCAATTCGCTGTGCGCGCTCGGCGACGCGGCGGTCGGGCCGGTCCGCTCGCTGGTCGAGAAGTTCCGCGACGAGATCGAACAGCACATCCGCGAGCACGCCTGCCCGGTTCCCGTGCGCCGCTACTTCGCCGCCGCCTGATCCGGGGATTCGGAAGAAGAGCGAGAAAGAACCCGCATGCCGAAAGTCACGATCAACGATCGCAGCGTCGAGGTCGAACCGGGCACCAACCTGGTCGAGGCCGCCGCCAAGGTCGGCGTTCAGGTCCCCCACTACTGCTACCACCCGCGCCTTTCCGTCGTCGGCCAGTGCCGCATGTGCATGGTCGAGGTGGAGATGAACGGCCGCAAGATGCCGAAGCTGCAAGCCGGATGCTCCACCCCGGTCGCCGACGGCATGGTGGTCCGCACGGACACGCCGGAGGTCCGTGAGGCGCAGAAGGGGATGATGGAGTTCCTGCTCATCAACCACCCTCTCGACTGCCCAATCTGCGATCAGGCCGGCGAGTGCGGTCTGCAGGACTACTCGTTCAAGCACGGCGTCGCCTACTCGCGGTTCGAGTTCGACGACAAGCGGACCTACCCGGGCCGCGAGCGGATCCCGCTCGGCGCGAACGTCCTCCTGAACATGAACCGGTGCATCCAGTGCACCCGGTGCGTCCGCTTCACCCACGAGATCGCCGGGACGAGCGAGCTCGGCTTCTTCAACCGCGGCTCGCGCGCCGAGATCGGCGTCTTCCCCGGCCGCGAGCTGTCGAACCCGCTCGCCACCTGTGTCGTCGACGTCTGCCCGGTGGGCGCCCTCACGTCGACCCGCTTCCGCTTCGCCGAGCGCGTCTTCAACCTCGACAAGAAGCCCTCGATCTGCGCCGGCTGCGACGCCGGCTGCAACATCACGATCGAGCACCGGCGCGGCAAGATCCGCCGCTACAAGCCGCGGACCAACCCCGAGGTCAACGACTACTGGATGTGCGACGACGGCCGCGCGAGCTGGGAGAAGTACCGCGACCGGCCGCGCCTCACCGCCCCGCGCGTGAACGGGAACGCCGTGACCTGGAAAGAGGCGCTCGACGCGGTCCACCAGCGACTGCGCAGCCGCAGCGCCGAGGGGGCGACGGCGATCCTCGGCTCCGGCCAGCTCACCACCGAAGAGGCCTATCTGTTCGCCCAGCTCTGCGACCTGCTCGGCACCCCGCACCGGTCGATCGCGGTCGATCCGTTCCCCGAGCGGCGGATTCCGAACCCGCAGGGAGGCGTCTACGGGCGCGAGGCGGCCCCGAACCGGCGCGGCGCGGAGATCGCGGGGCTCGGCGCGCGGCCGGGAGCGCTCTCCTCCAAGGATCTCCTCGCGGGCGACGGCGCCTCACGTTGCGCGACGCTGGTCGTCACCGACGGCGACTTCGGCGCGGCGGCCTGGGACGAGGAAGCCGTCGCGCGCCTCCGCCAGGCGAGCTTCCTGATCGTCTTCTCGTGGGCCGACTCGCCCCTCGCGCGCGCGGCGGACATCGCCCTGCCGATCGCCACCCACGCCGAGAAGGAAGGCACTTTCGTCAACTCGCAGCGCCGGGTGCAGCGCTTCCGCGCCGCGTTCCCCGCGGCGGCCCAGGTGCGGAGCGGCGTCGAGGTCCTCTCGGATCTGCTCGCCCGCTTCGATCCGGCGTGGGGCGGCCTCTCCCCCGCCGCGGCGTTCGACCGCATGGCGGCGTCGTCGCCGGATCTTTCGGGGCTCCAATTCGGCGGCATTCCACCGTCCGGCGCGCAGCTGCCCGGCGAACCGGCCGCGGCAACGTCGGCCGCATCGGCAACGTCCGAGGCGCAGGGCTAGGGGGGCGCTCACGATGTCGTTCGATCTCCTCGCCACCGCCGCCAAGATGGCCCTGATGCTCGGGATCTTCATCCTGGGCGTCGCGCCGATCATGCTCTGGGTCGAGCGCCGTATGAGCGCGTTCATGCAGGACCGCCCGGGCCCCAACCGCCTCGGGCCGCTCGGGCTCGTCCAGGGCGTCGCCGACGCGGTCAAGTTCATGTTCAAAGAGGACGTGACGCCGGCCGGCGCCGACAAGCCGCTCTACCTGATGGCGCCCGCGCTCGCGCTCCTGCCCGCGCTCTCGACCTACGTCGTGATCCCGTTCGGCCCCGATCTCACGGTGAACGGCAAGACCGTACCGATGATCGTCTCGACCGGCGGCGCGGGGGTGTTGATCTTCCTCGCGCTCAGCTCGCTCGGCGTCTACAGCTTGATCACCGCGGGCTACGCCTCGAACAACAAGTTCTCGCTGCTCGGCGGCATCCGCGCCTCGGCGCAGCTGATCAGCTACGAGCTCGCGCTCACCGTGGCGGTGCTCGCGGCGCTGATCCCCGCCGGCTCGTTCTACCTGCCGGACGTCGTCGCCTACCAGCAACAGCACGTCTGGATGGTGCTCCCGCAGGCGATCGGTTTCCTGGTCTTTCTCGTCGCCATGTTCGCCGAGACGAACCGCCTGCCGTTCGACCTGCCCGAGGCCGAGTCCGAGCTGATCGCGGGCTTCCACACGGAATACGGCGCGATGCGCTTCGCCACCTTCTTCATGGGCGAGTACATCTCGATGACCGCCCTGTCGATGCTCGCCGTGACGCTCTACTTCGGCGGCTGGACGCTCCCCGGCGTTCATCTCACCGGCTGGCTCGGCGCCATCGTCGGGCTCTCGGTGCTGTTGGGTAAGGTCGCGCTCTTCATGCTCTTCTACGTCTGGGTCCGCTGGACCTTCCCGCGGTTCCGCTACGACCAGCTCATGCGGCTCGGTTGGAAGGTGCTCCTGCCGCTCGCGCTCCTGAACTTCCTGCTCGTCGCGATCGCGACGCTCGCCGGCTGGTTCCCGGAGGTTCGATAGATGGAAGTCGCGATCTTCCTGCTGTTCGCCGCGGTGGCCCTCGGCTCGGCGCTGATGGTCGTGACCCACCGGAGCCCGGTCTACGCGACCATGAGCCTGGTGGTCACCCTGTTCTCGCTCGCCGTGATGTTCGTCCTGCTCGGCGCGCCGTTCATCGGCGCCCTCCAGGTTCTGGTCTACGCCGGGGCGATCGTCGTCTTGTTCCTGTTCGTCCTGATGCTGCTGAACATCTCGCGGGAAGAGCACCAGCAGGAGGGCCAGACGGTCCACCGCTGGCTCGCCCTCCTCGGCGCGGGCGCGTTCGTCGGGCTCGTCGTGCCGCTGGTCTATCGGGCGACCCGGGTCCGCACGGCGGGCGCGCTGTCCGAGGAGTTCGTCTCGGTCCGCGAGCTCGCCCGCGATCTCTTCACCCGCTACCTGCTGCAGTTCGAGATCGTCGGCCTGTTGCTCCTGGTGGCGGTCGTCGCGGCGACGGTGGTCGCCCGGCGCCCCCCTGCGGCCAGCGATGCGACGACCGCAGCCGACGCGGGCGCCTCGGAGGTAGAGCCGTGAGCTTCGCCCAACCCGTGCCGGTCTCCTGGTTTTTGATCCTCGCGGCCCTGCTGTTCGCGATCGGCGTCGCGGGCGCGCTCACCCGCCGTAACGGCATCGGCGTCTTCCTCTCGATCGAGCTGATGCTCAACGCCGTCAACGTGGCCCTGGTCGGCTACTCGCGGCTCCTCGGCGAGCGCACCGGGCAGATCATGGTGCTGTTCGTCATGGCGGTCGCCGCCGCCGAGGCCGCCGTCGGCCTCGGACTGTTCATCGCGGTCTATCGCCAGCGCCGCACGATCGACGTCAACCGCCTGAACCTGATGCGCTGGTAGGACCGAGGAAACCTAAAGCCGATGCAACCTCTCGACCTCCTCTGGCTCGTGCCCGCCTTGCCGATCGCGGGCGCCGCGCTCAACGGCCTGATCTGCCTGTACGGACCGAAGGCGCCGAAGTCGACCGCGACCTTGATCGGCGTGGGCTTCCCCGGCGTCTCGATGCTGGTGGCGCTCGCGGCGATCTGGCAGTACCTCCACGGCGTCAACCCGGCCCCTTACGAGCAGACGCTCTGGAGCTGGACCGCCGGCACGTTCACGATTCCGATCGCCTTCCTGCTCGATCCGCTGTCGACGGTGATGCTGTTCATCGTCACCTTCGTCGGCTTCTGGATCCACGTCTACTCGGCCGGCTACATGAGCCACGAGCCCGGGTACCGCCGCTACTTCGCCTACCTGAACCTGTTCATGGGCGCGATGCTGCTGCTGATCCTGGGCAACAACTTCCTGGTCATGTTCGTCGGCTGGGAAGGCGTGGGGCTCTGCTCGTACCTCCTGATCGGCTTCTACTTCGATCAGGCGTTCCCGCCGCAGGCCGGGCGCAAGGCGTTCATCGTCAACCGGATCGGCGACTTCGCGTTCCTCACCGGGATGTTCGCGATCGCCGCCAAGTACGGCTCGCTCACCTACTCCAAGGTCTTCCCGGCGGTGATCTCGGCGCCCGAGGCGCTCCACGAGCCCTATCGCCTCGGCTTGAGCTTCGCCGCCTTCGTCGCCCTCTGCTTCTTCATCGGCGCGATGGGCAAGAGCGCGCAGATCCCGCTCTACGTCTGGCTCCCGGACGCGATGGCCGGCCCGACCCCCGTCTCCGCCCTGATCCACGCGGCGACCATGGTGACGGCGGGCGTCTACATGGTGGTGCGCTCGAACGCGATCTACCAGCTCGCCCCGGAGATCGGCACGTTCGTCGCGATCGTCGGCGCGGCGACCGCGATCATGGCCGCCTCGATCGGCCTGGTTCAGAACGACATCAAGAAGGTGCTCGCCTACTCGACCGTCTCGCAGCTCGGCTACATGTTCCTCGCCGCGGGCCTCGGGGCGTACACGGCGGCGGTCTTCCACCTCGGCACTCACGCGTTCTTCAAGGCGCTCCTCTTCTTGGGCTCGGGCTCGGTGATCCACGCGATGGGCGGCGATCAGGACATGCGCCACATGGGCAACCTGCGCAAGTTCATGCCGATCACCTTCTGGACCTTCGCGATCGGCACCGCCGCGATCGCGGGCGTGCCGGGCCTCGCCGGCTTCTTCTCCAAGGACGAGATCCTGCACAACACCGCGGCGACCGGCCACTGGGGGCTGTTCGCGGTCGGCCTGTTCACCGCCGGCCTCACCGCGTTCTACATGGTGCGCGCGGTGGCGATGACCTTCTTCGGCAAGTTCCGCGGAACCCACGAGCAGGAGCATCACCTCCACGAGTCGCCCTGGGTGATGACGGTGCCGCTCCTGATCCTCGCGGTCGGCGCGATCGGCTCCGGCTGGGTCGGCATCCCCGAGCTGCTCGGCGGCGGCAACGCCTTCCACCACTTCCTGTCGCCGGTGATCGCCCACTACCCCGAAGCGGCCGAGCATCACGAGATGGCGGCCTCGACCGAGTGGCTGCTGCTCCTCGCCTCGGTCGCCGCGGGCCTGTTCGGCATCGCCTACGCCTTCAAGCTCTACGGCGGCGGTCAGTTCGGCGGCGAGGCCTGGGCGAAGCGCTTCCCCGCGCTCTACCGCCTGCTCGACCGCAAGTACTGGGTCGACGAGATCTACGACCGCTTGATCGTCCAACCGCTCGGCGCGTTCTCCCGCTTCCTCTGGAAGGGCTTCGACGACACCATCGTCGACGGCTCGGTGCGCGCGCTCGCCTGGGCGACCGAGCTCACCGCCGAAGGGGGCCGGCTTTCGACCACGGGCAACGTCCGTAGCTACGCCCTCTACTTCTTCCTCGGGGTTCTCGGCCTCTTCTGGTGGATCCTGCGCTGACGATGACGACCTTTCTCGATCTCCTCCTCGGCGACTCGCTGACCCGGCTGGTGTTCCTGCCGGCGGCGGCCTGCCTTCCGCTCCTCCTGCTGCCCAAGGGGAACGCGAAGGCGACGAAGATCTATGCCCTCCTGGTCTCCCTCCTCGAGCTCGCGCTCGGCGTCGCCTACGTCGCCGCCCGCTGGGTCCCGGGGGGCGGATTCCCGCTGTTCCGCGACGTCCCCGGAGTCGAGGGCTCCCCCGCCGGACTCCCGTGGATTTCGGCCTACGGCATCCGCTACGACCTGGCCATCGACGGCATCTCGATGCCGCTCGCGATGCTCACGCTGCTCTTGCTGCCGATCGTCTTCCTCGCCTCGTGGAAAGGGATCGAGAAGCACTGGCGCACGTTCGCGGCGGCGTTCCTGTGCCTGACCACCGGCATCCTCGGCGCCCTGTTCGCCTACGATCTGTTCGTCTTCTACCTCTTCTGGGAAGTGATGCTGATCCCGATGTACCTGATCATCGGCATCTGGGGTGGCGAGCGGCGAATC
Organism: Thermoanaerobaculia bacterium; assembly: GCA_044226625.1. Taxonomy (GTDB): domain Bacteria; phylum Acidobacteriota; class Thermoanaerobaculia; order Multivoradales; family UBA5704; genus DASYKS01. Next base: position 20,343 of record JBGAGQ010000016.1, read on the forward strand.
TACGCGGCGGTCAAGTTCTTCCTGTTCACCATGGCGGGCAGCCTTCTGATGCTGGTCGCGATCCTCTGGCTCGCGTTCACCTACAAGCAGGTCGCGGGCGCCTGGAGCTTCGCCTACACGGACCTCCTCCGGCTCGACCTGCCGCTCGCCTCCCAAGGCTGGCTGTTCGCGGCGTTCGCGCTCGCCTTCGCGATCAAGGTGCCGATGTTCCCGTTCCACACCTGGTTGCCCGACGCCCACGTCGAGGCGCCCACGGGCGGTTCGGTGATCCTCGCCGGCATCCTGCTCAAGCTCGGCACCTACGGCTTCCTCCGCTTCGCGCTGCCGCTCTTTCCGCAGGCGAGCGAGCGGGCGCAGCCCTGGCTGGTCGCCCTCGCGTTGATCGGCATCCTCTACGGCGCGCTCGTCGCCTGGGTGCAGGTCGACATGAAGAAGCTGGTCGCCTACTCCTCGATCGCCCACCTCGGCTTCGTCATGCTCGGCCTGCTCGCGCTCGACCTGGTCGCCTGGCAGGGCGCGCTCCTCCAGATGGTGAACCACGGCCTGTCGACCGGCGCGCTCTTCCTGCTCGTCGGCATGCTCTACGACCGCCGGCACACGAAGAAGTTCGACGAGTTCGGCGGCCTCGCAGCGGTGATCCCGGTCTTCTCTTTCTGGCTCGTCCTGTCGACCCTCGCCTCGGTCGGGCTCCCCGCGCTGAACGGTTTCGCGGGCGAGTTCCTGATCCTCCTCGGGTCGTACCGGACGATCCCCTGGCCGACGGTCGCGGCCGCCTTCGGCGTCGTGCTCGCGGCGGTCTACCTGCTCAAGATGCTCTACCTGACGCTCTGGGGCCCGCTCACCAAGGACGAGAACAAGGGGCTCCGCGACCTCTCGGCCCGCGAGCTCCTGGCTCTCCTGCCGCTCGGCGTGCTGATGGTCTGGATCGGCGTCGCGCCGAACGCCTTCCTCGCCCCCAGCCGACCGGCGCTCGAATCCCTGCTCGCCGATTTCCACGCCCGCGCCGCCGAGCCGGCGCCGCAGGAGCCCGCCCTGCGCGCTGCCGCCGCGATGACGATCGCCGAACCGAATCCCGAAGCCGACGCCAGCGTCGCGGCGCCGGACTCTCCCGACGGAGCCGGCGACGCCGCGACGAGCGCCGACGAAACCTCAAACCAGGATGGAGCGGGACGATGAACGCTCACGACCTCGCGAGCCTCACCCCCGAAATGATCCTGGCCGGCGGCGGCGTGCTGCTGCTGCTGCTCGAGGCATTGCTTCCCTCACTCCGTAGGGCGTTCACCGGCATCTCCCTCGCCGTGGTCGGCGGAGCGATCTGGGGCTTCGGCCAGGTGCCCGATTTCTCGACCAGCTGGCTCGGCGCCCTCGACTGGAGCGCTCCGGCGCGCGCCTTCGCGTTCGCCGTGCTGCTCTCGACCGGCATCTGTCTCCTCGCCTCGCAGAGCTACCTCCGGCGCGAGAAAATCCTCTCCGGCGAATACCACGCCCTGCTGCTCTGGAGCGCCTGCGGCGCGCTGCTGCTCCTCCGCGCGACGGAGCTGCTGACGATCTTCCTGGCGCTCGAGCTGCTGTCGATCTGCCTCTATGCGCTCGCCGCGTACCACCGGCGGATCGAGATCGGCACCGAGGCGGCGATCAAGTACTTCCTGATGGGAGCGCTCGTCTCGGCCTTCGTCCTGCTCGGCATCGCCCTGCTCTACGGCGAGACGGGTAGCACCCGGCTCGACCAGATCGGCGCCGCGTTCTCGCTCTCCGAGAAGTTCCCGATCCTGCCGAGCCTCGGCCTGCTGCTGGTGCTCGCCGGATTCGGCTTCAAGATGAGCCTGGTCCCCTTCCACGCCTGGTCGCCGGACACCTACCAGGGCGCGCCGACGCCGTTCGTCGCCTTCCTTTCGGTGGCGCCGAAGGTTGCGAGCGCGATGGTGTTCCTCCGGTTGCTCCAGGTCGCGGCCTCGAATCCCGAGACGATCGGGCGCTGGTCCGGAATCGTCGCGTTCCTCTCGGTCGCGTCGATGATCGTCGGCAACCTGTTCGCCCTGGTCCAGCGCGACGTCAAGCGCATGCTCGCCTACTCGGGCATCGCCCACATGGGCTACGTGCTGCTCGCCCTGGTGGTGCCGAGCGCGAACTCGGTCGGACCGGTCGCGGTCTACCTGCTCTCCTACGTCCTGATGACCTCGGGCGCGTTCGCGGTGATCTCGCTGCTCTACGCCCGCGCGGGCGAGCAGCATCAGATCTCGGAGCTTTCCGGGCTCGGCTTCCGGTATCCCCTGCTCGGCGGTTGCCTCGCTCTGTTCATGTTCTCGCTCGCCGGCATCCCGCCGACCTTCGGTTTCTTCGGCAAGTACGTGGTGTTCCTGAACGCGGTCTCGGACGGCCGTTGGGGCCTCGCGGTCGTCGGCGTGCTCGCGAGCCTGGTAGGCGTCGTCTACTACCTCCGCGTCGTCTACACGCTCTATATGAAGCCCGAGGCGCGCACGGCCGGCGCCACGGAAGGATCCGGCCTCCTGATCGACGGCTGGGGCCGCGCGGCGGCGCTGCTCGCGGCGCTCGGCGTGCTGGTGCTCGGCCTCTGGCCGACCCGCCTGCTCGAATGGGTGCTCGGGTCGTCCTGGACGCCCTAGGCCCTTGGACGTAACAGAGTGCCGATCCCTCTCGTCGATCGCGAGGACGTCTCCCCTCTCACCCTCAATCGTCTCTCCGTCTATCTCCGCGTCCTGCGCCAGGTGCAGGATGCGGGCATCCGCCGCATCTCCTCCCAAGAGCTCGCGCGGCGCTACCACCTCTCCGCCGCCCAGATCCGCAAAGACCTCGCCCAATTCGGTGAGTTCGGCATCCGCGGCGTCGGCTACGAGGTGGACCTTCTCTGCCAGCGTCTGAACGACCTGCTCGGGCTCAACCGCGATCATTCGATCGTCGTGGTCGGCATGGGCAACCTCGGCAGCGCGCTCTCCCGCTATCTCGGCTTCAACTCAGGGGCGTTCCGCGTCGTCGCGGGAGTCGACAACGACGCCGCAAAGGTCGGCCGCCAGGTCGGAGACGTCACCGTCGAGCCCGCCGGAGACCTCCCCGCAGTCATCGCCCGCACCAAAGCCGAGATCGGAGTCCTCGCCGTCCCCTCCGGAGCCGCCCAGGCGAACTACGAAGCCCTCGCCGACGCGGGAGTCCGCGGAGTCCTCAACTTCGCCCCCGAGCGCGTCCAAGGCCGCCCGGGCGTGCCGGTCAAGAACGTCGATCTACGGATTCATTTGGAGGAGTTGGCGTTCTTTCTGCGGGAGGGGTGAGGGGGGCAGGGGCCAGGGCTCCACGCTATGATGCCCGCGAGGAGAAAGCCATGAGCAGCCTGATTCAATCCAATCTTTCGATCATGATGGGAAAGCCGGTCGTGGCGGGAACCCGTCTGACCGTGGAACTGATTCTCGACAAGCTCGCGTCTGGCGAGTCGATCGAGGAGATCGTCCAGGCGCATCCTCGACTCACCCGGGAGGCGGTGCTTGAAGCCATCGCATTCGCTGCTCGAAGCCTTCGAGCTGATATCGTCTACCCGATTCCTGATCGAGCGGCATGAAGCTGGTTGCAGACGAAAGCGTGGATGGCCAGATCGTCGCCAGCCTCCGAAACGAGGGCCATCAAGTCGCTTACGTCGCCGAGTTTGACGCCGGGATCACCGACGAAGCGGTTCTGAAGTGAAGCCCTCTACGAACCAACCTCCAGGCTGCGGACTTCGGAGCTCAACTAAGCCTGAATCACCTCCCGCGGCGGACGAAACAGCCGCACGAACGATGCCCCCTGGCCGAGCGCACCGATCAGGTAGACGATCGCGCCAGTGGTGATCGCCGCCGAGGAGTCGAACGCACTGCCGAGGGCGAGCAGAGGCGGCGCGAGCCCGAGGCCGAGAGCGGAGCACCAGCGGGCGACCGACGAGACCCAGGCGACGGGCGGCGGCGGACCTAGAACCTGACCCGCGCCGAAGCGGCGGATCCAGAGCTCGGAGGGCAACAGCTCCCCCGCCACCGCCGCGACGAGCTGGCCCAGGAATCCGATCAGGGCGAAGACGCCGTAGGCGACCGCCCAGCGCACCGACTCCTCCGGGGCTCCGGGCCGGGCGAGAGCGAGGCCGATCCCCATCGAGGCTCCGAAGCAGGCGAACGCCGCGAGCGCCTGGGCTCGGGCGAGGTTCGGTCGGAATCGCCGCGGCCCGGGCCGGAGCCCGCGGCGCAACATCCAGCCGATCCGCAGCAGGAAACCGAGCCCTCCGGCCGTGGCGAGGAGCGCGCCGGCAAAAGCCCCCGCTCCCGTGGCGATCCCGAGCGCGATCGAGAGTACGCCGGCCTCGACAGTGAGGGCGACCGCCGTGAACCCGCGCGCGAGCGGGACCGCCGGCAGCAGCATCGGCAGCATCACCTCGGCCATCGAGAGCGCCGTGAGCACCGCCCAGCCGAGTGCCGCGAGATGCGCGTGGGCGGCGACCGGCGTCAGGACGTCGCCCGGGACGACGTCGACCAACTTGTCGATCGACATCAGGAGCCCGAGCCCCGTGGCGAGGAAATAGTTGGCGCAGGCGAGCCGCAGGCCGACCCGTACTCCCGGCGGCATCCTCCCGCCGGAGAGGCGCCGGAAAAACCGCCCGACGAACCACCCGCCACCGAAGAACGCGCAGAGCGCCGAGCTGATCAGCCCGTACGGCTCATGGATCGCCATGTGGCTCGCGAGGCCGACCACGCCGAGGATCCAGGCCGTGACCGCCCAGCCGTCTCCCTTCCGCGGCGACGGGTCGATGCGCAACACCCTCGGAGCGAGCGAACCGAGGGCGCCGAGGATCGACGAGCCGACCCAGCCGAGGGCGGCGAGGTGGACGATCGCGAGCAGGCGCGGCTGGTAGTAAAACCCGGCGAAGGACTCGAGCGAGGCGAGGGCCATCCCCGCCGCCGCGACCAGGCAGGCGTGGGCGAAACCGAAGAGGACGAGAGGCGCTCGCCCTTCCCGCGGTCGTGCCGGAGCCCCGGTCACCCGCTGGCCCGGCCGTGCGACTGTCTCGTCTTGGACATCGACAACCTCTCGGAATCCGGGCGAAATTCTAAGGGGCCTTCCTCAAGTCTGGACAAGCCCGAACGGGTAGTCCTCGCTCGCCGCTCCCGCGCCCGGGATCAGCGCTCCTTCCCGGAAGGACCAACGCTCCCGCGCGAAGGACCAGCGCTCCCGCACGAAGGATCAACGTTCCTTCGCGAAGGACCAGCGCTCCCGCACGAAGGATCAACGTTCCTTCGCGAAGGACCAACGCTCCCGCACGAAGGACCAACGCTCCCGCACGAAGGACCAACGCTCCCGCGCGAAGGATCAGCGTTCCCGCGGGAAGGATCAACGTTCCCGCGGGAAGGATCAACGTTCCTTCGCGAAGGACCAGGGGTCCCGCGCGGGGGAACAGGCAAGGAGGCATCCGCCCGGTTCGTACGCTGGAAAGACGGAGCGTTGGACCTCCTTCAAACTCCCTCTCCAGCTGCCGCTCCGACGCCCTACGCCGCCTCGATCCGATACCGCCCGAGGCCGAACACCGTTCCCTTTCCGACGTGGATCACCTCGCCCGCGCGCAGGAGAGGCGCGAGCGGTTCGAGAACTCCTCGGAGGATGAGACTCCCCACGTAGCCGCCGAGCGGCGTGTGCGCCTGCTGGCGCTGGCTGTACCGCTCGACGTCGGAGGAAACGGAGGTCGCTCGCGTCGGCGTCGAGCATGGCGGCGTGCTCCAGCAGCAGTTTGAAGGTCCAGTCGATCGCCGCGCCCTCTTGATGGAAGTGCGCCAGCTCCAACATCCGCCGGAGGATCGCGAAGGCGAGACCTCGCGGCCGGTCGGGCGGCACCACCCGCTTGCGGTCGAGCAGCCGCACGGGGGTCGCGAAACGGAGCCGCACGCTTCGCCCGTCGCCCGGCAACGGTTCCTTCGGAAGCGCCGAGCCGACTCGGTCGCCATCCAGCTCGGTTCCCCCGGGATCTAAGGAAAGCCGTCGCCCCGCCCCGCCGTCGGCGGCATCCAGCTCGCCACATCGAGAGCGAAACGCGCCTTCTGGCCGCCGACCGACGCCCCCAGCCCGATCGCCGCCATGCGCTCGATCGCCGCGAGCGCGTACCTCGCGAGCGCGATCGCGCGGCCGAACAGCTCCGGCAGGCGGTAGGCGCGTGCACCGTCGCCAGCGCTCTCTTCGTTCGCGATCACGAAGACGTAGGATAGCGCGACCCAAGTGCCCATCCTCCCGGGTCGAGGAGCGGCAAATCTGCCCGAGACTCGCCCTCACGCAACCGGCGGTCGTCGGGGGCCGAAAGAATTTTCGGCTTTTCCCCCGATTTGCTCGACTTCTCGGATTTTGCCGTCTATCGTCTCTGGAGAAGGCGAAACGAGGCCTGTCGCGAGACTCGGAAGCGAGCCGGGGCGTGCCTCGTCCGGGAGCGGTTTCACCGTGCTTCACCGTGCCGGCCACCCTCGGCCCGCACGTTTCGACAAGGAGGGCATCATGCCCGATTCGTACGCTGGTAAGACGGAGCGTTGGACCACCCTGGTCGCCAACTCGGAGCCGCTGATCGGCGCCGTGCCGGCCGCCCAGGACCTTCACGCGGAGCTCAAAGTCTCGACCGCCGAGCTCGCCGCCATGGCGCACCGGATCCAGGACCTCATCGGCGAGGCGCACACCCTCGCCAAGAAGCGACAGGACCTGGCGCGCAAGGTGTCGGAGAACGCCACCCTGCTCAAAACCCACCTCCGGGCACACCTGGGCCTCAAGAACCCCGAGCTGGTCCGCCTCGGCATCCGCCCGCTGGACATGCGGCGCCGGAGCTCCGCGGCGAAGGCCAAGCCGAAGGGTGCGCAGGTCCAGCAGTCTGTGGGCAGTGAAGTACCGTCCGTGAACGCCGAGGCCTGATCCGGCGTTCCAGGCCGGGAGAGGGGGCATACCTCTCCCGGCCGTTGTTTTTTGAAAGTGCGGCCTCGCCGCCACTGTCGTGACGCCAGCGGTCGGCGCTTCGAATGCCGGCGGGGCCGCCGGCGCTCCCAGGAACGGCTTCCTGGGCGCTCTTGCCGTGACGAGCTGGCCCCCTGGGCGGAGAGTTGAAAGGCCCCTCAGTGCCCGTAGCTCACGACGCGCGTGATCTTCCACTCGCCGTTCGCCTGGCGCCAGACCTGGACGAATTCGAAGGTCCCGCAGTCGTCGTGGCCGTTTTCCACGTGGCAGAAGCGGTGCCGGCCGAGCTCGACGGCTCCATAGTTGGCGATCGGAAAGACGCGGAGGGTGCCCGGGATCAGCTCGCGGCGGATGCCGTTGTTCTGGGAGAACAGGTTCGAGAAGCCTCGCTCGACGTCCGCGTAGCGTTGGAGGCCGCCCTTGTCGTGGAAGAACTCGAGTTCTTCGTCGAACAGGTCCATGAGCGCCGGGGCGTCGTGTCGGTCGAAGGCGGCGGTGAGCTTCGCGTCGCCCGCCGCGATTTCGCGGTAGAGGGTCGAGGTGGTGGGCTCTCCGAGCGACGGGGCGTCGTTCGAGTGGCGAGCGGCGCTCGCACAGGCGGCGAGGGGCAGGATGGACAGGAGGGCGAGGGCGGGCAAGGTACGCATGGCCGTCCCTACGAGCCAGGAGCCGGCGGGTTTCCGTTGCGGTCGCATCTTCGGCGCCTCCGTTCTGCGAATCCATAGGGCGCCTTGGGGATCCCCCGCCGGGTGGCCTCCGCTTCCCGGTTGTCGGATACTTTGTTGCCAATGACCGGCCGCTCGCTTCGCCAATCGATCTTGGGCTCGCGCGAAGCACGGATCGCGGGGCTTGCGCTCGTAGCGATCGGGGCGCACCTCGTGCTCCGTTTCGGGTTCTCGCGCCTCGGCTCGGCCGTGGTTTGGGAAGGCGGCGGAACCGCGATCCACGGCTTCGACTTCCCCCTCCTCGCGGCCCTGGCGCTCGGCGGCGCGCCGTTGGTTTGGACGCTGCTCCGCCAGGCGCTGCGGCGCGAGTTCGGCTCGGACCTACTCGCGGGGATCTCGATCGTGACGGCGCTGCTGCTCGGCGAATACCTCGCGGGCACTCTCGTCGTCCTGATGCTCTCGGGCGGTCAGGCGCTCGAAGCGTTCGCGGTGCGGAGCGCCTCGTCGGTGCTCGAAGCGCTCGCGAAACGGATGCCCGCGCTCGCCCATCGCCGGGCGGCCCGGGAGGCCGGTATGGAGAGCCAGCCGAGCCAGGAGATCGAGGACGTCGAGCTCGCCGAGGTGGCGATCGGCGACCAGCTGGTGGTCTTCCCGCACGAGATCTGCCCGGTGGACGGCGAGGTCGAAGAGGGGCACGGCTCGATGGACGAGTCGTACCTCACCGGCGAGCCCTACCGGATCGAAAAGACCCCCGGATCGAGCGTGCTTTCGGGCGCGGTCAACGGCGACAGCGTGCTGGTGATCCGCGCGGCCAAGAAGGCGGTCGATTCGCGCTACGCGAAGATCATGGAGGTGATGCGCGCCTCCGAGCAGCGGCGCCCGCGGCTGCGGCGGCTCGGCGACCAGCTCGGCGCGATCTACACGCCGCTCGCGGTGGCGATCGCCGTGGCGGCCTGGGCGATCTCGGGCGAGACGACGCGATTCCTCGCCGTCCTGGTCGTCGCAACCCCCTGCCCGCTGCTGATCGCGATCCCGGTCGCGATCATCGGCTCGATCTCGCTCGCGGCCAAGCGCGGCATCATCATCAAAGACCCGGCGGTGCTCGAACGGATCTCCACCTGCCGGACGGCGATCTTCGACAAGACGGGCACGCTCACCTACGGCCAGCCGCGGCTGGTCGAGGTCGTGCCGCTCGGCGGCTTCTCGGCCGACGCCGTGCTCGCCGACGTGGCGAGCCTGGAGCGCTATTCGCGCCATCCGCTCGCGGGCGCCGTGCTCGACGCCGCGAAGGCGCGGGGACTCGCGCTCGCCCCGGCGACCGCGATCGGCGAGCGGGCGGGCGAAGGGCTCGAAGGAACGGTCTCCGGACGAACTCTCCACGTCGGCAGCCGGAGCGGCCTCGCGAAGGTCGATCCGACGGCGGCCGCCGCGCTGCCCGCGGGAACCGGCGGGCTCGAATGCGTCGTGCGGAGCGACGGTCGCACGGCGGCGCTCCTCCGCTTCCGCGACACGCCGCGGCACGACGGCGCGGCGTTCATCCGCCACCTCGCGCCGCACCATCGCTTCGACCGCGTCCTCCTGGTCTCGGGCGACCGGGAGGAGGAGGTCCGCTACCTCGCCGAGCAGGTCGGCATCCGCGAGGTCCACGCCTCGCAATCGCCGGAGGAGAAGGTGGCGATCACCCGCGCCGAGACCGAGCGGGCGCCGACGCTGTTCCTGGGCGACGGCATCAACGACGCCCCGGCGCTCGCGACCGCGACCGTCGGCATCGCGTTCGGCAAGAACAGCGACGTCACCGCCGAGGCGGCGGGCGCGGTGATCCTCGACAGCTCCCTCGGCCGGGTGGACGAGCTGCTGCACGTCGCCGCGCGGATGCGCTCGATCGCGCTTCTGTCGGCGATCGGCGGCATGGCCCTGTCGGCCGTCGGCATGGCGATCGCCGCGGCGGGCTGGCTCTCCCCCGTCGCCGGGGCGATCGCCCAGGAGGCGATCGACGTCGCCGCCGTCCTCCAGGCGCTCCGCGCGGCCTGGCCACCAAAGACGCTCTCGGACTGTTGAAGGGGTCGATCCGCGGAGGGTTCGGAGAGGTCCGTCCCACGCCCCGTCGCGCTCGTCCCCGGGGCGTTGACGCCTCCGAGCTGCCGATCGTAGAAATTGAACGAAGCCTTCGAACGATCGGCGCGAGGAGAGGACATGGTCTTACCGTGGAACGTGTGGAATGAGGGCGTCCGGAAATCTTGGTTGCTCCTCGGGAACGCGCCGATCGGGAGAGGGATCCGAGTCGCCAAAGTCTCGAGGATCGCGGGGATCGCCGTTGCCGCCACTCTGCTATGCGGCGCGGCCGGAGACGACGACCCGATCTGGCGCCCGGCGGGTCCTTTCGGGGGCAATCTCTTCTTCGTCCAAGCCGGCGCGGAGCCGGGCCGGCTCTACGGCAGCACGTTCGGCGGTTTGGGCTTCGCCAGCATGAATGGTGGGGACCACTGGACCCCCTTGCCCTGGATCACTGCGGGGTCGGGCGCGTCGGCCGATCTCGCCGTCCCGCTCGCCGCGGACCTCGACGACGGAGAGACCGTCTATTTCCGCACCCGTATCGGCGACTCCGAGCGCCTGTGGCGCAGCCGCGACGGCGGAAGTCATTTCGTGCCGATCGAGACCGGGCTCGACCTCTCGAGCCGCTTTTCTCTGGGTCTCGCGGTCGATCCAAGCCAGAGCACGCACCTTCTGCTCGCCACGAGCAACGGCCTGTTCACCAGCACGGACCGGGGGGACGCCTGGCGCCTGGCGGCCTTCCCTGGAAGCTCGGTCGCCTTCGTCGCCTTCGATCCCCGGCGGCCGGCTCACGTCGCGCTGACCGTTGACCGAGACGGGCCGGACGAGATCTGGCGCAGCGGCGATTTCGGGGGTTCGTGGAGCCGCTGCCCGACTCCCCCGCGCTGGATCTCGATCGGCCGCGTGGCGTGGAGCCAAACCGAGGCGGACACCTTCTACCTCACCGCGAACGGCCGCCCGTTCGTGGCCCGGGAGTTCTGCGCGAGCTTCACCCCGCTGCCGATCGGGCGCCGCGACGTCTGGGATCTCGTGGGGTTGGGCGACGGCACGCTGCTCGCCGGCACGCCGGCCGGCGTTTTTCGCAGCGAAGACGGTGGCCTCTCGTGGGAGCGATCGGGACCGGAGAGCGGAGACCCGGAGCGCTCGCCTCTACCGATCTTCCAGCTCCAGGCCGAGCGCGGAACGCTCGACGGCGCCTACGTGGCGGGCCTCGCCGGCCTGTTCCGATCGGAGGATTCCGGGCGGAGCTGGTCCCCGGCGAGCCGGGGCATCCGGGCGCTTTCGACCGAGGTGCTCGTAGGGGGCGCCCGGCCGCAGATCGTGTTTCGAGGGGTCGGCATCTTCCGGCTCACCGCGGCCGGCTGGCGCGACTCCGGCACCGGCCCGGTCGTGCGGCTCGACACCGGCCGGTTCTCGGTCGGCGACGTCCGGCTGGTCGCCGTCGATCCCGCCGACCCAGACAGCCTGCTGGCCAATGTGGGCCACGTCCTGGCCGGCAGCCACGACGGCGGCAGGAGTTGGCGGACCCTGGTCCCCGAGCCGCCCGCGGGTTCCCTGAATTTCACCGCGAAGGTCGCCGTCTTCGCGCCGGGCGATCCGCGGCGCGTCTATGTCGCGGGCATCACCTCGATCGGCCTCGGCCACGGCCCCGAGCCTGCGCTCTACCGCAGCCTCGACCGCGGTGCGACCTGGACCGGCGCCAACGCGTTCGCCGACCTGCGCGCCCTGGCGGTGGATCCGCGCGATCCCAACGTGATCTACGCCGCGGCCGAAGGCCGATTCGCCGTAAGCCGCAACGGCGGACGCCACTGGCGCTGGACCGGCCAGGGTCTGCCGACGGGCTTCGGCAGCCTTCCCCAGGCGCTACGAATCGACCCCGAAAACCCGGATCGTCTGCTCCTCGCCAACCAGGACCAGGTTTGGCAGAGCTTGGACCGAGGCGCCACCTTCCAGCCCCTCGGCCAGGACTTTCCGGACGATTCGATCTCCGGCATCGAGATCGACACGACCGGCGTCTATCTAAGCGTGGTCCGCCGCGGCATCTTCCGCTACGACTCCACCAGCCGGCGCTGGGAACCGCTCGGCCGCCGCTTTCCCAGCTGGCGATACTTCGGCGCCTTCACCCTCGATCCCTACCACCCCGGGCGGCTGTTCGCGGCGATCGCCGACGGTGGCCTGATGCGGCTCGACCTTGCGCCGTAACCCGCGCCGCGCCCTGGCCCTCGGGCCAAGGGCGATCGGCCTTAGCGCGCCTCCAGCGCCCGTGCCGGGTCGACCTGCGCGGCGCGGTTGGACGGGAGCCAGCAGGCGAGCGCCGTGACGGTCGCGAGGATTGAACCGATCGCGAGGTAGACGAGCGAATCGCTTGCGCCGACGTCGAACAGGAGCGCGGTCATCAGGCGGGTGACCGCGAGCGCCGCGGCGAGGCCGATCGCGAGGCCGGCGGCGGCGAGCTTCATCCCCTGGGAGAGCACCATCCTGCGGACCGACTCCGCGGTCGCACCGAGCGCCATCCGGACGCCGATCTCGGCCTGCCGCTGCGCGACCGAGTAGGCCATGACGCTGTAGACGCCGAGGCTCGCGAGCAGGAGCGCGAGTCCGGCGAAGGCGAGCAGCAGGTTCATCGTCAGCTTCCGCCCGGCGAGCGACCGGTCGACGATCTGCTGCAGGGTCCCGGGGTTGGTGAGCGCGACGGCCGGATCGACCTCGGCGACCGCGGTGCGGACGCTCTGGACGAGGGCGGCCGGGTCGCCTTCGGTGCGGATGAGGATGCCGGTGAACTGCTCCGGCCGCTGGAGGACCGGATAGTACATCTCGGGATCGGGCGGAGCGGTGAGGCTCGCGGTATGGGTGTCGGCGACGACGCCGACGATCTCCGCCTCGAGCCCCATCATGCCGGTGACCAGCGTGTGGCCGAGCGGGCTCTCGTGGGGAAAGAGCTGCTTGGCCATCGCCTCGTTGATGATGATCACCTGCTTGCCCGTCGGGCCGTCGTGCTCGTCGAAATCGCGGCCCGCCTTGATCGGGATGCCGAGCAGCGCGAAGCGCCCCGGGCTGATCAGGTTGCGGATCGCGAGCGGCCGCTCGGGCGCGGGCGGCAGCGGCCGTCCGATCACCGCGTACGGCGACTGACCGTTGTTGCCCGAAAGCGGCGGGTTGTCCGAGAGCGCGACCTGCTTCGCGCCAGGGATCTCCTGCAGCCGGTAATAGAGGCGGGTGTAGAAGTTGACCGTCGACTCGCCGCGCCACGGATAGCGCTCCGCCGGGAGGGTGAGGAAGCCGACGAACGTATGGTCGGAACGGAAGCCGGGCTCGACGCCGCGAATCTTCGCGAAGCTCGAGACCAACAGGCCGGTCGCCACCAGGAGCACGAACGACGCCGCGATCTCGGCGATCAGGAGCGCGGCGTGGAAGCGATTGCGCCCGCGGTCGGCGGTCGAGCCGCGGCTCGCGTCGCCGACCGTCGAGGCGAGCGATCGCAGCGGCGTGCTGAGCGCGGTCATGAGCCCGAGGGCGAGCCCGGTGAGGAGCGCCACGCCGAGCGTGAAGGCGAGCACCGTCGCGTCGAGGCCGATCTCGCCGACGCGCGGAATCTGGTCGGCGCCGACGCGCGTCACCACGCGCAGGCTCCCCCAGGCGAGAAGCAAGCCCAGCGCACCTCCCGCGAGCGCCAGGAGCACGCTTTCGGCGAGCAGCTGCGCGATCACGTGCGCGCGCCCCGCGCCGAGCGAGAGCCGGATCAGGAACTCCTTCCGCCGCTTCGCGAACCGCGCGAGGACGAGGTTCGCCACGTTCGCGCAGGCGATCAGCAGGACGGCCGCGACGGCGCCGAACAGCGTCGCGTAGGTGCCGCGCTCGCCGCCGACCAGGTTGTCGAGCATCCGTCCGGCCGTGAGCGCCGACTTGGAGTCGACGTTCGAGGGGTGGGCCTGGGCGTAGCTCTTCTCGATCACCTCGAGCTCGGTCCGCACCGTCTCGAGCTCGACGCCGGGCCGCAGGCGCGCGAAGACGTTGAAGAAGAAGCCGCCGTCGTCGATCTGCTTGCGGTTCAAGAACGGCGCCTCGTACGGCCGGGCGGTGAAGAGCTGCGTCTGGACCAGAGGGAAGCTCGAGATCTTCGCCGGCATGACGCCGACGATCGTGTGCGGCTTGCCGTCGAGCGTGACGGACTTACCGATAGCGTCCGGTTGGCCGCCGAATCGCGAGCGCCAGAAACCGTTCGAGAGGATCACCACGGGCGGCCCGCCGGGCGCCTCCTCGTCCGCCGCGAAGGTTCGCCCCAGCGCGGGCTCGACGCCGAGCACCGAAAAGAAGTTCCCCGAGATCATGAGGGATTGGACCTGCTCGGGATCCCCGATCCCGGTGACGGTATAGGCGGTGAAGGTCGACACCGCGAGATCGGTGAACACCCGTTGGCGCTCGCGTAAGACCTCGTACCTGGGCCAGGAGAGAGGGGCCTGCTCGATCCCCTGCTCGGGGGCCGAGGAGCCCACCTGCACCAGCCGCTCGGGATCCGCGTACGGCAGCGGCTGCAGGAAGATCGCCTCGATCAGGCTGAAGATGGCGGCGTTCGCGCCGATGCCCAGGGCGAGCGCAACCACCGCGACGATGGTGAATCCGGGCGACTTCGTGAGCGAGCGGACGGCGTAGCGGAGCGTCTTCATACACCCCTCCTGACGAGCGGGTAGGCGATCGACTTTCCCATGATACGCCCCGGACCCCGCAGGGTTTCCGCCCTCCCCGGCTCCTACCGCTGGGAACCAAAGGAGGGCGGAAACCCTGGGTCAGAAAGGTATGCAATCACCTACCGCCGGCTCACCACCTCGATCCCCTTCTCCAAAACCTCGTCGCGGCCCGCGGCGACTCCGGCGAGCGTCCGTACGACCGCGACGGTCGGCCGAATGCCCACGCCGTGGTGGGGCGAGCCGTCCTTCTTGAGCACGTCCATTCCGGTGTACCGCAGCGAATAGCCGCCGGCCACCGGGACCACGTCGAACCCGCCGTTGGTCCCCCCGGTCGGTCCGCCCACGAGCGCGCCCAGGTGCTCGTCCTCGACGATCCCCATCAGGCTCTCGGCGAAGGAGAGGACGCGGCCGTCGATCAGGAACGCGACCCGCCCCGAGATGCGCGGCGCGAGCGGCGTCAAGAAGAAGCTCGCCGTCCGCCAGCGCCAGCCCTTGCCGTCCGGTTGGGTGACGATGGGGATGTTGAACCAGTTCGTGAGAACCGGCTTGGCGAGCAGGTGCTGGAGCGCGCCGAGCGGGCTGAGCCAGGGGTACCCGCGCATGTCGAACACCACGCCGTCGGCCGCGGCGAGCTGATCGATCGCCCCCTCGACGTCCTCGTCCGAGACGCGCGACAGATCGACGTAATAGATTCCCGGGCGGACCTGGGCGATCGGCTCCGGCCGCGGCTCCTCCGGGCTGCCGAACCCGCCGACGCCGACGGTGCTGCCGATCGGCGCCGTGTACGGAACCGAGACCGTGCGAACCGGACCGCCGGCTCGGGGCTGGACGGCGAGCGTCGCCGAGACCCCCGGCACGCCGGCGGCGAGCTCCATCAGGGAACGCCAGAGTCGCCACTGCGGCGTCGCCGCCGAGGTGAGGCCGGCGATCTCGGCGAGCGCGGCGGCGACCGGTTTGCCGTCGATCGAAAGGACCTGGTCCCCCGGCGCCAGGCCGTGTGTGGCGCCCGCCTCGACCGAGGTGATCACCAGCCGGTTCTCGATCCAATCCCAGGTGAAGGCGAAACGGACCGGCAGCGTGACCGGCATCACCCGGGCGTGGCCGTCGCCGAGCTCGGTCACCAGTCGGCGCAAGGTTTTAAGGTATGACGCCTCGTCCGGGTCGATCGCGGCGGAGGTCAATCCGCGTCGAAGCGCCCCGGGCCAGTCGGCGCCGACGATCCGGAAATACGGATAGAAGTGTTGCGGCACGCCCCAACCCACGGCGACGCCGGCAAGCCGCGTCGTGCGGTCGAGACCGCTCGGCACGAAACCGGCCGGTTTCGCCGGCACGGGAAGCGTCGGCGGCGAGGACGCATGCGGCAACGTTCCCTGACCGTCCGCCGGCAACGCCACCGGAACCACGGCCGAGACCCCGGCGCCGAGATCGGCGACGATCGGCAAGCCGATCGGCCTCGTCCGAGACGACAGCGCGCCCGCCCAACGCCCCGCCGTGGCACCGGAAACGCGCTGGAAGTCGTACTCCGCCCCGAACGGCTCATGCGAGGGGATCCACCCGCGCGGAGATAGACCGGCGAGCCCCTCTTCGAATCCCGGGTTGATCAGTTGGCCGGTGAGATCGAGGCCGTCGGCGCTCATCCGGACGTCGTCGAAGGAAAACCGGCCGGCCCCGGAGAGCTCGAACGAGAGAGTCGCCAGAACCGCTCCGGCCGGGACCTCGGCGAGGAGCTCGATGCGCCGCCACCCCTCGTGGCCGTTGCCTCCGGCGACCGTCTGAGAGAAGACCACGGGGTCTCCCCCGCCGGCCGGAACGGCGCTCAGCCGGATCGCCGCCTGCCCCGCCGCGTCGTCGAGGCGAGTCGAAACGGAGATGCGCACCCGGTGGCCGCGCAGGCGAAGGACATCCAGCTCCTGGGCGACCGTCGCCGTAGCGCCGTTGGGAAAGCGGCCGACCTCCACGCGCTCGCTCTGGTACGAGGTGAAGGCGACGTGGAGGTCGAGACCTTCATGGCGCCAGGCGATCCAGCGGAGCGTCGCGGAGGCGGGAGCGGTCGCGGTCGAATCGGACACCGCCGGAGTCACCGGAACGGCGTGCGAAGACAGAGGGAACGGCAGCACCTGGACGGTCGGCGCGATGCCTTCGAACAGGGAGGAGAGCGCGGCGGCGAGCTCGCGCGGATCGCGAGCGCCGAAGTAACGGACATACCCGACCAGGCGGGAGAGGGCTGTGAGATTCGCGAGACCCCGATCGTCGAGCGGCCGGGGCGGCACGTCGCCCGTCGCCGCGGAAAGGGCGAGGGGCAGAAGGAAAAGCCATCCGAGAAGGATGGCGAGAAGCAAGGGTCGTCGGTTCACGATAGCTCCTTCGAGTCGCGCCCGGCGAGTTTGCCGCGCGCGAAAGGCTCTATCTGTGAAATCGAAAATGCGGGCGCGAAGACGACAGAGCGTGTATTTCGCGGTCTCGTCTTGGGCCGCAAGAAATCGCCGCGGCTCGCACTCTCACCTCGGCGCCAACGTTTCGGCCTATTTCTGCTCGCTGATCGGGACGGAGAAGCGAAAGCCGCTAGCCGACCGAGGAAGTCACTTCACGGCTTCGGGGCGCGCTCGCCGGTCCAGGAAGTCGCTTCCCACGCCAGGAAGTCCCTTCTCGGCGCAGGAAGTCACTTCCCAGCGCAGGAAGTCACTCGCCGGTTCAGGAAGTGACTTCCCAGCTCAGGAAATGACTTCCCGATTCAGGAAGCGACTTCCCAACGCAGGAAGTCACTCGCCGATTCAGGAAGTGATTTCCCGGCTCAGGCAGTGACTTTACACGCCAGGAAGTGACTTCCCAGAACAGGAAGTCACTTCCTGTACCAGGAGACCGCCTTCGCCAGCATAAGTTCTCTTACGCCTTCACCAACACCGCACCCGGAGCGGGATGCGACACGCGCGATGCGAAAGCCGCGAGCCACAAGCGGATTTCATCGTCGTCGCCCGGAGCGAGGCAGACGTCGCGCGCGCGGCCGACAGCGACCGCCAGCCGTACACGGAGACTCCCTCCCGCTCTCCCCCGTACACGAGGGCGGCGGGAGCTTGCGGGACGCCGACCAGGCGCCGCGAGAAGTCGAGCCCCGCGAAGAAGTCCGAGGCGACGGTCTGGGCGGATTTGCTCTCGACCGCCACGCGGTCGCGCCCCAGGTCCACGACCGCGTCGATTTCATGGCCGGTCGAATCCCGCGAACGCCCGAACGTCGGGCTCTTCGAGAGACGCATACGCGTAGCCGGGGAACGCCGCCCGGACCGCCCGGTGTCCGACAAGCCTTGCGTCAAGGGGTAGCCCTGGAATCCGCCGACCGCTTCCCTTCGGTCGCCGCGCTCGCCGAAGCCATCGAGCGAGGTCTCGTCGCGCCCGTCGAGGTCGCGAAGCCAGCTCTGAGTCGGCGAGCTTCCGCTGAGAAGCCGAAGTCTTCAAAACCGAATCTGCCCCTCCTTCCCTACCTGGAAGCGGAGGTCGCCAAGCTCCCAGAAGAAGATCGTCGCGGGGCTGTTCTCGCGGCGATCGAAAGGGCTGCTTGGGAAGTAGTCGAGCGCCCAGGCGACGACGCCGAGGGTTTGGAGGTCGTCCGCGCTGAGCGGAAGATCCCAGACTCCAGAGATACCGCTACACACGGGGCTCGGTCTCCAGATGTGCGCGCCGAGCGTGTTTAACCGCGTGCCTGCGTGAGTTCGCTGTCGAGCGCCGCCCTTACGGACTCGATGTGACGCTTGTGCCCTTTCTCGACCCCCCAGTTGAGGATTGCAAGCTGATCATCCATACCTCTCGCTTGGATCGGCGTAACCCCTCGCTCAAAGACCCGCTTGTACTCCTCGACGACCTCTGCCTTCGAAGCGGCTTTGGCGATCTGCCCCTTGAGTAGAGCTTGAAGAAGGCGAGCGTCGGCAAGATTGATGGAGCTTTCGAAAACCGGCCGTGAATCGCGCAAGCGAGTCGCGCGATCGATCGTTATCTCGAGCCGCCCGAGCAGGTCTTGATGAACCGCGCTATCCTTCGCGAGAGGTTGAAAAGCCAAGAATTGGCATAGGGCGTAATTTACCTCGTAGTAGACCACTTCGGGACGCTGCTTAGCTGCTGCTAGATAGATGCGGCTCGCAGCCTTCAAGGTTTCTCGGTGATCGTTGATGAACGCCAGCCGCTTGAATGCGCTGGCTTGTCGGGAGTAGCGATCGGCGGTATCACCCAGCGATTGCAGCTGTTTCAGTCGCCCAAGGGCATTCTGAATCTTAGCGTTGGCCCATTCTCGGGGAGTTTGTCCGGAAGGCGTCTTTCCGAATCTGAATCGCTCGAAAGCGTCCTGCACGACGGTCCTGACCCACTGCTCCACCGCCTCGATCTCAACTCCTTCCGAGTCGGTCGCGAAGGCCGCGTCATAGAATGCGAGGGCGCGCTCGAAGTCTCCAAGCTCCTGATAGACACGGGCCAGAGAGCTCGCCACCATCGGTCTGTGGAGCCAACCGGGCGGGAGCGTGCGTTCCAAGCGTTCGAGTCGCTCGCGCACACGTCGGCCACCATCGTTCTGCGGCACGCGCAGGTCGGCTACCAGGTTGTCGAGCGCGTTGCGAGCTTCGCCCGGATCCACCCAGTGCGGTGCTTCCGACTGAATTTCCTGCGGCCCTCGAAGAGAATAGTAGGGATCGCCGTAGCACTGATAGGCCCCCCAGGTGTTGACTTCCGAGTGACAGCGATGGACTTCCTCTCTTGCCTGCAACACTGCATCCCCAAAGCAGGCTCCCCCAAGAAAACTCTGATAGAAGCGGGAAGCAAACGTCTTCGCGGCCTCGTCGTCCACCTCCCAACCTGCTGCGATCACCGCGCGCACGCCCATCCGGATGAGCTCCACTCCGAGGTTGGCTGCCAGCACAACTCGATCGGGTTGTGGCAACACCGAGGGCTTTCCTTCGTCCATTCGAGCCAGATGGCAAGCGTTGATGAAAACCAGGTTTGGAACCTCTCGTAGCTGCCGAATCTCTGCTGGCGTCAACAGAAGAAATGAGGGCTTGCCGTCCTCGTCGCCTTGAACTCCGATGACCAGGCCGCTGCGTTTCGAATTCTTCGGGTCGTGGGTGCCATGACCCGCGAGATGAACGACTTGATACCCGCGGCCCATAAGATGGCTCAGCAACTCAATGGGATCCGTGCTCTGGACATCGCCGACCTCGAACCGCCCCACAGAGGCGACATCGTATCCCCGCGATCGTAACGCGAGGCGAACTTCCCGTGCCTCCGCACGCGCTCCTGGAAGGGGAGGCAAGGTTGCGCTCGACGCCGGATCCGCAATCACGAGCGCGCTCGGGCGATCACAACGCAAGACGTGCTCCCGAAAGTCGTCCGTGACCAACTGACGCACCAAGCCGGTCCGAACCGCGAGCGGAGTTTGCGTTTGCCCACTTTGCGTGTCGGAGTCGTTGCCGCGGTCCACCAACAGCTCCCAAGGGAATTCCGCAGCGCGGTCATTCAGCTGAAACGCCAACCGCTGCTGCCCCTGGCTCAACCCTTTGAGCACTTCCGGGAGGAGCAGCTCATGCAGGGTCACGCCGATCGCAGGGTCCACTCTCGAAGAGCTGGTCGGCCGCCGGATCAAATCGCGAATCAGCTCGACCTGCGTCGCCACCAACTTCCGTTCCACCCGTGCCTTGTCGGTGTGCGCTACATAGCTCAGGGTGCCATCCTGGCTATATTGGATCTGCAGCTGACGCCACCAACCACCGCGAGACTCTTCAAAGGCGCGACGACGCCCACCAGCCCAGCGCTGGAAGGGCCAACCTCCCTCGCGAATCTCGACGTCTCCCGCGTCTGCCAACTCCCTGACGTGATGCGCCGCCCGCAATGCCCGGTCCTCCCACAACTCGATGACTTCGACTTCTTCGACCAGGGAAACGCCAGGCTCCGCGAGCTTCTCAAGGACTCGGTTCGCCGCGGTGACTCCTTTGAGGATTCCCCGAAGCGAATCCAGAAGCGTGAGCGTGGAACCCTCCGTCGAGCCGATCAGGAGGGTGCTGAATCGGCGGCCGATACCCTCGGGGAACGCCGGAGTGCGCCTGCGCTCCTTGAGCGCCATGACATAGCGCAAAACACCTCGAGCCACGCCGTCGGCGAGGTCACCGGGCGTGAGCTCGCCGATCCTTCCCAGACCGACGACGATGGCTCCCAAATCCTGGCGCCCATCAGGGAATATGACTTCGGCGGTGCCCGCAGCTCCCGGATAGAGCCCCACGGCAAGTCTGCGCCTCAATTCCCCGCCCAATCGACGATCGAGATCGGCCTCTGCCGAAAATAGGCCATCGCCTTGGTAATGCCCCACAGCGGTGGCTGCCGTCGCATAGACCACATTCCCGTGGATTACGGAGACCTGCAGCAACCGTCGGTCCGCGCCGAGGGCTACGGCAGGCTCTGCCCCTAAGATGACCCGCTCGAGCTCTTGCGGCGAAGGGAGCGCGCCGACCGGAACGGCGAGATCCTCCAGGTCCACGCTACGCGCATTGGCTCGCGATGTGGGAGGTTGACTCGATAAACGCTGGGTGGCGCCGTCACGAAGGAGGTCTGCGTAGGCCTCGCCATCTCCAACCAACAAATCGCCGTGCACAGATCGCCGATACCAAGTCGGAACCCCCTGAGGGGGCCCGTCTTTCCACAATGAGCGCCCATCTCCATCGCCTTGCATCACTACCCAAGGCTGCCCCTTCGGGTCGAACCTTACGCGGTCGGGTGTGCCTTCCGACAGACCGGCGACATAGGTCATGCGGCTCGGGTCGACGGGTGCCGATGCCAGTCGCCGCCTCACTTCCGCGGCGGCCTTCAAGAGATCCTCCGGCGGGCGAACCCAGCCTACCGTTGCGGCATCCTTTTCCAATCGATCCCAGGCGCCAGGAGAGAAGAAATCCCATTCCGGGGTAGGTGCCGGTAGTAGCTCGAGTACGCCCGGGAAACGCGAGACGGTCTGAAGAATCTCCGCCATCGAGTGCTTGAGATCCATTCCCGCGAGCAGACGGATCATCCTGTCCTGACCGAGCAACACTGCGACGATACTCCACGATCCGCTGTTCGGAGTCCCCGCCATCACCAGCCTACAACCCGGTCGCTTTCGAAACTCCTCCCAAAGCTCAGGCCGCTCGGCGAAGGTCAGCCGAGCGACCAGCCCACCCATCGAGTGCGCCAGGATGCGAACAGGACGCTTGGAATCCGGGCGAAAGCGATCCGCAAGCGCGACGGCGAAATGCGTGGCGGCCTCCGCAAGTGATCTCCGCCAGTCATAGTCGAAGAGCTGCACGAAGTGGCTGACCGACAAGAAGTCAGCGATGCCCTGGTAGGCATCATGGAGCAAACCATCGGGCTTGGCAGGCTTCGAGCTGCGCAGGTCCAGCATCGAGAATCCGCCGAAGAGCAAGTTGTCGTAATCCACCCAAATGCGGTCTCCTCCGACGGAAAGGTGGCTCCCCATGATGCCCGGAAGGATGAAGAGGAAGGGTTTGGAACCGTCATCGGTCGGCTGTGCGAGCTTCACCGCTGGCGCCCGGCTCACGGCGGGTGCGCCCTCTTCAGCAGGAAAATCCTTACCATCGAGCGCATCGATCAGACGCTGTCGGGTGCGGGGGTTGGCAAAGTAGTGGAAGTGATCCACTTCTCCCCCCCGATCTAGATATCGCTCGGTGCGCCCTTGTCTCGGTGCGCCGCCTTCCATGCCGGCGGTCTGCACGACGAGGTCGTGGTCCTCGCGAAAGAAAAGGTCAGCGGCGAGCACCTTGAGAGTGCCGAAGAAGCCGTGCCCCTGACAGTCACCAGCGATCACGCTCAGCCGCCCTTCGACGATCACCTTCTGCCGGTTGAGCATGGCCACCAGGGGCGAGCCGGGCATTTGCGCCGCTAAGCCGGGGAGCTCATCCGGTCGCGTGCGGCGCTTTGCGAAGGCGAGCAGGGTGGACTTGGCGAAGCTGTATACGGGATTGCCCGCGGTTCCCGTGGCCAGACCAATAACGTTGAGGACAATTGAGAGCCAACGATCTAGTCGTTCAGAAGCCAGGATGGTCCCACGGGCGGTGGCGGCAACTCGGGCGAACCTCTCGATCTGCCACTTCTGTCGGCGAAAAATCTCGTTAAGACCCCTGAGTGCCTCCGGATCTCGCTCGCGCCACAAAGGGTCCTTGGCCTCCGTGAAGATGCGCAGATCCGACTCGTCGAAGGCAGGCAGGCCGTCCACACGCTGTGCGCGGCAGAGGAGTTCCCCTACCAGACCGCCCCTTGAGTGCGAAACCAAGTGAAGCTTCGCGTCCTGCGGCACGAATGCGGCGAGCCCTTCGGCGAGCTTTAGAGCGGATTCGACCGGGCTCTCCGACAAGGTTCGATGCTCGAATGCGAGGATCCGCTTTCCGTAGCGTCGTTTGATCTCGGGCCACGCCGCGCCGCCGGCTCCCGCCTCCAGGGTAAGTTTGCCAAAGGCACCTTCGGTGCTCGACAGGGTGCCATGGACCAGGACCAAAATCGGGTCGGTACCGGCCAAGAGTTTTGCCGGCTCGAGCTCGCCCGGTTGTTCGCAGGCATAGAGGCCGTCCCCGGGCTGACGTCGACTTTCCAGCTTCTCAGCCAGCTCCCGTGCTGCGAGGCCGGCGAGCGAATCGTCGACGCGGAAGACCCGCAACCCGGTCAGGATGAGGCTGCCGAGCCCCCTCTGGGCGCCAACACGGATCGGTACCGCCGAGGGAATCAGCAGAGTGCCGGTGCTGTCCCGCACCGGCTGTACTTTGAGCTCGGTGGGGATCTCATCGACTCGCATCCACAGCTTGACTCCGTCCGCGAACTCCACTTCCACGACGTCGTCGTCGGCGGCTTCCAGACGCAGCTTATCGGCTTGGCCATCTCTGGTAGCGGCGATGCGGACCGCGTCGAGCGCTTGAGCGCCGATCAGGTCTTGCCAGAGCCCAAGGTCTGGTGGTCGGAGGGCTTCCCTCTGGCCGTTGACTTCGAGAATGCGCTGCATCAGCCATCCCTCCGCGATTCAGTTGCCCGCACAGCAAGGACACTCCTGTTCCTCTTGTGACGGACGCAGCGAGAAAACGAGCCAAAATCGGCCCCGAGCCACCTCGATGCGCCTGCCAGCGAGATCGCGTTGCCCGGTGACTCCTCCAAAGGCTCCACGACCTCGGACTTCAAGTGGAGGTCAAGATCGCGGCATAACCCATCAGCTCTAACCCAGGAGGCAGCTTCTTTTTAGGTCGGCAAAGTGCCATACGAAATCCCCTGTTTTCGCTTGCAACAAACCCCGGCCGCCCGGCCGCTGCGAGACACCTTTCCAAATTTCTTCGCAAAGCGCTCACCCAGGAGGCATAGGGGGCGCGTAGCTGACGAACGCGGTGTTTCGATCGGCCATGGGAGAAACGCATCCTAGCGTTCTCACCAATGCGGTACCCTGCATGCGTTACGACAACCGCGATGCGATCGCCGCGATCCGACGGCCGCGACTACAACCCGATCTCGTCGCCGTCTTCGAGCAGCTTGAATCCGTGCGCCGCAATCTCCCGCCGCTCGGCGTCGCCCGCCCGGAGCGCCAGGTTCGAGTGGTTCAGGTGCGTAAAGCGGACTTCGAGCTTCCCCGCTTTGACGAGCGGCCCGAGAAGCTCCATCGTGTCGGCGATCAGCGGATGGCCGATCGTCGCGGGATCGCGGTCGGGTAGCTCGGCGCGGGAGTAGAAGGTGCCGTCGAGCAGCGCGAGGTCGATTCCCTTTGCGGCGATCACGTCGGGGAGCGGCGATTTCCATGCTCGCCAGGAGTCGGTGTCGGGCACGTAGAGCACCGTCCTTTTCGCTCCGCGGATGATGAAGCCGTGGGTGTCCGAGAGCTCGTCGCGATGGGGCACCTGGATCGGTTCGATCGAAAGGCCCGACTCCAGCTCGAACGGGGCGCCGGAGGCGAATTCGTGGAGGACGACGTTCTTCTGGGCGACGAGTTGGCTCCAGGGTCCGTTCGAGCGGAGATAGGAGGCCATCCGCGCGGAGGCCCAGATGGGGATCTCGCGGCTCGACAGGGTCTCGAAGCCGAGCCAGGCAAGGCCGAGGTAGTGGCCGATGTGGGCGTGGGTGAGCAGGATGCCGTCGACCGGCTGGCGGTCGGTTCGGTCCGTGGGATGAGACCGCCAGCGGTGGATCGCCTCGGTTTGCGCCGGTAGGTCCGGTGTGGCGTCGATCAGGTAGGTCTTTCCCGACGGCGCGCGGAGGGCAAGGCTCGCCACCTTGCGGGCGAGCCGGGGATCTCTCCGGGCGAGCTCGCAGCGGTCGCAGGAGCACGCGACCTGCGGGTAGCCGCCGTCCTGTGCGGTGCCGAGCGCGATGATCGCCGCGGGTGCGGCGGGCGCGGTCGGCGCGGACGCGGGCTTCGGATCCCCCTCCCCTACCCTCGGAGCTGGGCCGACCGCGGGCTCGGCTCCCCGAAGGGAGGACGACATCGAGAGGAATAGGACCAGCGCGCCGCCGAGGATTCCGAGCAGCAGGGCGCGCCCGCGGCTCATGGCACCAGCATCACCTTGGTACATCCGTCCACCCGGCGATCGAACAGGTCGTAACCGTGCGGTCCTTCGGAAAGCGGTAGCCGATGGGAAATCATGCGCGCGAGGTCGCCCGCGCGCCGGGCGGCGATCGGCAGCAGGCGATCCATGTAGGCGCGCGCGGGGCAGCGGCCGGTGCGGTAGGTGAGGTTCTTGTCGTAGAGCTGGGCCGGGGCGAGCGCGAACGTCGGCTCGTTGTGGACGCCGACCGCCGAGATGGCTCCCCCCGTGCGCACCAGGTCGTAGGCGAGCTTCAACGCCGCGGGGCTCCCGACCGCCTCGGTCGCGCCGTCCACTCCCTGGCCGCCGGTCGCCTCCTCGATCCGCTCGACCGCGTGGGCGTCGAGCGGCACCGGCTCGGCGCCGAAACCGGCGGCGAGCGCCAGCCGCTCGGGGATCGAATCGAGCGCGAACACCCGCTCCGCCCCCAGCTCGCGGGCGCCGAGGATCGCCATCAGGCCGACCGGGCCGCAGCCGACGACGGCGATCGTCGCTCCGGGGGCAGCACCCGCCTGCTCGGCGCCGAAGGCGCCAGTCGCGAGCACGTCGCCCGCGAGGACCGCGATCTCGTACGGCAGCTCGTCGGGGATCGGCACGAGGGTCGCGTCGGCGAGCGGCACGCGCACCAGCTCGGCCTGGGCGCCCGCCAACCCCTCCCCTTCGTGCACCCAGCCGAACAGTTGGCCGCGCTCGCAGCGCGAGGTGAGGCCCCGCTTACAGGGTGGGCAGGCGCCGCAACTGGTCGAGAACGGGCTCACCACACGGTCGCCCGGCGCGAAGCGCTCGACCGCGGAGCCCACCGCAACCACCTCGCCGGCGAGCTCGTGCCCCATCGGCGTGCCGGGATCGAGCCCCGGCTCGTGACCGCGGTAGACGTGGAGGTCCGAGCCGCACACCCCCGCCGCACCTACGGCGAGGATCGCATCGGTCGGGGCGAGGATCTTCGGATCGGCGACCTCGGAGCACGCGAGGTGGCGGACCCCTTCGAAAACGACGGCGCGCATAAGTGGAGTTGGGCTCGGGGGAAAAGGGGCTAGAACAGCTCGCTCACCAGCTCGGAGCCCGCCGCGAGCAGGCTTGCGCGGGCGCGCGCCACCTGCCCCGGATGGCGCTGCACGAGCGCCAGGCAATAGCCGTCGGGCAGCGGCAGGACGTGGATGTGCACCTGGCGCTTCTCGATGTGGATCAGCTGCGTCTTGCCCAGATGGTTGAGCGTCATGACCTTCTCGAGGTGCCGCATGTAGATGCCGAGATAGGCGCCGATCACCTGGAGGTCGTAATGGGCGATGCCGGTCGAGGCGAGATGGACCGTCTCGCCGGTGGGATCCAGGAACAGCACGCCGATCGCGTCGTCCTGCGTGGAGAGCAAGCGGGCCAGGGTGTCTTCGAAAGCCATGAGAAAACCTCGCGCTGCGAACTCGGGCGAAAAACCTAGGCCAATCGACTTCGGCCGACTAACCTCGGGCCACCATCAATTCGAACGGCTGGGGATTGCCTTGGGGACCGGACAGGCGGGCTTCGGCCGGGCGGATCTCCCCGGCGTCGTAAGCGCGCAGGAACGCGGTGACGACCTTGGCGTCGAAGCGGCTTCCCGCGAGCTTGGTGGTCGTGTCGACCGCGAAGCTCAAATCGTAGGCCTGCTGATAGGGACGGTTCGTGGTCACCGCGTCGAAGGTGTCGGCGACCGCGACGATGCGCGCGAACAGCGGAATCTGCTCGCCACGGAGACCGTCCGGATAGCCGCGGCCGTTCCAGCTCTCGTGGTGCCAGCGGACGGCGGGAAGGACGTCCTTGAGCTGTTCGATCGGCGACAGGATCTCGGCGCCGATCACCGTGTGGAGCTTCATCTGCTCGTATTCGTCGGGGGTGAGGACCCCCACCTTCTTCAAGATCCGGTCGTCGACGCCGATCTTGCCCACGTCGTGGAGCAGCGCGCCGATCCAGACCGTCTCGATCTGATCGTCGGTGAAGCCGAGGCGCGACGCGATCGCCCGCGAGAACGTCGCCACCCGCTCGGAGTGGCCGCGCGTATACGGGTCCTTCGCGTCGATCGCCGCGGCGAAAGCGCGCAAAGAGCCGATGAACAGATCGCGGTTCGCTTTCGCCGCCGTGCGCAGCTGCTCGACCAAGCTTTCGAGCTGATCGCTCATGCGGTTGAAGTCTTCCGCGAGGTCGCCGAGCTCGCGCCCGATCCCTTCGGATTCCAGACGCCGCTCGAAATGCCCCTCCGCGATCTCGTGGGTGCGTAGCGCGAGCGTCTGGATCGGCCGGCTCGCCCGGCGGGCCGAGAGATAGGCGACGGCGAGCGCCATGCCGATCAGGACGAGCGTCGAGGCGATGGTGTTCCATACCATCTTCCGGACCATCTCGAAGGCGAGCCGCGCGGGCTTCTGGACCACCACGCCCCAGCCGCTCTCGCGCACGCTGCTCACCTGCGCGAGGTAGCGCTGCGGCTTGCCGCCGGCCGCGACCACGTACTCCTTGGTGAGATCGAGCGGGCGGTTCTTGAAATCGACCAGCACCTTGGAGGCGACGAGCGCGCGCGTCGTCTCGGGAGTCAGCCCGCGAGACCAGAGGATGCTCCCCGCCTCGTCGATCAGCGCGATCGCGCCGGACCTGCTCGCCTCTTCCCGATAGAGGTTCGCGGCGGGGGTGAACGCGAACAGGGCGACCATGACGAGGCGCGGCGCGGCCGCCGGCACGGGCACCGCGAGGGCGGCCACCGGGTTCTTCTGCTCGCCGCGGACGAAGACATAAGTGGGCTTGCGGTGCGAGAGCGCCTTTCGGAACGCGATGTCGACCGCCTCACCCCGCGCCGGCGAGAGCGTCGGGAGCAGCGCGTGTCCCGAGGGGTCGAGCACGCCGATCACGTCCGCCGCCGAGGTGCGGGTGACGTCGGCGAGGTAGGGCGCGACCCAGGGCTGCTGGAGCCGCGCGAGCGCGTCGTCCGGGCCGGGGGTCGCGAGCAGCACCTGTCCGACGAGCGTGAGCTCCCGCCGCGTCGCCGCGAGGTCGGCGTCGACCTGCCGCGACAGGGCACCCACCTCGCGGATCAGCACGTCGCGCTCGGCGTTCTGGATCAGGCCGCGGTTTTGGAGCAGGAGCAGGGCCCCCGAGAGGACCAAGGGGAGGATGCCAGAGAGCAGCAGGAGGAAAAAGAAGACCGATCGCAGCGACAGGCGGCGAAATAGGCTGCGAGGAGAGGTCATGCGCTCAGGCTGCCGGGTTCTTCGTTCCAGTGTTCCAAAGCACGCATTATAGACGACTTGTCGCCTTCCGGGCGGCCCCCTGCATTCGATCCGCCCTCCCATCGTCGGCCCAGGGCTCGCTCAGGAACGGGGCGAGCTCCGCCTCGATTTCGGCGGTCTCGATCCGAGGCTCGATCCACCCGTGCCCCAGGCGATCCATGAGAACCCAGGCGAGGCCCCCCTCCACCGCCTTCTTATCGCGCGCCATGAGCGCGAGCAGCTCCCGGGGCGGCAGTGGCGGCAGCGGCGGCAGATCGAGCCGTGCGAGCAGGGCGCGGAGCCGGCCGGCGTCCTCGGCAGGGAGGCCGCGCGCTTCCGACAGCCGCAACGCGAAGAGGATGCCGTAGGCGACCGCCTCGCCGTGGCGCAGGGCCGAGAAGCCGAGCGCCGCCTCGATCGCGTGACCCAGGGTATGGCCGAAATTGAGCAGCCGGCGGTCCCCCTCCTCGGCCGGATCGCGCTCCACCACCGCGACCTTCGCCGCCGCGGCCGCCGCGACCACGGGACCGAGCGGCTCCGGACGGCCGGCGAGCAGGTCGGGCAAGCGGCTCTCGATCTGGGTCAGGAGATCGAGATCGAGCGTCGCACCCATCTTGATCGCCTCGACCAGACCCGAGCGCAGCTCGGCGCGCGGCAGGGTCTGAAGCAAATCCGTGTCGGCGATCACCCGCTCCGGGTGGTGGAACAGGCCGACCAGATTCTTGCCCTCCGGCAGGTCGATCCCCGTCTTGCCGCCGATCGACGCGTCGACCTGGGCGAGCAGCGTAGTCGGCAGCTGCGCGAAGTCGAGCCCACGCAGGAAACAGCCGGCCGCGAAACCCGCGAGGTCGCCGACGCTGCCGCCGCCGAACGCGAGCACGCGGCTGTCCCGCTTGCCTCCGGCAAGCGCCATGCGGCGCCACAGGCCGTCCAGCACCTCGGTGGATTTGGCCGCTTCGCCGTCGGGGATCTCGAGCACCTCGCAGCGCCGCGCCCGGCCGCAGAGGGGCCCGAGGCGATGGCCGTGCAGCTCCAACAACGGGCGGCTGGAGACCAGGAAGACGGTCCGCCCTTCGACGAACGGCGCCGCGGACTCGGCCGCTTCGAGCAGCGCCCCGGGTCCGATCGAGATCGCGGTGACGCCGGAGCCGCCGCGGCCGTGGGCGAGGGTGGATCGAACGATGCGGTTCATATCCGGCGCGCTCACGGTTCGAACAGGCTCGCCGCCGAGCCGCCCTGTTTGACGTTGACCGGACCGCCGACGCGCGCCGGCTGCAGACGCAGGAACGTGCCGCCGAAGCGCCCGCCCAAGGCGAACGGCCCCCAGATCAGGTCGTGCGGCTCGACGCCGGTGGGAGAGAGAGCGAGAAAGCCGCGCGAAGGGACGTACTCCTGGACGATCCAGAGTCCCTTCTCGAGAGCCGTGTCGATCGCTTCCTTCCAGCGCTCCTCCGTGCTCACGCGGCCGACCACGACGTCCTGGCCGCCGAGCGAACGGCACGACTTGAGCACCAGGTCCTCGCGTCGCTCGGCGAGCAACTCGAGCAGGTCCCAGTCCCGGCCGTCGAAATGCACCTCGCGTCGCGCGACCAGCCGCGTCCAGGGGAGGTGCCGGCGAAGCAGCTCGCGCTCCTCGGGGGCGAACCGCTCGGATTCCTGGTTCTCCGACAGCAGGGCGAGGTTGTTCTTGCCCGCGAGGATCGAGCGGATCGGTCCGTTGAACAGCACCAGCTCCCCCGCCGCGGCGAGCGGATACGCGGCGGGATGCGTCCATTTCGGTGTCATCTCGAGCAGGCCGTGGATTCGCCGGCCGTCGGCATGGAGCGCTCCATCCTGCTCGTAGAGGTCCTCGATCAGGTTCAGATGGAGCCTGCCGGACGTCGGGACCTCGCGCTCCACGAGCGCTGCCTCGAACTCGCTTTGGAACAGCTCCCCCAGCCCGTGCTCCAGTCTCTGAACGAGCAGCATCGAGAGATTGAGATAGCCCTCCCCGCCGAGGCCAAGACGCGCCGCCTCGTCGAGGAAATGGTGGAAGATCTCGCGCGTGGTGTTCCGTTGCGCGGTCCACGGGATCCCTTCGCGCTCGAAAAATGCCCGCAGCTCCGGCACGCGCTCGTACCGCTCGGCGCGGAATCTCGATTCGCCGCCGCCGATGCGGGCGCCGAAGTTGAACTCCAGGCATTTGAACCCCTGGTCCGACCAGACGAGATCGGCGCGGCCGAGGGCGGAATCAAGGCCGTTCGGCGGCTCGAGCAGGAGCTCGGCGAACAGCGGGTCGAGATCGTAATGGGCGGCGATCCGCTCCGGATCGTTGTCGAAGATGCGCTCCGGGATGAGGCGATGGAGCCGCGACAGCCCCATCGTCACCCGCTCGATCTCGGCCAGCGTCTCGGGACCGGCGAAGGACGGCCACGGGTGGAGGAGTCCCGTGTAGTAGAGCACCGCGGGCTCTTTGAAGCCGCAGCTCATCAGGTAGTCGAGGTCGAGACACCGCGGGTTGGCCATCGCGTAATCGCGAAAGCGGACGTCGACGGGCGAAAGCTCTGTGTGGTTTGCGAGCAGCTTGTCGGTCCAGGCCATCGGAGCCCCTCTCAAACCTCGTACATGCTCGAGGCCGATCCGAGCTGGCTGACGTTGATCGCGCCGCCGACGCGGCTCGGCTGGAGACGCAGGAAGTTGCCGCCGAAACGCTTGCCGAACGCGAACGGCCCCCAGATCAGATCGTGCGGCTCGACTCCGCGATCGGACAGCGCCAGGTAGCGCTTCGACTCGACGAAGCGCTGGGCGATCCAGAGCCCGCTCGCAAACGCCTTCTCGATCGTTGCGCGCCACTCCTCCGGCGAACAGGACCGGCCGATCGCGACGTCCTTGCCGCCGATCGATCGGCTCGACTTGAGCACCAGGTCGGCTTGGCGCTCGACGAGCAGCTCCGCCATGTCCCAGCTCTTGCCGTCGAGCTCGACCTCGGTTCGTTCGACCATCCGCGTCCAGGGCAGGTGGGCTCGAAGCAACGCGCGCTCCTCCGGCGTGAAGCGGTCGCTCTCCTGGTGCTCCGACAGGAGCGCCAGGTTTTGCTTGCCGGCGAGGATCGAATGGATCGGCCCGTTGAACAGCACCAGCTCCCCCGCCGCGGCGAGCGGGTAGGCGGCCGGATGGGTCCCTTGGACCGTCATCTCGACCAGCCCGTGGATGCGCAGGTCGTCGAGCCGCAGGACGCCGCCGACCTCGCGTAGCTCGTGGGTACGGCAGACGTACAGCCGGCCGGACAGCGGCAGCAGGGAATCGCGGATCGCGGCGTCGTACTCGACCCGGAAGCGTTCGTCCATTCCGAACAACACATCCCAGTCGACCAGGAGAGCGAGGTTGAGCGTCCCTTCGCGGCCGAGCCCGAGGCGCAGCGCCTCCTCGAAGAAATGCGCGTACATCTCGCGCACCGGGTCGAGGTTCGCCCAAGCGATCCCCTCGCGAGCGAAGAATTCCCGCAGCTCGGGCACCTGCTGGTACATCTCGGTGCGATACCCCGCCTCGGTGCCGCCCAGCCGCGAGCCGAAGTTGAACTCCAGGCACTGCAGCCCTTCCTCGCCCCATACCAGGTCGGCGCGCGACAGCGCGGAGTCGAGCCCGTTGGGCGGCTCGATCAGCAGCTCGGCGAACAGCGGGTCGAGGTCGTAGTACTCCGCGATCCGCTCCGGGTCGTTGTCGAAGATCCGCTCCGGGATCAGCCGGTGTAGGCGCGACAGCTCCATCGTCACCCGCTCGAGCTCGGCGCGCGCTTTCGAGCCGACGAAGAAGGGCCAGGGATGGAGGCCGCCGGTGTAGAAGATCGACTCCGGCTCTTCGAAGCCGAAGCCGCGCAGATACGGCAGGTCGCAGCACTTCGGGTTCGCCAGGGCGAACTCGCGGAAGCGGACGTCGACCTCGGACAGATCGGAGTGGTTGGTTCGGAGCTCGTCGGTCCAGGCCATCGGGAGCCCCTAGCTCGACGAGCCTTCGCGAACCACCCGAGCGAGCGCGATCCCGAGCTCGGCGAGCTGGCGATCGTCGACCGTCGAAGGCGCCTCGGTGAGCAGGTCGGCTGCCGAAGCGGTCTTGGGGAACGCGATCACGTCGCGGATCGACGGGGCGCCCGCGAGCAGCATCACCATCCGGTCCAGGCCGAGCGCGATGCCCCCGTGCGGCGGCGCGCCGTAGCGTAGCGCCTCGCGGAACCAGCCGAACCGCGCCTCCGCCTCGGCGTCGTCGATGCCGAGGACGCGGAAGACCCGCGCCTGCAGCTCGGGATCGTGGATCCGAATCGATCCGCCGCCGAGCTCGATGCCGTCCATCACCACGTCGTAGGCGCGCGCCCGGACCTTGCCGGGATCGGTCGCCAGCGTTTCGA
Organism: Thermoanaerobaculia bacterium; assembly: GCA_044226625.1. GTDB lineage: Bacteria > Acidobacteriota > Thermoanaerobaculia > Multivoradales > UBA5704 > DASYKS01. The sequence goes on from JBGAGQ010000016.1 coordinate 52,869, forward strand.
GATCCGTCGAGTGGGGGCTGGTGAACGGGTGGTGCATCGACTCCCAGCGCTGCCCCTCGCGGTCCCAGCCGAACAGCGGAAAGTCGGTGACCCAAAGGAAGGAGTGCCGCCCCTCGGGGATCATGCCGTAGGCGCGGGCGACCTCGAGCCGCAGCGCGCCGAGCGCCGCGGCGACGATCGGCGTCGGTCCGGCGACGATCAGCGCAAGCCCCCCTTCCTCGAGCCCGAGCGCGTCGGCCGTCCCTTCGACCTCGGCCGGAGTGAGCGCGCCCTTGACCTGGAAGACCGTCTCTCCGCCCTTGCGCTTGAGCGTCAGCACCCCCGCCGCGCCGGAGCGGCGGGCGACCTCCACCCAGCCGTCGACCTGTTTACGGCTCGCCTCGGCGGCGCCGGTGGTGCCGGGCACCGCGAAGCCGCGCACCGAGCCGCCTTTCGCCGCGGCTTCGGAAAAGCCGCGGAACCCGGTGTGCGCCAGGCGTTCCGTGAGATCGACGATCGACAGGTCGAAGCGCAGGTCCGGCCGGTCGCTGCCGTAGCGGGCCATCGCCTCGGCGTAGGTGAGGCGCGGGAACGGCCGCGGCAGCTCGATGCCGAGCGGCGAGAGCGGGAAGATCCGCCGGAACAGCCCCTCGATCAGCTCGTAGATCTCCTCCTCGGTCGGAAACGACATCTCGAGGTCAATCTGGGTGAACTCGGGCTGGCGGTCGGCGCGCAGGTCCTCGTCGCGGAAGCAGCGGGCGAACTGAACGTAGCGCTCGAAGCCCGCCACCATCAACAGCTGCTTGAACAGCTGCGGCGATTGCGGCAACGCATAGAACGAGCCCCGGTGGACGCGGCTCGGCACCAGGTAGTCGCGCGCCCCTTCCGGCGTCGAGCGGGTAAGGATCGGCGTCTCGACGTCGATGAAACCCTGCTCGTCGAAATAGTTCCGCGCCTCCTGCGTGACCCGATGGCGGAGCATCAGGTTCTTCTGCAGGTCGCCGCCGCGGAGGTCGAGGTAGCGGTAGCGGAGCCGCAGGTCCTCCCCCGCCTCGACCCGCCGGTCGAGCGGAATCGGCAACGCCTCGGAGCGGGTAAGCACCTCGCCCCGTTCCGCGATCACCTCGAACCATCCGGTCGGCAGGTCGGGATTGACGTTTTCCGGCGCGCGCTCGACCACCGTCCCTTCGATCTCGATCACCCACTCCGTGCGCACGCTGCCGAGCGCCGCGGCGGCCGCCGGCTGGAGGTCGGGCTTGACCACCACCTGGACCACGCCGCTCCGGTCGCGCAGGTCGAAAAAGATGACGCCGCCGTGGTCGCGGCGCCGCTGCACCCATGCCTTGAGGAGCACCGAGCTCCCGATGTCGTCCGAGCCAAGAGTTCCCGCGCCACGCCGAGTCTTCACCGTAGGGACCTTTCCATGGTCTGAGGCCGTCCGCCGCTTCGCTGCGCTGGGTTACGGTCGGACGCCATCGAAATGCGATTCGAAGAAAGTCTGTCGGGCTCCAATTTTACGCGTCGCCCACCGGGTCGAGCACGCTCGGGGTGGGCGTGAGCTCCAATCGATAGCGCTCCTTGAGCGCCGCGTAGCGCGCGGCGATGGCCCGGATCTCGTCGCGCTCGGCGTCCGAGAGCGACCGTACGGGCCGGGCGGGAATGCCGAGCGCGAGCATCCCCGAGGGGATCCGATGCCCGGGGGCCACCACGGCGCCCGCACCGATCTGCGCACCGCTCTCGACCACGGCGCCGTCGAGGACCCGCGCGCCGATGCCGATCAGAGCGCCGTCTTCGACCGTGCAGCCGTGGACGACCGCCTGGTGGCCGATCACGACATCGGCGCCGATCGACAGGGGGAACCGCTCCTGGGTCACGTGGAGCACCGCCCCGTCCTGGACGTTGGTGCGTGCGCCGACGCGGATCCAATGGACGTCGCCGCGCGCCACGGTGTGGAACCAGAACGAGACGTCGTCGCCCAGCTCCACGTCACCCGCCACGTGGGCCGACGGGGCGAGCCACACGCGCGCGCCGAGGCGCGGCCGGCGCCCCAGGAACGAATGGATCGGCATGCGCTACCGGCCCGGCTTCGGGCTCGGCGCGGGCTTGGCCGCCGGGGCCGCGGGAGCCGGCACCGGCTGGGCCGAGAGCAGGATACGCTCGTAGAGCGCGCGCTGCTTCGGGAAGTCCGCCTGCTTCGCCTGGCCCACGAAGTCCACGCTGGTCTTCGGCAGCGGCAGCTTGAGCGTCAGGCTCGATCGCGCCTCGGCGTCCTTGCCGCGATCGACCTGCACCAACACGCCGCGCACCCCGTGCACGTCGCGCACGGCGACCACGTTCGCCTTCCAGGCGTCGTCCTTGGCGTCGTTCGCGCGGATCGCCGCCGCGACCGAATCGGGATCGGCGAGCGAGACGGTCGAAATCCGAACGTAGACGAAGCGCGGATCTTCATTCGGCTTGGCGTCCGCCGGTCCGATCCAAAGCCCCGGATCGTTCGGCACCTGGCGCGCGGTCCAGCCGTCGGGCACCTCGATCGTGTACGGGAACGGAAACTGCGGGCTCGCGCTCGGCAGGGTCAGGCGATGGAATTTGGCCGGCAGTCCGTCGGCCGCCGTAGCGTTCGAAGCCAGCGCGCACAGGCTCAAACCGGCACAGAGTAGGAAGGCGGAGGAAACGCGAGACATGAAGCTCCTCGTTGGGCCTGGGGGCGGATACGTCCGAAATCGAATCGTCCGGCGCCCGCCCCGACCGGGCCGGGTGTTCCGCGGCCGGAAGGGATCCCGCGGCTCGCGCGAGCATGGCATAAAATCCGGCGCCGTCCAACGCGGCCGGCGTCAGCGCGCGGGGCTCCGAGCAGCCGGCGCGCGGCCCCAGCCCGGCCCGCGGCGCCATCGAGAACCCACCCGATGAATCTCCCTGCCGCGATCGACGTCGTCATCCCCGCGCTCAACGAAGAGAAATCGCTGCCGCGGGTGCTCGCCGCCATTCCACGCCCCCCCGTCCGGCGAGTGGTCGTCGCCGACAACGGCTCCGTCGATCGTACTGCCGCCGTCGCCGCCGAGGGTGGCGCGATCGTCGTGCCGGCGGTGCGCCGCGGTTACGGCAGCGCCTGCCTGGCGGCGCTCGGCCATCTGAGATCCCACGAACCACCGGACGTCGTGGTCTTCCTCGACGCCGACTACTCGGACCATCCCGAGGAGCTGCCGGACGTCGTCGCCCCGATTCTCGCCGGACGGGCCGACGTGGTGATCGGCTCGCGCATCCTCGGCCGGCGCGAGAAAGGGGCCCTTCTCCCCCAGGCGCGCGCCGGCAACCTCGTCGCTTGCTGGATGATCCGCCTGCTCTACGGCCACCGATACACCGACCTCGGACCGTTCCGCGCCGCGCGCTGGGACGCGCTCGAGCGGGTCGCGATGTCCGATCCGAACTTCGGCTGGACCGCCGAGCTGCAGGTCAAAGCGCTGCGCGCGGGCCTCCGCGTCGTCGAGGTGCCGGTCTCCTACCGCAAGCGCGTCGGCGTCTCGAAGATCACCGGCACCCTGCGAGGGACGATCGGCGCCGGTGCGAAAATCCTCTGGACCGTCCTCCGCTACAGCCGAGGTCCGTTGGGGCCTCCCCGGCCATCACCATAGCTTCTCTCGAGACCGCTCCCGATAAACTCTCCCCGCTCGGCGCCGTCCGCCCCGGAGATCCACCGCATGCCCGAACCCGTCCGCTCCACGATCGACGTCGAGGTCCGCTATGCCGAGACCGACCAGATGGGCGTCGTCCACCACGCCAACTACATCATCTGGTTCGAGCTCGCCCGCACCCGGATCTGCGAAATGTCCGGCTTCCATTACGCCGAGATCGAGCGGATGGGCTACTTGCTGATGGTCACCGGCGTCTCGGCCCGCTATCGCCGCTCGGCCCGTTACGGCGACACGGTGCAGGTCACCTGCTGGGGCGAGCATCTCGGAAGCCGCGGCATCCGTTTCGCGTACGAGGTCCACAAGGGGACGGAGCTGTTGGTCACCGGCACCTCCGAGCACGTCTGGATCGACAAGGCGACCGCCCGCCCGTGCCGCATGCCGGAGGCGTTCCGGGAATCGTTCGAGCGCCTCGCGGGCAAGCTCGCGGCCGAATAAATAACGGAATCGTCGACCGAAGCCCGGCTCCCCCGCCGGAGGACTCGGGCCGGTCACGGCGCCGAGGAGAGGCGTCCCATCTCCTCGAGGAGCAACCCCTCGCGCAGGCGCGCCTCCGCGTCGTCGGGGTCGAGCTCGATCGCCCGGCGGATCGCCGCGAGCGCTCCGGTTCGATCGCCCCGCTCGCGCAACAGCACCGCCTTGTGGCCCCAGAGCACTGGATCGGCGGCGAAGCGCGCGAGCGCCTCGTCGAGCGTCCTCATCGCTCCGTCGAGGTCTCCCAGGCGCGCCCGCGCGACGACCAGGTTGCGCCAGGCCGGCAAGTAGCCGGGGTTGCGCGCCACCAGCTCGGCGAGCTCGGCGGCCCCCGCCGCCACCTCGCCTCGCCGCAGCGCGAGCAGGGCGCGACGGAGGCGCGGCAACTGCGCTTGCGGATCGAGCTCGATCGCGCGCTCGAGCCCCTCGCCCGCGCCCGCGAGGTCGCCCTTCTCCGCAAGGAGGCGGGAGCGCTCGGTCCAGGCCGAAGAGCTGCCGGGATCGGCGCGGATCGCCGTCTCCCAGAACCTCTCCTCGTCGGCGAAAGGCCGTTGGGCCGCGAGGGTAAGCGCCGCGAAGAGGGCGATCGACGCGCCCCAGATGGCGACCCGCAACGTGCGTCTCCCCTCTTCGAGCGGCAACAGGAGCGCGAGCAGCCAGCCGAGAGCCAGGCTCGGCAGCAGCAGGTAGCGATCCATCACCATCCACTCGGGGTTCACCGCCCAGATCGCGAGGACCGGCGCGATCCAGGCCGCCGCCCAGAGCAGGGGCCGCGCGATCCGTCGACGCCGGCGCGCGGCGAGGATCGCCAGGACGACGAGCACGACGAGCGCCGCGGTCGAGAGCAGCACCTCCGGCGCGAGCCACGAGCGCGCCGGCCGCGCCGGATGGAGCAAGAAGAGATCGACCGGCACCAGGAGGTCGCGAAGGTAAGCGACGAGCGCGATCGGCACGCTCGCGAGCGCGAGAGGCAGCGGAGGCGCGGTCGGGAAACGGTGCGCCACACCGCCGAGCACCTCGGCGCGATAGGCGAGATAGCCCGCCGTGACGAGGGCGAGGACGATCCATTCGGCCCAGGGCCGCCGTGCCGTTTCCCGGTCTCGCGGCGCGCCGGTCACCGCTTCGAAGCCGGCGAACAGGAGAAGCCCGATCGCCGGCTCTTTGGCGAGCAGGGCGAGCGCGTAGGCGAGAGCGAGGACCGCCCAGCCGTACGCCGCGGGCCTCTCCCGCTCCACCGAAGCGCGATAGGCGAGGTAGGCGACGAGGCTCGTGACACCGAACAGGAGGTCTTGGAGACCCGAGACCCAGGCGGCGCTCTGCGCGTGGGCCGGGTGGAGGGAGAACAGCAGGGAGCCGGCGAGCGCCGAGGCGAGGCCGATCCCTTCCCTGCGCAGCAGGACGAAGGCGAGGCCGCCGAGCACGGCGTGCAGGGCCACCGCCGCCGCGTGCCAGCCGACCGGCGACGCGCCGAGCAGGCGATGGAGCCCCGCGGCGAGCACCAGGAAGAGCGGGCGGAGGTAGTTGGTGGTGGGCGCCTCGCTCGTCCGGGCGCGCGGATCGAGGTCGGTGGTGAACAGCTCGGCGACGCTCCGCGGAGAGCGGACCACCGGATTTTCGATCAGCAGCGGCCGGTCGTCGAAGACGAAGCCGTAGCGCAACGTCGGCAGATAGAGCGCCGCCGGGACGAGCGTCGCGACGAGGAGGACGAGCAGCCACGCCCTCCTGGACAGCTCACGCGGCGGCACGGCCGGCGACCTACTCGCGCTCGGGCAGCGGCGGCGCCGGTCGGGTCTCGAGATCGGAAGCGGCCACGCCGTAGATCACCGCGCTCCAGACCGCGACGACCTGATCGAGATCCTTCGGGTCGATCTTGTCGATCGTGTCGTTGGCGCTGTGGTGCAGGTCGAAATACGTGGTCCCGTCCTGGTCGAACGAAATCACCGGCACCTCGCCGGCACTCATCGGCGACAGGTCGGCGCCCCCTCCCGCGTCGTTCGTCGGATCGGCGACGACGCCGAGGGGCGCTACGGTCTCGGCGATCCGCAGGAACGCCGGCACGGCGCTCTGCGCGACGCGCGACTTGACCCGATAGACCTTGCCCGAGCCGAAATCGGCCTCCGCCGCCGCGACGTGCCGGGGCAGCTCGGCCGCGTGCGCCTCGGCGTAGGCGCGGCCGCCCGAGAGGCCGAACTCCTCGTTGGCGAACAGGACGACACGGATCGTCCGCCGCGGCCGCTCCGCCGCGGGCAGGGCGCCGATCCGGCGCGCGGTCTCGGTCACGATCGCGCATCCCGCTCCGTCGTCGATCGCGCCGGTGCCGAGATCCCACGAGTCGAGGTGGGCGCCGAGGACGATGATCTGCTCCTCCGGCGTCCCCGCGGCGCGGCCGGGGATCTCGCCGATCACGTTCGCCGACTTGGCGTTCGGAAAGCGCTTCGTCTCGAGCTCCAGCCGGAACCGGACCGGCTGGCCCGAAGCGAGCTCGGCTTCGAGCAGGTCGGAGTCGGGGGCCGAGACCGCCGCGGCGGGCACCGTCGCCACCCCTTCGGCGAGGCGCATGGCGCCGGTGTGCGGCAAGCGGTTCGAGTCGGTGCCGACGGAACGGATCAGCAGGCCGACCGCCCCTTTCTTCGCCGCCTCGGCCGGTCCGGCGCCGCGGACGCCGACCGCCGGGCCGTAACCCGAGCCGTCGGGCTTCCGCTCCATCCGGTTCGAGACGAAAACGATCTTGCCCTTGGCCCTCGCGGGGTCGAGGTTTCGCAAGGCCTCGAGGTTCGCCACCCCGATCACCTCGGCCTCGAGCCCACCGCTCGGCGTCGGCTCGCTGCCTCCGAGCGCCGTCAAGGCGACCGTCTGAGGCCACGGGGCGAGGATCGAGCCGGCGTTCTTTCCCCGCTCCCAGTGCGGCACCTCGACGGGCTCGGCGCGCACGTTCTCGAAGCCGAGCGCCTTGAGCTTCTTGACCGCCCAATCGACCGCTCGAGCATCGCCGGCGGAGCCCGCCGAGCGCGGCCCTACTTCAAAGGTCAGGGAGCGGACGATCTCAAAGGCGCGGGTTCCCGCGAGCGCTTCGGAGCGAAGTTTGCCCGCGACCGAAGCGATCTCCGGAGCGAGCGGCGGCGCCTCCTCCGCGCCGAGCGCGAGCCGCGCGGACGGCGAGATCGCGAGGAGCGCGAGGGCGATCGAGGCAGGGCGAAACATGGTCATCGGGGACGATCCTCCTCGGGCGGTTCGAGAGACGGGCGGCGGCGAGGGAACGGATCGAGCGCCGCGACCAAGGGTTCAATCCGAGTCAATACGAGGGCGCCGGGCTCCGTCCCAGCTCCCGCAGGGCGGAGCGCCAATCGGCCAGCGCGTGCTCGAAGGCCTCGCGCGCCGCGGCCGCGCGGTGCTCGAGGTCTTCGGCCGCCGCCCGGACCTTCTGCCGCTCCCAACGCAACAGGTCGGAGATCGCCTTGTCGAGGCGCGCGTGCGCCTCGGCGATCCGCCGCTCCTTCTCGGCGCGGACCGAAGCCACCCGCCGTCCCAGGCGCTCGCGCGCGGCCGCGAGCTGCACGGCGGCCTTCGCGCGCAGGATCTGCAGGTCCGAGGCGCGGCGCAGCCCCTGCGCGAGGCCGAGCTTCTCGAGCCCCCAGATCAGCCACTTCGCCGGATCGACGTGCCACGCGCGGATGCCGTTGCGATAGTCGAACGGGAAGCTGTGATGGTAGTTGTGATACCCCTCGCCGAAGGCGAGCACCGCCATCAGGCCGCTGTCGCGCGCCGAGACCTCGCGGCTGTACGGCCGCCGCCCGAGCATGTGGCACGCGCTGTTGATCAGGAACGTCCCGTGATGCGAGACGACGATGCGCAGGACGACGCCGATGATCATGCAGCCGAGCAGGCGTCCGGTGGCGAGGCCGACGATCGCGGGAATGCCCACGGCGACCGAGATCGCGATCGTCTTGTACCAGCGCTGCTGCCAGGCGACGAGCTTGTCCGTCGCGAGGTCGCGGACGATGCGGTCGATCGTCTCGTCGGTGTCGAAAAAGACCCAGCCGACGTGCGCCCACCAGAAACCCTTCTGGATGTTGTATGGGTCCTCTTCGCGGTCGGTGTGGTCGTGGTGGAGCCGGTGGTCGGCCGCCCACTCGAGCACCGAGTTCTGAAACGTCGCGGCGCCGAACAGCAGGTAGAACAGCTTGACCGGCCAGACCGTCTCGTACGTCTTGTGCGACCAGAGCCGGTGGTAGCCGCCGGTGATCGCCATGCCGCCGGCGATCCAGAGGCCGAAGAAGGTGAGCCACTCGGGCCAGCCGAAGCCGCGGGTGGCCAGATACCAGGGAACCGAAACGAGAGCGGCGAGGAAGGTTCCGACGACGAAGAGGAGGTTGGTCCAGTTGAGTCTGCGGGTCGGGGCGGTCGAGGACGCTTCCGTCACGAGGTCGGCTCTCCGAAGGCAGTTGAAGGGGGGCTTTGCCGCGGTAACCACCGAGAGGATAACAGGAAAGAGAGCATGGTCCAGCTTCGCGGATCGCCGCCTGCGGTGGCCGGAAACCGAATACAGTTCGCGCGATGGCTCCCCCTCCGGTCAGCGCTCCGCCCACGGGGTCGCGCCTGGCGCTGCTCACCGCGCTCGCGCTCGTCGCCTTCGCCGGCAACTCGCTCCTGTGCCGCGCCGCCCTGGCCGAGCCGGGCTTCGACCCCGGCCTCTTCACGCTCCTGCGGCTCGCCTCCGGAGCGCTCGCGCTCGCCTTGATCGTCCGGCCGAAGGGACGCATCCACCGCGGCGCGGGGAGCTGGGTCGCCGGGCTCTCGCTCTTCTCCTATGCCGCGCTCTTCTCCTGGGCGTATCTGCATCTGACCGCCGGCACCGGCGCGCTCCTCCTCTTCGGCGCGGTCCAGGCGACGATGAACCTCGTCGCCTTCCGCCAGGGCGAGCGCCCCGGCGCCCGGGGGCTTCTCGGTCTCGTGTCGGCCCTCGTGGGGCTGATCGTCCTAGTCGCCCCCGGGCTCGAGGCGCCGTCCCCTGTCGCGGCGCTCTCGATGATCGGCGCCGGCATCGCGTGGGGGATCTATTCGCTCCGCGGCCGCGGGAGCCGCGATCCCCTCGCCGAGACCGCGACGAACTTCCTCCGCGCCGCCGCCGTGGCCGCAGCCGGCGGAGCGCTCGTCGCGATGGGTGCACGCCTTGGCCTCGTCCAGGGGACGCCGTGGGCGGCCCTCTCCGCCGCGCCTCGGGCTTCTCTGTACGCCGTGCTCTCCGGCGCGCTCGCCTCGGGCGCCGGGTATGCCGTCTGGTACACGGCGCTCCCGGGCCTTGCCGCCTCCCGCGCCGCCTTGGTCCAGCTCGCGGTGCCTCCGCTCGCGGCGATCGGCGGCATCCTCCTCCTCGGCGAGCCACCGTCCCTCCGCCTGCTCGGCGCCTCGCTGCTCGTCCTCGGCGGCATCGCGCTCGGCGTGCTTCGGCGAGGGATCCCAACGGCCGAGCCCGCGACGAAAGGAGCGACGACTCGATGACACGGTCAGGCTTCGGTTTTCTCGCCCTGTGGCTCCTCGGCTCGAGCGTCGTTCACGCCGCCGAGCCCCCCGCGTCTGCGGAACCGGCCGCAGCGGACGTAGCGGCCAAGGCCCGCGAGATGGACAAACGGGAGATTGGGGAGGCGGTGCAGTCGTACGCCGCGGCGATCCGCGCGAAGACCGGCCTCGCCGATCTGTTCACCGAAGACGGCGAGCTGATCAACCCCGGGCTCGATCCGCTCGTCGGCCCGGAGGCGATCCGCTCGTTCCTGGCGCCGCTCGCCAGCCGGGTGCGGATCGAGGAGGCGACGATGACCCCGCGGGCGATCGACCTTTACGGCGACGAGGCCTACGTCTGGGGCGACTACAGCCAGCGAGTGGCCGTGGGCGAACGTCCCCTGTCGACCTTCGCCGGCCGGTTCGTCGCCCAGTGGCACCGCGCCGACGGCCGCTGGAAGGTGCGGCGGATGATGGTCCAGCCGGCGCCCGCCGCCGCGCCCTGATCTCGACTGCTTTCCGCGGCCGGTCGGACTAGCCCTGGAACGCGTACGAGACCTTGAAGAACGCCTGCCGCGAGACGGGAGCGAGCTCTCCGACGTCGTCGAGCGTGCGGGCGTCGCCGATGCCGAGGAACAGCACCGTCTGCCAGTTGAGCTTGTAGCCGAGAAGCGCCGAGGCGGTGCGGACCTTCGAGCGCTCCTCCCCCACCCCTGGCTCCGGCTGGCGCGCCCGATCGACCGCGGTACGGATCTCCTCGCCGATCAGCCGGAGGAAGGTCCGCGAATTGAAGTTGTAGTTGGCGCGCAGGCGCCCGACCTCCGCGGTGAGATATCGGCCGCTGTCGACGTCGAGCCAGCGCCGCGTGGCCGAGAGCTGGAGGTCGAGGTGCTGGCCCGGGCGGAAGATCGAGGTCAGCTTGACCGAGCCTCCCTTGCCGGCTCGCGAGTTGGCGAAATCGACGTCGTCGCCGAGAAATCCGGAGAGCGTGATCTCGCCGAACTGCCGCGACGGGCTGATCTCGGCGTAATACTCGAGATACTGGCGCGAGAACACCTGCTCGCCCGCACGGACCCGCTCGAATTTGTAGCTGATCTCGCTGAAGCTGTTCCGGGCGCCGTCGAACAAGAGCTTCGGCACGACGCGGGAGAGGAGCAGACGCCCCCGGGAGTCCTCCGAGTAGCGCGCGGCGATCGCCGGACGAAGCGAGCGGAAGAACCCGCTCTTCGGATAGTAGAACCGGGTGTACTGCGACAACGCCTCGCGATAGCCGACCTGCGGCAGGAAGCCGACGTCGGCCCGGAAATCGTCGCCCAGGTCCTGGTAATAGGAGTAGAGCTCGTAGCTTTTCCGCGTGCGCGAGTACTCGACCCAGCCCGCGTGCGACCGGAGCTGCCGGCCGTCCCACTCCGCGATGCCGCTCGCCGGATCGTTCGGCGTCCGGGTGTCGTTCCAGAGCAGCTGCCCGGTGATCGAATCGGCGCCGCCGTCCCCCGTCTTCCGCCACTGGAAGTCGGGCCCGAACACGCGGCTGTGGACGCCGCCGTCCCCCTCGCGCAGGGTGGCGAGGAAGCTCACGAACGACGTGCCGAAGTCGCGGCGGACGCGGCCGATCCCGACCGTCGACGAGAAGTTCTGATCGGCGAACTGGGAGCCCTGCGGCCCCGGAACGATCACGCTGCCGCCGCCGCGGTCCTCGGCCACCAGCGCCGTGTAGGCGGTCGAACCGAAGTGGCCGGTCGCCCGCGCGCCCCAACGCGGCGAGGTGATCGTCCGCGTGTAGACCACCTGGAGCGGCGTCGAGAGGAGGTCGAGACCTTCGAGGAAGAACGGCCGCTTCTCATCGAAGAACAGGGCGAACCGCTCGTTGGCGGTCACCTGCGAAGCGTCGGCCTCGACCTGCGAGAAATCGGGGTTGATCGTCGCGTCGATCGCGTGGTTCGCATTCGGCAGCCATTTGAAATCGGCGCCGACGTCGTAGTCGAAATCTCCTTTTTCGAGATCGCTCCCCGCCCCGTCCCGGGCCGACCAGGGCTGGCTCGCCGCGGCGTAAGGCGCCGCCACGTAATGGGATCCCGAAGGGAGCCCGGCGAGCCCGGTGAGCGGGTTCTCGTTGCAGACGAAGCAGTTCTTGCCGCGCGGGATCGGCGCAGTGAACATCTGATAGCGAAAGTCGCGCGGGTAATTGCGATAGAGGAGGATGCCCCAGGTCTGCGGATCGCCGTGGGCGTAGCGGAGCGAGGAGAACGGGATCCGCAGCTCGAGGTTCCAGCCGGTCGCCGTCCGCTTCGCCGCCGAATCCCAGAACAGGTCGACCGAAGCGTTCTCCCCCGTCACGTCCGAGTTGATCGAGTCGTACTGGACGTTGTTCGGGTTCGCGACGAACAGGTAGCCGGTCTTGCCGTCGTGGGTCGAGTCGATCAGGACGCCGCCGTAGTCGGTGTCCTGGGGAACCGCGTCGCGGTCGGAAAAGAACGCCCGGATGCTGTTCGGGTCGGGGTCGGTGTTTTCGAGCGCGACGTAGAAATAGCGCTCGTCATAGGCGATCCAGCCGACGGTCTTCGCCGGGGGTTCGCCGTTCTCGCTCCGGTTGGTCTCCCAGAAGCGGTCGATCCGCGTGGCGCCCTGCCAGCCGGCGTCGGAGAGGTCGCCGTCGATCTCGATCTTGCCCTGGAGGCGAACGACGTGGAGCTCGGGGGTTTCGATCTTCGGTGCGGGGGCGTCCTGCGCCCCACGCGCGATCGCGGAAAATAGCAAAAGACAGCAGGAGATAGGGAGAGCGATTCGCATGCCGCCCTTCTACGCGAAGGGTCGGGGAAGGTTGCGCACCGAGGTCCCCCGGGAGCCCGGGAGGGGACCTCGTGGGGAGCGCGATCGTTGCGCCGCCCCCCGACCCTCATAGAATGCGCCCGATTCTCCCCGGAGGAACGACCCCATGCCCGACTTCAAAGCCCTGGCGTTCGCCCTGCTCACCCTTCCCGTGGCGACGCTCGCCGCCGCCCAGGGCACGTCGCTCGCCTCGCCCGTGGCCCCGCCGGATTACGACGTGATCCTGCGCGGCGGCACGATCTACGACGGCAGCGGGCACAAGCCCTATACCGGCGACGTGGCGCTTCGCGGCGACCGGATCGCGAAGGTCGGCGACCTCAAGAAGGCGACGGCGAAGACCGAGATCGACGCGCGCGGCCTCGCCGTCGCCCCCGGGTTCGTCAACATGCTCTCCTGGGCGACCGAGTCGCTGCTGGTCGACGGCAGGGCACAGAGCGACCTGCGCCAAGGGGTGACGCTCGAGGTGTTCGGCGAAGGGTGGTCGATGGGGCCGATCAACGACGCGATGCGCAAGGAGATGCTCGACGATCAGGGCGACCTGAAATTCGACATCCCCTGGACCACGCTCGGCGACTACCTGGACCATCTGGAAAAGAAGGGGATCGCGGAGAACGTCGCCTCGTTCGTCGGCGCGACGACCGTGCGCATCCACGAGATCGGTTACGCCGACCGGCCTCCGACCGCCGAGGAGCTCGAGCGGATGAAGGCGCTCGTCCGCCAAGGGATGGAAGAGGGGGCCCTCGGGCTCGGATCGTCGCTCATCTATGCCCCGGCGTTCTACGCCAAGACCGACGAGCTGGTGGCGCTCGCCCAGGTCGCGGGCTCCTACGGCGGGCGCTACATCTCCCACATGCGGAGCGAGGGGAACCGCCTGCTCGAAGCCGTCGACGAGCTGATGGAGATCTCCCGCCGCGGCAAGCTCCCGGCCGAGATCTACCACTTGAAGGCGGCCGGCCAGGGCAACTGGCCGAAGATGGATCAGGTGATCCAGAAGGTCGAAGCGGCGCGGAAGGCCGGCCTCGACATCAGCGCCGACATGTACAACTACACGGCGGGCGCCACCGGCCTCGACGCCTCGATGCCGCCGTGGGTGCAGGAGGGCGGCTACGAGGCATGGAAGAAGCGGCTCCAGGATCCGGAGATCCGCGCCAAGGTCTTGAAGGAGATGACCACCCCGACGGACGCCTGGGAGAACCTCTTCCTCGGCGCCGGGCCGGACGGCATCCTGCTCGCGGGCTTCAAGAACGACGCGCTCAAGCCGCTCACCGGCAAGACCCTCGCGGCGGTCGCCAAGGAGCGCGGCAAGTCTCCGGAAGAGACGGCGATAGACCTGGTGATCGAGGACGGCAGCCGCGTCGGCACGATCTACTGCCTGATGTCGGAAGAGAATGTGAAGAAGCAGATCGCCCTCCCCTGGGTCGCGTTCGGCTCGGACGCCGGCGCCCCCTCGGCCGAGGGGGCGTTCTTGAAATCGAACGACCACCCGCGCGCCTACGGCAACGTCGCCCGCCTGCTCGGCCGCTACGTCCGCGACGAGAAGGTGATCCCGCTCGAAGAGGCGGTCCGCAAGCTCACCTCGCTTCCCACCGAGCGGCTGAAGATCCGCGAGCGCGGGCGCTTGAAGGAGGGCTACTTCGCCGACCTCGCGGTGTTCGACCCGAAGAGCGTCGCCGACCACGCGACCTACGACAAGCCGCACCAATACGCGACCGGCATGAAGCAGGTCTTCGTCAACGGCGTCCACGTGCTCAAGGACGGCGAGCCGACGGGCGCCGCCGCCGGCCGCGTCGTCCGCGGGCCCGGCTGGACCGGCTGGAAGGCGCAAACCGACAAGGACGCCGCGAAGGCCGGAAAGGGAGGTCGATGACCGAGCTGGAATCGCTCTACCGCCATCGCTTCGGCGACGCCGACCGGGAGCGGAAAGATCAGCTCTGGGGGGTCCTCTGCCGGCGATTCCTCCAGCCGCGGATCGGCGAGGGCAAGACCGTCCTCGACCTCGCCTGCGGCCTCGGCGAGTTCTCGCGCCACGTCCGCGCGGCGAAGAAGTACGCGCTCGACTTGAACCCCGGAGCCGCCGCCCACCTGCCGCCGGACGTCGAGTTCCACGCCGCCTCGGCCGACCGTCTCGACTTCCTCGCCGACGACAGCGTCGACGCGGTCTTCACCAGCAACTTCCTCGAGCACCTGCCGGACAAGGCGACGGTCGACCGCGTCCTCCACGAGATCCGCCGCGTCCTCCGCCCCGGTGGCCGATTCCTCGCGATCCAGCCGAACATCCGCTTCGCCTACGCCGAGTACTGGGATTTCTGGGATCACTACACCGCGCTCTCCGACCGCTCCGCGACCGAGGCGCTGCTGCTCGCGGGCTTTTCGATCGACGAAATGATCCCCCGCTTCCTCCCCTTCACCACGAAGACCGCGCTCCCCACCCACCCGGCGCTCCTCGACCTGTACCTACGCCTGCCGTTCGCTTGGCCGCTGTTCGGAAAGCAGTTCTTCGTCGCGGCGCGGAAAGGCTGAGGCAGAATTTTGAGCGACCTCGGAAAGGAGTGAGACTCTTTCACGCGAGCAAACCATGAATAAAAGAAACTCAACAATGGATCTCTGATACTATCCAATTAAATGAAACCGCGAACCTTTGTTGCCTCTTCCTCCGAAGCCCTATCAATCGCCCATGCGGTACAGAAGAACCTTGGGCATCAGGCTGAAGTTACAGTCTGGGACCAGGACTTCTTCCAGCTGTCCCAGACTTCCGTCCAGGTGTTGGCCTCTAAAAGTGAGGACTTCGACTTCGGCGTTTTCGTCTTCTCTAGTGATGACCTCGTTCTAATCCGTGGCGAGCAACATCAAGTCGCCCGCGACAACGTCATTTTTGAATTGGGTCTTTTTATCGGCAGACTCGGCCAATCACGCTGTTTCATACTCGCACCGGGTGGCGAGTCAAATCTCCACCTACCCACCGATCTCCTGGGCATCGCTCCAGCTACCTATGAGGTCGGGCGCTCAGACGGAAACTGGCAGGCCGCCACCGGGCCTGCCTGCACCGACATCAGGCAAGAGATCCAACGTCAAGGCCCAAGAAGGTCACCTGCAGAGAGGACAGAAGGCACCATACCCACCAAGCCACCTCTCGATTCACCGAATCGATTGCCAGAGGGTACGGCTTCGGAAGAAAGTCCTCAGAATAATGTTTCAGAATCAATTGAACCGTGCCTAAGCGCATTCATCGATGGCAGGTTGCCAGAAGCCTTGTCTGAGCTGGACAGTCGAATCGAAAACGAAACAGAGGCCGACCAAAAGTTTCGCCTCAATATGTTTCGAGCTTTCCTATCCTTTGAACAATCAGTGATCGAAGGCGACAAAGAATACCGATCGCTTGCAACAAAGCATCCGGACAAGCCAGATCCATGGACGATGCTCTCCCGTCGCTTACTCATGAGCGGGTTTCCCGAGGAAGCATTGGCAGTTTCAACGGAAGGGCTTGAAGCCTTTCCTGCAGCAACGGAACTCTTTTTCGCAAAGCTAGACGCCCTGGATGTACTTCAGCGCTCAGCAGAAGTCGAAGCGGAGCTTCTTGAGATCCTGCAAACTCCTGGAAGTGACCACGAAGAATGCTTCCGCCGGCTATTTCAAATCCAGTCACAGAACGGGAAGACCAATGAAGCCCTTGGAACCCTAGAGCGGGGTCTCGCTAAATTTCCGTTCAGCCTACCCCTCCTAGAAGGGAAGGCCAACCTCCTTTTTCTCGCCTACGATTTCTCCAGAAGCATTGTCACCTACAAGCAGTTAATTAGCCTTAAGCCAGAGGAGCCCCGCTACCACGCCCTTTTAGGCAATTCTCTTCTAGAATTCCGGCTTTACGGCCTAGCGTTCGATGCTTATCGCAAGGCAGACACTCTAGCGAACTCCGATCAGGGTTGGATCAGAGCAAATATTGGCAATGTGTTGAACAGACGCGGATTTGTCTTGGCTCGCAGATCAAGTGGACCGGGGTGGTTGAGTTTCGTGTAACTACCCTGGCTGCTGGCCGTCAGGCCGGCACGGCCGCTGGGAGGCTCTGTCCCACTTGGAGCTTTTCGATCTTCTCCTTAGCGGCTTTGGCCCAGCCCTGCCAGGCCGGAAGCTGAATCGGGGTCCTGCCTTCATAGGCTTCGTGCGGCGTGATCGGATCGCCACCGGTTTCGGGCACCAGCGCCCAGTGCGGCCGGATGCGGTTGTACCGCTCGCGAAACGCGTCGAGCTTCTCCCGGGCTTCTGGCGGCGAACCGTAGAGATGCCAGTACACCTCTTCGGCCTTGAGCGTCCGATGGAAGCGTTCGAGCAACCCCAGCTGCTCGGGCGTGCGATATCGGGTCCGTACGTGATCCAAGCTCGGCGCGATGTGGCCCTGGAAGCGTCGCGACAGGAAGCTCGAACCATTGTCCGTCACCAGGACGGGGCGGCGCACGAGGGGACCGTGAAGCCTCTCGGCTTCGGCTCGGGCCTTCTCGATGCCAACGATCAACGCTGCAGCATCGAAGCTCGGTGACAAGTGGATCGCGAGCAGGTAGCGACTGAAGTAATCGATGACCGTGACGGCGTACCACCAGCCGTGGCCCGGAATGTGGACATAGGTCACGTCGGCTTGCCAGAGCTGATTCGGGCCCTCGGGCAGCAGCTCGAAGAGACGCGCCGCCTGATACAGCTCGGCGTCTCTACGGTGCGGCCGGATGAGCAGGCCGGCGTCTCGGAGAACTCGGTAGACAAAGCGGTTGGTGACGGCCACACCCGCACGCCGCAGCACGACGGCAAGGCGTTTGTAGCCCCACCAGGGGAACTGCTCAGCGAAGCTGCGGACCACCGCGAAAAGCTCCGGATCGAGCGGACGAGGCGCCGGCCCTGGCCGACGTCGGCAAGCCACCGGACGCCGGAAGAAGGACGAACACGCCAGGCCCAGCAGGCACACGACCGACTTGAGTCGACTCCTCGGATGAGTTTGAACCGCGGTTCGGATCATCGCGCGCAGCTCTTCGCTCAACGCGACCGGGCCTGAAGTTTTTTTAAAATGTCGTTGGCGATCGACAGCTCCCCGATGATCTGGGCGCGCTCGGCAAGCTCGCGCTCCAGCTGGGCGATGCGCCGCTGGTCCACCGAATCGGCCGCGGCATCGGGCTTCGACAAACCGGCCTTGCCCCCGGCAAGGAAAACGTCGCGCCAGCGGTAGATCGTCACCTCGCTCACTCCATACCGACGCGCCAAGGCCGCCGCCGACTCTTCACGGCGCAACAACGACAACACCACCTCCGATCGCTCCTCGATCGACAACCCGCTCTTCTTGGGCATCTCGCTTCCTCCCTCGGCCGAAGCCGACATTACCCGAGTCCCAGGATCTGCGAGCTATACAGATTCTACAACTATGCTCTAGAATTTCTTGAAAGCGCCTTAGCTCTTGAACCCGAAAATGTATACGCTCAAGACAGGAAGCTTTCTGCTATGAAAAACGCTATTTCGGAGCAGGAGCAACTCGATAGGGCAATCAACCATGGCATTCAACCGAAAATTAGAGATACAGATGAGATCTGATAGTGCCCTATTTTGTTGTAATTAATCCTTGAGCCTAGTGCCCGTTATCCAAACTCCTGGCGCAAGAACTTGTAGCGCCTCCAGTGGCAGGATCGACTAAATTCCGCACCAAGTTCTGGAATACTCCGCCTCCGTGACTTCGGCGGATCCACAAGGCCACAGGATCGTTAGCGGGCCTCATTCAAGGTTATCGGTACGCATAACTCGAAATCAAATTATGAGCATACCGGCCGGGCCGAGGCGATCTTCTCAACAGGCCGCGCTCCTCCCCGGGAGGGGCACCCCCCCTGAGACTCGGCGCTGCAGGCACACGACGGGAACCGAGGCGCCCTCGGAAAACCCCGGGAATCAGGGATCCCAATCCCCGGGGGAAAGACTGGCCTACCTCGTCAACAAGTCGATGAGGACAACGACATTGGTGACGATGCTGACCACCGCCGAAGCAATGGCCAAGGCCTTCGCAAAATAGCTTCCCCTCTTACGCACCTTGAGATCCTTTCTTTGAGGAAGGGAACTCAGCCCCTATTTCAGGGGCACGTTGGGTGCGTGGTCGCTCATGGCGCACGCAGCCGGTCGGTCTGCTCGCACTCAGATTGCCCGCCGTCTCCTCGGCGTCTGCCGAGAGCTACCAGGGGTACGAGATGTGAAATTCTAGTCATTTACAGGCGTAATGCAATTCCAAGAGACATGCTGGTGGTTTCCTCTCGTTCAGGAACGCCAGCTCTGGCGCAGAATTGAAGTCCGATTTCTGAGGGACGAGGTCCAAATCGCCGAGATGATACCCAGCTTCCTCCCTTTCACCACGAAGACCGCGACTCCCCACCCACCCGGCGCTCCTCGACCGCCACCTGCGGTTGCCGTACTTCTGGCCGCTCGTCGGGAAGCAGTTCTTCGTCGCGGCGCGAAAAGTTAAGATCCAGCCCGTGAACCGAATCCCTGCCCAACAAGCGAGCCGCCGATTCTCGAAAGGATAGGTCTCGGAATGAGCCCCGTCGAAATGTTCTTCGGAATGTCGCTGCTCGTCGTCCCGCTCCTCTTCGCTTCGACGTTCCTCGCCGATCGGTCGTTCCGCCGAGACCTGAGAACACGCCATCCCATGGCCCTGGCCGCGCTCGATCTTGCCAGGCCGAACGCCCTCCGGAGGACCGACTCTCTCCGGTTCCAGCGCTTTCTTTGGGCCTCCGAATACCGGAAGCTCGAAGACGCCGAACTGAACCGACGAGCCGGGTGGCTCAAGGGATTGACGGTGACCTACACCGCATCGTTCTTGCTGGTGCTGATCGTCCTGATGACGCAGGTGCGTTGAGGTGGCGGATACGGGGTTTCGACGGCAGAAAGCCCGTCTTTAGGAGCCTTCCTATGAGTCGTCGGAATCCCTCCCGGAACGCCTCGGCTGTCGCCTTCGCGCTCCTCGCCTTCTCCCTGACCGCGGGCTGCCGGTCCACCCGCTTCGTCTGCCCGACGGTCGGAGCTCCTCCCAAGGTCGCCGCGCCCTCCGATTGCCCGCCGCCGCGCGAGTATCCGTGGAAGAACCTGGTGTTCGAGGGCGGAGGAATCAAGGGGCTCGCTTACGGCGGAGCGCTCGAGGTGCTTGCGCAGCAGGGGATCCTGTCGAACGTCACGAGCGTCGCCGGGACGTCGGCGGGATCGATCACGGCGATGCTGGTCGCCCTGCGCTACTCGCCGGATCAGGTGCGCGAGCTGCTCACGAACCTCGACTTCCGGCAGCTCGAAGACGGCGGCTCGACCGGCGTGTATCGAATCTTCACCCGGTACGGCTTCTTCCGCGGCGATACGTATTTGGAGCTGATGCGCTGCCTCGTCAAGGCGAAGACCGGCGACGGGCGCGCGACGTTCCGCGACCTTCACGACAAGGGGTTCCTCGACCTGCGCGTGTTCTCGACCGATCTGAACCGCGGCAACGTGCGCGAGCTGTCGTACGCGAAGAGCCCAGACTTCGAGGTCGCGCTCGCGGTACGGATGTCGGGATCGTTCCCGCTCTTCTTCGCCTCGATCGAGGACGAGCGGAAGACCTTCGTCGACGGCGGCGTGGTCCTGAACTACCCGGTGAACGCCTTCGACGTCGACCAGCGGATGAATCCCCAGACGCTCGGCTTCATCCTGGCGAACACCAGCACTCCCCCGCCGGTGCGGAAGATCGACGACATCCTCACCTACGGCAAGGGGCTGTTCGAGACGCTCCTCTCCGCCCAAGTCGTGGGCCTCGAGCACGATCCCGCGAACCTCGAACGGACGGTGGTCCTGAACGACCTCGGGATCTCGACGCTCGACTTCAGCCTGACGTCGAAGCAGAAGCAGGAGCTGATCGACCAAGGAGCGCAGTGCACCTGCAACTACCTGCGCGACTACGCCGCATGGACCGACGCCGGCCGGCATCCGGGCAGGGAGAAGCTCCTCAACGCCGAGCCCGGCACCGCGTTCGTGGCCGTCCGCCAGACGGGGCATTGCGGCTCGGCGTTTCCGCGGTAGGAACGCCCTCGATCCCCGGGTGCTCGGGCGCTTGGAGCGCCTGGGTCAGTCTCCCAGCTAATCACACTCAGCAGGTTTCCATGGCACTTGAAAGCGATCTCGAAATGCGGATCTCGGCAGCGGTCACTAAGTATGCCGCGGCCGCCAACGCAGGCAGACCCGAGAGCATCTCGGAGTTGGCCGAAATCACCTCCTCTCTTCCGATAAGGAACATGGAAGCTTGGGAGTTGGTCGTTCGGGGAGGGATCGATCGCGCATCGGAGCCCCCCCGCTGGCGTGTTGGATTCAAACCCAAACCGATCGTGACCTGGCTCGACCTCTGCAGCCGCGACGGGTTCGACCGCGAGTTGGCGTTACGTAGTCTTTCGAGCGCAGCGCCCAATCGATTCTTCCTGGCGATCGCGGTTCGCCGCCTCAACGATTGGGTGCCTCAAATTCGAGCCGCCGCCCGAAAGCGCCTTCTGTCGATCGCGATCGCCTCGAACCCCGAGGACGTCGTCGACGTCCTGTGGGCAATCCTGCCGCATTGGCAGACCTGGACAAGGAACGAACCCGAGACGAGGCAGACGCTCCTGGAGATCGTCGCGCTCAACTCGGTCGCCCATGGGCTCAAGGTTCGGATCTCGTCCGCCTCCGCGGGCCCCGCGGCGAGGATTTTCACGCAAGCGGCTCGAACCCCTGCCCTGGATCGGCACCTCGTTCAGATCACCGAAGAGGCCGAGCAACCCTCGGTCCGGGCGAAAGCCTTTAGATTTCTTCTCGAAGGAAAGGCCGTCTGGGTCGCCCATCGAGATCGGATCCTCGTCGCGGGATTCTCGATGCCAATTCTCGAGAGTCGAGACCTTACGGTGGAAGTCGATTTCGAACGCACCCTGGTCGCGGCTTCGGAGGACCCCTCGCCAGCCGTGCGACGGATTGCCGCAGACATGCTTTGTCGACCAGACGTAAGAGCCCCTCGGCACGTCCTCGTCCAGCTGGCTACAAAGCTCGCGTTAGACCGCTTCCCCTCGGTTGCCGATCGCGCCAAGTTCGCTCTGCGTGAGCTCTCCGAAGCCTCTTCGGAACCGATACCCGCGCGACTTCGAAGGGGTTAGGTGTACCGCCTTCGATTCTCTCGTCCCCAACGGAGATTCTCGTGCGCCCGGCGGAGATTCTTGCGGGACGTTTCGAGATTCTCTCGATCCTAACGCCGTCGGGCGCGATCCCGACGCCGATTCTCTCGTGCCCGACGGAGTTTCTTGTGGACCCGGTGGAAATTCTTGTACGACGGTCCGAGATTCTCTCGACCCCAATGACGTTGGGCTCGATCCCGTCGCCGATTCTCTCGTTTCCGGCGGAGATTCTTGTGCGCCCGGACCGCAGTTTCGTGCGGAATTCGGAAGCTCCCACCGCCACGGCGACGCAGGGCTCGACTCCCGCCGCGGTTCTCAACCTCCCACGAGCCAGCCGATCGCCTGATCCTCTAACCTCGCGGGCAGGCCGTCGCGCAAAGTGAGCTCGAACGGCTCGGGAAATCCGCAATGCCCGGCGCGGCGAAGCCAGCGGACATCGAGGTTCGGGACGGGGCTCGCGAGCGAAGGCCGGACTGTTGCGGCGGGGACCATCGGGTCTCCTTCCGCCTGGAGCAGTAAGGTCGGGACGGGGAGCCGGGACAGGTGCGGGCCGACGCTCATCCTCGCGTAATAGTCGGCGCCGCTTGCGAAGCCGTGGCGCGGCGCGACCACCCGGTCGTCCCATTCGCGAAGGGAGCGGATGCCGCGCACGGCCTCGAACGGCTGAAGATCGGAGAGGCGGGCGGCGACGGGCGAGTAGATCTCTTTGAGGTTCCGCAGGAGGTATGACTTGTAGAGCGCGAGCGCCGGCCGGTCGATCGCCGCGGCCGAGAGGGCGAGATCCAGCGGCGCACAGACGGCGGCCACGGCCGAAAGGCGCGGCTCCCTTTCGAAGGCCGCAAAGCGAAGCGCGACGTGGCCGCCGAGCGAGTAGCCCATGAGGAGGATGCGCGAAAAGCTGGCGATCTCCGGGCTTGCGAGCACGGAGGCGAGGTCGGACGTGAGGCCCGCGTGGTAGAAGTCGGTGCCGCTCCGGTCCGAACCGCGGAGGTTGAGCCGCAGCACGGAGAGGCCCACACGCTCCGCCGCCGCGCCGGTCTGCCGCACGTACCGGCTCTCGCAGCAACCCCCGAGGCCGTGAAGGATCACCAGGAGGTCGCCGCCCGCGCCCCCCTCTCTTCGGTCGCGGAGGCGGCCGGTGAGTACGACCTCCCCCATCTTCGAATCGTCGATCGAATGACGCCACGGCTTCCCTTCCGGGCAATCGATCGAGCGGAACGGCTGCGCGAGGCGAGGCGCGATCGTCCAGAGGTGATGCCGGAGGCCCATGGCGGGCGGATGGTATCGTGTGCGGCCCGGGATGGGAGGAGAGCGGCAAGCCTTACTGCGGTCGGAGCTCAAAACTCGCCCTGCGGGCTCAAACAGTTTCGCTCCGTCCTCGTAAGGGTTTGCCGCTCTCCTTCCCATCCCTCCACCCATGATCTTTCGACAGAAGATGGCGCGCGGGAACGTGGCCGATCGCGAGTTGCTCAAGGTGATCGACGACGCCTGGAGCGAGGCCGCTCGACGCGCCGGGGATCACCTCGCCTGCCGTGTGGGCTGCACCGCTTGCTGCCACGGACCGTTCCCGATCAGCGCGCTCGACGCTCGTCGCCTCCGACGCGGGCTGGCGGAGCTGTCCACGAGGGAACCGGAACGGGCCGCCGTCATCTCGCGGCGAGCTCATGCGCAGAACGAGCGGTTCTGCTCCGAGGTTCTCGATGGCGAGGCGATCGATTCGGCCGAGGAGACCACCGCGATCGAATCGATCTGCGAGCGGCACGGCGACCTCCCGTGCCCGGCGCTCGACGTCGAGAGCGGCCGGTGCGAGCTGTACGAGCATCGCCCGCTCACCTGCCGGACCTTCGGGCCGCCGACGCGCTTCGGCGACGATCTCCTTCCGCCCTGCGACCTCTGCTTCGTCGGCGCTTCCGAAGAGGAGATCGAAGCCGCGCGCGTGGAGCCGGATCCGGAGGATCTCGAGGGGAGGATCTTGAGGACCCTGCCCGAGGGCGAACGCGAGACGTTGATCGCGTTTGCGCTCGGGAGAGATTGACCTCGTTTGACCGCGCCTACCGCATCCGCGTGTTCACCCCGAACTCCACCTCCAGCGTCACCCGGCGGCCGTCGCGGATGACGACGACGGGTGCGCGCTGGCCGGGGACCGCGCGGCGAAGGACGAACATGAAGTCCTGGATGTCGCGGACTTCGGTGCCGGCGAGCTCCACCAACAGATCGCCCCGCTGGATGCCGGCTTTCTCGGCCGGACTTCCGACGCGGACTCCCGCGAGCAGCACGCCCGGCCGGGGATCGCCCGCGTAGTCGGGGATGGTGCCGAGCGAGGCGCCGGTGCCGCGGACGTCTCCGGCCGGCGGCGGCGCGGGCGCCGTCTTGTACGCGATCCGCTCCGGCCGATCGGCGAGGGTGCGCGCGAGATCGGCGGCGAGGCCCGCGACCTCGGCGCCGCCGAGCGCGTTGATCTTCGCGGCGTCGTCGCTCGGGCGGTGGTAATCGGAATGGGTGCCGGTGAACAGGTGCAGCACCGGCACGCCCGCGGCGTAGAACGGACTGTGATCGGAGGGTCCGTAGCCGTCGCCGGAGAGCGAGCAGAGGAGGCCCGCGCGAGCGCACGCCGGCTCGACCAGCGCCGCCCACCCTTCGCCCGACTCGCCGCCGAGGACCGAGAGCTTGTTGTCCCGCAGACGGCCGACCATGTCCATGTTGATCATCGCGTCGAGGTTCGAGAGCGGCAGCTCCTTCGGCGGCTCGCGGGTGAACTCGGTCGAGCCGAGCACGCCGCGCTCTTCGCCCGAGAAGGCGACGAACCAGACGTCGCGGGAGAGGTCCGCCTTCTGCGCCGCGAGCTTTTCGGCCGCGAGCAGGAGCGCCGCAGTGCCCGAGGCGTTGTCGTCGGCGCCATTGTGAGGATCTTTCGAATCCGGATCGAGCGAGCCGAACGGCCCGAAGCCGAGGTGGTCGTAGTGCGCGCCGACGAGGACCGCGCCGGGGTATTTCTCACTCCGCCCGGCGCGCAGGACGCCGACTACGTTCTCCGCCCGCTCCTTCTTGACCACCAGCTCGACGGAGATCTCCGCCCGGGTGATCCGCTCGGAGCCGGTCGCGAACAGGTTCGCCCCCGCTTTGCGCGAGACGGCAACCACCGGCAAGCCGGCGTCCCCCGCGTCGGCGACCGAGAGCGACGGCAGCGGCGCCTCGTCCGGCATCTGGCCGGGCAGGTCGGCGGTCGGCTTGATCGGCCCAGCGGGCAGGGGGAGGTCGACGACGATCAGGCCGATCGCGCCGTGCTGCTTGGCGTTCCACGCCTTGTAGCGGAGGTCCGATTCGCGCCGCTCGATGTCGGCGGCCTTCTCGCGCGCCTCTTTCTGCGCCGGGGTCTCCGTCTCCCCTTCCTTCGGCGGCTCGGCCGGATGCGCCGCGGGTGCCACGAAGCGGCGGACCGCGACGATCTTCCCCTTGGCGTCGACGCCCGCATAGTCGTCGAACCCGCGTTCCGTCGCCGTCACCCCGTACCCGGCGGCCACGACCTCTCCGGACGCCGAGGCGGAGGTCGAGAACCCGAGCGGCCGGAAGCTTTCGGCGTCGAGCGCGGTCCCGCCCAGGGAGACCCGCGTCTTCGCCCCCGACTCGATCGCGACCGGCACGTCGAACGCCTGCCGGTAGCTCTTTACTCCCCCGGCTCCCGGCAGCGGCGCCTCGAGGCCGAGCTTGCGGAAGCGAGCCTCGATCCAATCGGTCGCCGCGCCGAGCCCGCGGGTGCCGACGCCGCGCCCCTCCCGCGCGTCGTCCGCGAGCCAGGCGACGTCCTCGGTGTATTGGTCGGCGTCGGTCCGCGCCTCGGTCACGACGGGCGCATCGACCCACCGCGCGACGAAGACGTTCGTGTCCCCCGGCGCCCGCTGCTGGCGATTCGACGAGAACGCGAGCCGCTTGCCGTCCGGCGAGAAGAGCGGGAAGCCGTCGAAGCCCGGCGTCCGCGTGATCCGCTCGAGGTGGGTGCCGTCGAGGTCGATCGCCCAGAGGTCGAACTCCCGCCCCTTGGGATCACCGTAATTGGAAGAGAAGATGAGCCGCTTCCCCGACGGATAGAACGAAGGCGCGAACGACGCGGCGCCGAGCGCGGTCACCGCGTGCGCCTCGGTGCCGTCCGCCTTGCCGACCCAGATCTCGAGCTTGCCCGGACGGACCAAGCCCTGCTTCAAGAGGGCGGCGTCCTCCTCCTGCGCGCGGCCCGGCGCGGGGCGCGCCGCGCGCCAGACGAGCATCGAGCAGTCGGGAGAGAAGAACGCGCCGCCGTCGTAGCCGGGCGTATGGGTGAGGCGCTTCACCGCTGTCCCATCCGGCTTCATCGAATAGAGCTCGAGGTCGCCGTCACGGTCCGAGGTGAAGACGATCGTGCCGTCGGTCGGGCAGACCGTCGACTCGGCGTCGTAGGCCTGGTTGTCGGTGAGCCGAACGCGGTCCGAGCCGTCCGGTTTCGCACTCCAGATCTCGTAGGTCGAATAGACCGCCCAGACGTAACCGTGCGAGTGGTCGGGCGGCGGCGGGCACTCGGGCCCGGCCGCGTCGGTCGTCGAATAGATCACCCGATCGCCGCCGCGCAGGAAATAGGCGCAGGTCGTCCGTCCCAGGCCCGACGAGACGCGTACGGGCGGCTTCGATCCGTCCGCCGCGAGGCGATAGATCTGGTCGCACGATTCCGCCGCGCCGTGCGCCTGAAACGTCAACTCGGAGCCGTCCGGCGACCAGTAGGCCTCGGCGTTTTCGCCCGCCGTGGTGAGCTGCAGCAGATCGGCGAGATGCGGCTCGGGGAACGGAGCTCCGGGCGCGGGGCCATCGGCCGCGGAAGGCCACGGTGCGAGACCGAGCAGCGCGCCAAGCAGAATTTCTTTCCAGGGACGTAGGGGCGACACCAGGCGCGAGCGCGAGGGCATGGGGGTCGGTCTCCAGGGGATGGCGATGGAATCGAGCGGGATCGTCGCGCGAATCTTATCGCCCGACGAACGAATCTCGCCGACGTGCCCCACATTTCCCGTCTCGCAGCACTCTTCCCTTCTGGAAGGCCGTGGCGAGGAGGCCGTCGGATGTCGTCCCGCCATGATACTTTGACCGGCTCCCGCACCGGGAAGAAGATTCCAGGCGCGCTGGAACGAAGCCCCCCGGGCGGAATTAGACGAGGATCCCCCACATGGACGACCAGACCCCCGCAGAGCCGCAGGAAACCCAACGTGACCCGGCTTCATCCGAACCGCAGGAATCCAGCGAGATTCAAGCCTCGGCCGAGCCGCAGGACCACGTGGCAGACCCGGCTCCCGAGCCGGAAGGCGCGCGGAGCGCCGATGAGCCCGCGGCGCCCGAAGGATTCGGCGAGATCCTCGCCCAGTTCGAGCAGAACAACGCCCCCGAGCGCAAGAACGACCCGCAGGTGGGCGGCAAGGTGAGCGGCACCGTGATCTCGATCGGCGAGGACACCACCCTGGTCGACATCGGCACGAAGTCGGAAGCCGTGATTCCGACCGCGGACCTGCGCGACAAGGAAGGCAACGTCACCGTGGCGGTCGGCGCGAAGCTCGAGGCGACCGTGGCGGGCCGCGACCCGGAGACCAACGCGCTGCTGCTCAAGCGCAAGGTCTCCAAGAACGCCGCCCAGGCCGAGGCCGCGGCGGAGATCCGGCGCGCGTTCGAAAACCAGATGACGCTCGAGGGGCGGATCACCGGCCTCAACAAAGGCGGCCTCGAGGTCGACGTCGCCGGCGTGCGCTGCTTCTGCCCGATCTCCCAGATCGAGAACCGTTTCGTCGAGGACGCGAGTCCCTACGTCGGCCAGACGTTGACCTTCCGGGTGCTCCGTTTCGAAGAGCCGACCGGCAACAACCGACGGCCGAACATCGTCCTGTCGCGCCGCTCGCTCCTCCAGGAGGAGGCCGAAGCGCGCGCGGCCGAGGTGCGCTCGACCCTGTCGATCGGCTCGGTGATCACCGGCCAGGTCACTTCGCTCACCTCGTACGGTGCGTTCATCGACCTCGGCGGCGTCGAGGGTCTGCTCCACGTCTCGGAGATCGGCCACTCGCGACTCGCCCGGCCGGAGGACGCGCTCGTGGTCGGTCAGGAGGTGGAGGTCCAGATCATCCGTATCGAGAAGGGCGCGGACCCCAAGCGCGGCGAGCGGATCTCGCTCTCGCGCAAGGCGCTCGAGCGCGACCCCTGGCGCGACGCCCCGGGCCGCTACCCCGAGCGTTCGATCGTCAACGGCCGGGTGGTCCGTCTCGAGACCTTCGGCGCGTTCGTCGAGCTCGAGCCGGGGCTCGACGGCCTGCTCCACATCAGCGAGCTCGGCAGCAGCACGGGCCGTCGCCTGCAGCACGCCCGCGAGGCGCTGTCGGTCGGTCAGGAGCTGTCGGTCCGCGTGCTCGGGGTCGACACCGCGCGTCACCGCATCTCGCTCGGTCTCGGCGACGGCGGCGATGACCACCACGAGGACGACCTGCCGGAACCGCCGCGCTCGGCGCCCGCCGGGACGTTCGGCAGCCTCGGCGACTTCTTCAAGGGCCGTCGTTAGAACGCGGTTCGACGACAGCTCGGCGGGTTCGAAAGGGTGCGCTTCGGCGCACCCTTTTTTCTTGTGCGCTCGGTCTTGGGCTCGGTGTTCTCGGACGCGGCTACGCCGCGAGCGCCCGGTCGGCCTTCGCCGCGAGCACGAAGTCGCTCTCGGTGAGGCCGTCGATCTTGTGGGTCCAGATCGTGATGCGCACCTTCCCCCAGGTGAGGTAGAGGTCGGGGTGGTGTCCCTCCTCTTCTGCCACCTTTCCCACGCGGTTCACGAAAGCGAGCGCGGAGACGAAATCGGGGAAGGAGTATTCCTTCTCGAGGTGGTGCCCGGCGACGACCCGCCAGCCGTTGCCTCCCTCGCCGAGCCGGGCGAGCAGCGCGGAGGTCTGGGCCTCGCCCAGGGCGGGAACGTCGCCGCGGCACGGAACGCATTTCTGTTGGGCCAGGTCGCTCATCGCAGGCTCCTTTCGAAAAATCGGACCGCGCCAAGGGTACCCGCTTCCGGCCGTTCGAGCGAGGGCGAGGTCTCCGAGGGGCGATGATAAAGTTCGAGCAACCGACCGATCCTCGCGAGAAGAACCATGGCCTGGCAAAAGACGCTGCAACCCGGAGAGACCGTTCTCTACCGAGCGCACCTGACCCGTTGGGGGCTCGCGCTGCCGCTCGGGCTGGTCGTCCTCTCGCTCGCGCTGGGAGGCGTAGGGGGGAGCTTTCTCGCGCAGCCGCTCCTCTATCTCCTGGGCGGAGGGCTCGCGCTCGTCGCCGGCATCTGGGCGGCGGTTCGCTGGATCCAGCTCGCGAGCAACGTCTACGTCTTGACCGACCGCCGGGTGCTGCGCCAAGAAGGCTTGCTCGCCCGCAGCTCCAAAGACGCCTATCTAGACAAGATCAACAACGTCGAGCACTCACAAACTTTCGCGGGTCGCCTGTTCGGCTACGGCGACCTGGAGATCGACACCGCGAGCGAGACGGGCGCTTCGTACTTCCACCGGCTCGCGAACCCGCTCGGCTTCAAGAGCGCGATCCTCGCCGCCGCGGACGAGGTGCGCAACCACCGTGCCCGGCCGGTCGCGGCGGCGCCCACCGGAGCCGACCGGCTGCGCGAGCTCAAACGGCTGCTCGACGAAGGGCTGATCAGCGAGGCCGAGTTCGCGAAGAAGCGGGCGGAGCTGGTCGAGACGTTGTAGGACTGCAAGCAGCCCCCACCTCGGTGCTCCCCCGCAAGCGGGGGAGGAAGATTCTCTTCGATCGCCTTCGTCCTCCTCCCAAGAGGCCTCACTTGGATGCTCCCCCGCAAGAGGGGGAGGAGGCGCTCGTTCGTTCCGGTTTTCCTCTGCCAGCCCTCGAAGAGTCCCTCCCTCACGCGTGCGGGGGGCGGGTTGGGAGCGGGGCGCCCCAGATCCACCCCGCCCCTTCCAATGGGCACGGGACTACTAAATAGGCCTCGAACAAGGGAAATCTTCGATCTCACCCCTCCCTTTTCGAAAAACCCTGTGTTACATTTCTGTGCAATCGACGTAGCCGGGCTCGCGACGCGGCCCTCCAAGGCGACAACCCCCGGATCGAGGAGTTCCATCGATGCCGAACCGGACCGCATCGCGCCACCGCCGGTGGATTACCCCGCTCGTCCTGCTTTCGCTCACCGCCCTCTCGTTCGACCCTCTCTCTTCGCAGACCCTGATCGGCTCGCCCGAGTCGATGGACCGCCAGAACCGCCAGGCGGAGCTGCAAGCGTTCACCTACCTCAGGAATCCCGAGGACATCGAGGTCTTCGTCCGCCACGGCCTGCTGGTTTACGTGCCGGGTAACGGCGACTATCAGGTCGACGGCGCGTCGTTTCGTTACGCGCGGCCGGAAGTGAAGCGCTTCCTCGAGTGGATGGGTCATCTCGAGCGGGCCGGTTGCGGCGAGCCGCTGGTGGCGACCAGCCTGGTGCGGCCGAAGAGCCATCAGCCGCGCAACGCTTCGATCCATTCGGTCCATCCGACCGGCATGGCGATGGACCTGCGCCGCAGCTTCCGGACCACCTGCCGGAGCCTGCTCGAGAGCACGCTGCTCGACCTCGAAGGGCGCGGCATCCTCGAGGCGACCAAGGAGCGCTTCCCGGCGCACTACCACGTCGCCCTGTTCCCCGAGGCGTTCTCGAACTACCTGCTCGCGATCGAAGGCGGTCGCAATCTGCCGCCCATCCAGACCGCCGATCTAGCCGGCCCACCGGTCGACACGATCGCCGAGTCGGCTCCGCCCGCGACTTCGGTCGCGGGGGCCGCGGGAAGCGTGGCGGCGCGCTCGGCCTCCGCAAGAGCGTCATACCACCGCGTCCGACGCGGCGACACGCTCGTCCGGATCGCCCGGCGCTACGGCGTTTCGACCGACTCGCTCCGCCGCGCGAACGGCCTGCGGAGCAGCCGCCTGCTCTCTGGCCAGCGCCTGCGTATCCCGGGATCTTCCTCTTCGTCGTCCGCCCGCGCGAGCTCGGGCAAGATCTCCGTCCGCTGGTCCAGCTCGAAGAGCGCGGCGACCTCTGCCCGCACCGTGCGCGTCGGCCGCGGCGACACGCTCTCGACGCTCGCCGCCCGCCACGGCACGACGGTGGCGTCGCTGCGCAAGGCGAACGGCCTGCGCGGCAGCTCGGTGCGCGCCGGTCAGCTGCTCAAGGTCCCCTCCTCCGGCTCGTCATCGATCGCCGCCAAGAGCGGGAAGAGCGGCAAGTCCACGCGGCACGCCTCGCCCTCTTCGCGGTCCAAGCGCGTGCGCGTCGGCCGCGGCGAGACGCTCTGGCAGATCGCACAGCGCAACGGCGTGTCGGTCGCGAGCCTCCAGAAGGCGAACGGCCTGCGCGGCGGCAGCGTCAAAGCCGGCCAGATGCTGTCGATCCCCGAGCGGTAGCCGAGCTCGAACCGCGCGCGAGCCCCCGAGCGCGGCTCGAACCCGAAGACTCGACGAGAGGTTCGGACTAGACTTCCGGCGCTGCACTTTCCGTGTACCGTCCTGGAGGTCTCGCCATGGATCACGTCTCGCGCCGCTCCGTCCGCCGTTCTCCGCTCCTCCTCTGCACCGCGCTCCTGCTCGCCGTACCGGGTGCTTTTACCGCTCCGGCAGCCGCGGCGGCCACCGCCCCGTCGACCCCCGAGCAGCTCGCCCAGCGCGTTCTCGACGCGATGGGAGGCCAGAAAGCTTGGGATGGCACGCGATTCCTCCACTTCACGTTCGCCGGCCGCCGCAGCCATTGGTGGGACCGCTACGACGGACGCCATCGGGTCGAAGGGAAGACGAAAGACGGAAAGTCCTACGTGGTGCTCGAGAACGTCCAGTCCAAAGAAGGGACCGCCTACCTCGACGGCCTGAAGCAGGAGGGCGAGAGCGCTGCCGAGCTGCTGAAGCTCGCCTACGGCACCTGGGTGAACGATACCTACTGGCTGATCATGCCTTACAAGCTGCGCGACCCCGGAGTCCATCTCGCCCTGGACGGCGAAGAGACCATCGACGGCACGACCTACGACAAGCTCGCGGTTTCGTTCGATCACGTCGGGCTCACCCCCGGCGACCGCTATTGGGCGTACGTCAACCGGACGACGGGCATGATGGACCGCTGGGCGTTCCTGCTCGAGGACGCCAAGCCCGGCGAGGGACCGTCCCCCTGGGCCTGGACGGGGTGGCAGCGCTACGGCGGCATCCAGCTCTCCCCGCATCGGGTCCAGATCGGCGGCGAGCGCACGCTCGAGCTGGGCGAGATCTCGGTCGCGCCGATCGCCGACGTGGCGTTCACCTCCCCGGCGCCGGTCGCCGCCCCGTGATCCGGAAACGCATCGTCTCGCTGGTCCCCAACGGCACGGAGATCCTCTTCGCCCTCGGCGCGGGCGAACAGGTCGTCGGAGTGAGCCACGAGTGCGACTTCCCCCCAGAAGCCAGGCGACGGCCGATCCTCACCGGCAGCGCGCTCCCCCAGGACCTAGCGCCCGCCGAGATCGACCGCGCGGTCTCGGCGCAGGTGGGCCAGTCGCTCAGCCTCTACACGATCGACGACCAGATGCTCGCGCGGCTCGCTCCCGAGATCATCGTCACCCAGGAGCTCTGCCCCGTCTGCGCCGTGAGCACCGAGCAAGTCGCCGGGGCGGTCGCCCCGCTTCCTCGCTGTCCCGAGGTTCTGTCCCTCGACCCCCATCGGTTGGCCGACGTGCTCGCGGACATTCGCATCGTCGGCCGGGTGATCGATCGCGAAACCGAAGCCGACGAGCTGGTCGCCGGGCTCGAAGCGCGCCTCGCCGCGGTGCGATCGAAACCCATCGCGGCGCCCCCAAAAGTCCTAGCCTTCGAATGGCTCGAGCCGCCTTTCGCGGGCGGCCACTGGGTGCCGGAGATGATCGCCACGGCGGGAGGTATCGACGTCGTGGCGGCCCCGGGCGACGCGTCGCGAAGGCTCACCTGGCAGGAGGTCGCCGCGCTCGATCCGGATCTCATCGTAGTCATGCCCTGCGGCTTCGACGAAGCAGGAGCCCAAGCACAGATCGAGCGGATCGCAGACCTCGAAGAATGGACCTCTCTGCGAGCGGTACGCCAGGGACGCGTCTTCCCAGTCGACGCAAACGGCTGCTTCAGCCGCCCGGGCCCACGCCTCCTCGACGGAATCGAGCGCCTGGCCGAGATTTTTCGCACCTAGAAGCTTGCTCCGAGAAGCTCGCCCCCGCAAGCGCCGTTTCGGCAGCCCACCCACGGTAGCGCGCGCGGGAAACCGGCACGGTGGGGCCCGCGAAAGCGACTGGCAGCGCCGCAGGCGCGCACCCGAAGGAGCCGAGCGGGCCCCACCGGGTCGGTCCCCGCGCACGCGGCCTCGCAGGGCCCCAGGTCGGTCCCCGCGCACGCGGCCTCGAAGGGCCCCCTCCCCCCGGTAGCGCCCTAAGCGCCGCCCCTGATAGCCTCATCGACAAATGAGAATCTCAGCGCTCGCCCTCGCCGGATGGCTCGCCCTTGCCCTCCTCGCCGCCCCCGTCTCCCCCCTCGAGGCGCAGGCCCTTCGCGGCGGTCCGCTTCCGACGCCGTTGCCGCTCCTCCCACCCGACAACTGGTGGAACGTCGACATATCGGCGGCGCCGGTCGACACGAACAGCGCGGGCTTCATCTCCTTCATCGGCGCCACGCGGGGGCTCCATCCCGACTTCGGCGGCGACGAGGACCCGACCGACCCGAACAACACCAATATTTACGGCATGGTCTACATCACGGTCCCGGGCAACCAGGCGCTCCAGGGTGTGACCTTCGTCGAGTTCGGCAGCCAGAGCGACGCGGGCGCGCCCGGCAAGGCGGCCGGATATCCCATCCCGGTCGAGGCGCGCACCCAACCGAGGTGGATCGAAGGGGGAACCCCTGGCGGCGGGGCCAGCGGCGACCACCACATGCTGATCGTCGATCGGGACAACCGCTTCCTGTACGAGCTGTACCACGCCCATTGGAACGCGGCCTTGAGCCGATGGGAGGCGGGCTCCGGCGCGATCTTCAACCTGGACGCGAACGGCCGCCGGCCCGAGGGGTGGACCAGCGCCGACGCGGCGGGGCTCGCGATCCTTCCCGGCCTCGTGCGCTACGACGAGGCGTTCGGCACGGCGCCGATCAAGCACGCCTTTCGCTTCACCACCCGCGACACGAACGGCCACGTCTACCCGGCGTCCCACACCGCCTGCAATACCTGCGCGGCGGCGGCCCCGCCGATGGGTACCCGCCTTCGGCTCAAGGCGAGCGTGAACCTCTCGGGCTACACGCCGGAGGTGCAGCGTATCTTCCAGGCGATGAAGACCTACGGCTTGATCCTCGCGGACAACGGCTCGGACATGTATATCCAGGGCACCTACGACACGCGCTGGAACAACGACGTCCTGAACCCGGCGTTCGCGAGCCTCAAGGCCTCCGACTTCGAGGTGATTCAGCGCGGCTGGCGCCCCGTCGTCACCACGACCTCGCCCGCGGCCAACTTCTACACCATCTCCCCCTGCCGGCTGCTCGACACGCGCGATCCATATGGCGCCTGGGGCGGTCCCTGGCTGGGGCCGAACCAGCAGCGGGTGATCCGCACGACCGGACGGTGCGGCATCCCGGCGACCGCGAAGGCGATCTCGGCGAACATCAGCATCGTCACCGCCTCCTTGGGCGGCTATCTCCGCTCGTTCCCAGGCGACTTCGACACGGATGCGGTACCGAACACTTACCTGATCAACTTCCGCCCGACCCAGACCCGCACCAACAACGCGATTCTCCGGCTCTCCGGCTCGGGATCCGGCACCTTCGGCCTCCAGCATCTCGGCTCCGGGGCATCCATCCACGTGGTGATCGACGTCAACGGCTGGTTCGAGTAGCGCCCGACCGTAACCTTCCATAGCTTCCGCGTCGGCAGGGAGCCGGCGCGCTGCCGCATTGCGTTGTTTCGCCGTGCGCTATGCTCAAACTTCCCCACCATGGCGCCGAGCTCCCCGGACGGACTCGATTTCGATGGCCGGTATTTCGAGGCCCTCTTCGCCCGGGAAGACCCGTGGGGTTACGGCTCCGACTACGAACAGGTCAAATACGAGCAGACGCTCGCCCTGCTCGGCGAACGACGCTTCGGAAGCGCCTTGGAGATCGGCTGCGCCGAAGGGCGTTTCACCGAGCGCCTGATCGGACACGCCGACCGAATCCTCGCGATCGACGTCTCGCCTACGGCGTTGGAGCGAGCCGAGGCGCGGCTCGCGGGGAAGCCCGGTGCCGAAGCCGTTCGCTTCGCCCGCCACGACCTTTTCGGCGAGGAGCTGCCGGGCCGGTTCGACCTGATCCTCTGCAGCGAGCTGCTCGGCTACCTCACCCGGCGCCAGGACGTCGAGCGGGTTCTCGCGCGGGTGCTGCGTGCCCTCGAGCCCGACGGGCTGCTGGTCATGGCGAACGCCCGCGCGGTCACCGACGAGCCCGACCGGCGGGGCTTCGACTGGAACCTCCCGTTCGGTGCGCGAACGATCGCGGAGGTGACGATCGCTCTCGGCGCAAATCTCCACGAGGAGCTCGCCGCGCCGCTCTACGCCGTCCAGTCGTTCTCCCTTCGGGAACAGCCGGACGGTCCGCGCACGCGGAGCGTCGCGATGGGCGCGATTCCGGCCGAGCTGGCCGTCGCGGCCCGCGGCCTGCCGCCGCGCTCCCCCCGGCCGCGCGGCACCTCGATCCCTGTCCTGGCCTATCACCGCATCGCGACCTCGGGTCCGGCGGCGCTCGCTCCCTACCGGATTGCGCCCGACGCGTTCGCCGAGCAGATGGCGTTCCTCGGTGAGAAAGGCTATACGGCCCTGTCGCTCGCGCAGTTTCGCAACGCGCACGTTCGGGGGCTTTCCGTGCCGGATCGCTCGGTGCTCCTCACTTTCGATGACGCATACGCCGACTTCGCCGAGCGCGCGCTGCCGGTGCTCGAAAAGAACGGCTTTCCGGCCACGCTGTTCGTGGTCGTCGATCGAGTCGGAGGTCGAGCCGACTGGGACGCCGCATACGGCGCGCCCGCTCCGCTCCTCGATTGGGAAGACCTTCGCGAGGTCGCGCGCCGGAATGTCGCGATTGGCTCGCACACCCGGACGCATCCTCACCTTCCCGAGATCCCCGCCGAGCACGCCATCGCCGAGCTCGCCCGGTCGCGCGCACGCATCCAAGAGGAGCTCGGCCGCCCGGTCACCGCGCTCGCCTATCCGTTTGGCGAGTCGAGCCCGCTGGTCGCCACCTGGGCCGCGAGCTGCGGCTACGAGTTGGCGTTCACCTGCCGCGACGACCGCTGCGCGTGGAGCGACGACCGCATGCTCCTGCCGCGGATCCTCGTCTACCCCCAGGCCGACGTGACGTCGTTCGCCGCCCAACTGGTGGAGATCAGTAGCTCAGGAAGCCCGGTCCGCTCGCCAAACAGCGCCGCGGACGGCCGCAAGGCGGCGAAGGCGCCACACCGCCCATCGGAAGCCCCCGGCGTCCCTTTTCTTTCGGTCGTGATCCCCACCCGCGACCGCCGCGAGCTCGTGGACGCGCTGCTCCAGTCGCTCGCGGCGAACGACCTCGCCCGCGACCGCTACGAGGTCCTGGTCGTCTCCGACGGCTCGCGCGACGGGACGGACCGCCATCTCGAAGACCACTGGGGCGACCGAATCACCCTCCTCCGCCAGGAGTCGTCCGGCGCCGCGGCGGCGCGCAACCACGGGATCCGGCACGCCCGCGGCGAGGTAATCCTCCTCCTCGACGACGACGTGCTGGTCGACTCCGATGCTCTCGAGGCGCACCTAACCTTTCACCGCGAATGGCCCGAGGACCACCACGCCTGTCTGGGCTTCATGGCCTGGCCCGCCGCGTCGGCGGACGAGCCGTTCGTGCGCTACCTCGCCGAAAGCGACGAGTACCTCGACTGGCGTTGGGTTCGTCAGCGGCCGGCGGACGACGTGGGCTGGCGGGCCTTCTGGACCGGCCACCTCTCGTTGAAACGCGCCTTCCTCAAACGGTACGGCCTGTTCGACGCCGAACGCTTTCGGGGCCTCCTGGGAGAGGATCTCGAGTTGGGCGAGCGGTTGGAACGAGCGGGCCTGAAGCTCCATTTTCGCGACTCGATCACCGCCTGGCACCAGAAGGCTCCGTCGTTCTCCGAGTTCGCCCGGCGACACCTGCGCCGCGCACGATCTCGGGCATGCTTTGACGAGCGCGAGTCGGAGGGGATCTCGCCGTGCGACGCGGCGGGCCTCGCGAGCGAGCGAGGGCTCGACCAAATCGTCCGCGAGGTCGAGGCAGGACTGACCTCGAGGGGATCGATCGAATCCGACGAGCTGCACCGGAGGGCTGCCGCATACCGCGAAGCACTCCGGTTCGCGGATGCGGCCGGACGAGCGCCCGCCGACCCGCCCGAGGCCGAGGCGGTCAACGCAACGTTCGCCCTGCTCCAATCGCTCGCGACGTTGAGGGCCTACATGGAGCGGGAGCTGGCCGCGAAGTCGGCGCAGCTCGCCGAGTCGACCGCAGCCTACTTCGACCTGCAACGGGAGCTGCGGCAGACGCAGGAGGCGCTGCTCGGCGCGCAGGCCGCGCTCGAAGACGCCGGACGGCGCGCGCGAAATCAGGAGCGCGAGCTCGCGGAATGGGATCGGCGCGCTCGCACCGCGGCCGATCCGCCGCGGAGGCCCCGGCCCCGATGAGCGATCGCGGACCGGTCCCCCTCTGCACCATCGCCTCGAACAACTACCTCGCCAAAGCGCGGGTGCTGGTCGAGAGCTACCTCGCGGAGCACCCCGGGGCCGACGCCTACGTCTGCGTGGTCGACGAGCCGGTGCATCCGGCCGCCGCGAAGATTCCGGCCCATGTCGTCGCCGCGGCCGATCTGGGCATCCCCGGCTTCGCCAACATGGCTTTCCGCTACGACGCGATCGAGCTGAACACGGCGGTCAAGCCGTACTTCCTCGAGTACCTGCGGGATCGGCACGGGTGCTCCCGGGCCTTCTTCCTCGATCCCGACGTGGTGGTGTTCGACGCGCTCACGGATCTCGCCCGCGCGCTCGACGAGCATCCGATCGTTCTCACGCCGCACATCTCGCAGCCGCTCGACGAAGGCTTCCGTGCGGGCGAGCGGCAATTCCTGCGCTGCGGCGTCTACAACCTAGGGTTCCTCGGCATCCGCCTCGATGAGCGCACGCGCGGGTTCCTCACGTGGTGGGGGCGACGTCTCGACCGCTACTGCGTCGACGATCAACCGAGCGGCCTGTTCGTCGACCAGATCTGGGCGAGCTTCGCCTCCTGCTTCGTCGACGGCGTGCACGTCGCGCGCGATCCGATCTACAACATCAGCTGGTGGAACCTGTCGCAACGCACGCTCGAGGCGCGAGACGGCCGCCCGGCCATCGACGGCCGGCGGGTCGGCTTCCTCCACTTCAGCGGCTTCGCCGTCGGGTCCGACGATCGCATCACGAAGCACCGGATGGACCTGAGGCTCTCCGATCGCGAGGACCTGCGCCCCTGGTATCTCGACTACAACCGCCGGACGCTCGCCGCGGGCGACGAGGCGCTCCGCAAGGTCCCCTACGGCTATGCCACGTTCCGCGGAACGGGGGCGCCGGTGCTCCCCGCGTTCCGCAGGCTGCTCCATCGGCTCGATCCGGCGGGAGTGCGCTGGCCCGACCCTCTCGATTTCGCGGCGCCCGAGGGTTTCGCGAGCTGGCTCGCCGAACCGCTCGCGTTTCCTGAAGGCACGCTCAACCGGGCGGCACTCGCGCTGTGGGAGCACCGCACCGATCTGGTCCAGGCGTTTCCGCGGGTGTGCGACGAGGATCTGCCCCGCTATGTCGACTGGCTGGTCCGCTACGGCGAAGGGGCCAAAGAAGGGCTCGACCCGGCGTTCCTGCGCCCGCTCGAAGCCGGCCCTAGAAAGGAGCGGTTCCTCGTCGGGCGCTTCGAAAGCACGGTGGCACCCCACGCCGCCGACGCCCACCTTTCGCACCACGCCCTGCTCGAGACGATCGACCTTGCCGCGCCGGGATCTCTCGCGCGCTGGTTGAACGAGCCCGCCGACGCGAGCGCGCGAACGCCCGTCGTCTCCCACCTCGCGATGGTGATCCATGCCGCGCGCGGCGACCTTCAGAGGGCCTTTCCCGAACCGCTCGAAGAAGACCGCCAGGCTTTCGCGGAGTGGTTCGCCGTCCAGGCGCCGCGCGAGTACGCGCTCAGCCCCGATCTCCAGACGCGCCACG
The DNA here is from genome assembly GCA_044226625.1 of Thermoanaerobaculia bacterium. Classification (GTDB taxonomy): domain Bacteria; phylum Acidobacteriota; class Thermoanaerobaculia; order Multivoradales; family UBA5704; genus DASYKS01. The sequence goes on from JBGAGQ010000016.1 coordinate 91,755, forward strand.
GCAAGGCGCCGCCGCTCGAACGCGCGAAGGCCGCGCTCCGGGCCGGGCGCGCTCGTTGGTCGACCGGTTGGGCGACAGCCCGCCGCCGTCTCGGAGGAACAGGCGCGGAGAGGTCCGCTCTCCCACCTCCAACCGCAGGACCGGCGGGCCTCAACGTGGCCGGTTACCTCGACGCCCCGAGCGGTGTGGGCGAGCTCGCGCGGGCGTCGCTCGAGCTGCTTGCCGCGCTGGACGTGCCGTTCGCCCGCGTGCCGCTCGACCAGGACTACGCGGAAAACGTGATCGGCACCCGGATCTTCCATCCCGAGGGGAGCCCGTATTCCCTTTCCCTCGTGCACGCGAACGCAGCGGACATGCCGGCGGTCCTTGCGACTCTCCCGCAGGCGTTCGTCCAAGGGGGTTACAAGATCGCCTGCTGGGCCTGGGAGATCTCGCACTTTCCCCTCGGCTGGGCCGACCGCTTCCGCGGCCTCGACGAAATCTGGGCACATTCGCGGTTCTCTCGACAGGCGTTCGAGACCCTGAGCACGGTGCCTGTCCGCTGGGTCGCGCCGTACGTCCGGGAGCGCCCCGGCAAGGCCGATCGCGGACGGTTCGGCTTGGATGCCAGGCGCTTCTATTTCTTCGCCGCCGCCGATTTCACGAGCGTGCCTCGGCGGAAGAACGCCCTCGGCGCGGTCGAGGCGTTCGCCCGGCTGATCGCGAAGACCCGGCGCGAGATCGGCCTGGTGGTCAAGATCCAGAACGCGACGAGCGATCCCGAAGCGTTCGCCGAGCTGCGCCGGGCGGCGCGCGGGCTCCCGGTCGTCCTGCACACGGGGACGCTTTCGAGTCGCCACGTCGGCGACCTGCTCGCGAGCTGCGACGCCGTGATCTCCCTCCATCGGTCGGAGGGGCTGGGGCTCGTGCCGATCGAAGCGCTCTACCGCCGAATGCCGGTGGTGGCGACCAACTACGGCGGAGTCACCGACTACCTCGACGAGCAGACCGGCTTTCCGGTCGAATGCTCGCTCGTCCGGCTGGAGCGGGAGGAAGGGCCCTACCCGCGCGGCGCGGTCTGGGCCGAGCCTTCGCTCGAGAGCGCCGTCGAGCAGATGAAGCGGCTGCTCGACGATCCCGCGGAGGCCGCCGCGCGAGCCGCCCGGGGCTCTCGGCGGGCGTTGGAGATCTACGGCCGGGAGGCGGCCAAGGAGCGCTGGCGGATCGAGCTCGATCGAGCGGCTCAATGCGCAGGATTACGGACCGGTCTCCGGGACGCGGGCGCTTCGCGGTAAAGTCCGCCGCCATGGATACGAACGGCCACTCCGCCCGCGAACGGCTTCAGTCGATCGCCCACCGGGTCATGCTCGAACGGGGGCTCGAGCCCGATTTTCCGGGCGAGGCGATGCGTCAGGTCAAGGACCTCCGCGGGCCCGCGAAAGCGGACGGCGACCGGGTACGCGATCTCACCGAGAGGCTCTGGTGCTCGATCGACAACGACGACTCGCGCGACCTCGATCAGCTCACGGTGGCCGAACGGCTCGAAGGGGGCAAGACCCGCCTTTACGTCGCGATCGCGGATGTCGACGCCCTGGTGCCCGCCGGCAGCCCGGTCGACGATCACGCGAAGGCGAACACCACCTCGGTCTACACCGCGGCGCGCATCTTCCCAATGCTGCCCGAGCGTTTGTCGACCGACCTCACCTCGCTCAACGAGCACGAGGAGCGCCTGGCGATCGTGGTCGAGATCGACCTCGATGCGAACGGCGAGATCTGCGGCTCCGACCTGTATCGCGCCCGGGTCCTCAACCGCGCCAAGCTCGCTTACAACTCGGTCGCGGCCTGGCTTGAGGGCGCCGGCCCGCTGCCGGAGGCCGCCGCGGCGGTCGAAGGCCTCGCCGAGAACCTGAAGCTCCAGGAGGCGGCGACCGAAAAGCTGCGCAAACTGCGCGCGCGTAGCGGCGCCCTTTCGCTCGAGTCGATCGAGGCGAAGCCGGTGTTCGAGAACGATCGCCTGCGCGACCTCGAAGCGCAGGAGAAGAACCGCGCCAAAGAGCTGATTGAGGATTGCATGATCGCGGCGAACGGCGCCACCGCGCGGTTCCTCGACGCCAAGGGGTACGCGTCGCTTCGGCGCGTGGTGCGGGTGCCGAAGCGCTGGAGCCGTATCGTCGATCTCGCGCGGGAATTCCACGTCCATCTTCCGGACGAGCCCGACCACCTCGCGCTCGCCAAGTTCCTCGACGAGCGGCGGGTCGCCGATCCCGAGGGTTTTCCCGAGATCTCGCTTTCGGTGGTGAAGCTCCTCGGGTCCGGAGAGTACGCGGTCGACCTACCCGGGCAAGATCCCCCGGGACACTTCGGCCTCGCGGTCCGCGATTACGCGCACTCGACCGCGCCGAATCGGCGCTTCCCCGACCTGATCACCCAGCGGCTGCTCAAAGCCGCGTTCGCGGGCGCCCCCGCCCCCTACTCCGTGCCCGAGCTCGAAGCGCTCGCCCATCAATGCACGGTGAAAGAAGACGACGCGGCGAAGGTCGAGCGGCAGGTCAGGAAATCGGCGGCGGCCCTGCTGCTCTCCGACCGAATCGGCCAAACATTCGACGCGATCGTCACCGGCGCTTCGGAGAAAGGCACCTGGGTGCGCATCTTCCGCCCCGCCGTCGAGGGACGCCTCGAGCGGGGAGCCGCGGGGCTCGACGTGGGCGACCGGCTGCGCGTCCGCCTGCTCGAAACGGACGTCGAGCGAGGCTTCATCGACTTCGCGCGAAGCGACCGCTGAGAACCTTCAATTTGTGCGTTGTGCGGGACGCCCCCTTCCGGGCTACCGGAAGGGGGCAAGAGAGCTGCGACGTCTAAGCCGCGCCGCGCGGCTTGCCCGGAGCCTTGACCGGGTAGCCGAGGGCGAGCAGCTGCTCGCAAAGGACCAACTGACAGCGACCGACGACTTTACGAATGCTCGACGGGCGATAGTCGAGCTCGGCGGCCACTTCGCCGGGACGCATTCCCATGCCGTAGCGCAGACGCAGGAGATCGCGGCAGCGCGGCGACAACTGGTCGAGCGCGCGGCCGAGGTCACGACGCAGGGCGATCTTTTCCTGCGGCGGAGCCTGCGGCTCGGAGAGGAGATCGAGGATCGCCGCGTCGACCGACTCGGCGAGCTGGCGGCGCGCGCCGCGCCAATGCATCACGCAGCGCCATTTCAGGGTTCCGATCAGCCAGGCTTCGGGGCATTCCACCTCGTCCCAACGTTGGAGCAAGATGACCAACGAATCCTGGATCAGATCTTCGGCGTCCTGGGCAGAGACTCGATAGCGCCTGAGCACCCGCTCGATCTTCGGGCGCAGCGCCGGAAGGAGGTCGGCAAACGATTCCGCGAAGCGAGAACGCGCAAGCTGTGTCATGCGAGGTCGGTTCCTCCGAGATGTCGGTTCGAGGCCTTGCGGCCCGGGAGGGAGCGCCACCGGCAGGTCGCCAACGTAAAGTACGATTGAAAAAACGACGACAAGAGAACGGACGTTCGTTCGCCCGTGTACCCGGGGAACGAGGGGTCTGCCAAGCCTGTCTTCACGATGGAAGCCTTACTTTGCGGAGCGTACTCCAGGTGACCGGGAGGCGACAATCCAAGACCGGGCACCGATCTCGGTTGTCTGCCACTTCGCGGGGAGACCCGAGCTTACGGCTCGAGATTCGATGCCCCGTCCTCGGATGCGGCCGTTGCCACAATCGAAGCAGGAACCAATGATGACAGTCTACTCCAAATTTTTGGCGATTCAACCTGCCATTTTTTGTCCCTCCGGCCCCTCCTCGATCCTCCCCCACGATCCCTCCTGATATCCTGCCGGACATGCTTCGGCGCCTCACGTTCACCACCGCCGGTGAGAGCCACGGACCGGGTCTCACGGCCATCCTCGGCGGCCTACCGGCGGGGTTGCCGGTCGACTTCGAAATGCTCGATCGCGAGCTCGCCCGTCGCCAGCACGGCTTCGGCCGCGGTCGGCGGATGGCGATCGAGCGAGACCGCGCGGAGATTCGCGGCGGGGTCCGCGGCGGCGAGACGATCGGCGCGCCGGTGGCGCTCTGGATCGAGAACCGCGATTGGGCGAACTGGCAGCAGGTGATGGGCGTGGCCGAGGTCGATCCCCACCGAGCGGAGCTCCGGCGCCTCAAAAACCCGCGCCCCGGCCACGTCGACCTCCCCGGCGGCCTCAAGTACGACCGGCGCGACCTGCGCGACGTGCTCGAGCGCGCCTCGGCCCGAGAGACGACCGCCCGCGTCGCCGCGGGCGCCTTCGCCAAGATGCTCCTGCGCGAGCTGGGCGTCGAGATCCGGAGCGGCGTCCGCTCGCTCGGACCGATCGGGATCGATCGCCCCGTGCCTACCTGGGAAGACCTGCTCGACGTCGACGAAACCTCTCCCCTGCGCGCGATCGACCGCGCGCTCGAGCCCGAGATGGTGCGGCTCGTCGAGCAGGCGAAAGAGGAGGGCGAGACACTCGGCGGCGCGGTCACCGTAATCGCCCGCGGCGTGCCGGTGGGCCTCGGCTCCTACGTGCAGTGGAGCGACAAGCTCGACGGACGCCTCGCCCAGGCGGTCCTCTCGGTCCACGCGATCAAGGCGGTCGAGATCGGCGCCGGAGTCGAAGCGAGCCGAGGCTGGGGCAGCCTCGCCCACGACGCGATCGGCCTCGCCGACGGGAGCTTCGTCCGCCCGACCAACCGTGCCGGCGGTCTCGAAGGGGGCGTCACGAACGGCGAGGACGTCGTGATTACGGCCTACAAGAAGCCGATCGCCACCCTACGCAAGGGTCTGCCGTCGGTCGACCTCGACGCGATGGAAGGGGCTCCCTCCCAGTACGAGCGGAGCGACGTCACCGCGCTGCCCGCGGCCGGCGTGATCGTTGAAGCGATGGTGGCGCTGGTGCTCGCCGACGCCTCGCTCGAAAAGTTGGGGGGCGACTCGCTCGCCGAGGTCCAGGCGCATCTCGAAGCGACGAGAGCGCTCCAAAAGCGTTGGCCGCGCAGAAGTTAACGGGGCCGACTATACTTGCGCGGCCGCTTCCTTTCCGGGGCGGTCGGGCGTTCGAAAGGAGACGGCCATCGGCGCGAGAGTGTTCGTCGGCAACCTCAGCGACTACACCACCCAGGGCGACCTGACGGAGCTGTTCTCCCAGGTCGGCAACGTCATCGAAGTTTTCCTGCCCACGGATCGCGCCACGGGCCGGCCCCGAGGGTTCGCGTTCATCGAGCTCGGCGACGAGGAGCAAGCGGCGGCCGCGATCGAAAAGCTCGAAGGGCACGAGCTCGAAGGGCGCAAGATTCGGGTCACCGAAGCCGAAGATCGCCGGCCGAGCGCCGGGGGCTTCGGAGGAGGAGGCTTCGGCGGCGGCGGAGGCGGCTTCCGCCCCCCGGCGATGAAGAACCGTCCGAAACCCAAGGGGAGCCGCCGGAACCTCCGCGGCAAGAAGCGCAGTCTCTAGACTAGCCCGAGCGTTCGAACAGGCCGGGGCGAGATTGCCCCGCGCGGCCCCGCACCGCCGCCCCGGCTTTCCCAAGGGTCTCCGCCGTTTACTGAGGCATCTGCGACTTGCCGGAATCGGCACCGGCGCCGGTCGGCGCCAGCCGGAGCAGCGCGCCGACGCCGTACAACCCGGCCGCCACTCCGGCCGCCGCGCCCGCGACGAGAATCGAGAGTCCCCAGAGGATCGCCGCCGTGGCCGTCCAAACGCTCAGCCAGAGCGCCCACCAGACCAAGGCGAGGACGGCAAGCGGCAGCAGGGCGACTACGGCGAGCAGCAGCATCGGCCGGCGCCTGGGCGTCTCGTTCCAGCCGCGTCCAAGCGCCGCGCCCCACCGGCCGAGCGGGGCGAGCCCTGCGCTGCGGCCCGATTTCCTCCAGAACTCGATGCCGCTCGTCGCCACCACCAGGTCGTCCGCTCGGCCGAAGAGCGCGGAGGTTGAGAACTCCTCCCCCGCTTCGGAGCAGGCGCGGCACGAACGGTCGAACCGGCTCGCCCGCCGGCCCGCGTGGAGATAGGCGTCCGTCTCGATCGGATGCCCGTCGTAGCCGAATCCGTTCGCCGCCGCGCAGGCGAGATAGAGGACCGGGAACGGCCGCACCAGCCCGAGCCCCCAACCGCCGAGCATCTCCTGGATCTGGAGCGCGTGATACGCCTCGTGCACGAGGATGCCGAGCCCCTCGACCTCGTCTGTCCGGAAAGATCGGGGCCGCACATAGATCCCCACCCGCCGAACACCGAACGCCTCCGGAAGCGTGATCGCCTCGTACGGACCGAGCCGCAAGACGTGCGGCATTCCCAAACGGAAATCGACCCGCGACAGATCGAGCCGCGGATACACCGCGGCGAGGAGCGAGGCCAACCCGGGGGGAGTCTCGACCCGAGGCGGAAACGCCCAGTGCCAAACCGAGCGGCCGGCCTCGCACAGCCGATCGCCGAGGGTCTTGACCGACACCAGGAGCCGGGACACGGGGTCGACGATATCCTAGGGACCACATGGCATTTCTCGGAGTCTCCGACCACGGCGGATGGGCGATCCTGGTAACCGCCGCAAGCGACGGAACCCTCCTCGACCGCCGCCGAGTCGAGCTGGTCGACGCCGAGCTGCCGAAGATTCCCCATCACAGCGAGGGAAAGTGGCTACCGATCGAAGAGGCCGTGGCGCTCTTCGAGCGCGTCCTCCGCCGAGCGGCACGCGCGTCTCGCTCTCGAAGCGGTCGCCGGCACGGTTCAGGTTCGGATCCTCGGGATCGCGCTCCGGCGCCGACCGCCGCTCTCTTCGACGATCGAGGAGCGAATCCGGGACTACAAGTCGAGCAACGTCGCGGATTGGGCGATGTACCGCCAAGCCCTCGCCGACGCGGCCCTCGAACGAGGCTGGGGCGTCCACGAGTACGACACGAAAACCGTCCTCGATTCCGCCCGCCAAGCGTTGGGAATCGACGACCTCGACGCCTACTTCCTCACTCTTCGGAAGTCCATCGGACCGCCCTGGGACAAAGACCACAAGCTCGCCCTGGCCGCGGCGATCGAGGCCGGAGGTCGCCTGCCGTAGTAGCTCGGCGGGGAGTGAACGCGCGCAGCGGAAGCCCCCCTCCTGACCTCCCCTCGCAAGCGGGGGGAGGGACGTTGCGCTGAGACGTCGGTGAGACCTCGGAACTGAGGCCCCCAGAAAAATCTCAAAGTCCGAGCACCTTGAATCAAGCACTCCTCGCCGCAGGAGCCTCCTCCCCCGCTTGCGGGGGAGGATCGAGGTGGGGGCGCTTCGTCCGCCTCACTCGGTCGGGACGAAGGTGGCGTGGAAGCAGAGGTGCTGCGGCTCGGGGAAGCGCATTCGGGCGATGGGGCCGGCGGCGACGTCGAGGGCGTCGAAGAGCGCGAGGTCGGTCGCCCCACGCTCGGCGTCGTAGAGGGGGCAGAGGAGGGTCCCTCCGCTCTCCCGCTCAGGGTCGGGGACCATCACCGGTTCGGCGCAGGGGTAGATGCCGGACGGGGCGGTCCAGAGGTCGGATACGCCAACTGAATCGCTATCCGAACCCCAACTCAAATGGGCGACGCGGTCGAAGAACTTCGGGCCGCGTTGGCCGCAGTGAGAGATGCCGAGCATCCAAAAGTCGTCCGTCGCGCTGGCGAACCGACGCGGGTCGATCGCCGGGAAATCGGGCGAATCCTCATACGGATGGTCGCGGCGCGAGACGACGGCTCCACGATCGAGGTCGAGCTCGAATCGGACGAGCCGGCCGGGCGCCACCGTGTCGAACAGCCGGGGTAACGGCTGGTACTGCTCGTAGGCCGGCTGGTCCAGCTCCAGGAGGTCGACGGTCAGATGCTCGCCTTCCCAGACGTTCGCAATATGGAGGCAGTGGCCGCCGGGGAGCTGGATCGTCGCGACCTCGTCGCCCGTCTCGCGGGAGACGACGACCAGACGGCTCTGCATCTCCTCTCGCCAGACCAGGCAGTCGTAGAGCGACTTGCCCGCGGTGAGCAGCGGCGCGACGTCGATCACGTAAGGCGAGAGGTGGAATACGCAGAAGCGCTCGGAGACACCGAA
>JBGAGQ010000116.1:0-10554 GCA_044226625.1 Thermoanaerobaculia bacterium
TCGGCGGAACAGGAAGGTGAATCGCCCCCTCCCCTGGGGATAAGTCCAGATTTCGAGCGGCAGGAGAAAGAGCCCGCAATCCGTGGCGTAGATCGAGGCGGGCTCGCCCTTCAACATGTAGATGCGGCCTCGGTCGTCGGCTTTGTCCGGATAACGCGCCTTGCGTTCCTCGAGCCTGCGCCGCCATTCGGTCTCGAATTCGTTGCGGACCGTCTCAGGATAGGGGTCGCGCGCTTTCCAAAACTCCCGGATGAACGCCTCGCGCTGATAGTCCTTCTCGAGCGCCAGAAACGCCTTCGTCTCCTCCGGCGTGATCAGCAGCGCGACCTCTTCGAGAAATTGGCGGAAGGGCGGAGCTAGATCTTTGGCGACGTCCTGGGCGAGGGACGCGGCCGGAGCGAGGAGGAGACAAGCTACCGCCAGCAATCCGCGCATCGCGCGAGGAAGGCTGTGCCGATCTGAGCGCATGGAGACAGGTACGAGCATCTTCTGTGCCATGCGTGCAATCTTTTCATCGGGAGAGGCCGGCCGATGAATCCGGGTTCGTCGGAAGATCCCGGAAGGAGAACGCTCTCGACACCCCGGCCGAGAGTGGCTTTCCGTCGATTTCCACATACGGATAAATGAAGAAGTTGAGCGGTCGGCCATGCTGGCGCGGAGCGAGGTCTACGTCGCGGCCGACGGTGAACAAAACGCGATTCTCATCGTGGGCACCGAAGAAATAGTCCCGCTTGTCGGGGTGCTTCCGTGCCTCCGATGCGTCGACCGGTATCCAACCATACCCGTCGAGGTAGAACTCGGCCCAGCAGTGGTAGCCCCCGACCTCGCCTTGTCCGCGTTCGAGAGGAATGGGAAATCCGATTTCGAATTTGGCCGGAATACCGGCCGCCCGCGCAAGCCCAATAAATAGGGCATGGAAGTCGGTGCAGTTGCCACGTTTCGCATCACAGGCCCAGTTGACGTCTCCTTCGCCCCATCCCGTTCCCGACTTGTCGTATGTCATCGTGTCGACGACGTAGTCGTAGATTGCGCGCGCTTTCTCAACGTCCGACTTCTTGCCTCGTGTTACGTCTTTTGAAATCCTGCGGACCCGTTCATTGAGCGGGACCCTCAGGTCGGCGTGAAGCCACCGAGCTAGCTCGGGCGTACGTCTCGCGAGCTTCCGGCGAGCCCGCGCGAAATCGCGGCGAATGAGCTCGGTTCGAGCGACCCGTACCTTCATCTCAATCGATAGGGTTTTCTCCGCAGCATCTTGGATCGATACGTGCAGCACGGAATTGCCGGATCGCCCTTCCTTTTCGACCTTCCATGACGCGTCGGAGACCACCGTAACGTCGACCGTCTGTTGCTCGTCGGTCGTCGGGTAGGGCAACCAGAGGTCGAGATGTCCGCCGGTCGGAACGACCGAGACCGTTGTTCGGTAGCTGAGCTCGAAGGTGCGAATCTTGGTGGTCTGCGCGTAGAACGGGGACGCCGAGAGCGCCAAGATCGCTGCTGTGAGGTGGATGTAGACCTTTCGCATGGATTTCTCCTCGTCCATGGGACGATTTGTGGTAAGAAAATCCGAGCCTACGGGGAACTGAAAGATGGCCACGACTCGCCAAGCTCTGTGCAAGTTTCTGGTACCGCCGATGGCGGTCCTTCTGCTCGCGCCACCCACCCGGTCCGCAGCGGCTGAGATCGTGGCACTCCAAACCGGCCCTCTCGGAGGTCTCGAATCGATCGGCCCGCCCGTCTCGCCGGGCTCGGCCTTCCCGGCGCTCTCGGTGGAGGGACCGACGACAGGCACCACAGAAGATCAGGTTTTGTTGACGTGGGTATCGCCGAGTCCCGCGGGGCCGCGATTCGAGTTCTCCCGCTGGGCCGGTGGTGTATGGAGCTCACCGGTCACGATCGCGCCCAAGGTTGAAGTCGCCGGCCCTCCCGACCGGCCGGTGCTGGCAGTGATTGAAACGCAGGCGGTTCGGCGGACGCTGATCGCTCGGACGGGCGATGTCGTCGGCCGTAGTGCCGATGCCGGACGAAGCTGGGACCGGCTCCCAGCCCGGGAGCTCCCTTTCGCCTCGATGGTGGGTGGCGACGATGGGGCGTTCGCGTTTTGGCTGGCCTCGAATGGCGATGGAACAGCAAGGCTCCTGGGGACCCGGGTGCTCGCGGGCGAAAGTCTCCTGGATCCGCTCGTCGCCGACGGCTCCGGTACGGCGGCGGCGATGACCTGGGACGGTCCGATCGTGGTCTACCGCGATCGGGATGCGACGGGGGCGGAAGATCTTTCGATCGTGCGGCGTGAGGCAGGGCGGTGGACGGCCCCCGGCGCGATCGCCCGGGAATGTTGGCGCCCTGAGAAGACGCCCGGCAGCGGCCCGGCGATCTCGGCATCTCGCCGTCGGATTGCCGTCGCCTGGTACAGCGAAGCGCAGGGATCGCCGGCCCTCTGGGTCGCTTTCTCGGGCGATGCGGGACGAACCTTCGGCGCCCCTGTGAAGGTGGACTCGTTAACGAAGGGGCACGCACCGTGGGGACCGGTGGCGGTCGCTCTGGACGAGAAAGGAGATGCGTTGGTCCTTTGGCTAAGCCTCTCCGGCTCGACCGAGACGACACTCCTCCTTTCGCGGGTTGCGGCCGACGGCCGGCGGGGTGAACCCGTCACCGTCGCCAGAGGTCGTTTGTCGAGCGCCAAAGGCGAGCCTCAGCTCGCGGTCGCGAACGGGCGCGCTGTGATCGCTTGGGTCGAAGGCGGTTCCGCTTCGGGAGTTCGCGTCGCGACTCTATTGCTCGCGGAAATTCCCCCTGCCCTCGAGGCAGCATCCCAAGGAGGGAAGGACGCCGTCGCGGAAGCGCCGTTGGGGCGTGGACGCGTGGGTGACACGCTGCCCGACCTTTCGGTCGATTCAGCCTCCGATCGGCGGGTTTCGCCCACCTCGCTCCGGGGCCGGGCGGTATTGCTGAACCTCTGGGCCACTTGGTGCGCGCCCTGCCTTGCCGAGATGCCCGAGCTGAGTGCCCTCGATGCCCGCTATCGCGCCAAGGGGCTAACCGTCGTCGGAGTGAACGGCGATGTCGAGGGAAGTGCAGAGAAGGTGCGCGCTTTCGTCGCAGCGCGGAAGTTGCCGTTCGAGGTCTGGCTCGATCCCGAGATGAGCTTCAACCGCGCCCTTCGAGTCCAGGGGTTGCCGACGACTTTCGTCATCGACCGCGCGGGACGCATCGCCACGCGCTTCGACCGTCCGATCACCGCGGAAGATCCGGAGCTTCTGCTGGCGATCGAGAAAGCATTGGGCGGCCCGAAATAGGTCGGACCGCCCAGTGGGGGACTGGAAACGATCTCACCCCCCGGAGTTTCTCGCTTGGCCGGCCGACGGCTCGACGTCGCTCTGCTCCCGCGCCTCTTTCTTCTCTCTGGGACTGAAAGCCAAGCGAAGCAGCCACTTCTTTTCGTCCGGGATGAACAGTCGGTGGCGTGGCGCGTCGCCGAGGAACGCGCTCAGCCGGCTGGCCGACGCCGAGAGGTCGCCAGAGAAAGGGTCTCCCCCCGAGGCGGTCGAAGCGTCGTTTTGACGGCTCTTGAGAAACGCGCGTCGCAACCATGCCACTTCGTCCGCCGCGGCCAAGGCGAAACGGTCCGCCGCGCCCCCTTCGAATTGGAGGAAGCGGGACGTGAGCTCGATCGATTGGCGGCGGAACTCCGCGGCTGAAATCCGGTCTCCGCTTTCTCGCACCTGAATCTCGTCGAGGTCTCGCCAGAGCTGCTTGTGATCGCGCACGTCGGCCATCTTGAGGCCGGGAATTCCGGCTTTGAACTCCGGCTCCGTCGAACCCGACTTCGCCGTCGCCGGTGCTGTAGGCGGCGGTGTCTGGGCCAGTGCCGGATGGAGAGTTGGCCCTAGGCTCACGCAGCCGAGGGCCAGCAGAAGGTGCACCCTTCGGCCTGTTCTGGAAGGTCGTTCGGATCGGTTCACTGTGAATTTCCTCCTTCCTCGACGTTCTCCGTCGCAGGACGTCCCGGATCGCCGGGGAGGCTGCCGATGGTCCCTTCCTGCCCCGCCTCAGGCGCCATCCAGGCGAGGAGGCGGGCGATTTGCCGAGGATCGGCTAGCGACGGCGATGCCCCCCACCATCCCCTCGGTTCGTTACCCATTTTGACCGTGCCGATGTGATTCGTCAGGTCCGCGTCCAACACCGGGTCGCTCCAGGCGAAACCGAGGTTCTGGCGAAGGGTCTCCAGGTCTTCGGGATTCCCGGTCAGGAAGAGCCAACCCGGCCCGACGCCGAAACGCCTGGCGTAGTCGGCCAGGACTTCGGGGGTGTCCTTGTCGGGCTCCATGGTGAACGAGTAGAACCAGACGTCTTTTCCCATTCGATCGCCGAGCATTCGTTGAACCTTCACGAGGTTCTGGGTGATGCCCGGTCACCGTCCCTTGCAGTTGGCATACATGAAGTTGATCAGGACGATCTTGCCTTTGAGGAGATCGTCGTAGAACCGAACGTTCTTGCCTTCCTGGGTTTTGAGAACTACGTCCGGGAAGCGCTCCGCGAACGGATTCGGGCTTGAGATTCGGGTGTCCCGCGCGAGCGAGTCTTGGGCCGGCGAAACCGCCACGGCCTGGGCGCGAGCCCAGACCGTGGCGGCAAACAGAACGGCCACGGCTACGATCGCGACGCGGAGAACCCGGAGCTTAGGGTTCCGCGACGCAGGCGACGTCATGGTCGACGACCTCCCATAGGAGCATCATGGCGTGATCTTCGTGGACCGTGTTGTGACAGTGCATCGGGTATTCGTTGAGCCAGTCCCGTTGACGGATCGTCAACGTGACGGAGTCGTTCGGGCGTAGCAGCGCTACGTCCTTTCTCATCTGCTCGAAATCGGGTGGGGTGGCCCCGTCGCGGATCTCGAACTGGTGTTCCTCCATGTGAATGTGAATCGGATGCTCCCAGTCCCGGGAGGCGTTCTTGATCGTCCAGCGTTCGGCCGTTCCACGTTTCACCTGGAAGCGTGGGAGGAAGTCGAACAGCTGACCGTTGATCGTCCAGCCGCCGTTTTTGTTGTCGAAGGCGAACGTCCTTTCGCAGACGATCTCGCTTTCCTGGATCTCCGGCTTCTCCCGCATTACCGCTGGTACTCGGCTTGGATCGTTGACCGCCGGTCCGATTACGCGGAACTGCATCACCTTCTTCGCGAGGTCGGAGGTCATGGGTGCGAAGACCCCAGTGCGACCCTTGCCGCTCGTTTGGTCGGCGATGTCCATCAGATTGATCCGGGCGCCGGCCGGGAAATGGCTGAAGTCGATGACCAGCTCCATCCGTTCGGCCGGGGCGATCGTCGTTTCGTCGATCGTGAGCGGCTGATGGAGGAGGTTGCCGTCATTGGCGATCAGCGTGAGATCCGTTGCCGATTCGTCGCTCGCGCACTCGACGCCGTCGGTTCCGACCGGACAGGTCTTCAGGGTGTAGATTCTCGACGGCCCGGCGTTGACGATGCGGAACCTGTACTTCCGGCGCTGGACGCGCATGAACGGAGTCACCGCACCGTTGACCGTGATGTGCTCTCCGAGGAATCCGTCGAGGTCGAACGGGTTGAACATCAGTTTGTGGGTGATCGGGTCGAACTGCTTGTCCGCGAGCAGGAGCGGAACGTCGAACCTGCCGCTCGGAAGGTGGAAGGCCGCGGGGTTCGGGTCGCGCTCGTTGCCCGAATCGAGGGTGTCGTAGGCGAGGAAGTTGCCGGCGAGGCCCTTGTAGACGTTCTGGGATGTGAAGTCGGGGCGGTGGTCGTGGTACCAGAGCTGGCCCAGAACCTCCCGAGGATCGCCCCCGGCAGGGTACATGGAGTAGTGAAAGTCCATGTAGTTGCCGGTGTCGAAGAACATCAGCGGCCCGCCGTCGCTCTCCGGCGCGGAGTGGAAGTTGTGCAGGTGAGTCGAGATCTGCGGGATGCCGAAACCGCCGTTTCCGGGGAAGGTAGCCGGCAGGTTGTTGTGAATGCGCACCACGATCGGCTGGCCATAGCGCTCGCGGAATGTGGGGCCGGGGCTGAAGGTATGAAACTTGTTGCCGTAACCCCAGATGGTCGACGGCTGCATCAGGTCGGGATGGAAGAGGTGCTTGACCGGCCGCACGAACATCTCGTACTGCTTGACCGGACGGAATTCGGCATACCGCTGGAGAGCGCGATCTGGGGGCCGGTTGGCTCCCGGTTCGCCAGCATAGAGGTTACATCCGTCCGTCGGATCGCTCGCCGGCGGATGCTCGGCTTTGCAGTTGTCGTTCGGATCGACGGCAGGACGGAGCGCAAAGACACGCACCGAAGCGTCTGCGTCGGGTGGGGTCGGAACCCGCTGGGCAAACGGACGAAGGGCGAGTTTGGGAGTGTTGCAAAACTCTCCGGTCTCCCGGAGACAGACGAAATTCTCGACGATGTCGGTGTCGACAGTGGGGACGGCGATGGCGTCGGCTGCGATTGACCCCGCACGGGGGTCGATGAGAATCGGTCAGACAACGAATGGAGGCCCGTCCAGTGCCTCGTTTTCGGCCGTCACCGGATTGTCGGGTCGGGCGGGGTTTCCGAAACCATCCACCTGGCGGCGGGTCCTCACGGTGACGCAGACCTGTCCGCCTTCGTCCGGCTCCACTCCCGGAATGTCGTTACGCGGGTCGGGGTTCGGAAGGCCGTGAGCCCCCGGCAGCGCGCCGTGGAGCACCACTTGATTGGCTCCCTGCCCTGCGACCATGTCGCCGCTCGCCACGTCCAAGACCTCGCGGACCGTTCGGAACAGAGGGGTTCCGTCGGTATCGAATCCGTTGCGGGCCGCCTGCTTGGCCATCCGCGCCTGGCAGGCGGGCGTTGCGACGTCCGGCCCGTCCCAGGTGACGAAGACGATCCGCCAAAGCTGAAGCGGGTTTTGCGTGAGGTAGCCGTTGCCCGTGTCGAAGATGTTGTCCTGACGGCGGTTGCACGGCCCCGGATCGAGAAGGTCGCCCGAGGTGGCGCTGCCGCCGCAGCCGGCGACCGGGTTTGCCCCCGGTTTGGTGCGCGGGAACAGGAAGACGAAGGAGCGGTTCGTCAGGTCCTTGGTCTCTTGGTTCTTGAACGCGCTTTCGAAGAAGAAGGCCGGGGGATCGGGATAGAACAGCATTTCACCGGCGGCGTTCGTTCCCAGATTGTGGATCTTGATCCGGCTGTCAGCCAGGAACCGGCTGTCGGGCGCGGGTCCAGGCGCCGTCTGGGCGTCGCCGGGGCCGCGGAAAAAGGCCCCGAACCGGCTCGGAGCCGTGGCGCCGTTCTCTTGGCTCCGCATCTCCGCCGCGTCGATGCCGTTGGCGCTGTAGAAAGCGTCCGAGAAATTGAAGCCCGGACCGCGCCCGGCTTCCGGACCGCTTTGGACGAAGTCCGCCTCCCCGGGGGCGAACACGTCACCTCCGATCGTATTCTGGGCGCGCGCGATGCCGAAAGGCGCACCCGCCATCCAAACGACGGCGAGTATGCTCGCCGCCCGGCGACACCTCCACCTACGTCCCTTCATGAGACCCTCCTTCCTCGATGACCGGCTTCGTTTCGGAGCCGGTTGAAATGGCTTCTTGATGGCGACTGAGGACGGCAAGTGGGCCGAAGTGAGGCGTCCTTCTTCGGTCGGCCCGGCCGCCTAGTTTTGGAATCCGGTATCTATTGGAGCCGTGGTTCGCGTCGAGCCCAGAGCGTGCCGGCGATCGCCCCGACCAGCGACATCGCGGTGGTGGCACCCGGGTGCCAGACTGCGAGATGGACGAGATCGGAACGTGGGCAGGCGAGGTGCCAAACGACGTCGGCGAGCAAGCCGGCCCCAGCGCCCGCGAGCGCCCCGGCCCAGAACGGGCGTAGAGGAAAGGCCCGGCGGGCAAGCCAAAGAGCGACCGCCAAGTGGGGTAGCGCGATCGCTGTTTCCATCAGCGCGCATTGCGCCCCAACCGCGGCGCCGTCGGGCGGCGCGATGCCCGCGCCGGACCCCTGCCAGATCACCACGCCGCGAGCGATCTCCAGCACCAGCGCCAAGCCGAGCGTGAGGGCCGCCTTACCCGCGCCGATCCCCAGGCCCGGTACGGCTTCGCGCATCGCGAGCCAGACGAGGAGCAGGCCGACCAGCCACTGGAAAGCGGCGCAGCCGAGCTTCGGCAGCGAAAGAGGCGCTTGGTCGCCGGAGAGCGCGGCGATCCATTGAGCCGCCAGAGGGACGGCGAGAGCCGGGAGGGCCAGCGCCAATGCGCGTCGCCAAGGGGGGGCGAGGGAAGGCCTCGAGGCGAAATCTCCGCGAATCGCGAGCCGCAGCCCAGCGGGAACCGGTTCGAGGTCGAGCGCACGGCGCTTCATCGGATTCCATCCTCTACGAGTCGCTCCCGCAGGGCGCCGATCGCCCGGTGCACACGAACCTTCGCCGCGGTCTCCGAAATTCCGAGAACGATGGACGCTTCGCGGATCGATAGCCCCTCGGCGTGTCGCAGCCAGAGAATCTCACGCCCCTTTGCGCTGATCTCGCACAACGCGCGGGCGAGCGCGATTCGGTCGAGCGTTCCGGCCAATCGGGCGAGCGCCGGATCGTCGAGTAGCTCGTCGGTCGGATGCACCTCGTGGCTCGCTAGGCGAAGTTGACTGCGCTGGGCCATCAGGCCGACGTGGCGGGCAATTGCGAAGAGCCACGGCCGAACCGGCTCGCCAGAGAGGTAGCTCTGGCGTGACCGGTGGAGTTGCAGAAACGTGTTCTGCACCGAATCCTCCACGTCCACCCCCGGGGGAACGAGGGTTCGCAGATAGCCGCGAACGGAGCGTGCCAACCGACCGTAGAGCTCGTTGAACGCGGATTCGTCTCCCGCCAGGTAAGAGCTCATCAGGGCCGGCAGGTCCTCGGGCAGATCGTCGGACGCGCCTTCTGAGGGGTCGGAAGGCGACACTTCGTGCCGCTCGACTTTCATATTTGCTCCAGGTTCCGAAAAGGTTACCTGGCAAAAGAATACTCGATCAGCGAAGTGTCGCCCGGGTGCGGGCGTGCTGAGGTATTTGTAGCCGGTTTCCCGTCATTCGGCTCCAGCCGGCGGCGCGAGCGTCAGCCGGTGAACCGCCTTACCCGGCAGAAACGGCGTCGGCTCGCCTTTTTCCCATGCCTCGTGGCCGGCCAGGTAATAGGGGGAAAGTGGATGCCCGCTCTCTCCGATCGGCATCTCGAAGATGCCTTTCTCCTCGGCCCCGGGCGAGACCGCGAGCCGCTCCGACGCGCCGAAGAATGGGGTCTGGACGCGGGGCATGTTCTGATCGCCCGGCAGGGGGCGGCTCGGCGCGTTCAGGTAGCGGCCGAGTGCCGGGACCGCCTGCGCGATCGGATGCCGGAACCGCGAGGTGTTGCGCCGGCCCCAGGTCCGTTCGGAGAGCTTCGGCCCGAGCTGCCGGGTATCCTCGGCAAACTTGTCGACGGCCGCGAGCAGCAGGTCGTCCCAGCTCCGGAAGCGTGGGTCGAGAAGGTGGGCCGGCCGCTTCGAGACCATCTCCCAGAGGGGACCTTCGAGCTGGCCGAACGCGTACGGATCGAAATTCGGATCGGCCGCCTTGCAGCGCGCGAACAGGCCCGAATAGACCCGCTCGAAGACGTTCCCTCGGAAATTGCGGACCGCGAGATAGGCCACCGAATCGATCGACGCCTTGCCCGTCCAGGTGGTCTCGAGCAGGCGTCGGATCTCGGCCCGTTCCGGGTGGCCGGACAGCGCCTGGGGCGAGAGCGTCGCGAGCTCCAACGTGCGCCAGCGGTCGAGGAAAAGCGCGCGGTCGTCGAGCTGGATCGCGAGGAAGTCCTTGGGGGTCGCCTTCTCGAGCTTCGCGAGACCGTCTCGGATCTGGCGCGCCCGGGCGCCGAGGTCGTGGCCGCCGTTACCCAGTTTCGCGAGCGACTCGCCGCCGACCGTCCGGTTGTTGGCCGTCCAGATCCTGCCGGCCGGCGGGTCGAAGATCGCCGGCACCTCCTCGTCGGAGAGCCAGCCGTTCCAGCCGCGCGTGCCGTCGCCCCACGAGGTGGGCGTTTGACCGTCCCAGCCGAACCGGCGTGGCACGGCGCCGACGACCGTCCAGCCGGCATGGCCGTCGGCGTCGACCACGGTGAAGTTCTGAGGCGGGATGCCCGCCTTGTGCGCGATGCGGATCGCCTCGGCGACGCTCGTCGCCCCTTCGAGGGCGAGGCTTTCCAGATTGAGCGCTTCCGGATGATGGGCGGTCCACGCAAGCACCCGCGGACGCTTCGTGTGATCGCTGTCGAGCACGGGGCCCCAGATCGTCTCGAGCACCGTGAGCTGGACGGGAGGGCGGCCCTTGACCCGGATCGTCTCCTCGAAGTGCTCGAACGGTTTGGGACCGGAAGGGGTGCCGTAGACCTTCGGATTCTTCGCGTCGAAATCGAGCTCAACCAGATCGGTCCAATCGCCATAGCTGTTGGTGAAACCCCACGCGACGTGGCCGTTCGAGCCGACCGCGACCATCGGCGTACCGGGCAGAGTGACCCCTGTCGTCTTTCGCCCGGCGCCGGAGGCATCGTTCCAGATCAG
>JBGAGQ010000017.1:0-98315 GCA_044226625.1 Thermoanaerobaculia bacterium
CGGCATGCACGACGGGTGGGAGACGAAGCGGCGCCGTGGCCCCGGGCACGATTGGGCGCTCGTCCGGCTCGGCCGGCGCGGCCTGCTCTCGCGAATCGAGGTCGACACCTCCCATTTCAAGGGGAATGCGCCGGGCAGCTGCGTTCTCGAAGGATGCGACGCTCCCGACGCTTCGCCCGAGGCGCTCGTGGCCGACGAGTACGCCGGATGGCGGACGATCGCGCCGCGGACCGATCTGCGGCCGCACACCCGTCATCTCCTCGACGAGCTGGCGTCCGGCGGACCGTTTTCCCACGTACGCCTGCGGATCGATCCCGACGGCGGCGTCGCCCGCCTGCGGCTCTATGGAAGGCTCGCCGAGTGAAGCTCGACGCGCTGTCGTCCGCCGAGGCGGAGGCGGCTTTCCTCGCCTGCTGTGGCTCGAAGGCCTGGGCGCGCGCGATGGCGGAGGGGCGCCCTTATTCGGACGACGAGGATCTGCTCGAAACATCGGATCGCGTCTGGTGGAACCTCACTCCCGAAGACTGGGGTGAAGCGTTCGCGGCGCATCCGAAGATCGGCGAAAGGAAGAGCGAAGGAGACGAGCGCTTTCGCCGCTGGTCGGAGCAGGAGCAAGCCGGCGTCGCCTCGACGGAGGCGGCTACGCTCGCCGATCTGGCCGAGGCGAATCGGATCTACGCGGAACGATTCGGCTACGTCTTCATCGTCTGCGCGACGGGCAAGAGCGCCGAGGAGATGCTCGGCCTGTTGCGCGCGCGGCTCCACAACGAGCCGGAAGCGGAGCTGCGCGTGGCGGCGGGAGAGCAGGCGAAGATCACGCGGCTCCGTCTGGCAAAGCTCGCCGGAGGTGAGGCCTGATGGGCATCACGACCCACGTTCTCGACACGTCGCGCGGCCGGCCGGCCGAAGGGGTTGAAGTCGATTTGGAGATCCGGGAGGCGTCGGGCTGGCGCGCCATCGGGCGCGGCACGACCGATGCGGACGGCCGAGCCCGCCACCTGCTTTTCGATGGCGAGGCGGTCGTCTCGGGGACGTACCGCATTACGTTTCAAACCGGACGCTATTTTCACGGACAGGGCGTCGAGGGGTTCTTTCCGGAGGTTGCGATCGTCTTCGACGTGCGCGATGCGAACCAGCACCACCACGTGCCCCTCCTGCTGAGTCCGTTCGGATACTCAACCTATCGGGGGAGCTGAGAGATGGCCGTGCATCTGACGGAAAATCGCTATGGAAAATCCGAGGTCCGCCTGGTCACCGTCCGACGCGGTCCGGAACGGCACGAGCTCAAGGACGTAACGTTCGCGATCCGCTTGGAAGGGGACTTCGCCGCCGCCTACACGACGGGGGACAACGCCCACGTCGTCGCGACCGATACGATGAAGAACACGGTCTACGGCCTCGCGGCGGAGCGGCCGTTCGATGAAGTCGAAGAGCTCGCTCTGCGCCTTTCGGAGCACCTGCTGGGCGCCGATCCCCACGTCGCGAGCGCCCGGGTGGAATGGTCCGAGCACCTTTGGGAGCGGATCGAGAGCGGGGGAGCGCCGCATCCTCACGCCTTCCGGCGCGCCGGGGGAGAGCGCAGGACGGGGAGCGTCTTCCGCGCCGGCGACGAGGTGAAGGTGGCCTCGGGCCTCGAAGATCTGGTCGTGATGAAGACCGCGAAATCGGCGTTCGCGGGCTTTCCGCGCGACCGATTCACGACGCTCAAGGAGACCTCCGATCGGCTGCTCGCGACCGCGTTGTCGGCGAGCTGGAAGTACGCGAGCGCCGATCTTCCGTTCGGCGACCTCTGGCGCGAAGCCCGTCGCCTCCTGCTCGAAACCTTCGCCGAGCACGACAGTCTGTCGGTCCAGCAGACGCTCTACGCCATGGGCGAGGCGGTCCTCGAAAAGGTGGAGGCGATCGAGGAGATCCATCTCGCGATGCCGAACAAGCATCACATCCCGATCGATCTCACCCCGTTCGGCCTAGAGAACCGGAACGAAGTCTTCGTCGCGACGAGCGAGCCGTATGGTTTGATCGAGGGGACGCTCCGGCGCGGGTGAGGCGGTCTGCGGGAAGGGCGGGGCTGACACCCGGCGGAAGGAGTCCGGGAAACGACCTCTGAAGGTTTTCACACGATGCCGTCGATTCCGTGTCTTCCGAGGAGGGACTGTCTTCGCGATTCCTCGGCCGCCCGTTCTGGCGGCCGGGGATTCCAAGGGGACTTCACTCAAGGAGAACCGCGTCATGGCTAGAATGATCCCCTCCGTAATCCGACGTCTCGCCGTTGCTCCGGCCGCTTTCGCGCTGCTCGTCCTGGGGCTCTGCCTCGCCTCTCCACCGCGGTTGAGCGCCGCGACCGACTGCGTCAACTCCCTCGACTACTTCATCGGCGGTGACAAGCTCAACTGGAAGGGATCGAACGGGACCCACAAGCTGAGCCAGAACTTCTCGAGCAATTTGACCAACGGATGGATGTACTACATCAAGTTCGGCGATCCCTTCAATTATGAGCACTACACTTGGGATGCGAACTACATCTACCTTCGGCAGGACGGGTATCCGACTCCGTATACGCTGAGCAGCGTCAAGTGGCTGAAGAACGGCACGATCTGCAAGGGCGATCTGCTCAACTCGTCGGCGAACCAGATCACCGACTACGATTCCAACTGCAACGTCACGATGGCGGCCCACTCCTATCCGGTCACCGTACAGTATGTCGACCACTGGCCGGTCTATCCTCTCGGAGGGACGCGCGGAAACGTCGACGTCATCCTGGTCGACTATCACTACCCGGGCACCAACTTCGAGCGCTTCTTCTACAGCAAACAGTATGGTTGGGTTCGGTGGGAGCTTTGGAACGGCGTCACCCAACAGCTCCTTCAGGTGTCGACGTTCAATTCGAACGACATCGTGAACCTGGCGGTCACCTCGAAGCCTCCGAAATGCGATAACTATTGATCCCCTCGTTGTCTGGGCGATCAGACGGAACGTGTAACGTCTGAGCGACTACCCCCACCTCGGTCCTCCCCCGCAAGCGGGGGAGGAGGCCCACTCGGCCCCTCTGTGCCCTTCGGGTCCGCCCACCTCTTCCGACTCCAACCTCCTTTCGCCGCAGAGTCCCTCCCCCCGCTTGCGGGGGGAGGCCAGGAGGGGGGCTCTCTCTTGCCAGGAGGGGGCGACGATAAGCTACCCGCGCCGTCCCGCGAGGATCTTCACGAACGACCGACTCCGCAGCTCGTCGAGCGTGAGGCCTGATCGTTCGAGGGTCTCGGCTTCCGAGATCGCGCCGCAGCTCATCGCTCGGAGGAAGTAGTTCAGGAGCCCCTGGCCGGTCGCCGCGTCGTCGAAGATGTCGCCCACCAGGGTCGCTTGCGCGGCCTTGCGCATGAAGTTCTGTAGACGCTCGGACGCCGCGTCGAGCCCCTCGAGGAAGAAGGCGTAGACGGTCGCGTAACGTGGGATGAACTGCGCCGGGTGGAGATCCCAACCCTGATAGAAGGCCTGAATGAGCGAATGACGCGTGTGCGCCGAATGAAGCCGCCAGGCGCGATGGACGACCGCTCGATTCTCTTCCCGCTGCTCGGGCGACAGGGGAGGGCCGTCCGCCGCCGCGCGGTGAGGGGCCACCGGGAGGACGTTCGTCGCACCGTTCGAGAGCCAGATCCCCGTTCCGGCGAAGGCGACCTTCATGATGTGGAGCGCAAAGTCGCAGGCCGGGTGGTCCATCCGCTGCTCGGCCGCCGTGATGTCGCACGAGGCGGTGTAGTCGTAGGTGCCGAAATGGACCGCCGCGCAGCGCCCGCGCGCGGCGCGGGCGAGGCCGGGTAGCTGCGATCGGCCGTCCGGACCGAGGATCGCGGGCGTCGTCTCGATCATGATCTCGAGCCGCAGGGCGCCCGCGTCGAGGTTCAAGGCCGGTTCGAAGAGGTCGAACAGATCGGCGAGCGCCGCCACCTGCTCGGGAAGCGTTACCTTCGGGAGGGTGACCACGTAGTTCGCGGGGAGGCGCCCACCGGTCTCCGCGACGAGGGTCGAGAGGAACAGGTCCAGCGTGCGGATCGAACGGAGCTTCAGTTCCTCGGAGAACGGCTTGATCCGAATGCCGATGAACGGCGGCAGCGTTCCGGCCGCCAGACCCGCAGCCATCTCGCGCGCGGCCGACTGCGCGTGGCCATCTTCTTCTTCGTCCGGCCGATTGCCGTAGCCGTCCTCGAAGTCGACACGGAAGTCCTCGACCGGCTCGCGGCGAAGTTTTTCGGCCACTCGCTCGTAGATCGCCGGAGCGAGCTCCGGGGGGAGCGACAAGGCCTCGGCGAGATCTTTCGGTTCCGACGCGTATTCCGCGAGCGCGCGGAGCGCGACCGCACCCAGCCGCGCCGCGCCGTCCGCCTTGAACAGGTGCGCGCCACCGTAGACCGTATGGACCGGCTGGCGGTGTCCCGAATCGCCCGGATGACTGCGCGACAGGGCGAGGTTCGCTTCGGTGAGTCGTTCGAGCGTGGCGCGAAGAGCGGCGGAAGGTAGCGTGGTCGTCATGGTTGCCTTGGGTTTGCCCTCACGCGCCCGCGAGCCGCAGCACCAGCCGGCGAACGACGCGCTCGAGCGCGAAGCGGCGGTACTCGGCGGTCGAACGGACGTCGTCGATCGGATCGACCGCCTCGGCCGCGGCGCGACCGGCGCGCTCGGCCGCTTCGGGGCCGGGGGGCATGCGGCGGATCGCCTCTTCGGCGGCACGCAGGCGGACCGGAGTCGCGGCGACGCTCCCCGCGGCGAGGCGGATCTCGGCGATCTTTCCCTCTTCGACCCGGCCGGTCATCGCGACGACGACCTTGCTGATCGCCTGGGCCTCGCGCGTGCCAACCTTGCGGAACGCCTGGACGGTCCCCGGCGCCGGGAGCGGCAAGCGGATCGCCGCGAGGATCTCGCCCGGCTCGATCGCCGTCTTTCGGTAGCCGGTGTGAAAGGTGGAGTAGGGGATCTCCCGCCGGCCGCCGGAGCCCGCGATCACCACCCGAGCGTCGAGCGCGAGCAGAACGGGGAGCGAATCGCCGGCCGGGCTCGCGTTCGCGAGATTGCCGCCGAGCGTCGCGCGGTTCTGGATCTGCCGGCCGCCGATCTCGCTCGCGGTCTCGGCGAGGATGGGGAAGTTCGCGCGGATCTTCGCCGAGCTTCGGATCTCGGAAAACGTCGTCGTCGCGCCGATTTCCAGCGTTTCGCCGTCCAGGTCGCGGATGCCGGCTAGCTCGGGGATCGCGAGCAGGTCGAGCACCCGGGTCATCTCGTGGAGCGCCGTGAGCGGCCGGACCATCAGATCGGTGCATCCCGCCGCGAGGACGAGGCCCGGGTCGGCCGCGAGGGCGCCGAGCGCCTCGTCGAGCGTCGACGGGGCGGCCCCGGCGGTCAAGGATTCGCCTCCGGCGATGTCTGCGGCACTGGCGGCTCCGGGCAGATCGCGCGCAAGATTCCCTCGTAGCCCGTACAGCGGCAGAGGTTCCCGGCCAGCGCGGCCTTCACCTCGTCGCGGGACGGCGAGGGGTTCTCTTGGAGCAACGCCCAAGCGGAGACGAAGATCCCCGGCGTGCAGGCGCCGCATTGAACCCCGCCCGCTTCGACCAGGCGATCGAGCAGCGATTTCGCCTCTCCGTTTTTCGAGATGGCCTCGATCGTCTCGACCTTGCGGCCGGCGCATTGGGCGAGCGGAACCAAGCAGGAGAGGACCGGGATTCCGTCGAGCAACACCGTGCAAGCGCCGCATTCCCCTTCGCCGCACCCCTCCTTCGTGCCGGAGAAGCCGAGCCGTTCGCGCAGCGCGTCGAGGAGGCGATCCATCGGACGCCCTTCGACGCTCACCGCACGGCCGTTCACCTCGAGCTGCGCGCTCATCCGAGACCTCCCGCGGCACGCGCCCCGGCGAACAGCCGCTCGGGTGTCGCCGGTACCTCCGAGCAGGAGATCCCGATTGCGTTCTCGATCGCCTGCAAGACCGCCGGGGCGCCGCCGTCCATCGGCAGCTCGCCCACGCCTTTAGCACCGAACGGTCCCCCTTCCCAGCCGCTTTCGAGCAGGTGGACATCGATCCGCGGCGCATCTTCGATCGTGGGGATGATGTAGGTCGCGAGCCGGTCGTTCAGATATCGGCCGTCCTTCATCTTCATCTCTTCGAGCAGCGCCCAGCCGACCGCCTGCAGGGTGCCGCCCTGAATCTGGCCGGCGCAGAGCGTGGGATGGATCGCGCGCCCGATCTCGCAGACCGCGGTAACGCGCACCGGCCGCACCGCGAGCGTGTCGGGATCGACCTCGACCTCGGCGACGTCGGCGCCCCAGGCGTAGGTCGGATAGGCGGCGCCTCGATACGTCGACTCGTCGAACGTCTGCCACTCCGGCGGCTCGTGGTGGACCGTCACCTCGACCGGCCCCGCGGCGCGCAGGCGCCGGGCCGTTTCGCGAAAACTCTCGCCCTCGTTCGCCGCGGCGCGCACGCGGTCGCGGATCTCGGAAACCGCGCGGACGATGACTCCGCCGACGATCATCGTCGTCCGCGAGGCGACGGTCGGGCCGGAGTCCGGCACGTCTCCCGTGTCGGGCTCGCAAAACGACAGATCGTCGAGCGTGACGCCCGCTGCCGCGGCAGCCATCTGAGGAAAGACCACGGCGCAGCCCTGGCCCATGTCGGTCATCGCGGTCGCGATCTCGATCCTGCCGTCTTCGAGCAACCGCGCGGTGACCGGCGATTTCATCCGCCGCTCGCCGTTGCCGGTAAAGCCCGCGCCATGGAAGAAGAGCGCAAGGCCGACTCCGGGCAACGGCGTCTCGCCTCCGCTCGCGAGAGCCAGCTTCCGCTCGTCTTCCGCCTTGCGCCAGCGGGCGCGAAAACCGGTCCGTCGCTCCGCCTCTTCGAGGCACTGTCGGGCGGAGGTCGAGGCGTCGAGCACCTGCCCGGTCGGCAGCCGGTCGCCCGGCTCGACCACGTTCCGGTCGCGGATCTCGTACGGATCGAGGTCGAGCTCTCTGCCGATCCGGTCGATCAGCCGCTCGATCGCGAGCTCCACTTGGGGGGCACCGAAGCCGCGGAACGCGCTGTTCGGGGCGGTATGGGTCCGGACCGCCTTGGCCCGCACGCGCACCGCGCCGCATCGGTAAGGACCGAACGAGTGGAGGAGCGCGCGGGAGAGGACGACGGGGGAGAGCGTCTTGTAGGCCCCGCCGTCCATCACGATCTCGAGGTCGAGCGCGAGCAGCCGGCCGTCGGCATCGACCCCGGCGCGTTGCCGGACGATCGTCGGATGCCGCTTCGAGGTGCCGACGATGTCCTCGTGCCGGTCGTAGATCATCTTCACCGGCCGCCCGGCCGCGCGGGCCAGCAGCGCCGCGTGGATCGCGAGAGCGCTCGGGAAGTCCTCTTTTCCGCCGAAGCCGCCGCCGACGACCGAAGCGCGCACCCGAACCTTCTCGTCGGCGAAGCCGAAGGCGTGGGTCAGCGCCTTGTGAACGTAGTAGGGACATTGCATCGAGCCGAGGGTATGGAGGGTGTCGCCCTCCACCCAGGCGATCATCCCCTGGCATTCGATGTAGACGTGTTCCTGGTGGCCGGTGCGGACCTCTCCTTCGACGACACGTGCCGACCGCGCGAACGCCGCGTCGAGCTCGGAGGTGGGGACCGACTCCATCGTGAGCTCGTAGAGCGGAGGAAGCGGCTCGGCCTCTTCCATCGACAGGACCGCCGGCAGAGGCTCGTACTCGACCTCGAACGCAGCCAGCGCTTGCAGTGCCGCGAGGCGCGTCGGAGCGGCGACGAGAGCGACCGGCTCGGCTACGTGGCTCACGATCGAGTCGGCGAGGATCGGCCAGCTGTCGTCCAAGAGCTGCACGCCGTTCGGTCCGGGAAGGTCGGCGGCGGTGACGACGACGGTGCCCTCCGGAGCGCGAGACGCGTCGAAGCCAAGCGAGAGAATCCGCGCATGCGCATGCGGGCTCCTGAGCGTCGCGCCGAACCACATCCCCGGCATCGAGACGTCGTCGACGTAACGCGCCGTGCCCGAGACCTTCGCCGCGCCGTCCGGGCGCGGCGGGCTGTCGCCGATGCCGCTTTTCGTCATTTTGGGGCGGGGACCGGAGTGCCTGCGGGGAGGAGGTTATGCCGCCATGAGCCCGTTAAGGGTCTCTTCCACGGCCGGAGGCAAAACGACGGCCAGAAAGTTGCCGGAGGGATACAGGTAATCCTCGCCCGACTCGTCGATGACTCGAAGAAATCCGCTTGCCCTCGCCGATTCATCCTCCAGAACCGGGTACAGCTTCCGAATCTCCAAGTCATCGCATCCTTCGTTCCGGATGCAAATCACGAAATGGGTGGGCTCGTCTGGCGCAGTCATCAGTCGAGGAATCGCTTGATCTTAAGCCGTCGTTTGCCGACCCCGTGAGCCTCGTACCAATGGATTTCGGCGCGACGAATTGTAGCATCTGGGAACCGCACGGTCGCCGTGCCTTTCATCTTGGTCCACCGGCCGGCGCCATACTGTTCGATGAGCTCGGTAAGCTGCCGGATCTGACCGCCGGTGGCGATCGTTTCGATCTGATCGATCGCACTCACGACCTCGAAGTACTGAGGTGCGCCCACGTCTCACCCCACCGCCGCCCGCCCCGCCGCGGCGGCGAGCGCCGCGTCCCGGAACCTCCGGACGATCGTTCCGGCCGGCTCGATCGAGTGGATGCCGGCCACGCTTCGGCCGGCTTGGAGGTAGTCCTTCGAGGAGTAGCTCTTCACGCCCTTCTTGAGTTTGTTGAAGGCGCGGAGCGTGTAGATCAGGCGCATCCAATGCTTGGTCTTGTGGCCGCGGAGCATCCAGCGGGCGATGGGTCCGGCTTTGGTGCCCATCTTCTCGACGTAGGGGGTGCGGATGACCGCCACGGGGACGCCGGTGAGACGTTCGGTGAGGACGATGTCGTCCTCTTCGGCATCGAGGATCGCCTGCTTGTAGGCCTCCGGCGCGGTGCACTCGGTCGTGGCGATGAAGCGGGTGCCCATCTGGACCGCGCCGTAGCCCAACCGGAGAGCCTCGACGAAGCCGGCCTCGTTGCCGACGCCTCCGGCGCAGACGAGCGGGACGCCCAGATCGGCGAGCTCGGTGTAGAGCGCCTCGACGCTGCGCGGGCCGGCGTGACCTCCGGCGCGGCGGTTGACGCCGATCAGGCCGTCGACGCCCGAGTCGAGCCCTTTCAGCGCCCACTTGCGCTCGGTCGCGTCGTGGTAGACGACACCTCCGGCGGCATGGGCCTTGTCCACCACCCAGCGCGGGTTGCCGAGCGAGGTGAGGAAGAAACGGACTCCCTCTTCGATCGCCTGGTCGACGTAGCGCTCCATCCTCTCGCGGTAGGTCTTGGACGATTTTTCGACGATCACGTTCAGGCCGATCGGCTTCTTCGTCAGGCTCCGGATCAGGCGCAGGCCGGCGCGGAATTCGTGACCGTGGACGTAAGTCAGCGAGAGCGGCTGAACCACCCCCATCGCGCCGGCCTCGGAGGCGGCGGCGACCAGCTCCGGGTTGCTGCACGGATACATCGGGCCGCAGATCAGCGGGACTTCGATGCCGAGCTGCCGGGTGACGGCGGTGTCGAGGAGGCTCATCGTGGCGGGGAGGCTATACCGCCAGGGGGACGCCGGTCGAGGACCCGTGGGGTCACCGCCGGGAGCCTCGGCGGAGAGCTATAATTAAAGAATGCAGCCTCGGTCGGGAATCGGAGTCTGGGCGAAAGATGGGAAGAAGTCAGAGAGAGTCTTTCTCCTGGCGATCGCTTGCCTCGTTCTCCCCCTGGTCGGCCTCGCCGGAAACGCCGACGCGGCTCCGACCGGCGAGGTGATCCTCCTGCGTGCCTCCTCGATCGTCCATCCGCTGCTCTCGGAATACCTGGCGGAGGGGATCGCGAAGGCGGACGCGTTGGGATCGCGGGCCGTGGTGATCGCGCTCGACACCCCCGGCGGCCTGCTCGACTCGACGCGCGAGATCACCACCGCGATCCTGGCCGCGAAGACCCCGGTGATCGTCTGGGTCGGTCCGGAGGGCGCGCATGCCGCCTCCGCTGGTTTCTTCATCCTGCAATCGGCCGACGTGGCGGCGATGGCCCCGGGGACCAACACCGGGGCGGCTCATCCGGTCGGCGGCGCGGGCGAGGACATCCCCGGTGTGATGGGCAAGAAGGTGGAGGAGGACGCCGCGGCTCAAGTGCGCGCGCTCGCGGTGCGGCGGGGGAGGAACGTCGCGCTCGCCGAGGCCGCCGTGCGCGAAAGCCGATCGTTCACCGCCGACGAGGCGCTCCAGGCGAAACTGATCGACGTCATCGCGCCGAACGTCGCGACGCTCCTCGCCGCCGTCGACGGTCGCCCGATCGTCCGCGGCGCCCAGCGTTCGCCGTTACGCGTGGCGGGCGCCTCGGTCCGCGAGATCGAGATGCCGACGTTCCGCGCCGTGCTCGCGCATCTCGCCGATCCGAACCTCGCCCTGGCGCTGCTGGTGCTCGGCGGCCTGGGGCTCTACTTCGAGCTGATGCATCCCGGAGCGATCCTCCCCGGCGTCGTCGGCTCGATCTCCCTGGTGCTCGCGTTCGCGGCGCTCTCGGTGCTCCCGGTGCGGGGCGCGGGGGTAGCGCTCGTGCTGCTCGCCATCGTGTTCTTCATCGCCGAGGTGAAAGTGACCAGCTACGGCCTGTTGACGCTCGCCGGCATCACCTCTCTCGTGCTCGGCTCCCTCTTCCTGTTCGACTCGCCCGAGCCCGCGCTCCACGCTTCGCTCAAGATGGTCTCGATGCTCGCGGGATTCGCCGCGGCTCTCGCCGGCTTTCTCACCTGGATGGCGGTGCGCCGCAACCGTCTGCCGGTGCGCACCGGCAAGGAAGGGTTGCTGCTCGAGCGGGGCACCGCGCGTACCGCCTTGGATCCGTCGGGCAAGATCTTCGTCCACGGCGAGATCTGGGCCGCCGAAGCCGATCCCGCGTCGGGGCCGATCGCGGCGGGCGACAAGGTCGAGGTCATCGGCGTCGAGAATTTGACTTTGCGCGTCCGCTCGGTCGGAGCGCGCACATCGACGGGCGCCACCGCCCATTCGTAGACCACTTTCGGGAAGGAATTGGCCATCATGGAAAATTGGGTCGGGTGCGGCGTCGTCGTCATCATCGCGCTGTTCCTCTTCTCCCGTTGGGTGAACATCCTCAACGAGTACGAGCGCGCGGTGACCTTCTTCCTCGGCCGCTTGAGCAAGGAGCCGAAGGGGCCCGGGCTCGTGCTGATCTTCTGGCCGTTCGAGAAGATGGTGAAGGTGTCGATGCGCACCGTGGTGCTCGACGTGCCGCCGCAGGACATCATCACCAAGGACAACGTGTCGGTGAAGGTCAACGCGGTCGTCTACTTCCGCGTGGTCGATCCGTCGCGGGCGATCGTCTCGGTCGAGAACTACCTCTACGCGACGAGCCAGCTCGCGCAGACCACCCTCCGGTCCGTCCTCGGCCAGGCCGAGCTCGACGAGCTCCTGTCGGAGCGGGACAAGCTCAACGCTCAGCTTCAGGAGATCATCGACCATCAGACCGATCCCTGGGGGATCAAGGTGACGATGGTCGAGGTCAAGCACGTCGACCTCCCGCAGGAGATGCAGCGCGCGATGGCGCGTCAGGCCGAGGCCGAGCGGGAGAAGCGGGCGAAGTACATCCACGCCCAGGGCGAGCTCGACGCCTCCGTCGCGCTGGGCCAGGCGGCCGAGATCGTCTCGTCGAACCCGGTCACGCTGCAGCTCCGCTACCTCCAGACTCTCACCGAGATCGCGGCCGAGAAGAACTCGACCATCCTCTTCCCGCTGCCGATGGATTTGGTCCGGCCCTTCCTGGAGATCGCTTCGAAGAAGGATGCGGCCGGATGACGGAGCCGTCCGGTACACTGTGGGTCGCCGCGACGGTAGCGGCCGCCGGGATGTGAGGACCTCGTTTTGAGCACGAACGAAGAGCCGAGTTACTACGAGATCGCGCTCACCAACCGCCAGGTGGTGAGCGCGTTCGTGATCCTTTTGGGTTGTCTGTTGGTCGCCTTCCTGTCGGGGGTGTGGATCGGCAAGGGCCAGCTCGCCTCGGTCGAGGGAGCGCAGGTTCTCGCGACGCCACCGGAGAACGCGACGGTCGAGGCGGGCAAGCCGGAGGCCCTCGACTTCTTCGAGGACATCCAGACCGCCGGAAGCGACAAGGGGCCGGAGCCGACCCCGCCGCCGAAGCCGGGTAGCGAGCCGCAGGTGGTCGAAAAGCCCGAGCCGTCGCCTGACACGATCTTCGAAGGGGAAGAGCCCGCGCCGGGCTCGCCGGGTGCCGCGGTGGCGGAGTCGAGCCCTGGATCGGACCGGTCGAACGGCGGAGACAAGCCGCTCGTCCGCTCCGAGCCGCCGCGCCCGGGCACCCGGGCGAGCGACGAACCGGCGAAGCCCGCGAACGACCGCGCGAACCGCCGCAACGAGGAGAAGGCCCCGACGAGCCGCCCGGCGGCGCCCGGAGGCGACCGCGAGCCGGCACCGGGCGCCATCGTGATCCAGGTCTTCGCTTCGCCCAGCCGGGACGAGGCGGTCAAGGTGCGCGACCGTCTGCGCAAGGGAGGAGAGAAGGCGTACCTCTCTCCGACGACCCAGGGGAAAACGCTCTATCGCGTCCGTGTCGGCCCGTTCAAGAAGCGCGATCGGGCGGTCGCCGTGGCGGCGAAGATCCAGAAGACGTACAAGCTCGAAACCTGGGTCACGCAGTAGGCGCGTCGATTGGGTCTACGCCTCGGGCGTCTCGCCCCGCTCGCACCGTATCTGCTCGCGCTCGCCTCGGGACTCCTCTGGGGCGCTGCGTTCGGCCGCACCTCCTGGATCCTCGGCGGTTGGCTCGCGCTCTCGCCGCTCCTGGTCCTGCTCGGTCATCCCCGGGCGGGCCGGTTGGCGTACCTCCACGGCCTCGCCGCCTGGGGCCTCGGCCTCTCCTGGATTCCGGCGACGCTCACCCGCTTCGGCGGTCTCCCCGGCGTGGCGGCCGGCGGGTGCCTGCTCATCCTCGCGAGCTATCTCGCCCTGTTCGAGGTCGCGTTCGCTCGCCTCGGTCGAGCGTTCTGGCTTCGCGGGGGAGCGACCGCGCTCGTCGGGCTGCCGGCTCTGTGGGTTGGGCTCGAGTGGCTTCGCGCCCACCTGATCGGCGGCTTTCCGTGGAACCTCGCGGCCTATGCCTGGGTGGACGTCCCCGGCGCCCTACCGCTTTCGGCCTGGATCGGCGCCTACGGCGTCTCGTTCCTGGTCCTGTTCGCGAACGTCGGCGTGGCGCAGACCTGGATGGCGCCGGCCCGAGCCGACGGTGCCGAGGGCGGGCTTCGAGTCCGAGTCGCGCCGCTCGCGATCGCCCTCCTGGTTCCCCTCCTGCTGCTCGGCCTCGGCGGCCGGGCGACTCACCGCGCGGGGCTCGACCGCCAGATCGAGAGGATCGAGCGGGGCGATTTCGGCCGGCCGGTGCGGATCGTCCAGCCGAACCTGCCGATTCGCACCGACTGGGATCCTGAACAGGCGTACCGCGACTACCGTCGGGCGATCGAGCTCGCGAGCGATTCATGCGAGCCGGGAGCTCTCGTCGTCCTCCCGGAAAGCGCCCTCTGGCCGTTCTCCTACGATCACGATCCGGTCCTCCGCAACGATCTGGCGACCCTCGTCGCGCGCGGCTGCTCGCTCGTCTTCAACAGCCAGACCTCGGCGTCGGAGACGAAGATCTTCAACTCGGCCTACCTGCTCTCGCCGGTCCCGCCCGAGGTGACCCGCTACGACAAGCGCCACCTGGTGCCGTTCGGCGAATACATCCCGTTCTCGGCGCTGCTCGGCTGGGTCGGCCGAATGGCGCGGGGGATCGGGGAGTACACCCCGGGCGCGGACGTCGTCCTGCTCCCGTGGAAGGGGGCCGGTGCGGCGCACCACGCTCTCGAAGCTCCGGACGACCGCGTCGGCATGGCGATCTGCTATGAGGTGGTCTATCCCGAGGACGTCGCGGATCTGTCGCGCGCCGGGGCCACGATCCTCGCTTCGGTGACCAACGACGCCTGGTACGGAGACACGTGGGCGCCGTATCAGCACCTTCGGGCGGCCCG
Organism: Thermoanaerobaculia bacterium; assembly: GCA_044226625.1. Classification (GTDB taxonomy): domain Bacteria; phylum Acidobacteriota; class Thermoanaerobaculia; order Multivoradales; family UBA5704; genus DASYKS01. The sequence goes on from JBGAGQ010000017.1 coordinate 14,111, forward strand.
GTTCCGGGCGGCCGAAAACCGCAAGCCGCTCCTGCGCGCCGGGCTCACCGGAGTCTCCGCCCTGATCGGCCCCGACGGCGCGGAGCAGGAGAGAGTCCCGCTCGGTACCACGGGCGTCATCCGCGCCCGGGTCACCGGCGAGGAGGGGGTGACCCCGTATGCTCGTGCGCCCTGGCTGCCGCCGCTCCTCGCCTCGCTCTTTGCCCTGTTTGCTATCATCCGTTGTCGTTGGTCGACGTCCCGTCGAGACCATCCGGCGCGTTAGATCCCCCTCACGATTTCTAGGAGTTCCCCATGATCGCCTCCGACGTTCAGCAACGGATCGACAAGCTCGCCTCGAAGCTCGGTAACCTTCGGGGGTATCTTTGAGGACGCTGGATTCGAAAAACGGATCGGCGAGATCGACAAACAGATGGAAGCGCCCGGTTTCTGGGACAACCCGGGCAAGAGCGCACCGCTGCTGCAAGAGCGTAGGGGCCTCGACCGCAAGCTCGCGACGCTGAAGAAGCTCCGCACCGACGCCTCCGATCTCGACACCTGGAGCGAGCTGCTCGCCGAGGGCGAAGCGGATCCCGAGGTCGAGACCTTTCTCGAAGGCCTTTCCGGTGACCTCGACAAGCTGGAGATCGAGCTCAAGCTCGCCGGCCCCGACGACGACAAGAGCGCGATCCTGGTGATCCATCCCGGAGCGGGCGGCACCGAATCGCAGGATTGGGCCGAGATGCTGCTGCGCATCTACCTTCGCTTCGGCGAGCGCCACGGCTACGACGTCGAGCTGATGGAGCGTCAGGACGGCGAAGAGGCGGGGATCAAGAGCGCCACCCTCGGCGTCCGGGGCGAGTACGCCTATGGATACCTGAAGAGCGAGAAGGGGGTCCATCGCCTGGTCCGGATCAGCCCGTTCGATTTCCAGGGGCGCCGCCATACTTCGTTCGCCTCGGTCGACGTCTATCCGGAGGTCGACGACGACATCAAGATCGAGATCAACGACAACGACCTGCGGATCGATACCTACCGCGCTTCCGGCGCCGGTGGCCAGCACGTCAACAAGACCGATTCCGCCGTGCGCATCACCCACCTGCCGACCAACACCGTGGTCGCCTGCCAGAACGAGCGGAGCCAGATCAAGAACCGCGCGATGGCGATGAAGATCCTTCGCTCACGCCTCTACGACCTCGAGGTTCGGAAGCGCGAAGCCGAGCTCGCCGAGCGGGAAGGCAAGAAGCTCGACAACGCCTGGGGAAGCCAGATCCGCAGCTACGTCCTCGCGCCCTATCGGCTGGTCAAAGACCACCGCACCGGCTGCGAGGTCGGGGACGCCGACAAGGTGCTCGACGGCGGCATCGATCCCTTCATCGAGGCCTATTTGAAGGGGCAGATGTCGGCGGGCGCCGCGGACGAGCTGGAGTAGGGGAGGCGCCGGCTAGTAGTTTCGCCGCATCGACCGGTAGTCCTTCAGAACGCGCTTCCGGTGAAGCCCTCGGTATTTGTTGATGCCGTAGCGCTGGGCGTTCGCCCGGGCGCCGCGGGAGGTGTTGCAGGTGCCGCACAGGACGCGGCCGTTCCGGATGAGGTTCCTGCCGCCTCGTCCGTGATGATGGATGTGATCGATGTGGAATCCGCCGTCGCCGACCCTTCGCCCTCGGTAGGTCGCGTACTGTCGGAGGCCGTGTTGAAAGCCGCAGGCGCCGTTCTCGCAGGTATAGAAGCCGCCGTTTCTCCTTCGATTCTTGGCCAGGATCTTATCTCGCTGCTCTTTGGTGAACTTGACCCGTTGAATCGGCGCGGGTCCGTTCTGGGTCGCCGAGCTGGCGCTTGTCCCGTCGTGCCGGGATTCCGGCTGTGAATTTTCAACGGGAATCGTGGCGAAGTCATGACCGAGCCGCGACGACCGCCCCAGGAGGTCCCCGCCTCGGACCTGCGACTCTCCTTGCGTGGGAAGGGCCCGCCCGGCGGGTGCCGCCGAGTCGAAGAGAGATCCGCTCGGAAGCGCCGCCTTCGGCCGCGGCCGGGCGATCTGCGCTGCTTGGCTCACCATGGGGCCGATCTTCTCTAAGGCGCGAAACGGATGCAATAGATCGGCGGCAGGTGCGCCGAGAGCGAAGTCCAGGTATCCCCCTGGTCCTCGGTGATCCAGAGCGATCCGGTCGTGCTGCCGAACGCGAGCCGGTCGCCGCTCGCGTCGATGTCGAGCGCATGACGGTAGATCAGGTCGTAGGCGTTCTCCTGCGGGAGCCCGTGGCTCAACACGTCGAAGCTCTTACCCCCGTCGCGGGTGCGGAGGGCGACGAGCTGGCCGTCGACCGGAATGCGCTTCTCGTCCTTGATCGCCGGCACGAACCACGCCGTATCGGGGTCGGTCGGGTGGACGGCGGCGGCGAAGCCGAAGCCCGACCGCGGGATGTCGTGGATCTCCTGCCACGAGGCGGCGCCGTCGGTGGAGCGGAAGATGCCGTTGTGGTGCTGCACCCAGAGGGCATCGGGGTTGTCGCGGCTCGCGACCAGGATGTGCGGGTCCTGGACGTTCTGGTCGTAGGCGCGCTCCGGCGGCATGTATTCGGCGCGCATTCCTTGGGCGCGGGGATTCCAGGTTGCGCCGCCGTCGAGGGTCTCCCAGACGCCGCCGCAGGAGATCGCGACCAGCACGCGCTGCTCGTTGCGCGGATCGACGAAGACCGAGTGGATGCCCGGCCAGTCGTAGCCGCCGCCGAACCACCCTTTTCGCTCCGGCTTGTCCCAGAGCGGGCGGTTGAGCTCCCAGGTTGCGCCGCCGTCCTCCGAACGGAACAACCCTCCGGGTAACGTGCCGCACCAAAGCGATTCGCCCGACTCCGACGTGCTTCCGTCGGTCATCGCCCAGACCTTCCGCAGCTTCCAGGCGATCGAGGTGCCGTTGTCGTCGCGGTCGTCCACCTCCGCCGGCTTCTCCGGATAGACGGGGGACGCGCGATCTTCCCAGGTGGCGCCGCCGTCGTCCGACCGCTTTAGCTTGACGCCGAAATGTCCGAGGTCGAGCGCCGCGTAGATCCGCCCCGCGCGGTCGACGTGGACGATCGAGATCGGATCGCCGAGGAAAGCGGTCTGCGCGATCTTCCATCCCGCCTCTCCGCGATGGAGGGTGAACAGACCCTTCCGCGTGGCGACGAACAGTCGGCTGCTGGGGGAGTGGCTCATCGGAACCTCCTGGGGTGGAGAGAAAGCGGCCGGCTCAGCCGCCGGAAAGGGCCTGCATGACGTAGATCTGGCTGCCGGGGCTCACCGCGTCCGACAACCCCTCCCGGTCGCGTACCGCCTCGCCGTCGACGAAGACGATCATGTGCTTGCGCAACGCGTGCTGATCGTCGAGGACGTAGCCGCGCACCGCGGGATTGACGGCGAACGCCCGGTCCAGCGCCTCGCGCACGGTGGTTCCGTCGACTTCTTGCGGCGGGCAGGACAGGTGTCGTTCGAGCGCCGAAGTGAAGATGACTTGAGGCATCCTGGGAATGATATCCGAGCCTCGCGCGGGTAATCGGTCCTGTTCGATCTCTTTCTTATTGTAGAGGTGGTGATACCGTTGGCCTATGGGCTACTCAAAGGCATTGAGCCTGAATCGACGAGAGCCTCGGGTACATCGCCTCGAATCGTAGGTTCTTCGGCCGAAAGGAAGCAGAAATGCTCAACAACGGCGACACCCAGAGAGAGTTCAAGGTCGGCAACGCGAAAATTCGTGGCCTGGGTAGTTTTCACAAGACTCTTCCCCACAACAAGTGGGGAGAGGTCAAGGAAGATGCGTTCAAGAAACTGGTCGCCGCCGCGGAAGGCGACGGCAGCGGCTTTGCCCTGGTGCCGAAAGGAACGCCCGACGCAGCCGCCCTCACCAATCCTCAAGGCGGCCTCGCGAGCGACCGGCTTACGCAGTATCCCGGCTCGTACTCGATGCCTCCCGCCCCCAAGGTTCTGTCCACGACCACCGCGGCGGAGATGACCGAGATGTATTGGATGGCGCTCTTGCGCGACGTGCCCTTCGACCGATTCGAGACGGATCCGGACGTGGCCCGGGCAGCCCCAGAGCTTGACGGCGTGTTCCGGCAAGCCGTCGACGACGAGAGGGACGTAGGGCATCTGATGACCGGCGTTGACGTTCCGGGGCCAAAAGGCACCCTCGCGCGGATCACGCCGAGGAATCTATTTCGGCTCGGGTTGCCCGGCGAGGAGATCGGTCCGCTGGTGAGTCAGTTCTTCGTTCGCGACATCCATTACGGGACCCAGCGCATCGACCAGCAGCAGCTACCGTACAAGAAGCACCGCGATTACCTGACGACCTTCCCGGATTGGATCAACGCCCAGTCGAGCGGAAGGGACGGAAATGGCCAGGCGTATCCGAAGTCGAACGAGGACAGCGGGGACAACTTCGAGACCAACCGCCGGTATATTTCCACCCCGCGAGATCTCGCCCGATTCGTGAACAAGGACGCCCTCCACCAGGCGTATTTCAATGCCGCCCTGCTCCTCCTCTCCGGCGGAGCGCGGTGGACTCCCGGAAACCCTTACGGCGACGGCCAACCTTTAGAGAATCGGGAAGCTGGCTTCGGCGTTCTCGGCGGACCCCACATTCTGGCGTTGGTTTCCGAAGTCGCTACCCGTGCCTTGAAGGTCGTGTGGAACCAAAAGTGGCAGGTTCATCTCCGCCTTCGACCTGAAGCGTACGGCGGCCTCGTCCACGTTCAGAACGTCGGTAACGGTGACCCTGACGGCAAACGTCCCTACGGGCTTCCGGGTTGGGTCGCCCGGACCAAGGCCGCCAGGGCGGTTCGCCGACTGCACGAGAGCCTGTTACTTCCTATGGCGTTCACCCCGGGGAGCCCGACTCATCCGTCCTATGGCGCCGGGCACGCGACGGTCGCCGGCATCTGCGTCACGGTCTTGAAAGCCTATTTCAAGACCTTCACCACCAATGCGCAAGGCGTGGACGTCCCCGTCTTCTTCAACACGCTGACGGAGCGGGAGAACCCCTACGGTGCCGGGGCGACCATCCGCTCCTACGTTACCGGTGTAACCTCAGGACCCGGCGGCGACGTGGGAACGCGCACTCCTTTGCCCAAGCAAGTCGCCGACAAGCTCACGATCGAAGGGGAGCTCAACAAGCTTGCCACGAACGTGGCGATGGGCCGGAGCATCGGCGGTGTTCACTGGCGGACGGACAACGCCCGCAGTCTGATGCTCGGCGAGGCGCTCGCCGCGCGGGTTCTCGCCGACATTACGACCGATGCGAACGAGAAGCCTCGGTTCGCCTTCCGCAGCTTCAGCCGAAAGGCGAACGGCGAACCGAAGAGGGTCGAGATCCGACAGGGCAGGGTCTATGTGGACGGCGTGCTCGTCGACACGAATAGCAGCGCCTTCTAAAGGAACCTAGGATTCTGGGTTCCGCCGGTCGGACGACCCGGTGTCTCGAATCACAATCTAGAGGAAGAGGAAAGGTTTTCGGGGCGACGGACGGGAGGAGGGATATAGTCCCCACCCCGTGACGGAACGGATCAATCTCGACGACTACGAGCGGGCGGCGCGCGAGGCGTTGCCGGCGATGGTCTACGACTACTACGCTGGTGGCGCGGGCGACGAGATCTCGGTTCGCGACAACGTCGCGTCGTGGGGGAGGATTCGGCTGCGCCCGCGCGTCCTGGTCGACGTTTCGCGCTGCGACCTGTCGACCGAGGTGCTCGGCGCGAAGATCGAGATGCCGGTGCTCACCGCCCCTTGCGCGATGAACTCTCTCGCGCATCCGGACGGTGAGCTGGCGGTCGCCCGGGCCGCTGCGAGGGCGGGGGTGGTCCAGGTGGTGAGCACGCTTTCGTCCTATCGGCTGGAAGAGATCGCCGCCGCATCCTCAGGCCCGCGCTGGTTTCAGCTCTACTGCTATCGCGACTGGGGGCTCACGCGGGAGCTGGTCGAGCGTGCCGAGGCGGCGGGATTCCGGGCGCTCTGTCTCACGGTCGACGGCTCGATCCCCGGCGTCCGCGAGCGCGACGCGCGGAATCGCTTCCGGGTGCCGTCGGAGCTGCGGGCCGGCAACTTCGCGCACCGTATGCCGGACGCGCCGGACGGCTCGTCTCTGCTCAAGTACGTCGCCGACCAGTTCGATCCCGCCCTCACCTGGGATTCGGTCGACCGGCTCCGTTCCCTCTCGAAGCTCCCGGTGTTGGTGAAGGGGGTGCTCACCGGCGAGGACGCCCGCCTCGCCGTCGAGCGCGGCGTCGCGGCCATCGTCGTCTCGAACCACGGCGGGCGCCAAATCGATACGGCGATCGCTCCGGCGGATGCCCTGGCGGAAGTCGTGGCGGCCGTGGACGGCGCGGTCGAGGTCTTCGTCGACGGGGGTATCCGGCGCGGTACCGACGTTCTCAAGGCGCTCGCCCTCGGTGCCCGCGCGGTGCTGATCGGCCGGCCCTACCTCTGGGCGCTCGCGGTCGAGGGAGAGGCAGGCGTGGAGCGGATTCTAGGTCTCCTGCGCGAAGAGATCCGGCTCGCGATGGCGCTCTCCGGATGCCCGAGCGTCGCCTCGATCACGCCCGACCGGGTGCTCCGATGACGACCCTCTCGATCCGCAAAGAGGCCGAGATCTCGGCGGAGGATCGCGAACGGATCATCGACGGCCTCCGCGCCCACAATCGCAAGAACGCCCCGGTCCCCACCTGGCGTTTGCTCCATCTGCTTCTCCGCGCCGAGGACGGCACGATCCACGGCGGCCTGCTCGCCGAATCGGGCTGGGAGTGGATGCAGGTCCAATTCCTCTGGGTCGACGACGCCCTCCGCGGCCAGGGCTGGGGCCAGGCGCTCCTCGCCCAAGCCGAGGAAGAAGCCCGCGCCCACGGCTGCCGCGCGATCTGGCTCGATACCCACGACTTCCAGGCGCCCGCATTTTACGAGCGGCTGGGATATCGGCTGTTCGGGGTGCTGGACGACTATCCGGCGGGGTTCAAGCGGTATTTCTACTCGAAGAGCTTGGCGGGACCACCCGCCTGAGGAGGGCGGATCTGCCAGTTCAACCTCGGCCGGTGGCGGGTTGGTCATGCCTCTCCGCGTACGTCTGGCCTTCTAGACAACGCGTCCGCCGGGGAATATCTTTTTCTCATGAGAACAGAGGTCCATCTCGAAGGCGAACTTCTGACCGAGGCTGAGCGTTTCGCGCTGGCCCGAGGCGCGACCCTCCAGGCATTGGTCGAAGAAGCGGTTCGCCGTCTTCTTCGCGACAAGGAGTCGCGCCGTCCGGAGTCCATGCCGGAGCTCCCCACCTGGGGAACAGGTTGGTTGCGGCCTGGTGTAAATCTCGACCGCAACGTCGACCTCCTCGACCTGATGGACCCGGATGATGCTCCTTTTTGACGTCAATATCCTGGTCTACGCCCACCGAAAAGACGGCCCGCATTTCTCGCGTTTTCAGCCTTGATTGAAGGACGAGTTGGATGGGGCTCAAGCCTTCGGAATGGCTGACGTCGTGCTCAGTGGTTTCGTCCGGGTTGTGACCAACCCCAGAGTCTTCAGCGAACCGACTCCAATCGAGATCGCGTTGGCCTTCGGAGAGGCGATTCGATCACGTCCGAATTGTGTCCCCGTCGTGGCAGGGCCGAGCCATTGGAGGATTTTTTCGGATCTCTGTCGCGCGGTGGATGCGCGAGGAAATCTGGTCTCCGACGCCCATTTGGCGGCGCTCGCGATCGAATCGAATTGCGAGTTGATCTCCATGGACGCCGATTTCGGAAAGTTCTCCGGGCTTCGTTGGCGCCAACCTTTCGGCTGAGGCCCGGCTCAGCGAGCCCACCTCAGCGGTGGTCTAGAGCGGACCGGCGCGCCAGCCGTTCCGCGACCTGCTCGGCCACGCGGTCTTCGGCGGAGTACCTTTCGAGGACCCTCGCGAATTTTCGGCATTCTTCGCTCAGCTTCTCGTCGACGAGCGCCGTTTGGATCTGCTCGGCGAGACGATCGAGGTTTCGGACCCTTCGGGCCAGACCGGCCCGTTCGAGGCGAGCGGCGTAGTCGAACTGGTCGTAGTCGACCGGATGGGCGAGGGCGGGCTTTCCGGCGCGTAGGGTGTGGAAGAGGACCCCCGTTCCCGCGTGGTGGACGATCAATCGGTAGCGGGGGAGATCTCGCACGTAGGAGACATAGCCGAGCCGGACGAAGTTGCCGTCGGCTTCGAATCGGTCGCTCTCCACCCGGCCGTCCGTGAAGTGGAAGTCGATCTCCGGAAGGGCTCGGGCCGCGCGGCGGACGGCGTCCGCCACCGCGTCTTTCTTCCACGGGAGGTGCGTGCCGAGGCTGACGAGAATGGCGGGGCGCCCGTCGCGGATCGGCGGCTCGGGGACCGTCGTCGGCGGGGTGTAAGAGATCGGGCCGATCAGCTCGACGTGGGCGGGCCAGGTGCGGGGGAATTCGAGCTCGGGGACGGTGAGCGCGAAGATCCGCTCCGGCGAGTAGGCCGCCTCGGTGCCGTCGTCGCGATAGAGACTCGGAAAGCCGAGCGATCGAATGGCGTCGCGATAGAGCCAGGAGACGCCGCGTTTGAACGCGCGAATCGTCGCCCGGCCGGCGGCGTCTCGCAGACGTCCGAGACCTGCCCCGAGGAGGCCGCGACCCGGAGCGAGGCCGCCGACGTAGGCGGGAGGCCCGTCGGGCGTTTCGATCACGGCGGGGGAGACGTGCTGGGTCCACCACGGAATGCCGAGCTCGCGGGCGAGCGAACCGGCGACCGGGGCGGTGAAATCGGCGATCAACAGGTCGGGTGGCCCCTCCGCGGTCCAGACTGCGCGGATCTCCTCGCGGAAGGCGAGCAGCAACCGAAGGTTTTCGCGCAGTTGGGCGTGCAGGCGCACCGGGTTGCTTCCCACCGCGTGCGGCGGCTCGACGATCGCGCGGATCTCGGCGTCCCGGCCGGGGAGGACCGCGCGTCCCGAGAGCCCCGCCGCCTCGATCTCCTTCTGCGCCCCCTCGGTGCTGATCACGCGAACGTCCCAATCCCGCGCGAGCCGCCGGCCGAGGCCGAGCAGCGGATGGAGGTGCCCGGCGAACGGCGGGGCGACGAGGTCGATCTTCGCGCGGCTCATGGGATCGAGAAGGTTCCGCGGATCTCCGCGAGGTAGGAGACGCAAAGGGCGAACACCGCCGGATCGTCGAGATAGCCGAGATGGTTCGAGGCGACGCGGACGATGGGCTCCGTCAGCCCGGCGCGCCCGGTTCGAAAGAAGAGGCGCGAGATCAGGTCCCGCCCCTGAACGAAGCAGGCGTCGCAGGCCGGAAGCCGTCGGGCGACCGGGCCGTAGGCGAAGACGTGGATCCGGGCGAGGTCGGCGTGGGGAAGGTCGAGATTGTGGAGCAGCTCCAGGCCGGAGCTACCGGCGAGGAAGAGAGTCCGGTCGGCGCGGCGAAGGCGGGCGAGCACGGAAGGGCGAAAGGCGGCGGAAAAGGCAGGGCGCCGAGAGCGGAGGTAGAGCGACAGATTGTGGAAGCTCGCGAGCGGCAGCGGTGTCCTGCGGAAGGTCTGTGGAATGTCTGGGTAGGGGAAATTGGTCCGGACCTTCCACTCGGCCGGAGCGGGAAGCGCTTCGAGAAACTCCGTCTGCTCGGGGCTCAAGGCGGCGTTGCCCGGGTTGCTCTGGCCGGTGAGGAAAGCGATCTGAAGCGGAAGCGTCATCCGTGGTTTCAATCGACCGGGGTGAAGTGACGGTCGTCGTGCACCCGATAGCGTCGCGTCCGCCAGACGATCCGCCGCGAGAAGACAGCGTGCAGCAGATGGAACGGCTGGAGCAGCTCGCTCGCGATCGAGGCGAACGGCGCTTCGAGGACTCGGCCGTAGATCGCGCGCTGGAGTGCGGCGAGGCCGAGGCCGCGGAGGGCGAACGTGCCCACCAGGATTTGGAGACCGGCGAGGCTCGGGACGATCGCCGAGAGGACGACCAGCGCGAGCAAGAGAAGCGGCGGCAGGGCATGCAGCCCGCCGATCAGGGCGCGAATCCGCAACGGCTGCTTCTTGAGCAGCAACAGGGCGAACAGAAACCACCGGTGCATCAGCTGTCGATAGTGCCTGCCGTCGCGGACCGTCGTCTCGACCCAATGAGGCCTCGCGCTCTGGAAGATCGTTCCGCCGCTCGCGAGCACACCCTCCGCGACGGCGAGGTCGTCCGTAAGTGCCCTCAACATCCCGCCGAACCCTCCTCCCTCGGTGAGCTTTTCCCTCCGCAACGCATACGCCATGCCGTTGATCGTGAGCGGATCTTGGACGGGGAGAAGCGGCAGGTACGTCATCGCAGCGTTGTTGTCGACGAACTGGGCGAGCCACCGCGAAGGCCACCGTCCGTCGTCCAAGTACCCTGGCAGGCTCGTCGCGATCGAATGCCGTTCGAGCGCCGCGATCAGCGCCGCGAGCGTCCGACCCGGCATGCGCGTGTCGTCGTCGAGCACCAGGAAGACCGGCTCGGCGGTTGCCGCCCCTAACGCCACCCGAGCCGCTTCGAGCTTCCAGAGCTTCGGGTTCACGCCATCCGGCGGTTGGGGATGGATGGAGATCTCGATCTTCACTTTCGAATGCCGCGCCGCCAGATCGCGGCAGATCCGCTGCGCTTCGAGGTCGTCCTCGTCGACGAGCCAGAGGAAGCGCGCGGCCGGCAACTCGTGGAGGTTGTCGCCGAGCACCGCGCCGAGTCGGGGATCGCCCGAGAGGATCGGTTGCGCGATCGCGACCCCCGCGCCGTCGGACGGCGGGAGAACCTCCTCCTTCCGGGCGACGCGCACCGCGAAGAGCGCTTTCGTTCCCGAGATCGCGAGATAGAGCGCAGCGACCGCAGCGAGCGCGGCCACGCCGGGGACAGGAGAGATCATGCGTTCCGGTCCCGAGCGAGCTGCCAGCGGACGAACGCCTCGATCCCTTCGGCGAGCGACACCGACGGTGGGCCGAAATCGGCGAGCATCTTCGTCACGTCGAACGTCTTCGACCAGGCGAAGACCCCGACGCCGAAGCGGGTGATCGGCGGCTCGCCCGAAAGCCGGAAGAAGCGCCAGACGAGCTCCAGCACGGTCGCCGCGACGAAAGCCCTGCGGACCGAGACCGTCCGTTTCGGCGCGGGCAGGCCGAGCCGCTCGAACAGATCGAGCAGCAGCGGCTGGATCGCGACCGGTTCGGCGTTCGTCAGGTTGTAGACGCCGGAGAGATCGGAACGCAGGCACGCGGACAAGAGATAGTCCGCGAGCGTGTCGACGTAGATCAAGTCGCCGATCGCGGGCGGCGCATCGCCGGTGTCGAAGCGGGGGAGCTTCCCCTTTTTCGCCGCGGCGAGGATGCGCGGGAAGAGGACCGTGTCGCCGGGTCCAAACACCGCGCGCGGTCGGGCGATCAGCCACGAGCCCGGATAGGCCTGGACCAGGCGCTCCCCTTCGGCTTTCGTCTCGGCGTAGCGGTTTACGAACGCCGGCCCCACGGGGGACGCCTCGGAGAGGCCGAGCTGCGGGCCGTCGCGGTAGAGCACGGAGCTCGACGAGACGTAGATCAGCCGCGGTCGGCCGTTCGCGAGCGCGTACTCGATCACCCGGCGCGTCGCCTCGACGTTGTCGCGGCGGTACTCCTCGATCGTCCCCCAGGGAGTCGCCCGCGCCGCGGCGTGGAGGATCACGTCGGGGACGAACTCTGGATCGGACAACCGATCGAACGGTCGCGAGAGGTCGATCGAGCTGTAGGTCGGGTCGGGCAGCGCCCGCCGTCCGATCCCATGAATCGCCAGGTCCGGCCGATCCCGAAACCGCGCGACGAACCGACCGCCGACGAAGCCGGAGGCTCCCGTGACGAGGATGCGCGTGACGTGCTTCACGCCGCCGCCTCGGCCCGGTTGAGGCAGCGGATGCGCCGCCGCTTTTCACCGAGGGGAAGATCGGTCCAAGGATCGGCGAGGACGACCGGCGCTCGAATTCCGAGCCGCTTCGCCAAGGCTCCGATCTCCCGCTCGATCTCGATCATGACCGCCGGGCTCGTCGTCGCCAGCCGCCATCGGTTCCCCTCCTGCGTCACCCGGTACTCACCGAGCCCGTCGACGCGAGACATCGCGTTGCGCACCAGATCGGGAAACACGGCGACCGGCCCGCCCCCCTCGATCGCTATGCCCCAAAGCACGTCGTCCGCCCGGCCTTCGATGGCTTCCAGACTCAACGTCGGCCGGCCACACGAACATTCACCGTCGGCGAGCCGAAGCACGTCGTCCAGCCGATACCGCACCACCAGCTGCGTCGTGCGCGAAACGTCGGTCACGATCGGCACGAACCGCCGCCGCTCCGCGTCGAGCCATTCCATCTCGAAAACCATCTGCTCCTCGTTCAGATGCACGCGCCCCGCGGGGCAGCTCGCGCCCAAGAATCCCTCGGTCGCCTGGTACACCTGCTGCACCGGCACGCCCCAGGCTTCCACAATCGCTCGAGCGTCCTCCGGCTCCAGAACCTCCGCGACCGAGACGACCTGTCGCGGCGCAATGTGGAGAGCCCTTTCCGACAACCCTCCTCCCTCGGTGAGCTTTTTCAACACCGAGGCCGGCGCGACCAAGACATCCGGCGGGTGTGCGTTCAACCTCCGCAGGTGCTCTTCCCAAGGTGCCCACAAATCGAAGAACTGAAAATCGATCCGCGTGCTCCCGAGGGTGGTGTAGAGGTTGCTGTTCGCGCGGAGAAAAAAAGCGATCACCAAGGGAGGCCGGTTTCGGCCGATCACCTGACGCAACCCGTCCCGCGTCAGCAGACGGGCGAGCAGAAGCCCCGCCCAGCGAGCGCGTTCGGCCGCCGAGACGAGGAAGACGCCGCGCTGTCCGGAGGTGCCGCTGGAAAGGCCGACCGTCAGCTCCTCTCCGTCGACCGTAAGCGTCGGCCGGAAGTCGCGGCTCCGCTCCGCCTCGAGCGCTACGTCGAGAGCGCGATCGAGCGGCACGCCGAAGGTGTTGAAACCGGCGAAGTCGGCGAGCATCGTCCGCTTGTCGACGATCGGCAGCTGGTCGAACGGCTTGTCGACGAAGGGTTGGTAGAAGCGCGCCTGGGGAAGGGTTCTGGCCAGGAACTTCGCGAGCCGCCTTTGCTGCATTTCGAGGAGCGCGGCGCGGTCTTTCGGGTGCGGCCCCCAGCGCTCCCCAGCGAAGGCGGCGATCGAACGAAGGGAGGTCATCCTCGGCGCAACGCGTCGAACGTTTCGGTGCAGTGGGAGGGGACGATCGTGAGCTCAGGGTGACCCGTCGCGACCTTTTTCAGTCCTCCGAGCGTCGCCTTGTAGTCGCCCCAATCGGCGAACAACGGGCGGGCGAGGAAGGTGGGTAGGCGCTGCTCCCGCCAGGCGCGGGCCGACCAGCAAGAGTCGGCGGCGAGGAGGACCGGGGCGTCCTCTTCGGTCCGCAGCAATACGCCCAGCTGCGCCGGACTGTGGCCGGGGAGCGGGATGCCGATCAGGCTTCGATCGCCGATCAGGTCGTAACCTCTCGAAAACGGCGCGAAGGAGGGGCCGAGATCGACCGGCGCCAGCGAGTCGGCCAGATCGAGGCGCGACTCGAAGTCGTCCGGCAGGAGATCCGGCAGGACGCCGCGCCGGAGCGCCGCGAAGCCGCGGACGGCGTTCGGGCCTAGATGCGCCGCGACGTCCCGCTCGAGCGCGGTGAAGCAGGAACGCGGCAGGTCGCGCAGACCCGCCACGTGGTCGGCGTGTAGATGGGAGATGAGAACCCGGGAGATCTCCGGCAGGGCGACGCCGAGGGCGCGAAGCTGGGTTTCGAGGCGCTCCTCCTCGGGGAGACGGACGGGGGTGAGCCAGCGGTAGATGCGCCCGGGGAATCGCTCGGTTGCCTGCTCGAAGCGGTCCGCGTACCCCGTGTCGTAGAGGATCGGCCCGGCGGTGGGGTGGAGGATCAGCGCCACGAGCGCGGGGAAATCGATCGGGCCGAATCTACCGCCGCGGATCGTCACCCATTCGGGATGGCGGCAGCGGCCGACCCGGAGGAGCCGGAGCCCCACGCGCGGCTGCGGTCCGAGGCTCAATAGCGAATTACCATGCCGCCGATCTGGATCCCCGCGCCGGTGCCGATGAGAAGCGCTGGGTCGCCACGGCGCAGCCGGCCGGAACGGACCGCCTCGTGGAGCGCGCTAGGCAACGACGCGCCTACCTGGTTGCCCTGACCGGCGAAGAGGTCGATCACCTGCTCCTTGCGAAGGTCGAAGCGGCGTCGCAGGTAGTCGAGGGCGTGACGGCTCGCCTGGTGCGGCACGACGACCGGGATGTCCGAGAGCGCGAGGCCGGATGCGTCGAGCAACGCTTCGAGAAACGAGGGGAGGCGCTCGGCGGCGAGGCGAAAGACCGCCTTGCCGTCCATTCGGAAGAGTGTGAGCGGGAGGTAGGGCCCGGCGATCCGCCCCGGGTGGTGACGCGAACCGCCCCCCGGGATCTCGCAGGTATGCGCACCGTCGGAGATCGTCGCGAAGGAGCTCGCGAGCAGGGCGGACGAGTCGCCGGGATCCGCCGGACCGACGACCGCTGCCGCCGCGCCATCTCCGAAGATTCCGCTCGCTTCGAGTTTGGTCCAATCGAGTCCGCAGGAGGCGACGTCGGAGGAGACGATCAGGATCCGCCGATAACGGCCGGCCTCGATCAAGCAGGCCGCCGTATCGAGGGCGACCAGGAAGGAGAGGCAGCTCGCACCGATGTCGAAGGAGGGGATCGCGAAGTCGGAAAGGCCGAGCGCGCGATGGAGGAGCGCCCCATTGCACGGCATCGCCTGGTCCGGGGTGCCGGAAGCGGCGATCAGGCAGTCGAGGTCGGAAAGCTCGAGGCCGGCGGCGGCGAGCGCGCCGCGCGCGGCCTCAGCGCCGAGCGCCGCCGCGCTTCGCGTCTCGACGTACCGGCGCTCGACGCCGGTCTTCTTGCGCACCGTGCCCCGCGGAAGGCCGAGCGTGAGGTCGAGCTGCTCGCTCGGAACCTCGTCCGCCGGCAGCGCCGCTCCGGTTCCGAGCAGGCGCACGGCCCGCGGACGGAGCGGGGAACCGGGACGGGCGGACGGGCGGTTGATCATCGTCGGAAAAGAGGCTTCAAAGTAGCACGCCTCGCTCCATCGACTACAGGTCGCGGGGTTCTGTACCCTGGCGTCGACGCCATCCGCTACCATCCCCCTCCATGAGCTTCTCGTCCGACTCCGAGCGTCTCGAGGCGCTGGCCGGCCGGGTCCGCGAGCTGCCGGACCGGGCGGGGATCTACGTCTGGAAAGACGCCGCGGGCAAGGTCCTCTACGTCGGCAAGGCGAAGTCGCTCAAGAAGCGGGTGGGCTCGTACCTCTCCCGCGACCTCGAGCCGCGGCTGGCGCAGATGGTCTACGAGGCGGTCGACATCGAGCACGTGATCACCGACTCTGAAGCCGAGGCGCTGCTGCTCGAAAACAACTTCATCAAAGAGAAGAAGCCGCGCTACAACGTCCTGCTGCGGGACGACAAGACCTATCCGTACCTGAAGCTCACGATGCGCGATGAGTTTCCGCGCATCGCCTTCACGCGGCGGATCGCGAACGACGGCGCCGAGTATTTCGGGCCGTATCTCCCCGGCGGCCTCGCGCGGAAGGCGATCAAGCTGGTCCAGAAGCTGTTCCAGGTCCGCGTCTGCCGCATCGAGATCGACGGCGGGCTCGAGCGCCCGTGCCTCTACCACGGCATGCACCGATGCCTCGGGCCGTGCGTCGCGCGCCTGACCACGAGGGAGACCTACGCCGAGGCGGTCGCCCAGGCGCGGCTGTTCCTCGCCGGCAAGAACGACGTCCTGCTCAAGCGGTTGAAGCGCGAGATGCTCGACGCTTCCGACGCCTTCGAGTTCGAGCGCGCGGCGGCGCTTCGCGACACGATCGCCGAGATCGAGTCGATCGGCCAACGGCGCAAGCTCTCCTCGGTCGACGGCGAAGACCTGGACGTCTACGGCGTCCACGTCTCGGGGGGCAACGCCGCCGTGGCGATCCTGGTGATGCGCGGCGGCCAGGTGCTCGACCGCCGCGAGCTGTTCTGGGAAAAGGTCGGCCAGATCGCGCCCGACGCCTTGCTGTCCGAGCTGCTGCCGCAGATCTACGACCGGACGACCTTCGTTCCCAAGGAGATCCACCTGCCGGTCCCGATCGAGGGGGAGGACGCGTTGCTCGACTGGCTGTCGGAGCGGAAGGGGGAGCGGGTCTACCTGCGGCTTCCGAGCCGCGGTCCGAAGGCGGAACGGCTGGCCCTCGCGGGGCATAACGCCCAACAGGCGCACCGCCGCCGCTTCCGCACCGGGGCGGTGGCGCCGGGCGCGATGGCGCTCGAGCGGCATCTGGAGCTCGCCGATCCGCCGCGGCGGATCGAGGGGTTCGACATCTCGCATTTCCAGGGGGGCGAGACGGTCGCTTCGATGGTGGTATGGGAAGAGGGGAAGATGCGGAAGGGGGACTATCGGAGCTTCAACATCCGGAGCGTTTCGGGCCCGGACGACTTCGCCTCGATGCGCGAGGCGGTCGAGCGGCGCTACCGGCGGGTCCTCGACGAGGTGGGCGCGATGCCCGACCTGATCCTGATCGACGGCGGACGCGGCCAGCTGAACGCGGCGATCGAGGCGCTCGCGATCCTCGGAGTCGAGGACACGCCGATCCTCGGGCTTGCGAAGAGGGAGGAGGAGGTCTACCTGCCGGAGCTTCCCGGTCCGCTCTGTCTGCCGAAGGACGACCCCGGGCTCCAGCTGCTCCAGCAGATCCGCGACGAGGCCCATCGGTTCGCGGTCTCCCGCCATCGCGCCCGCCGTTCCGCCAACCGGCTCCGGAGCCGGCTCGACGACCTCCCCGGGATTGGACCGCGGCGGAGGAAGCTCCTGCTCACCCGCTTTGGGAGCGTCGAAGGGGTCCGGCGCGCGCCCCTGTCCGAGCTCGAGGCGGCCGTGGGGCCCATGCTCGCTCGGCGGCTGGTCGAGGCCCTGCGGGCACAGGAAGCGGCCCCGGAAGCCTGATCTGCCAGATCCGGGCCGAGTCGGGCTCAGGCTTCGCGCAGCTCGAAGTAGGGCTCGAGCGCGATCTCGGGAGCGAGCGCCGCTCCGAGCCAGGGCGCGCCGTCGGCGACCGCGATCGGGTCGAGACCGAGGCCCGAGACCCGCGCGAAGACGTCGAGCAGGTTCGAGTCCCAGAGCAGGTTCGGCACCGCCGGCCCGATCCGTCCCCCCTCGATCCGGCGGGCGCCGTGAGCGACGGCGCGAAACGAGAGCGAGCTCGGATCGTGGACCACGAGCGGCGAGAGCGACGCGATCCACAGCCCTCCGTCGGCCGCGGCGAGGAGTTCGCCCAGCGGCTTCGCCGCCTCCGGCTCTCCGGCTCGGAGGGTGGGATGGAGGACACCCGACCGTTCGAGATCGATCGCCAGCGGAAGGTCGGCGAGCGTTGCGGGCACTTGGAGTCGATCGGCGAGCTCGCGGGATACCGCCGCGGCCCGAAAGATCCCCGCGGAGATCATCTCGACCGGCAGGGCGGGGTTGCCGCGCAGATCGAACGGCAGGGCGAGCCCCCGGGGATCGGTCGCGTCGTCGATCAAGCTGAGCCGCCGGTTGGCCACTTGCTCGCCGAGATGACCGAAGAGCGGCCAAGCCTTCGCGTCACCTCGGGCGACCGCGTCGGCGATCGCCTGGGAGTCGAGCGCCGCGCGCGCGAAGGCGAGCGCGATCTGGGCCGCGGCCCGCGGCGCGAGCACGATCGGAGCGGGCTTTCCGGGTGGTGGCGAGAGCGCCGGATCGGCGCTCCGCGACCGGGCGAGCTCGAGCAGGGGACCGGGGCCGAGATCGGACAGCCGGCGGGCGACGCGCTCGGCGCTACCGGTCGCCGGGCCGCGGCCGATCCGTAGGGCCAGGGAGACGCCGGTCAACGCGGCGACGCGTGGGGCGCTCCCGGTCGCTGCGAAGCCGATCCTCCCTTCGCTCCAGCGAAGGTGAGCGGACTCGTCGGCGTCGAGGCCCTCCGACAGGAGCGCCTTGGCCTCGTCCGAGGACAGGCTGGCGATCTCGCCGTCCCAGAAGTCGTTCGGCTCGTCCGAGCCTGGCGCCGACCCCCGCCTCTTGGCGGAGGGATCGGTCACCTCGACCGGAGCGGGAGACAGGCGTCCGTCGGCGAGCGCCCGTCGAATCGCGGCGCCGAGCTCCGCGCGGTCGAGGGATGCCGCACGGTGATGACCGACCCGACCGCGCTCGACCGTCCGGACCACGAGGTTCAGCTCGTGTGTGGAGCGAGGCTCCAGCGCGGGGGCCGTTCTCCCTTTGGCGGGTTTGCCTCCGTCGACCCGGTCGGATCGCTCCTGGCGGTGGATCGCCTCCGCCCACGAGATCTCCGTGCGGTCGGCGGGGGAGTCCGCGATCGCCTGCGTCAAGATCTCGCGCGCGGTGGAGAGGGTCGGAAGGTTTAAGTTCGGCACGGCGCGGGAGCATATCGTGAGCCGGTCGGTCGCGCCCCGAGTGGCCTAGCCTTTGCACCCTGGGCGCTGGCAGAATGGCGAGCCTTGTGAAACGACCGAAAACTCTCTTCTCCAGCGCATCGCTCGCCGCGAGCTTGTCCCTGTTCTGCGCCGCCTCGGCCCTGTCGGCCGCCGCGCCGCCGCGATCCCGTACACCGGGGACGCCCATGCCCCACCTACCCTCGGCCCCGGCCGCCGCGGCTCCTCGAGAGGACGCCGCCGACCTCGTTTTCGAGCATGGCGTCTTCTACCCGGTCGACGTCCCGGGGCCCGTGCGTGGGAGCCTTGCGGTGCGCGAGGGAAAGATCGTCTACCTCGGCCCCGAGGAGACCGCCAAGCCGTTCCTCGGTCCGAAGACCCGGAGGATCGACCTCCGCGAACGGGCCGTCACCCCGGGTCTGATCGACGCGCACTCCCACCTCCTGGGTCTCGGTCGCGATCTGTCCCAGGTGGATCTGCGCGGCGCGACCTCGTTCGAAGAGGTCGTGCGGCGCGTCCGCGCCGCGGCGGCGAAGGTGCCCGCCGGATCCTGGGTCCGTGGCCGGGGATGGGACCAGAACCTTTGGCCCGGCCAGGCGTTTCCCGAGCATGGGGCGCTTTCGGCGGCCGTTCCCGACCATCCGGTCTGGCTCTCCCGGGTCGACGGCCACGCCGCGTTGCTCAACGAGCGGGCGCTCGAGCGGGTAGGGCTCGACGATACGGCCAAAGATCCGTCGGGAGGCCGCTATCTCCGTGACGCCGCCGGACATCTTTCCGGCGTCCTGGTCGACAACGCGATGGACGTGCCGCCGAGCGATGTCGCGCATCCCGGGCGAAATCCGTTCGACGCCAGCCCGGCCGAGCTCCAAGACGCGTTGGCCGCCGCTGGACGAGTCTGCGTGTCGCTCGGCCTCACGACGGTGACCGACATGGGAGTGGACGGCGAGGCGATCGCCGCCTACCGCGCCCTGCGCGAGAAGAAAGCGCTCGCGCCGCGCGCGGCGCTCTTCCTGACCGACGATCCCAACCTCCTGCAGAAGTGGTTCGAGCACGGTCCGCTGCTCGATCCGGAGGCGCGGCTCACGGTACGCGGCGTCAAGCTGTACGCCGACGGCGCGCTCGGCAGCCGCGGCGCGGCGCTGATCGAGCCGTACGCGGACGATCCGGGCAACGTGGGCTTGCTCACCGCCGGCCAAGATCACATGGCCGATATCGTCCGCCGCGCGGTGGGCGCGGGATTCCAAGTCGGAATCCATGCGATCGGCGACCGCGGCAATCTGGTGGCGCTGGACGCGCTCGAGCAGGGCCTCACCCGCCACGCCTCGAACCGCTCGCTGGCGCCCGGCGATCCTCGCTGCCGGATCGAGCACGCGCAGGTGATGCGGTTGTCCGACATCCAGCGGATGGCGCGTCTCGGCATCATCGCCTCGATGCAGCCGACGCACGCGACCTCCGACATGCCGTGGGCGCCGGCGCGGCTCGGCGAGCGCCGGCTCGCGGGGGCGTACGCCTGGAGGAAAGTGCTCGCCGCGAACGGCCGGCTCGCTTTGGGCAGCGATTTTCCGGTCGAGTCTCCCGACCCGCGCCTGGGGCTCTACGCCGCGGTCACCCGGCAGGATCTCCAGGGAAACCCGGCCGGAGGCTGGCTTCCGGACGAGAAGCTCACCCGCACCGAGGCGCTGCGCGGCTTTACGCTCGACGCCGCCCGGTCGATCTTCCTCGACGACCAGGTGGGCTCGCTCACGGTCGGCAAACGGGCCGACCTCGTGGTGTGGGGACGAGATCCCATGGAGGTCCCCGAGCGCGAGATCCCCGCGGCCGAGATCGATTTCACCTACGTCGACGGCGCGGCGGTCTACGCCCGCCCGGGAGCGAAGTGAAGCCTTCGAAGCATCTAAGACTGGTTTTCGGGCTGGCGCTCGCGGCGGCGGCGGGCGGAGCGCGCGGTGACGAGCCGTCGCTCCTGCGCCACCAGATGGTCGAGCAGCAGATCCGCCAGCGCGGGATCACGGACAAGCCCGTGCTCTCGGCGATGGACCACGTGCCGCGCCATCTGTTCGTCCCGGGTGCGGTGCCCTCCGACGCCTACGCCGACAAGCCGCTGCCGTTCGGGCCGAAGGGCAAATGGGGGACGATCTACCAGCCGTACGTGGTGGCGTTGATGACCGATCTGCTCGAGCTCACGCCGAAAGACAAGGTGCTGGAGATCGGCACCGGCTCGGGGTATCACGCGGCGATCCTGTCGCGCCTCGCTCGTGAGGTCTATTCGGTCGAGATCTCGCAGGCCGTGGCCGACCAAGCGGCCCATCGCCTGGTGTTGTTGGGTTTCAACAACGTGGCGGTGCGAGTGGGAGACGGTTATCAGGGTTGGCCGGAGAAAGGTCCGTTCGACGCGATCCTGCTCTCGGCGGCACCACCGGACGAGATTCCGAAACCGCTGCTCGCCCAGCTGAAAAATGGAGGCCGTTTGGTAGCGCCCGTCGGGGACTTCTTCCAGGACCTCCAACTGATCACCAAGCGCCAGGACGGCACGATCGAGAAGCGAACGGTGAGCCCGGTGAGTCTGGCGCCGATGACTGGCAAGGTTCGCGACGGGCAGAACCGGAAATAGCCCTCGCTTCGAACATTGAGTCCGCGTGAGCGCGCGGGGCGAAGACTTCGACGCCTTTCGGTGCGCAGAGGGTGTCGCGTACCCGGCGGAATTCCCTCGTATACTCCCACGCCATGTCCATTACCTTTGGAATCTTCTTCGGTTTCGTGACCTGGTTCATCGTCCGCTACCTGCTCGCCGGCCTGTACACGGTCGACCAGAACGAGCGGGCGGTCAAAACCGTGCTCGGGCGCGCCCAGCGGTTGCCCGGACAGTCGACGTTGCAGGACCCGATCGCGCAGGCCCTGCGGCCCGACGAACGCGATCGCTACAACTACCCGCAGGTGCGCGTGATCCCGCCGGGCGGCCCCTATTTCCGCTGGCCCTGGGAGCGCGTGCACAAGATCTCGGTCGCGACCAACACGCTCAACATGGCGTTCGATCCCGAAACGCCGAGCGCGAACTCCGGCGGCAAGCTGCTCGAGGCGGTCACGAAGGACCAGCTCAACACGGGGCTCACCGGGCAGATCCGGTATCGGGTCTCCGAGCGGAATCTCTACGCCTATCTGTTCGGGGTGAAGAACCCGATCGCCCACGTGATGGGATATTTCGTCTCGATCCTGCGGGAGCGCATCTCGAATTTCGAGGCGCCGCATCCGTCGGGGCCGGTCGATCTGGAGAATCCGGTGAGCCCGCCGGTCCAGCTCGAGAGCCAACCTCCCGAGGCGACCGTCGTTTCCGGCATCTCGATCAACGACCTGCGCAAGAACCTTCGCGATCTGAACGATCACATGGACCGGGAGTGCCGCTCGTCCGCCGCTCGCTACGGCATCACCCTCGACGCCTCCTTGATCACCGAGATCGATCCGCCAGCGGAGGTCGAATCCGCGCTGGCCGCGATCAACACCGCGCACAACCACGTCTCCTCGGACATCAGCCTGGCGCACGCGGCGGCGGACCAGAAGATCGTCCAGTCCAAGCGCGCGGTCGAGATCGAAACGCTCAAGGCGGAGGGTGAGGTCGAGCCGCTGGTGCGGCTCGCCGAGCAGCTCTCCGATTTGAAGAGGCAGGGACCGCATGCCCTCTCGGCGTACCTGAGGAACGTGCGGCTCGGCCTGTTCGGCAAGGCGCAGGACGCCTTCGTGGAGGTGAAGCGATGAGCTTCCTGATCGCTGCGTTCGTCACGTTCCTCGTGATGATGTTCCTGGTGCCGTTTCTCCTCTGGGTGGTGCGCGTCCTCGGCCTTTACGCGATCGTCTACGAGCGGACCTGCCGCGTCTACGTGTTGTTCGGCAAGGTGATCGGTGTCCTCGACGAGCCGGGCCTCCACATCCTGCTGTTCAAGCTCGGACCGGCGGCGTTCCTGGTCAACTGGCTGGGCAAGTGCCACGTGCTCGACATGCGCCTCGATCAGGAATACTTGCGAAGCCAGCCGGTCAACTCCGAGGAAGGCGCGCCGATGGGGATCGGCGTCTGGTACGAGATGTACATCTCGGATCCGGTCGCCTTCCTGTTCAAGAACACCGATCCCCGCGGCTCGCTGCGCGCCAACGTCAGCAACGCGACGGTCCGTTGCCTGTCGAACATGAAACTCGCCGACATGCTGGAGACGCGCCATCAGATGAGCGCCACGGTGCGCGCCGAGGTGTCGGAGAAGTCGCACGAGTGGGGGTACAAGCTCGGCTCGGTCTACGTCCGCAAGGTCCACTTCCGCGACGGCGGCATGATCCGGCAGATCGAAGAAAAGGTGGTCAACCGTCTGCGCCAGGTCACCTCGGCGATCAAGCAGGACGGCGCTAATCAAGTGAGCATCATCACCAGCACCGCCGAGCGCCAGGCGGCGATCGAGTTCGCCAAGGCGAGCGCGATGCGACCGCAGATCGTCGGCGCCGCCTTGAACCAGATCTCGAAGGATCCGGAGATCGAGGCCGCCCTCTTCGAGATCCTCGAAAATCAGCGCTTGGTCGAGGGGAACGCGCGCGTCACCCTGATGCCCGAGGGAGGCGAGCTGCTCACGAACCTGCTCGCGGGCGGAGCGAAGCGCCTCTGATCCGAGCCGAGAGAGGGGCGCCGGTCTCGAACGGTCGGCGCCCCTCGAAGCCTTCCCGCCTCCGAGGCTCCTTTCCTTTCGATGAACGCCGCCAAGACCGTCACGCCGTCGCAGTTGATGGACTTCCTGCTCAACGTGGCGGTCGTCCGTCCGGTCTTCATTTGGGGGCCGCCGGGGATTGGCAAATCGAGCCTGGTCGCTCGGTTCGCCGAGCAGCTGGGCCTGCACTGCGTTTCCCTCCTCGGCAGCCAGCTCGCGCCGGAGGACCTGATCGGCGTGCCGCAGGTGACCGACGGCGTGAGCCGCTTCTGCCCCCCGGCCGAAATCGCGCGGAACGAGCCGTACTGCCTCTTCCTCGACGAGCTAAACGCCTGCTCGCACGAGGTTCAGAAGGCGTTCTACAGCTTGATCCACGAGCGCCGGATCGGCGAGTACCGCCTGCCCGAAGGGTCGATCGTGATCGGCGCCGGGAACCGGGCCCAGGACAGCGCGATCGTCAAACCGATGTCATCGGCGCTGCTGAATCGGATGGTTCACGTCCACCTGACCGTTTCGCACCGCGACTGGATGGCCTGGGCGCACACGAGCGACGTCCACCCGTTGGTGATCGAATACCTCGAGCTTCGTCCCGATCAGCTCTGGAGCGCGCCGCCTAAACACGAGGAGCCGTTTTCGACCCCGCGTTCTTGGCACATGTTGAGCGACGCGCTTCATCAGTTCGGGGCGGGCATCCGCGACGAGGAGATCGAAGCGCTCGCTTACGGTTGTCTTTCACCGCAGCACGCGACGCAGCTCAAGGCGTTCGCCAAGCAGAAGCGAAGCCGTTTCGCGCTCCATGCCATCTTGAAAGGCGATTCCGGGTGGCCGCACGATCCGGCGGACCGCGATGTCCTCTACTTCCTCTCGCAGTCGTTTCGGACGCATCTGCAGCGCGAGCTGCCGCAAGATCCGCAGGGACTTCAGCCGCAGCACAAACAGCTTGCCCATCGCGGCAAGGCACTGCTCAAGGAGCTGGCCGCGATCAGCCTGGAGATGGCGCAGTTGGTCGTGGCGGAGGAGGGTGGCGACGCCGCGGCGGGGAACCTGCCGAGCTGGTTCCTGGTCGAGGTCGTTCGCGACCTGCCGCGCTTGGTCGAGAAACGTGCCCCGTAAACCGGAAAAGCGGCGCGAGGACCCGGCCGATCAGGCGTATCGGGAGGGGACCGACGCGATCCGCAATCATCCGCTGTTCCTGCCGCTCACCTTTCGCACGGACTTCTACCGCAACGTCCACCAAAACCTCTGCCCGCCGGGTGGTTGGGCGGTCGCCAACGTGCGGGGCCTCGTCTACTGCCACCCCAAGCGGCGGGCGAGCCCGGAGGAGTGGACCTGGGTGATCGGACACTGCCTGCTCCACTATGGATTCGGGCATTTTCAGACTCGAGCCCGTCCCGACCTTTGGAACGTTGCCTGCGACTTCTTCATCGACCGCTTTCTCGCCGATTTGAAGCTGGGCCGGCGCCCCGCGGAGATCCCCGAGCTGAAGCTTCCACCCGGGGCGCCCGCGACCTCGGAAAACGCGCTGTACGACTGGCTGTTCGAAAACGGCGTTCCCGTGGAGCTTCGCGGCGGCGGGACCGCCGGACCGGGAGCGTTGGACCTTTCGTTCGAGGTGGACCGATGGCGGGGCAAGCTCACGCCATACGGCAAAGAGTGGAGGGACGCGCTGGGCGCGGGGCTGCGCAACGCCGTCGCAGCGGCGGTCGACGTCGCGGGAGGTAAAGCGGCGAGCCTCACCGGGGCTACGGGGCCGACCACTCCTGCCCAACGCGGAAGGTCTTGGTTCATGACCCGCTATCCGCTGCTGGGAGCGCTCGCGGCCTCGTTCCGGCTGATCGAAGACGGCGAGGTCTGCCGCCGCCTGGACGTCCACGTGGCGGCGGTCGACGCCGAGGCGCGCGAGCTCTACGTCAACCCGCAGATCGGCATGGACGACGGCGAGGCTCGCTTCGTGATGGCTCACGAGCTGCTGCACGTTGGCCTCCGCCATCAGGCTCGCTGCCAGGGGCGCGATCCGTTCCTCTGGAACGTCGCGTGCGACTACGTCATCAATGCCTGGTTGGTGGAGATGGACGTGGGACGGCCGCCGGCTTTCGGAGTGCTGCTCGATCCGGAGCTGAAGGGGCTTTCGGCGGAAGCGATCTACGACCGGATCGTCGGCGACCTCCGCCGGTTTCGGAAGATTTCGACCTTGCGCGGTGTGGGCGTCGGCGACATCCTTCCGGGCAGAAACCCGCGCTGGTGGCAGGTAGGGGAGGGGGTGGCGCTCGATGAGCTCTACCGCAACTGCCTGACCCAGGGGCTGCTCTGGCACCGCGACCAATGTCGCGGTCTCCTCCCCGCCGGCCTGATCGAAGAGATCGAGGCGCTCGCGCAGCCGGTGATTCCGTGGGACGTGCAGCTTGCGCAGTGGTTCGATCACCGGTTCCCGCCCAAGGAGAAACGGCGCACCTATGCCCGTCCGAGCCGGCGCCAGATGGCGACTCCCGATCTGCCGCGACCTCGCTTGGCGCCCCTCGACGACGGCTCGATCCGCACCTTCGCGGTGGTCCTCGATACCTCCGGAAGCATGGATCGGAAGCTCCTGGCCAAGGCGCTCGGCGTGATCGCGAGCTATGCCGCCTCGCACGAGGTCGACGCCGTGCGGCTCGTGTTCTGCGACGCCGCCGCGTACGACGAGGGCTACGTCCGTGCGGAGGACATCGCGGGCCGGGTGCGGGTCA
This sequence comes from Thermoanaerobaculia bacterium, assembly GCA_044226625.1. Taxonomy (GTDB): domain Bacteria; phylum Acidobacteriota; class Thermoanaerobaculia; order Multivoradales; family UBA5704; genus DASYKS01. The sequence continues at coordinate 39,963 of JBGAGQ010000017.1, forward strand.
AGGGCCGCGGCGGCACCGTCCTCATGCCCGGTATCGAGCTCCTCGAGAAGGCCCCGGATTTTCCGCGAAGCGGGCCGATCCTGTTGATCACCGACGGTTTCTGCGACGACCTCACGATTCGCCGTGACCACGCCTATCTCGTGCCGGCGGGGAACTCTCTGCCCTTCTCTCCACGAGGTCCGGTGTTCGGGATTTCGTGAGGAAAGGCGAGCCGCCTCCCGCGCTCGACGGGAGGCGACTCGAGGAATCGATCGCCTCGGTCAGACCGTGATCGGAACCGCCACGGTCCAGTTCGCCCCGACCGCCGTGCTCGCCGGCGCGGTGTAGGTTTTGGGTACGCCGCCCGTGGTGAGGGTCACTTTGAACGCCTGCGGGCCGCCCCAGTTGATCCCCACCATGATGAGGGTGTAAGCACCCGGCGCCAGGATGGCCTGCGGACGGACCGTGTAGCTCACGGGGTCGTTGTAGCCCGATTTGATGTGGCAAATCTCCGAGCTTCCGGCGGGAGTGGAGGCCAGGATGTAGAGCTCGTTGTCCGTGGCGCTGACTTCGATCTTCGTGGTCTGGGACATGACGCGATCTCCGGTGCCCGTCCGTCGAGAATCATTTCTCGCCGGCTGACGGGGAAGATCCGGTCAGGCGTCCGATGGGTTAGTGCATTCCAAAGTCGAAAAGCCGCGCCGTCGTCGATCCTTCGGCTCCGGTCCGTGTCAAGATCGCTCCCGGAGGAGCACCATGAAACCATCCACCAAGAAGGCGATTCGCTGGACGGCGATCGGTCTGGGCCTGGTCGTCGTCGCGGGCGTCACCTGGGCCTTGGTCACGATCGGACCGAGCAACGTCTGGGGAATGCTGCGCTACGACACGCGGAAAGAGGGGAAGCTTCAGGTCGGGGACTCGGCGCCCGATGTGGCGCTCCTCGCGCTCGACGGGAAGACGCGCGTCCACCTGCGCGAACGGGTGGGTGAACGGCCGCTCATCGTCATCTTCGGCAGCTACACCTGACCGCCTTTCCGGCGCTCGGTCGAGCGCCTCATCGATCTCCACCGCCGCTACGGCGACAAGGCCACGTTCGTCGCGGTCTACATCCGCGAAGCGCATCCGACCGACGAGTGGCAGATGGAAAGCAACGAAAAGGAAGACGTCTGCTATCCGCAGCCAAAGAGCACCGCGGCGCGGGTGGCGATTGCGAACGATTTCGTCCGCCGCTTCCACTTTCCAATCCCGCTTTTGGTCGACCCGATCGAGAATCCGGCAGACAAGGTCTACGCCGGTTGGCCCGAGCGCTTCTATGTGATCGACGAGCAAGGGACGATCGTCTACAAGGGAAAGACCGGCCCGTTCGGATTCCACCCCGAAGAAGTCGACGCCTGGCTCGCGAAGCGGTTCGCGAGCTGAAAACGTGGGAACTCCCGAGCCTTCGCCGAAGGACAGACGGACTGCGTCGGGCCTCGTTCCGGCTCGCCGATCTAGAATGAGCCAGGATCATCGCGGTTCGTTCCCCTTCGACCGAGGAGCCCTTCTTCATGAGCGTCGACAGCTTCCGCTTTGCCTCGCCGTTGATCAAGCGGTACTACCAGATGAGCCGGGTGACGAGGGAGCTGCCGATTCCTTTCACACGGCCGAGAAAGCCCATCTCTGAAAGTCGGATCTCGCTCGTCACGACGGGGGGCCTCTACCGCCGTGGCCATGACGAGCCGTTCGATCAAGACCGCGAGCGGCGCGAGCCGGCGTGGGGCGATCCGAGCTACCGCGCGATCCCGACCGACGTCGACTTGGCGGAGCTCGCGGTGGGCCATCTCCACATCAACCCGGACGACCCCTCCGCCGATCCGAACATCCTCCTTCCGATCGACCGGATCAAGGAGCTCGTTGCGGACGGCAAAGTCGGCAGCCTCGGCGCCCGCGCCTACTCATTCATGGGATACCAGGGCTTTCCCGCCGATCCTTCCGGTTGGAAGAAGATCTATGGACCGGAGGTGCTCGCGGCGCTCCAGGCCGATCGCGTGGACGCCCTCCTGCTCACCTCGGCCTGACTGGAGTGCGCGGCCAACGTGCCCGTGTTGGCACGTCTGTTCGAAGGCGGGGGGATCGCCACGGTCGTCGTGACCAACATGCCCTTCTGGGCCGAACGGGTCGGAACCCCGCGAACGCTCGCCGTCGAGTTTCCTTTCGGTCACCCGCTCGGCGGCACGCACGATCGAGAGATGCAGCGGCGGGTGATCCTGGCGGCGCTCGAGCTCATCGAGCGAGCGAGCGCGCCGGGGGAGATCGAAGAGTTTCCGGAGAAGTGGGGCGGCTCGGTCGCCGAAGGGCGACGGATCTCCGAGCCGCGAATCCCCGCGCCGATCACCGCCCAGATGGGGCGCCACATCGGCGCGTTCCTGCGCGGCATGCGGCGTTCGGCCTGAAGCGCGGCTTCGACTTCTCGCGGACGTTCGAGGCATCGATTGCGTATATCTCGGTACATTCGGGTTTTCCTGAGACTCCTTCCGGGGTGAGACGATGAAAGTCACCTTCGCGTATGCCGCCTTCGTGCGCCGATTCCTCTTTGCCTTCTCGTTCCTCTTCTTCTGCGGCGCCACGCTTCTCGTTCCTTTCGCCCGCGCCGTTTCCGGCGCGGCCAGCTCATCCCTTTCCGTGGAGCCGGTGGCGGACCTCGGCCCCCGGCCGGCGATTTCCCTGCGGACTTTGCCGCGGGGCGCGGTGCGAGTCGGGGACCGGATCTTCTTCTTCGCCTCGGACGAGGTATCACGTTCGGAGCTCTGGACCACCGACGGAACGCAGACGGGCACGCGGCGAGTCCTGGACGTCTCCGCCCTGGGAGTCGATTCCTCGATCGTCAGCGGGTCCGGACTGGTGGCGGCGCAAGGAAGGGCCTACTTTCAAACCCTCGATCCGCTCGCGGGCTTGCGGATCTGGAGGAGCGACGGCTCGCGAGAGGGGACGGTGCCGTTCTTCTCGTTGGATCTCTTCGATGACTTGGAACAGGCGCAGCCGCCGGAAGTCGTGACAGCGGCGTTGGGTCGTGATCTCCTATTCCTGAGGACGGGCGAGGAAGGGTTGTGGGACCTGTGGCGCACCGACGGCTCGCCGTCCGGGACTCGCCGTCTGGTGTCGCTGCCGGCTCCGTCGGCCTCGAGCTCCGGTGGGAGCCAGTTCTTTGAGGCGAAAGGGCGCGCGTATTTCGCGTTGCAAGATCAGTTCTCGACGGTGACGGATCTGTGGACGACCGCCGGAACGGCGGCCGGCACGGTTCGGCTCGCTTCCGTCCCTTCGCTACCGTCGGCACCGCGCCAGCCGGTCGCCGTGGGGGGGCGTCTCTTCTTCATCGGTTTCGAAGCGGATCACGGATTCGAGCTTTGGACCTCCGACGGCTCGCCCGCGGGTACGCGGATCGTCCGCGATCTGACGCCGGGACGGCGCAGAACGTTCTTCGAGCAGTTCTTTCCAGGACGGCGCGCCCTCTATTTCACCCTGTCAACGCCGAGCGGAAGGGAGCTTTGGCGGAGCGACGGCAGCGAAGCCGGCACTTCCCGCCTGTCGACGGTCGACGGCACATTCGCCACACCCGCCGCGGAGGTCGAGGGCTCGCTGCTGTTCTTTCAGGCCGGCACGCTCTGGCGCGCGCGCGGGACGGGCTCACCCCAACGTCTCGCACCGCGCCTCGATCCGTGCGGCCCGTCGGTCCTGGCCGCGGGCCGGTTCGAATTCTTCGCCGACGACGGCGCACGCGGCTGCCGTCTCTGGCGGAGCGACGGCACCGCCGGGGGTACCGTCCCGGCGGTCGCTTCACCAACCGATGCGTCGGAGGGGACGCTGGTCGCGCTCGAAGATCGTTTGGTCCTCTTCTCTCCCAACCTGTCGGAAATCCAGGTGATCGCCGGGGACCGCGTCATCCCGCTCCGGCGTCCGCGGGCCGAGCTTCGGTCGGGCGCCCCGACGTTCCTGGTCCCTTGGCAGGGCGGCATCGCCTTCGCGGCGAACGGCACGTCCCGTCGCGCGATCTACCGCTCCAACGGCACGGCGACGGGAACCCTTCCGATCGCCTCCGGGGACCTCTGGTCGCCGCTCTTCCTCGGTCTGCCTAGCGACCTCATTCCGCTGGGTGAAAACCTCGCGTACCTGTCGCTCGATGGAGTCGGGTCTTCCGGTTCTTCACTTTCGGATACGAACCCAAAGCAGCTCGACGGCTATCCGGTCGGCGCCGCTCATGACGGGCGCGTGCTCTTTTCCTTCGCCGGCCGCGCCTATTGGCTCACGCTCTCGGCCGACGGCCGCGACGTCGAGTTGCGAAGCACCGATGGCACGGAGGCGGGAACGGCGACCGTGAGCCGCCTCTTCGACGCGCCCGTCTCGCCGTTCGGTGGCGTGACCTACGTGCCCGATTTCTTCGTCGTCCGAGCTGAGCGCTACCTCGCCTTCTTTTTCCCGGTCAACCCCAACGAGGTGTGGACGACCGACGGTACGGCGGCCGGTACGCGGAAAGCGGTTCGCCTCGACGGGCTCCACGACGGCTTTCTGCACGCCGGGGTGGCGTTCGGCGACGGGATGCTGTTCTCGACTTGGGCGACCCAATCGCAACCTCGGATCTGGCTCACCGACGACTCGGCCCAAGGCGCTCATCCGATCGACAACTTGGCTATCCATTCCCTCGATCAGCGCCTGACTGCCGTGGGCCGCCTCGCGTTCTTCACCGCGAGGGATGGGGGAGGGGTGGAGCTTTGGGCGACCGATGGAACACCTTCGGGAGCTCATCGGGTTCGCGACATCGCGTCCGGGCGGCGCGGCTCGTATCCGCGCGACCTGACCGCCGTGGGCGATCGGCTGTTCTTCACCGCCGACGACGGAGCTTCCGGCCGCGAGCTCTGGTCGAGCGACGGCACGGCCGCGGGGACCGTCCGAGTCGCCGATCTGGTTCCCGGCCCCGGGGGCTCCTTCCCGCAAAAGCTGGCGGCCGTTTTGACCGAAGGTCCCGCCCCCGTGCTCGCCTTCGCGGCGAACGACGGCGTTCACGGCCTGGAGCCCTGGCTCCTCGAAGCCGACGGAACGAGCGTCCGAATGTTGGCGGACGTGGCCCCCGGCTTCACCTCTTCGAGCCCGGCGGAATTCCTTTCCGTAGGCGCTCACCTCTATTTTGCCGCCACGACGCGTGCCACGGGACGGGAGCTTTGGAAGGCGACGCTCCAAGACCCTGAAAACACAACGCCTTAGAAATGGGGACGGGGGCCTGACCGCGTTTTCAAGGCGCCATGGCATGAAGGCTGCACTTTATCGAGGGCGGAACCGGCCCCCGAGAGGGTCGGACATGAATCCAAACGAAGGCCGCGGTTCCCATTGCTTGCGATTCGGAGATTTCGTTGCGAGCTGCGGTCGAGAGAAAAGGAGACATGGCATGCGAACCCTGAAATCGACACTTTACGTACTTGGTACGGCGGCGTTGCTTACGCTTCCGTTGCAGGCCAACGCGGCGGCGGCCCCTCCGATGAAGACTCCTCCCGCGACCACGGCACCTGCGGCGCCGGCGGAGAACGTCCAAACCTGGACCGGCTGGATCACCGACAACTGCGACGGCGTGCATGGCGCGTCGGCCGACAACACCAAGGCGAAGGTTCAGGGTTGCAAGGAACGCGGCGGTCGCGTGGTGTTCTACAACCTCTCGGACAAGCGTTTCTACGATCTCGACAATCTCGACCTCGCGCTGGACAACGTCGGTCACCTGGTGACCGTGAAGGGAGTCCGGGACTACAACCTGATCAAGGTCGACTCGATCGTTCCGGACGGCGCGCAGAATCCAAGCTAACGAGCTTCCCGGCCGGTTAACCGGCTCTCCTCCCCGCTCCGCGCGGTGCCTCCCCTCCGGCACCGCGCTTTTTTTAGGCCCCTTTCCAGCGCAAGCGCTTCTTCGCGTTCGTGCTATCCTCCCCGCACTACTTTCGGTAGAGCTTTTCGGATCCCTCGTCCTTCTCGACGCCCGCTCGGGCGCCAAGGTTGGAGATTTCCTGGGAGGTCTGCGATGGCGTTCAAGCGGTGGCTCTGGTCCGTCTTCTTTCCGCTGTTCGTCGCCTTGACGCTTCCCGCGTTCGGGCCGGTCACCGAGGTCGGCGCGCAGCCCGCGATTCCCTCGGGCGACATCTGCTCGGCGGACCTCCCGCTTCCCAGCGCTTTTCCCGCGAACAAGTCGGAGTACGAGATCATCCTCGGCCGCTTTTTCCGGGCGAAGTGTTACGAGAAGCTCGGTTGGCCGCACGATAAGCAGTTGCGGCCCACAGGGCCGACGGTGGCGGCGCTCGCCGCCGGAACGACCGATCCTCACATGCCGCCCGCCTGGCAGACGACCACGCTCGGCACCCACACCACCGTGGTCATCTACTACTCGCCGGACGTCTTTCGCTGGATGTGCGAGACCGAGGCGCGGCACGATCCGAAATTCGTCGCCCAGTGCAAGGTGCGCTGCCCGACCTGCAGGCTCGAATCGGAAGGTACGGTTGCGCCGATCGCGCCGATCGCCGACGGCTCGATGATCATCAAGCTGATGTACGGCGCGACATCGGCCGAGGATCTCGAGAACCCGCAGGTGCCGACCGGCGAGGCGAACATGTTCGCCCACATGGTCAAAGACGCGAAGGCCTCGAAGGACGGTTGGTTCTGGGGCAACTGGGATCCGCAGGCGACCGAGTTCTCGCAGCTCGACTGGCCGCCGCCGGTGAACCTGCCGTATCCGTGGATGGGCTTCGGCTACTACTGCATGAACTGCCACGCCTCGGCCAAAGCCGAGTCGACGTTCTCGGATCTCAACAACGTGCTCGGCGACCCGGACACGTTCACCAAGTTCTATTTCCAGGACCAGCCGCCGATTCCTACGGTCGGGGCCAAAGAGCCGCCACCGATCGAGATGAAGTCGGCGCACGAGCGGTTCGAGGCGCTCCAGAACCTTCAGGCGCTCGGCACCGGCCCGCTGTGGAACGAGGTTCCCTGGCCGAACTCGGCGGTCAACCGGGTGAGCCAGCCCTCTTCGACCTATCGGCAGAGCTTCCTTTCGACCTACGGCGCGAAGCGGATCGTGCCTCCCGATTCGAAGACGATCCTGCCGCTCTACATGCCGCCTGAAGTTTACGACCACCGATTCCCCGGGCCCGTGGCGCCGCCGCCGTTCATGACCTCCGATCAGTGCGTCGGCTGCCACGCGGCGGGCTCGACCGGTATCCACTTCGACATGACGGTCCAGAAGCCCGATCAGCCGGCGTTCACCAACCTGGTGAACATCGCCGAATACGGCGAGTGGCGCAGCTCGCCGATGGGGCTCGGTGGGCGCGATCCGATCTTCTTTTCCCAGCTCGAAACGGAGCAGGCGGCGCACCCCGCGCTCGCGAAGCTCGCGCCCGACCTCTGCCTCCATTGCCACGGCGTCATGGGGCAGCGGCAGTTCTGCCTCGACCAGTTCCCCGACCGCGAGAAAGGGAACGCCGTCTGCAACAACACGGACCTCCTGGGGTTGAACCAGGACTCGCAGCCGATCGTGCCGCGGCGCCTGTTCACGCGCGAGCAGGTGAACGCCATCCCGTTCCGGGCGAAGACCGAACAGGACTTGCAGAACGCCAAATACGGCGGTCTCGCGCGCGACGGGATTTCGTGCACCACCTGCCACCACATCGAGATCGATCCGAAGACTCCCATCGGCCACACCTTCACCGGCGATTTCCGGACCGGTCCGGACGACGTCCTCCACGGGCCGTTCGACAAGCCGCAGCAGGTGCCGATGGATCACACGCTCGGCAGCAAGCCGATCGAGTACCCGCTGATCCGCTCGTCGAAAGTCTGCGGTAGCTGCCACAGCGTCGTGCTCCCCGTGTTCGACGGCGACAAGCCGTGGGTGCGCCCCGGCGGCAAAAAGCCGGAGATCATCATCGAGCAGGCGACCTATCCGGAGTGGGTCTTCAGCGACTTCCGCGACGACGGGCCGACGCCGCGCTCCTGCCAGAGCTGCCACATGGCGTCCTCCTACCCGGGGCTGCCGTCGCCACTTACGAGCAAGATCGCCTCGATCCAAGAGGCGAGCAACATGCCGCAGACGGAGAACCGTCTTCCGCAGTCCGACATCGACCTCCAGCCGCGCTCGCCCTACGGCCGGCACACGCTGGTCGGTCTGAACGTCTTCTTCAACCAGTTCGCCCAGCAGTTCCCCGACATCCTCGGCATTCGGATTCAAGATCCGATGCTCGGTGGCACCGGCATCGCGCCGCTCACCACCACCTACAACTCGATGATTCAGCAGGCGGACACGGGGACCGCGACGGCGGAGGTGACGGGCGTGCGGCAGACGGCGGATGCGCTCGTGGCGGACGTCAAAGTCACGAACCTCGCCGGGCACAAATTCCCCTCCGGCGTCGGCTTCCGTCGCGCGTTCCTGACCTTCGAGGTGCTCGATTCGGCGGGCAACGACCTTTGGATCTCCGGCCGCAGCACGGACGACGGCGTGATCGTCGGGCCGGACGGCTCGCCGATCGCGGGCGAGTTCATGTGGGGCAACGAGTGCACACCAGTCCCGGGCAAGGACCAGAAAACCCAGCCGCATTACGAGACGATCACCCGGCAGGATCAGGTCCAGATCTATCAGGAGCTGGTACGCGACCCGCGCGGCCGGCTCACCACGAGCTTCCTTTCGCTCGCGAACGAAGTGAAGGACAACCGCCTCCTACCGCGGGGCTGGACGCCGAGCGTCCAGCTGGCGGAGATGGACGGCCTCGGCAGCCCCAAGCTCTCCGCCGCGGCTCTCGTCCACCGCGTGCTCCCTGACCTGCCCGACGGCAAAGGCGGGACGGTCGACGACCCCTGGTACAAGCCGGTCTCTGAAGGGGGCAAAGGCGGGGGAGGGGACGAGCTGGTCTACGCCGTGCCGCTCAAGGATCTCAAAGGAACCGCGGTCTCCGTGCGCGTCACCCTCTACTACCAGTCGATTCCGCCGTTCTACCTCCAGGACCGCTTCTGCTCGACCCCGAACCGGCCGGACACCTCACGCCTCTTCTTCCTCGCCGGGCACACGGACCTCTCCGGAACCCGGGCCGAAGGGTGGAAGCTCTCGGTGGTCTCGTCGGGGAGGGTGGCGGTGGAAACGAAGGCGGCGTCCGTCGAGCCTCCGCGAGAAGCGAGGCGTGGGGGTGGGAGTCGGTAGGACCCGGAGTGGATCGTAGGGGCGGAGCTGCCTCCGCCCCTCCTCCCGACGTAATCGATCGTTGGTTCGTCGGCGGCAGAGAGGCGCTGTCGGCGAGAGCTTCACGCGCAGCATCGGCCCAACGGGCCGAAAGAATCCAGCCCAGGGCTGAGGCCGAAGGCCAATGCCCTGGGTGGAAAGGCATCAGGTGCGGCGGCCTGAAAGGCCGCTAGATCGATGGCGGCGAAAGGCCCACCCGCGGAGCGCGCAATTGCGCCCCGTCTAGCGGCCTTTCAGGCCGCGGGAATTTGTGGTCTTTCGGTCCCAGGGCATCGGCCTTCGGCCTCAGCCCTGGGCTAGATTCTGCCGGCCCGTTGGGCCGGTTCACTGCGGCCGACCCACGGCGTCGAGCCCGGCGTGATCCGTATCACGATGTCGTCGCCTTGGGCGATCTGCGGCCCGGAGGGCCCGTCCTGGCACCCCGCCGACGACCTGGTGCTGGCCGTGCTGTACAAGTTCCTCAAGGATTGCAGGGCTCTTGGCGGTGCACTCCGTTCGGACGGTGGGCGCGACGGCCTCAGCCGGAGAACAGCACGCTCAGGCAGGTGACGCTCCCCTCCGCCTTCTGAAGCTCCGAGACGTCGACGGTGACGATCTCCGCGCCACGCTCGGCGAGGAGGTGGCGTGTGTGAGGGAAGCCCGCGGGGAGGAGTACGCGGTCGGCGAGTGTGAGGGTGTTTGCGCCCCACGGTTCGTCGTCGGGGAGCGCGACGACTTCTCCATGGAGAGTGGACGTGTCCACCCAAGCGGGATTCGCAAGGAAGAACCCGGCCGCGTAGGTGACTCCCGTCTTGAGGTGGAGGCAGTCGGTGAGCGGGACCGATACCACCGCATAACCGTACGGGCGAAGCGCCACGGCGAGCGCCTCGTGCGCCTCCGGATTGGTGCGGGCGGAGCGTCCGACATAGAGGGTTTTGCCGACCCGGAGGACGTCGCCCCCTTCGAGCCGTGCTTCCGGCGGCAGGTGGAGGAGCGGCCGGTAGCGGCCGACGGATTCAGCGACGCTTTCGACCTCGCCTTCGCGGCTCGGAGCGCCCGGGTGGCCGACGATCGCGAGCTCGTCCAGGACGACGATCGGATCTTCGACGAAGACCGCGTCGGGCTGGTCGGGGAGATCCGGGAGCCATTCGATCTCGTACCCCGCCGCCTCGAGCGCGGCGACGTACGCCCGATGTTGCGCGGCGGCCTTCGGCAGGTCGATCGACTCACGGTTGCGAAACGAAAGCTCGCAGTCGGCGAGCGACCGGCTGACGGGACGGACGATCGCGTGAAGGCTCGTCATCTCGACTCAGCGTTTCTTCCGGCCGCGTGCGGACCCGGGCCGAGAGGACGGAGCCGGGACGGGCTCTAACCGTTCCCCGCGAAGATCGGCGAGATAGAAACCCGCCCAGAGGAGGAACGGCAGGCCGAGCTTGAAAGGGAGGTCCAATAGGTGCTTCAAGAGGCCGTAGAAATTCTGGGCGAACGCACCATAGTGGGCGGCGCTCCAGGCGCCGAGTCCCGTCGCGTATTCGGCCTTGACGATCAAGAAGACGAGCAAAATGTCGAACAGCACGGTGATGCCGATCGCCCAGGCGAGGTTCTCGAGCTTCCGCCGCCACGGGACGCCGGGGATCGCGAGGAACAGCGTACCGACGAGGATCAGGTGGAAGTGGACGTCGGTGACCTGGAAGCCGTGGACGAGGCTTTTCGACGGCGGAAAGTCGCGCCGCTGGACGAACGCCGAGTCGCGGTCGCGCGGCAGGAGGTTCGTGGCGTCCGGGCTCTCGGTGAGGTGGAGGAGCGACTGAGCGCCTCCCAAGAGCAGCCGGTTGTAGAGCGGTGTGGCGAGGAACCAGACGACCGCGACCGGCACGATCAGCAGCAGGAGATTCCGCACGAATCCCGGCAGTTGGGGCCGGGCGGCGGCTTCGAGATCGCCGATGGGCTCGGTCATACGGTCAACGCTCGCGTCGTTCCGTTGAAACGGCGACCGGTCCGTTAGGCCGCGCTCTCGCCCGAGGCCGCCGGGTGGGGAAGGCGGTTCGCCCAGTAGATCCAGAGCAGGACGCTCGCGAGGATGACCACCGTCTGCCAGATCACCGTATGCGACGCGTTGAAGATCTTGGGGAAGTAGACGCCGGTGAGGTAGAGGGCGACCACGCGCACCAGGTTGATCGCCTGGATCGCGACGATACCGAGGATTAGACCTTTGAGCTTCGATTTCCAAGGCGCGGGAAAGGCGAGGACGGCGGCGAGGAAGATCAGCATCGCCTCCACCCCGTTGCAGCCGTTCTTGATGTTCACCGAGAAGCGTTTGCCGTGGATCAGCGTCCCCTCCTGCGTCACTCCCTGGCCGATCGCCTTGAGCACCCCGGCGCTCGCCGAAGCGACTCCGCCGGTGAAGGGCTCGATCGCGTGGTCGTTTACCCAGTTTAGCGAGATCAGGGCGAAGCTCGCTCCGAGGATCACCGCGAACAGGACGAGAAAACGGATCTCGCGTCGGTTTTTCTGGAAGAAGCCCTGGGTCGAGCTCGAGTCCGTGGGGGAGGTGGTCATGCGACGTGATTCTCCAGAAAAAGGCCATTCCTCGGCCGGTTCACCCTCCGCGTTCCCTCTGCCCGCGGTTCAGCCGCGGTGGGGCCGCGAGGGGACAGCCGCTTGAATTCGAACCCGGTGGATTCTATCGCTAGAGGCCTCGGTTTGACCTTCCGCCCTGGGCCGCCATATCCTCCGCCGGGTTCCAACGACATGCAGAAAGCTCTCACCCCGAAAGCGACGATCCTCGAAGCCCCTGAAATGGCGCGGATCGTCCGTCGGATGGCGGGGGAGATCGCGGAGAAGAACCGCGGCGTCAAGGACCTCCTTCTGATCGGCATCCGCACGCGCGGCGTGCCGCTCGCCGAGTCGCTCGCCCAGGAGATCGGCCGGATGGAGGGGCACGCGGTTCCGACCGGCGTGCTCGACATCACCCTCTACCGGGACGACCTGTCGACGATCGGGCAGCACCCCCTGGTCAAAGAGACCCACCTGCCGCCGATCGACGGCGCGGTCGTGGTCCTTTGCGACGACGTGCTCTATACCGGGCGGACCGTGCGCGCCGCCCTCGATCATCTGGTCGACTACGGCCGGCCGCGCGCCGTGCAGCTTGCCGTGCTGGTCGACCGGGGGCACCGGGAGCTGCCGATCCAGGCGGATTTCGTCGGCCGCGTCGTGCCGACCTCGGCCGACGAGGTGGTCGAGGTCGCTTTCCCGTCGACTGACGGCGGTGCCGAGCAGGTCCGCATCCTCGAACGGACCTCCGCTTCCTGATGTCGACCGAAACGCCCCCTTCGCCGGTTCGCTGGACCCGGAAGGACCTGCTCGGGATCGCCGAGCTGTCGCCGGAGGAGATCCAGCTGATCCTGGATACGGCGCTCTCGCTCCAGGCGATCGAGAAGCGGCCGATCAAGAAGGTCCCGACGCTCCGCGGAAAGACGGTGATCAACCTCTTCTTCGAGGCGTCGACCCGAACCCGGTCGAGCTTCGAGATCGCGGAGAAGCGCCTCTCGGCCGATACGCTCAACTTCTCGGCCTCCGGTTCCGCGCTCGAGAAGGGCGAGAGCCTGATCGACACGGCGCTCAACCTCGAAGCGATGGCGCCGGATATGATCGTGATCCGGCACAAACATCCGGGAGCTCCCCACCTGCTCGCCCGGCGCCTCAAATCGGGGGTGGTGAATGCCGGCGACGGCGCGCACGAGCACCCGACCCAGGCGCTGCTCGACGCGTTCACGATCCTCCAGAAGAAGGGGCGGATCGCGGGGCTCAAGGTGGCGATCGTCGGTGACATCGGCCATAGCCGCGTGGTGCGCTCGAACGTCCACCTGCTCACCAAGCTCGGCGCGCGCGTGGTGGTCGCCGGCCCGCGGACGCTGATGCCGGTCGAGATGGAGAAGATGGGAGTCGAGGTCTGCTACTCGCTCGACGAGGCGTTGCGCGACGCCGACGTGGTGATGATGTTGCGCATCCAGATCGAGAGGGGAGGCGGTACGGCTTTCCCGTCGGTCCGCGAATATTTCCAGATGTTCGGCCTGTCCAAGGCGCGCCTGTCGCTCGCCAAGGACGACGCGATCATCATGCACCCCGGGCCGATGAACCGCGGGGTGGAGATTTCGAGCGAGGTGGCGGACGGTCCCTGGTCGGTGATCCTCGAACAGGTGGCCAACGGGGTCGCGGTCCGAATGGCGGTGCTCTACCTGCTGTCCGGCGCGCATGAGGAGATCGGTCGATGAGCAGGGCGTTGATCCAGGGAGGTCGTCTGGTCGATCCGAGCCAGGGGCTCGACGGGCGGCTCGACCTGTTGATCGAGGACGGCGTGGTGGCACGGATCGACGAGCGGATCGAACCGCTGGAAGGCGTCGAGCCGTTCGACGCCACCGGCCTGGTTGTCTCGCCCGGTCTGATCGACATCCACGTCCACCTGCGCGAGCCGGGCTTCGAATACAAAGAGACCGTTCAAACGGGGACCCGCGCGGCGGCGGCCGGCGGGTTCACTTCCGTCGCCTGCATGGCGAATACCGATCCGGTGCACGACAATCGCTCGGTCACCGGCCACATCCTCTCGGAAGCCGAGCGCTGGGGTTACGCGCGGGTCTATCCGATCGGCGCAATCAGCAAGGGGCTGCTGGGCGTCGAGCTCGCCGAGATCGGCGAGATGGTAAACGCCGGCGCGGTCGCGGTGTCGGACGACGGCAAGCCCGTGATGAACGCCGAGCTGATGCGCCGGGCGTTGCTCTACGCCCAGCATTTCGGCATCCCGGTGATCCAGCACGCCGAGGACCTGCATCTTTCGGGCAAAGGCGTGATGCACGAAGGGGAGTGGTCGACCCGGCTCGGCCTCGAAGGAATTCCGGGATCGGCCGAGGACGTGATGGTCGCGCGCGACCTGATCCTCCTCGAAGATTCGGGCGGCCGCTACCACGTGGCGCACCTCTCCACCGCGCGAAGCCTGGAGCTCGTGCGGCGCGCGAAGGCCAAGGGCATTCCGGTCACCTGCGAGGTGACACCCCACCATCTCGTGCTCACCGACGAAGAGGTGGCGAAGACCTCGTTCTCCACCCAGACCAAGATGAAGCCGCCGCTCCGCTCCGAGCGCGATCGCGTGGCCATGATCGAGGGGCTGGTCGACGGTACGATCGACGCGATCGCCTCGGATCACGCGCCGCATCACGCCGACGAGAAAGAAGTCGAGTACAACTGCGCCCCGTTCGGCATCCTGGGCCTTGAGACGACCCTGCCGCTCTGCCTCACCCGTCTGGTCCACGCCGGGGTGATCTCGCTCTCCCGCTTCGTCGAGCTGCTCACCATCGGCCCGGCTAAAGCGCTGAACCTCCCCGTCGGCTCGCTCGCGCCAGGGAAACCCGCCGACGTGACGATCTTCGACCCCGACCGTGAAGTCGTGATCGAGCCCGAATCCTTCCGCAGCAAGAGCCGCAACACCCCTTTCGGAGGCTGGAAGCTCAAGGGAGCGCCGGTCGCAACGTTTCTCTCGGGGCGGCGGGTCGTCCTGTAACCGATAGATTTTTCGTAGAGCAGCATCTCCGCGCGGCGGCATCGCCGGGCGCCCTCTGTCCCGCTGTTCACTCTGAAGGCTGCCGGGATTGAGGTTCAAGAACGGGGACCTGCCCGAGCTGGCGCGTGCGGGAGAAGCCCTGTTGGACGAGTAGTCCGGTAAAGCACCAGACATTCCAGGCCTCTCGACTTCTAAGGTCGATGTCAGACCTGTCGCGGTAACCGCACCTCGATCGTCGCCCCACCCATCCGTCCAGAGAGGGCGCGGACGTTACCTCCGTAGCCTTCGACGATCGCGCGGACGATGGCGAGGCCGAGGCCGGAGTGGGCGCTTGCGGCGCGGCCTTCGGGGCGGGAGGAGAAGAAGCGTTCGAAGACGCGTTCGCGGTCGGCCTCCGGGATTCCTGGGCCCTGGTCGGAGATTTCGACGCCGACTTGGGTGTCGGAGGAGCGAAGTCGGATCGCGATCGTTCCCTGCGGCGGCGAGAAGCTCGCGGCGTTGTCGAGGAGGTTTTCGAACGCCTGGGCAAGGCGATCGGGGCTCGCGCGGGTCCAGTGCTTCTCGTCGGGGATGTCCAGCTCGAACCGTAGCGTCGGATAGCGCAGCTTGAATCCTTCGACCAGGCCGGCGAGGAGATCGCTCAACACCAGTCGCTCGGTCGGCTCGGCCTCGAGGCGGGCGTCGATCGCGGTGATCTCGGCGACGCTTCCGAGCAATCGTTCGAGGCGGGAGATCTCGGCGAGGGCCAGGTGAGAGAGCCGGACCCGCTCGGCGGGCTCGCTTTCGCCGTCGAGCAGCTCGATCGCGTTGCGGATCGCCGCGAGCGGGTTCTTGAACTCGTGCGCCACGTCGGCTGCGAACGATTCGATGAAGCCAAGGTGCCCTTGGAGACGCGCGGTGAGCGCTTCGAGCGCGCGAGCGAGCTCGCCGATCTCGTCCCGCCGTTTCGATCCTCGGAACCGGCCGCGCAGTCGGCCGCGGCGGTCGACCAAGTCGGCGGCCTGGGACGAAAGCTGTGCCACCGGCCGGCTGATCGTCGTCGCGAGCAGGAAGGAGAGGAGGATCGCCGCACCGATCGAGACGAGAAGGATTTCGAAGATCCGGAGGCGCACCGCGTAGAGAGAGCGCAGTACGCGCACGGTCGATTGGGTGACGACGACGGCGCCGATCACTTTCCCGCCTCCCCGAATCGGAATCGCGCTGTGCAGGGTGAGCGACCGTTGGCCGGGCGAACGCTCGACCCCTCCGCCGTAGCGGCCGGAGAGCGCGGCGGAGAGCGCCGTGGCGAGGCCGCTCTTCCGGGTCTCGGCACGCGGCGATCGCGTCGAGGGCGCCGCGTTCCGGGCCGCGAAGAGCGGCTCGGTGAAGCGGAAGATCGCCGCCCCCAGGCGGTAGACGAGGCTGCGCCGCTCGGGAGAGTCGCGCGCTGCCTCTCCTCCCGGATCGCTCGCATAGCGATCGGCGGGCGGCGGCTTCGCAGGAGCGCCCCGGCTCGAATCCGCGAGCAAGCCGCGGGCGTCGTAGACGCGCAGGCGGCTTTCGGTCCGCGCTTCGAGCCGGCCGAGCAACGCCCCGGCGTCGGTCGGTGTCAGCTCGGCCCTCCCGCCGAGCGCGGCCGAGACGAGACGCCCCTGCTGCACCATGGCCTTCTCCTGCTGGGTGAGCAGTTCCCGTTCGTAGAGGTCGAGGTAGAACAGGCCCGAAACGGGGAGGAACACGAGCAGAAGGTTGAACAGGAGCAGCCGCGTCGAGAGGCGCGACACCAGGCGCGGTCGCATCATGCCCGGCCTCGGAAGCTCACGCGGTTGACGGCAGACGATCGGTTGGTGCGGCTCGCCTGATGACTCATCGGAGGTCGCGCAACCGGCGGGTCAATCAGGCTCCCGAAGCCGATAGCCGAGGCCGTAGACGGTCTCGATCGCCTCGGCTCCCGCAGGGTCGGCTTCCGCGAGCTTCTTGCGCAGCCGCTTGACGTGGCTGTCGATCGTCCGCTCGGAGACGTAGGCGTCGTAAGGATAGCCCTCCTGCATCAGCTGGGCGCGCGTCTTGACGTGCCCCGGCCGCCGGGCAAGGGCGGCAAGCAGGGTGAACTCGGTGACCGTGAGGTCGAGTGCCGTCTCGCCCGAGCGCGCTCGGTAGCGTTTGGGATCCAGCGTGAGCGCGCCGACGTGGATCAGCTGCTCGGGCTCTTCGGGCTCCGCGGCGTGGGCCGCGCGGCGCAGCAGGACCTTCACCCTCGCGACCATCTCGCGGAGCGAAAACGGCTTGCAGAGGTAGTCGTCCGCCCCCAGCTCCAGGCCGAGCACCCGGTCGAACTCCTCGTCTCGCGAGGTGACGAAGAGAATCGGCAGACGTTCCGAATGCGCACGCAGCCGGCGGCAGAGCTCGCGCCCGTCGAGGCCCGGCAGGAGGATGTCGAGGATCGCCAGGTCCGGAAGCCCTCGCTCGAAAGAGGTCCAGGCGGCCAGACCGTCGGCGTACGGTTCGACCCGATAGCCTTCGCGGGCGAGCGCCGTGCGCATCGTCTCGCGCACGCCTTCCTCGTCCTCGACCAGAGCGATCCGGGCTCCGCTAGGGGGTGTCATGTCGCGAAACTCTAGCCCAGCCTCGCCGCGATGGCCCTCGCGCCACGATTTCGCCATGATCTTCCTCGGCGATGCCATCCATCGGCCGCACCACGTCCTTCGCGCTTCGCTCGAATGGCCGCGAACCGGGCGCCGGCCTTTGGTGCCGCGCGTCAGATCGGAGGGACTCTGAGATGTTCGAAACGGAACGGCCGCGCTCTTGGCGCGACTCGAAATTGATCAAGGTGATGGGCGTCGGGATTCTGGTGCTGCTGCTCCTGATTCCGCTCGCCATGGTGCACGGCCTGGTGAGCGAACGGCAGCAGCGCCAGCTGTCGGTCGAGCAGGAGCTCGCTTCCGTCTGGGGTGGCGCCCAGAAAATCGGCGGACCGGTGCTCACGGTTCCCTACAGCTCGCTCTGCGACGTGCAGTCGACGGCGCCGAACGGGCAGATGACTCACGTGCTCGAGAACTGCGAGAAGCAGGCGCATTTCCTTCCGGAGACGTTGTCGATCGAGGGGCGGGTCGTGCCGGAAGTCCGTTCGCGCGGAATCTTCGACGTGGTCGTCTACCGGACCGAGCTCAAGATCTCGGGAACGTTCGCGCCTCCGAACTTCGACGAGCTCGCGCGCGACGCCACGGCGGGGGCGGGGGGGCCGGTCGGGGAGCCCCACAGGGAGCGCGCGTCCCTCGGAATGGGGATCCCCGATCTCCGTGGCATCCGGGGCCGGGTCGACCTCGACTGGCACGGAAGGAAGGTTGCGTTCTCGCCCGGCGCGGCGGATCCGAATCTCTGGGCCACGGGGCTCCGGGCGCCGCTCGCCGTCGTCGCGGGCGACCTCACCAAGGCCCCCGACGGTGGCCGCATTCCGTTTGCCTTCACGATCAATCTGGCCGGCTCCAGCCGGCTCGATGTGCTGCCGTTCGGTCGGCAGACCCACGTCCGGCTCGCCTCGTCCTGGGGGAGCCCGGGGTTCACCGGCGCGTTCCTCCCTGAGACGCGGCAGGTCGGGAAAGACGGCTTCAACGCCACCTGGAACGTCTCGTACTACGGCCGGAGCTATCCGCAACTCTGGTCTTCGGAACAGACCCCCGAGCTCTCCTCGGCGATCAACGGCTCGGCGTTCGGTGTCGACTTCGTCCAGCCGGTCGACGTCTATCAGCAGACCGAGCGGTCGGTGAAATACGGCGCGCTCTTCCTGGTGCTCACCTTCGTCACCTTCTTCCTCTTCGAGTTGTTCCAACCGATCCGGGTCCACCCGGTGCAGTACCTGATGGTCGGCTCGGCGCTCTGCCTGTTCTACGTGTTGTTGCTGTCGGTCGCCGAGCAGCTTTCGTTTGCGATCGCGTACCTGATCGCTGGAGGGGCGACGGTGGCGCTGCTGGGCGCCTACGCCGGAGCGGTGCTCAAGAGCGCAGCCCGCGCGACGGTTTTCGCGGGGGTCCTCGCGATGCTCTATGCCTACCTCTATGTCCTCCTCCAGGCGGAGGACTACGCGCTTCTGCTCGGCTCGGTCGGCCTGTTCCTGATCCTCGCTCTGGTGATGTTGATCACGCGCAAGGTCGATTGGTACGGCGGGACGCCGTCGGCGGCCGGAGCGACGAGAGCGGTTTAGAAAGAGCCGCCCAGGATTCACTGGGGCCGCGAAATCGGGTGGAGCCGCGTATGATGCGGTCCACCCGGATTTCGTGGACGGACTTTCGCCGGGAAGAGAGGATTCGGGCGGATGTTCGGTCTCGACGAATGGCTGGTCGCGCAGAACGCCACCGGGGCGATGGCGCTCGTGGTGGCCTTGTTGCTCGGCCTTCGGCACGCGACCGATCCCGACCATCTGACGGCGATCTCGACTCTCGTCCTTTCGGACCGGCGCGACGGCACTCGCCGGGCGACCAGGCTCGGCTTAGCCTGGGGGCTGGGGCATGCGACGACGCTCTTCGTCTTCGGTCTGCCGGTCATCCTGTTTCGAAGCTACCTGCCGAAAGCCGTCCAGGCGGCGGCGGAGGCCACCATCGGTCTGGTGATCGCGGCCCTCGCGATCCGCCTTCTGTTGCGCTGGCGCCGCGGCGCCTTCCACATCCATCCCCACGAGCACGAGGGACGGCTCCATGCCCATCCCCACGCGCACGAGCTGCGGGCCGATTCGGAGCACGACTCGGTGAGGGCCCATGGGCATCGCCATGCCGAATCGCTGGGCCGCTCGCCGCTCACCGCATTCGGGATCGGTCTGCTACACGGGATCGGCGGTTCGGCTGCGGTGGGAGTCTTGCTGGTCGGAGCGGTGGCAGGTCGGGGACGAGGCGTGCTCGCGCTCTTACTGTTCGCGGCCGCGACGGCGGTTTCGATGGCGCTGGTCTCGTCGGCGTTCGGCTACGCTCTCGCGCGCGGTCCGCTCTCGCGTCTGCTCGTGCGCTGGGTCCCGCTGTTCGGGGTGTCGGGGGTGCTTTTCGGTCTCTGGTACGCCTACGCCGCGTTGCTCGGGATTTAGCTCCAAGGAGAGCTTCCGGGATTGCCCTCGGATCGTCGGAGAGTCGATTCACGCGAGCGCCAACGAAAAACGGCGCCTCGTGACCTTCGAGGCGCCGTCTCGTCCTGACTCAAGTCTTCAATATTCCTCAACCCGTGCCGAGACCGGCGCGGGATGGTGTCGTTTACTCCTCTTCTCCCGAGTCGGCCTGGCACTGGACCAGCTCTTTGCTGGTGATCGTCCAGGTGCCCTTGCCGCCGCAGATGTCGACCGCTTCGACGACGCACTCGTCGCCCTCTTCGTCGACGAGCTTGACGTCATAGGTATCGCACGGAATGTTGGAAAGCTTGAAAGACTCGTTCGTGCCGATCACGTCATCGCGCAGCTGGTCCGGGCCCCACTCCTCCTGCTCGGCGGGGGAGAGGAAGAACTGATGGATCTCCCACTCGCTCTTGTTGACGACCGTCACAGTGGCGTTAGCGGCGGAGGCGGCAGTCGGAAGAGCCGCAGCGATGGCGCAGAGCCCTCCCACGAGCAACACGATCTTCTTCAAGAGATTCTCCTTTCGGTGTAGGCCTAGAGGATACCACGCGCCGAGCTAGAATTCGCCGCGATGTGGCCTTCCGCACGCTCCTCCGCCCTCTGTTTTTGCCTCGTCGCCACGGCTTTTTCACCCGCTTCTTCGCCGGCCCAAATCGCACCCTCGTCCCATTTTTCCGTGCCGATCGACGTGGTGGATGGGAAGGGGAAGAGCGTCGAGGAGATCTCCGCCTCCGACCTGGAGGTCGTCGTCGGCAACGGACTGCCGGCGTCCGCCGTAGATCTCGGCCGGATGACCCCGGACCGGCCATGGCGGATCGTCCTGTACTTCGATCGCGTGACGAGCGGTACCCGCTCTTTGCGCGCGGCGGCGGACGTGCTCTCGGAGCAGCTGCCGGCTCTCGTGGCTTCCGGCGAGGTGGAGGTCGTCGTCGCGGAGCCCGCTCCGCGGGAGCTGGTTCCGCCGACGCGCTCGGCGGCAGCGCTCGAAGAGGCGCTTGCCCAGCTCTTCGTCACCGTGGAGGGGCGCGACGACTTGCGCGAAGGGAGGGCTCGCTTCGCGGCCCGCGCGGCGGAAGCGGGGTCCGTTCGTCGTGGTGGTGAAGCGGAGGAGGCGCTGGCCGCCGAGCAGCGGACGGCGCTTCGGCAGCAGGATCGATTCCTGACCTTTCTGGCCCAGCCGGCTTCCGAAGCGGAGAATTCCACCGCCCCTCCGGGACCGCGCGCGGTCGTGCTCGTGAGCGACGGCTATGACCTCGATCCGGCTCCCGCCTACGGGCTCTCGCAAGCAGGGATTCCGCCTCTCGATCGCGCGGCGCGGGCGACCGCCGATGCCGCCGCGGATCTGGGTTGGACCGTCTTCGCGCTACGTCTTGGCGATGAAAAACTGCCGGACACCCGGCGGTGGGGGCTCGCGCCAATGCAAGGGGGCCTCGGCGGGCGCGTGACCTTGCCGGTGCCGGGCCCACCGGTCCCCCTCGAGCGAGCGCTTCCGTCGCTCGCCGATCCGGAGGCTCCGCTGCGTCTCCTCACGGAGGCGAGCGGCGGCGCGATGGCCGCGTCGCGCGGCGCCGTGTCGTCCCTCATCGCCTCGTTGAGCCGCCGCTGGCTCCTCACCTGGGACGGCCCGGAGATCGCGCCAGGAACGGGAGTGCCGCTCGAAATCCGAGTGAAGAAGGCGGGGCGGTTCGCGCTCGCCCCGCGACGCCTCGGTACGGGAGTCCCGGCCGAGGTGGCGGCGGCGCGGGGACGGTCGCTGCTTGCGGGCGACGACCTGGACCTCGATTTCGATCTCAAAGCTGAACGTGTGTCGGAGGCGGAGTCGTCGCCCGCCGCTCCGGCGCCGACACCCAATGCGGAGCCGTCTGCACGGATCGAGGCGCGCATGGAGAAGCTGGCGGACGATCCGGCGCTTCGCTTCACCCGCCTCGCCGATCTCTTATCGCCGCCGCAGGCGCTCGAGCCGCCGTCTTCATCGTCGGGAGATCCCGCTGCCGTGTCCTCGGAGGTACGGGTCGCGCGCTGGCCCCTCGCCCCCAGCGATCCCGGCCGTGGAGTCCTGATCGTCGACGATCCACGGACGGGGAGATTGGGCGCGGCGCTGATCGAGAGGCCGGAAGCCGAGGAGCCTGCCGTTCTGGCCGAGGCCGAGGCCTCTTCGTCCCGCGCGACGGCTCCGGTCCGCCGGCCGAAGAACGGCCTCACCGTGCGCATTCTTCGTCCGTTGCCCGGAAGGGCCGCGGGACCGGTCGAGGTCGAGGCCGACGTGCGCTGGGCGTCCGAAGCGCGGCTCGAACGGGTGGAGTTCTTCTGGGATGACGAGCTTCAGGCGACCGCGTACGAGGCGCCGTTCCGTCGATCCGTGCCGGTGCCGCGCGACGGCACGGTGGGATTTTTGCGCGTCGCGGCCCGTTTGGCCGACGGAACGATCGCCGACGACGCCGTCCTGATGAACGCCGGCGCGGCGGGGGAGCGGGTCGACGTCCGGCTGGTCGAAGTACCGGTAATCGTCACCGATCGCGACGGCCGGCCCGTTCGGGGCCTCGCGCGCGAGGATTTTCGGCTCAAGAGAAACGGCACGCCGCAGGAGATCGCGGGATTCGCCGACGCGGGGGACCTGCCTCTCACCCTTGCGCTCGCGGTCGATTCCTCGGCGAGCATGTTTCTCAAGCTTCCGCGCGTCGAGCGCGCGGCGCGTTCGCTTCTCCTCTCGGCGCTCGCGCCTCGCGATCGGGCTCTGCTGATCGATTTCGACTCCTCGCCGCGGCTGGTCTCGCATCCCACGCGAGACCTGGCTTCCGTCGCGGAAGCGCTCTCGTCGCTCTCGGCCGACGGCGGCACGGCGCTTTGGAGCGCCGTGAGCTTCGGGCTTTCGGAGCTTTCGGGAGTGGCCGGAAGGAAAGCTTTGGTGGTCTATTCCGATGGTGTGGGCGAGGAGGACCCGACCTCCTACGGCGAGTGCCTTCGCGCCGCGCGGTCGGCCCGCGTGCCGGTCTATCTGGTCCTTTCCGCCTCGCTTTCGGCGCGGAAGGCGGGATCGCTTCTGCGCGAGCCGCTCGGCGAGAAGCTCGAGCGGCTGGCCCGGGCGACGGGGGGCGACGCGATCTTCCTCGACGCAAGCTTGGGAGCGGATCCCGGGCCGACCGACGACCTCTCGTCGGTCTACCGGCGCATCCTCGCGGAGCTTCGAAGCCAATACGTCCTCACGTTCTATCCGCCGGAAGGGAGCAGCGACAGCTGGCAAGACTTGGCGGTCGAGGTGAAAAAGCCGGGCCTTTCGGCTCGCGCGCTCGAGGGGTACGTGCCCCGACACTCACGCTGAAGCCGAACGCCGCCGCGTGAAACAGGTCCCCGAGGACCGGCGTAGTGGAGAGCGACGCCCTTGGGGGAAACTCTCATGCGCTCGCTTCTCGACGACCTCAAATACGCACTTCGCTTGCTTCGGAAAAGCCCCGGTTTCGCTTCGGCCTCGATCCTCACGCTAGCGCTCGCCATCGGCGCCAACACGGCGATTTTTTCGGTGGCCTACGGCATTTTGCTCGCGCCGCCGCCGTTTCCCGATCCTGAACGCCTCGCCGAGGTGCTCCGCAAATTCTCGCAAGGGACGGTGCCGTCGGTTTCCTCGACCCGTTTCTTCTATTGGCGCGAAAACAGCAAGGCGTTCTCCGACCTCGCCGTTTACGACGACATCGGCTCGGGCTTCAACTTGACCGGCGACGGCAAGCCGGAGCGGATCGTCGGCTCTCGTGTCTCGCGCGATTTCTTCCGCGTCTTGAGGGTCAATCCCACCCTCGGCCGCTCCTTCGCCGCGGAGGAAGACGCTCCTGGTGGGCCGCGGGCCGTGGTCCTCTCCGACGCCCTGTGGCACCGCCGTTTCGGAGGCGATCCCAAGGCGGTCGGGCGGGTGATTCAGTTGAACGGCGATCCATACTCGGTCGTGGGGGTGATGCCCGCCTCGTTCCGCTACCCTCCGACCGCCGAGCTTTGGACGGCTCTTCAGGCGAACCCCGCGACGACCGAGGTGGCCAACTATCTGCGTTTGATGGGCCGGCTCGCCCCAGGAAAGAGCTTGGAGGAAGCGCAGGCGGAAGCGCCGCTTCTCGCCAAGTCGCTCGGCAAGCGCTATCCCAACCTCCCCTTCTCGCCCGACGAGAGCGCGACGGTGCAGAGCCTGCAAGACCGATTGGGGCGCGGGGTGCGACCTGCGCTCGTAATCCTGCTCGGTGCGGTCGGCTGTGTTCTGCTCATTGCCTGCGTCAACATCGCGAACCTTCAGCTCGCCCGCGGCGCCGCCAGGCAGCGCGAGCTCGCGATCCGCTCAGCGCTCGGCGCGGGATCGCGGCGAATCTCTCGGCAACTGCTCACCGAAAGCCTGCTCCTCGCTCTGGTCGGCGGAGCGATCGGCGTCGGCCTCGGGGCACTGGCGATTCGGCCGCTGCTCGCGCTGTCGCCCGTACCGCTCAACCCTCTCCGGCCGATCGAGGTCAACGGCGGCGTGCTCGCCTTCGCTCTCGGCTTGTCACTCCTTTCAGGGCTCCTCTTCGGCCTCGCCCCAGCCCTTCAGGTGCTGCGCTCCGAGGTGGCCGATCCGCTGCGCGAGGGGGCGGGCCGCATCACCCTGGGCAAGAAAGGGCTTCTCGCTCGCAGGTTGCTCGTCGTGGGCGAGGTGGCGCTCGCGCTCGTCCTTCTGGTCGGCGCGAGCTTGCTCGCCAAGAGCTTCGTCGGCATGGTGAGGACGAATCCAGGGATCGAGGTCGACGGCGTCCTCACGCAAAAGATCTCCCTGCCGGAGAAGCGCTACGGCGATCCTGCCGCTCTCGATCGCTTCGCCCGGGAGACTTCGGAAAGGGTGGCGGCCCTGCCTGGAGTGGAGAGCGCCGCTTTCGCGAGCACGCTGCCTCTCGAAGACGGTCCCGACATGTTCTTCATGGTCGAGGGGCGCGATCCCAACGCGGCCGACGCCGGTTTCGATCCTCAGATCCGGATCGTGAGCGAGGGCTATTTCGCGGCGATGGGGATTCCGATCGTTCGCGGGCGCGGCTTCGATTCGAGCGATCGGGCCGACTCGGCGCCGGTCGTGGTCTTGAATCAGGCGGCGGCGAAGCTGATCTGGCCCAAAGGGGATCCTCTCGCCGGCCGCTTGATCATGGGATCGCCAAAGGTTCCGGAGCTGTCGGACATGCGGCCTCGGCCGGTCGTCGGCATCGTCGGCGACGTTCGCGAATCGGGTCTCCAGCAACCGCCTCCTCCGGTCGTCTACCTCGCCGCCGGCCAGGTGCCTGAAGGGCTTCTCACTCTGCTGGTCCGCTTGATCCCCGCCTCTTTCGTGGTACGTGGACAGGGCTCGCCAGAGGCGCTCGCGGCTCCGGTCGCCAAGGCGATCTGGTCGGTCGACCCTGACCTGCCCGTAACCAACGTGCTCACCATGCGCGAGGTGCTCCGGCGCTCAGTCGGTAGCGACTCGTGGAACGCGGCGTTGCTCGGGATCCTCGCCCTCGCGGCGCTCGCCCTCGCGGCGATCGGCATCTACGGAGTGCTCTCGTTCCTCGTCGAGCAGCGCACGCGAGAGATCGGCGTTCGCATGGCGCTCGGCGCGAGCGCCCGCGAGGTCACCCGCCTGGTCCTCCAGCAAGGGGGCGTGCCGGTCGGAATCGGGCTGCTGCTCGGTCTCGGCGGGGCATTCGCGTTGACCCGATATCTCGAGAGCTTGGTCTACGGAATGAGCGTCCGCGATCCGCTCGCCTTCGTCCTGGGCGCCGGCTCGCTCGGGGCGGTCGCGCTGTTCGCGAGCTTCGTTCCGGCGCGTCGAGCGAGCCGGCTCGACCCGCTGGTGGCGTTGCGGCGGGACTAGAGGCCGCAGCCACACCCCAGAGCGTCGCGGGCGATCCGGTTCATTGGATCGCCTTCGGGCCTTGGGGATTCACCTCGTTTCCCCCGTCCCGCCTTGCGGCGGCATCCGTCGATTTGCCACAATGCGGCGACGGGCGCGAGACGCTCCTCCCGCGGTCCTCCATCCTCCGGAACAACGAGGGAATCCATGTCTGAAAAGATCCAGTTCTTCCTTCCCGGCCCGACCTATGTCCTCGAAGAGGTTCGGCAGGCGATGACGAAGCCGATGGTCGGCCACCGTTCGGCGGGCTTCAAGACCTTCTATCTGGGCCTCTCGGCGAAGCTGCCGAAGCTCCTCCGCACCTCGGGCGACGTGATGGTCGCCTCCGGCAGCTCGACGCTCGTGATGGAGAGCGCGGTCGTCTCTTGCGTTCCGCAATCCGTACTGAACCTCACCTGCGGCGCGTTTTCCGAGCGCTGGCACAAGATCAGTAAATCGGTGGGCAAGGACGCCGACAAGCTCGCGTTCCCCTGGGGCCAGCCGATCGATCCGGATCTGGTGCGGAAGGCCCTCGAGCGGAAGAAATACGACGCGGTCACGATGGTCCACAACGAGACCTCGACCGGCGTGATGAGCCCGATCGCCGACGTCGCCCGCGTGATCCGCGAATCGAGCGACGCGCTGGTGATCGTCGACGCGGTCTCTTCGCTCGGCGGCGCGCCAGTCGAGACGGAGGCCTGGGGGATCGACATCACGCTCGCGGGCACCCAGAAGGCGATCGCCGTGCCGCCCGGGCTCACCGTCTTCACCCTGTCCGATCGCGCCGCGGAGCAAGCCGCCAAGGTCCCCTTCCGGGGCTTCTACACCGACCTGCTCAATTACCGGGACAAGCATCGCGAGGGCGGGTTCATCACCACGCCGGCGATTCCGCTCCTCTACGCGCTCGACCGGCAGATGGACGTCATCCTCGCCGAGGGAATGGAGGCGCGGTGGGAGCGCCATGCCGCGCTACAGAAGCAGACGGCGGATTGGGCCGCCGCCCGCAGCATCTCGTTCGCTTCGGCCGAAGGCGCCCGGTCGCTCACCGTGAGCTGCTTCACCGCTCCCGAAGGACTCGACCCGCAGGCGCTCACCAAGGCGCTCACGGCGCGTGGCACGACGATCGGCGGTGGTTATGGCGATTGGAAACCGACGACTTTCCGCATCGGCCATATGGGCGAGGTGCGCGAGAGCGACCTCACGGCGTTGCTCGCCCAGATCGACGAAGAGATGGCTCGCCTGACGGCTCCGGCCGCGATCGCCTGAACTTCGATGCCCGATTCGATCCCGTCCACGAACCTGCCCACGACCTCGCAGCCGATGCCGAAGATCCTGATCGCCGACCCCCTCGACCCCTACGGGCTCGAGCTCTTGACCAAGGCCGGCGCGGAGATCCGCGTCGTGGCGCGCGACGAGCGCGGCCGGCTCGCCGAGCTGATCGCCGACGTCGACGCCCTCGTCGTCCGGAGCGCCACGCAGGTGACCGCCGAGCTGATGCAGGCGGGAAAGAACCTCAAGGCGGTCGGGCGTGCGGGCGTCGGGGTCGACAACGTGGACGTCGGAGCCGCCGCCGAGCTCGGCATCCCGGTGGTGAACGCTCCGACCGCGAACCTCACCTCGGCGACCGAGCACACCCTGGCTCTGTTGCTCGCGCTGGCCCGCCAGGTGCCGGCCGCCGACGCGTCGATGAAGCGCGGGGAATGGGACCGGACGAGCTTCCTAGGAACCGAGCTCGACGGCAAGACGCTCGGGGTGGTCGGCTTCGGTCGTATCGGCCAGCGCGTCGCCGAGCGGGCCAAGTCGTTCGGCATGTCGATCGTCGCCGCCGATCCCTACGGGGATGCCGAAGTCGCCCGCCGCCTCGGCGTCGAGCTCGTTTCGATCGACGAGCTGATCGCTCGGGCGGACGCGATCACGCTCCACACCCCGCTCATCGAGGCGACCCGCAACGTCATTTCGCGCGAGCGGATCGCCGCGATGAAGCCGGGGACGTTGCTGGTCAACTGCGCGCGGGGCGGGTTGATCGACGACCAGGCGCTGCTCGAAGCGCTCGATGCCGGAACGATCGGCGGCGCGGCGTTCGACGTGTACGAAAAGGAGCCGCCGGTCGACCGTCGGCTCGCGGAGCACCCGCGGGTAGTCGCGACACCGCACATCGGCGCTCAAACGCGGGAGGCCCAGCGGCGCATCTCGGAGGAGATGGCCCATCGGCTCCTGCCGCTCCTCGGCCTCAAGGTGCCCGCCTCGGCTTCTATGGCGGCGACGGCTCCTATGGCGGCCGGGCCGACGCCGAACACGGCCACCGGGAAGCTCCGGGTAGGCGTCATCTTCGGCGGCCGGAGCGTGGAACATCAGGTTTCGCTCCGCTCGGCCCGCACCGTGGTCCAGGGTCTCGAAGAGGCTGGGTATACCCCCGTGCCTTTGGCGATCGCGGAAGACGGTTGCTGGCTCTCGCCGGAGCGGTCGGCGGCGATCCTGCTCGACGGGGCGTTGGCCGTGCCGCCCGAGGGCAAGTCCGTCGCCTCGACCCTGGGCGCGCTGACCGGGGCCTCGGTCGATGCGCTCTTTCCGATCGTCCATGGCACCTGGGGTGAGGACGGCACGTTGCAAGGGCTTTGCGAGATGCTCGACCTCCCCTATGTGGGGCCGGGCGTCGCGACGAGCGCCCTCGCGATGGACAAGCGGCTCGCCAAGCGCCAGTTGCGCGCGGCCGGCGTGCCGGTGGTCGACGACGAGACGACCGACCGCGCGGGGTTCGAGCGCGACCGGGAGGAGATCGTCCGCCGGGCCTCCCGATTCCCTTACCCGCTGTTCGTCAAGCCGAGCGTCGGCGGCTCGAGTGTCGGCGTCGCCAAGGTCGAGCGTCCGGAAGACCTCGCGGCCGCCGTCGAGCTCGCGCTTCGATTCGACGAGGCGGTGCTCGTCGAGCGCGGTGTCCGGGGGCGCGAGCTTGAATGTGCCGTGCTCGGCGGCGCCGGCCGCATTGAGGCCTCCGGAGTCGGTGAGATCGTCCCGGGGAATGCCTTCTACGACTACGCGGACAAATACCTGCAGGACACCGCCCGGCTGATCGCCCCGGCCGAGATCTCTCGGGAGGTCGAAGAGAGGCTACGCTCGATCGCGGTCGCCGCCTTCGACGCCCTTGGCGGCTCGGGGATGGCCCGGGTCGATTTCTTCCTCGAGGGCGAAGATCTCTACGTCAACGAGATCAACACCCTGCCCGGTTTCACCAGCATCTCGATGTACCCGCGCCTCTGGGGGCTCTCGGGTCTCCCGCTGCCGAAGCTCGTGGGCCGGTTGGTGGAGATCGCGATCGAGCGCCATGCCGAGCGTCGCCGGCTCGACGCCGGGATCAAGCAGTTCCTGGGAGAGCTCGCCGCAGCCTCCTCCTAGCCACCTCTTGGCCTTGCCGGCGGAGCCGCTTTGAGCGCTCACGCCGGCCGGGCAAACTTTCCGGTCGACGGTAGGCCGAAGATTGGTAATCTCCGAACGTGCACTTCACCGACCTCGTTCTTGCTCGGGCGCGGGAAAGATCGCCGCTCGTCCTCGGAATCGATCCCGATTTCATCCTGATGCCTCCGGCCCTCCGGCCGGGGGAAGGAGCCACGGCGGGCGAGATATCGCGCCGCTTGGTGGCTTTCACCGAGTTGGTCCTCGAGGCGGCCGCGCCTTATTGCTGCGCGGCCAAGCCGCAGAGCGCCTTCTTCGAGCAGCATGGGAGCGCGGGCGTCGCGGCGCTCGCCGAATGTATGGCGAAGATCCGCGCCGCCGGCTTGCCGATCTTGCTCGACGTGAAGCGCGGCGACATCGGGTCGACGGCGGCGGCCTACGCCCGCGGTTACCTCGGCGACACCGATCTCGCGGCGGATGCCATCACGGTCAATCCCTTCCTCGGAAGCGACTCCCTCGCGCCCTTCGTCGGTGCCGCGACGGCTTCGGGCAAGGGCGTCTTCGTCCTGGTCAAGACCTCGAATCCCGGCTCGCGAGATCTGATGGATCTCGAGGTCACCGGCGGCACGGTCTCGGCCCGACTCGCCCGACAGGTCGAGCAGGCGACGAGCCTCGGGGTCGGCTCGAGCGGATACGGACTCATCGGAGCGGTCGTCGGCTCGACCTACCCCGGGCAGGCCGCGGCGTTACGCGGGCTAATGCCGCACGCTCCGGTTCTCGTGCCCGGCCTGGGAGCCCAAGGAGGCTCACTCGACGCGGTTCGCGCCGTGGCCGGTGCCGACGGAGGAGGGGTGCTCGTCCCCGTATCGCGGCGTCTCACCTATCCGACGTCGGAGGAGATCACCGCGGCTGGTGGCTACGCCGCGGCCGTGCGCGCGAATGCCCAGCGTTTCGCCGAGGAGCTTCGGGGCGCTCTCGACGGGTAGGCGAGGCGGCGGACGGCGTGTCCCCCTTTCGGCTCCCGTTCGCACAGGAGCGATAGCCACTCGCCAAGCAGCCCGCCCTCGAACCTCCTCTCGTGCCGCCGCCCCTCGATCCACCGACCGCTGAGCGGCGGGAGCTTCCCACGGAACCGCCTCTTCGGGCGCCGATGGCGCTCGGCCAAGAGGCGCTCTGGTTCCTCTCGAAGCTCGCTCCGGACTCCCGCGCCTACCATCTCTGCGGTGCCGCCCGGCTCGTCGAGCCCCTCGCTCCGGGCCTTCCCGAGTCGCTCCGGCACGCGTTCTCAGAGCTCTCCGCGCGACATCCGGCTCTCCGCACGACGTTCGGCGAAGGCGAGGACGGGCGTCCGGAACAGCGGATCGGTGAGGCCCCGGGCATCCCCTTTCGATTCGAGGTTGCCGCGGGAACTACGGAATCCGAAGCGCTCTTGGCGGCGCACCTCGATCTTCCGTTCGATCTCGGCCGCGGGCCCCTCGCGCGGGCCGGGCTGATCGCGAACGGCGACGAGGCGGTGCTCTGGCTTGCGGCGCACCACCTGGTCGCCGATTTCTGGTCGCTCGCGGTGATGCTCCGAGATCTCGGAGAGGTTCTCGCGGCCCAACGTGCGGACCTCGCTCCAGGGGATCCCGCGCCGGAACGTGAGGCCGAGGGTACTCCCGGGAAGCGCGGAGGCGGCGGTCCGCAGCTCACCTATGCGCAGTGGGCGCTCTGGCAACGGGACCGCGCGGAACGAGAGGAGGGGCGGCGCGAGCTGGAGGCCTGGCGCCGTCTTCTCGCGGGAGAGCTGCCGCCGCTGGAGCTGCCGACGGATCGGCCGCGGCGCCCCAGGGAGACCTGGGCAGGGGGGGCCGTCGACATCAGCTTGAGCGAGAAGGCGACGCGGGCGCTCGCGCAGATCGCGAGAGGCGGCAAGACGAACCTATTCGCCGCGATCGTGACGGCGTTTCAAGCGTTTCTCGGCCGCCTGTCCGGACAGGACGAGCTGATCGTGGGTACTCCGACCTCCGGACGGTTCGGCGCTCGGGTCGCCGACCAGGTCGGATATTTCGTCAACCCGGTGCCGATCCGAGCCGATCTCTCGGGAGATCCCTCGATTCAGGGGTTGTTGGCGCGCCAGCGGTCGGTCGTCCAGGCCGCGCTCGCGCTGCAGGCTTTTCCATTTTCCCGATTGGCCGAAGAGATCCAGGCGGAGCGCCAGACCGGGCGCGCGCCACTCTTCGACGTCATGCTCGCCTATGAGAAAGCGCGCGGTGGAGAGGGCTTCTGGGGCTTCGCGCTCGGCTTGCCCGGAATGCGCGTCGACCTCGGCGGCCTGGCGCTCGAATCGCTGCGGGTCGAGCCGTCGGGTTCGCCGTTCGACCTCTCGCTCGCGGTTGCGGAGGTCGGCGGCGGCCTCGCCGGCTCGTTGCGCTACTCGGAGGAGCTGTTCGACCGGTCGACGATCGAGCGCTGGTCGCGCTGGCTCATGCGTTGGCTCGAGTGGATCGCCGCGGCGCCTGCTCGGCGGTTGTCCGAGGTGCCCTATTTCTCGGCGGAGGAGAGTGCGGAGCTCTGGGCGGATCGAGGGCGCGAGGAAGGACCAGAGCCGCGGGAAAGGCGGATCCACGACTTCGTCGAGACGTGGGCGCGGGAGCGGCCGGCGGCGCCGGCTTTGGAGTCGGAGCATGAGCCGGGGCGGCGGTACACGTGGGCGGATTTGGACGCGCACACCGATCGGCTGGCGCGGCGGTTGGCGGGGTTGGGTGTCGGACCGGAGAAGGTGGTCGGAGTTTCGATAGAGCGCTCGGTCGATCGAGTGTTGGCGATGGTCGCGATCTGGAAGGCGGGCGGGTGCTATCTGCCGATCGATCCGGAGTTGCCGGTCGAGAGACGACGGCTGATGGTGGTGGATTCGGGGACGGTAGCGCTGGTCGGCCGGAGTGCCTACTGGGAGGACCTGACGTCGGGGTGGGAGGGGTGGCACGGGCGCGTAGCGCCGCTTCTTCTCAGGAAGGAGAGTGGGCTTCCAGAGACGGAGGACTTCGGACCGGAAGAGCTGCCTCGATCGGCGGTGGCGGAAAACCTTGCGTATCTGATTTATACGTCCGGGTCGACGGGGACTCCGAAGGGCGTGGGAATCAGCCATCGCCATGCCGTGGGGCACTTTGCGGCGGCATCGCGGTTCTATCGAATGGATGGGACCGACCGGGTGGTGCAGTTCGCCTCCGCAAGCTTCGACGTTTCGATGGAGCAGGTGGGCGTCGCGTTGGCGAGTGGGGGCGAATTGGTGGTGCGCGGACCGGAACTGCCGAATCCGTTGGAGCTTTCGGCGTGGATGACGCGTTGGGGCATTACGAACGCGAACCTTCCGACCGCCGTTTGGACGGAGTGGAGCCGGGCGGAAGATCCGCTGCCCGAGGGTTTGCGGGTGCTGGTCACGGGCGGCGAGGCGATGACCCCCGCGGCGGCGGAGCGGTTTCGGAAACGGATGGCGATGCGGCCGACGTCTCCCGTGGTCTTCAACGGCTACGGTCCGACGGAGACGGTGGTGACCGCCACCTGCTTCGACCTCAGAGGCGAGATTTCGGACGGCAGCGCCGTTTCGATCGGAATGCTGCTTCCGAGGCGGCATGGTGCGGTTGTCGATCGACGGGGCCATCTCCTTCCCCTGGGAATTCCGGGCGAGCTCGCTCTCGGCGGCCTGCTCGCGCGGGGGTATCTCGATCGGCCGGACCTCACGGCCGAGCGGTTCCGTCCCGACTTTCTGGCCGGGGCGCCGGTCGGAGGCCGCCTCTACCACACCGGCGACCGCGTCCGGCTTCGGCTCGACGGTACGCTCGATTACCTCGGCCGCATCGATCAACAGATCAAGATCCGGGGCATCCGCATCGAACCGGGGGAGATCGAGGCCGCCATCGAAACGCACCCGGCGATCCGGGAGGCGATCGTCTTCGCCCGCGAGTCGTCGCTCGGTCTCCGGCTGATCGCCTGGGTTCGACGGGTAGAAGGAGCGACGGAGGACGAGGCGGCGCCCGCTGTGCTGCGCGCGTTCCTCAAAGATCGGCTCCCCGAGGCGATGGTGCCGGTGGCGTTCGTCGCGGTCGAAGAGTGGCCGATCGGAGCGAGCGGCAAGGTCGATCGGCGCGCGTTGCCGGAGCCGAGTTTCGCGAGCGGAGAGGCCGAGCGAATCGCGCCTCGGACGCCGCTCGAAGTCGAGATCGAAAGATTGTTCGCCGAGCTTCTCGGGTGCGCGGAGGTTGGCGCCGAAGAGGACTTCTTTGCGCTCGGTGGGCATTCGCTCCTGGTGACGCAGCTGGTTTCGCGGATTCGGCGGGGGTTTGGGGTGGAGTTGGGCCTTGCGGAGCTGTTTGCTGGGGCGACCGTCGCGGGGATTGCGGCGCGGGTGGCTTCGGAGAAGGAAAAGCGAAAGCTCATCGAGGGGAGTGAGGTCCAAGCGATCGAGAGGGTAGCGCGCGGGTCGGACGACGTGCCGCTGTCGTTTGCTCAGGAGCGGTTGTGGTTCGTCGATCGACTGGAGCCCGGACGGGCGACGTACAACGTCGGGTTTCGGTTGGTACTCGGAGGCGAGCTAAGGGTGCCCGCGTTGGAGGCGGCGCTCGCCACTGTGGTCGCACGGCACGAGCCGTTGCGAACGCGGTATGCGCAACCGGGGGACGTCGCCCGGCAGGAGGTCGATCCTCCTTCGGTGAGCTTTTCGCGCTGGCCGCTCGTCGATCTCGCGGCGGTGCTCGATGCGGGAAGACCGGTCGAAGCGGCGCGCATCGGGCGAAACGAGGGTCGCCGACCGTTCGACCTCGCACGAGGTCCGGTGTGGCGCGCCGTGCTGGCCCGCCGCGGCCCGGCGCTCCATGACGCGATCTTCACCTTCCACCACATAGCGATCGACGGCTGGTCGCTCGCGGTTTTCTCGCGCGAGATCGCCGAGGTCTACTCGTCCTTCGTCGAGAAGCGCCCCGCACGTCTTCCTGAGCTGCCGATCACCTACGCGGACTGGGCGATCTGGCAGAGGCGCCACCTCTCGGGCGAGCGCTACGAGCGCGAGCTTTCCTGGAGGCGATCGCACCTCAAGGGCGCGCCGGAGGCGACCGAGCTTCCCGTCGATCGCCCGCGACCGGCCGTGCCGAAACGGAACGCTGCCCAGGTCCGCCGCACTCTGCCGTCTCAGTTGGCAAAGTCGATCGCCACCCGCGCGAACGCCGAAGCCTCGACTCCCTTCATGATGCTTTTCGCAGCCTGGGCAGGCCTCCTGAGCCGCCTAGGTTCGGGCACCGATCTCGTGATCGGAACCCCGATCGCGAACCGCAACCGCGCCGAGACGGAAGGCCTGA
This sequence comes from Thermoanaerobaculia bacterium, assembly GCA_044226625.1. Classification (GTDB taxonomy): domain Bacteria; phylum Acidobacteriota; class Thermoanaerobaculia; order Multivoradales; family UBA5704; genus DASYKS01. Next base: position 74,364 of record JBGAGQ010000017.1, read on the forward strand.
TCGGGTTCTTCGTCAACTCGCTCGCGATCCGGGTAACCGCCGATCCCTCCGCGCCGTTACGGTCGTTGGTCTCCTCCGTGCGGGAGGCGTCGGTCGGAGCGTTCGCTCACCAGGACTTCCCGTTCGAGAGATTGGTAGCGGAGCTCGGCGTCACGCGCGGAGGAAACGTCCCACCGATCTACCAGGTTTCGTTCGCATTCCAGAACCTCCCGGTGCCTGTGATGCTGCCAGGGCTGACGACGACGGTCGAAGAGCTGGACGGCGGCGCAGCGAAGCTCGATCTCGGGTTGGTGGTGACGCCGGTCGAAGATCGGCTGGAAGCGCAGTTGGAAGTGAACCTCGATCTGTTCGATCCAGCGACCGGAGCGCGGCTGCTGGCCGGGTTCGAGCGAATGGCCTGGGAGTTGACAGAGGCCCCGGAGCGGCTGCTCGCTGAAGCCGAGCTTCTGGGGCGGGCGGAGCGGCATCAACTGCTCTACGAATGGAATGAGGGCGGGGGACAGTTGCCCGGCCGGGTCATTCACGACTTCGTGCGGCGGTGGGCTCGCGAACGGCCGGACGCGTTGGCGTTGGAGTCGGAGCATGAGCCGGGGCGGCTGTACTCGTGGGCGGAGCTGGACACGCATACCGAACGTATGGCGCGGCGGTTGGTGGGGCTGGGTGTGGGCCCGGAGAGGGTCGTCGGGGTTTCGATCGAGCGGTCGGTCGATCGCGTATTGGGGATGGTGGCGATTTGGAAGGCGGGCGGTTGCTATCTGCCGATCGATCCGGAGTTGCCGGTCGAGAGACGACGGTTGTTGGTGGTGGATTCGGGGGCGGTGGCGGTCGTTGGCCGGAGTGCCTACTGGGAGGATCTGACGTCGGGGTGGGACGGGTGGCACGGTCGGGTGGCGCCGCTGCTTGTCAGTAAGGAGGGAGGGCTTCCGGAGGGGGAGGACTTCGGAGCGGAAGAGCGGGCTCGATGGGCGGTGGCGGAAAACCTTGCGTATCTGATCTATACGTCGGGGTCGACCGGGACTCCGAAGGGCGTGGGGATCAGCCATCGGCATGCGGTGGGACATTTCGTGGCCGCGTCTGGGTTCTATCGGATGGATGGGAGCGACCGGGTGGTGCAGTTCGCCTCCGCGAGCTTCGACGTTTCGATGGAGCAGGTGGGCGTCGCGTTGGCGAGTGGGGGCGCATTGGTCGTGCGCGGGCCTGAGATGCCGAATCCCTTGGAGCTTTCGGCTTGGATGACGCGGTGGGGCATCACGAACGCGAACCTTCCGACGGCTGTTTGGACCGAGTGGAGCCAGGCTGAGGATCCCCTGCCCGAGGGGTTGCGGGTGCTGGTGACGGGCGGCGAGGCGATGACCCCCGCGGCCGCGGAGCGATTCCGGAAACGGATGGCGATGCGGCCGACGTCTCCCGTGGTCTACAACGGCTATGGCCCGACGGAGACGGTGGTCACCGCCACCTGTTACGACCTCCGCTTTGGGCGCCTCTCGGAATCGGGCTCGGTTTCGATCGGCCGCCTCTTGCCGAGTCGCACGGGCTACGTGGTTGACGGGGAGGACCGGCTGGTACCGCTGGGCGGAATCGGCGAGCTGGTGCTGGGTGGTCTGCTCGCGCGAGGCTATCTCGATCGTCCAGACCTTACGGCCGAGCGATTCCGTCCCAATCCCTTCACTGACAAAGACGGCGAGAGGCTGTATCGAACCGGCGACCGCGTTCGGCAGCGGGGCGACGGTAGCTTCGACTATCTGGGCCGACTCGATCAGCAGATCAAGATCCGCGGTTTCCGGATCGAGCCGGGGGAGATCGAAGCGGCGCTCGAAGCGTATCCGCACATCAAAGAAGCGATCGTGCTGGCCCGCGACTCGGCCGCGACGGGCAAACGGTTGATCGCCTGGGTACGACGCGCCGGAGACGGCGCCAACCCTCACGCCACGTCCGACTCGCTGTCCTCCGAGCTGAGCTCATTCCTCAAGGGTCGATTGCCCGACTACATGGTGCCGATGGCGATCGTCGAGGTCGACGAGTGGCCGCTTTCGCCATCGGGCAAGATCGATCGGCGCGCTCTGCCCGATCCTGCGTTCCAAGAGACATTCGAGAAGATTGCACCGCGCACGCCGACGGAAGAGATCGTCGCGGGGATGTTCGGGGAGCTTCTCGGCGCCTCCGACGTCGGGGCCGAGGCCGATTTCTTCGCCCTCGGTGGCCACTCGCTGCTCGCGACGCAGTTGGCGTCCCGCATCCGAAAGACGTTCGGCGTCGAGCTTCCCCTCGCAGAGCTTTTTTCGGGTTCGACGGTCGCGCAAATCGCCGAGCGGATCGAGGCGGCCTCGGGCGCGGCTCCGGCGCCGGCGATCGTTCGTGCGGCCGACGCCGAACGGGAGGGTGTTCTCTCCTTCGCCGAGGAGCGCCTTTGGTTCCTGGACCGGTTGGCGCCGGGACGATCGACGTACAACGTCGGTTTCCGCCTCTCGCTCAGGGGGCCCCTGGTGCCGTCAGCGCTGCGCTCCGCGTTGGCCGGGGTGGTGAGCCGGCACGCTCCGCTTCGGAGCCGATTCGGGGAGCGAGAGGGAATTCCTTTCACGACGATCGGGCCCGCGGAGGCTATGGATGGCTTCCGCCTCCCGAAGATCGATCTTTCGGTTCTCGGGTCGAAACGGAAGAGAGAAGGCGCGCGGGTGGCCGCTGCGGAAGGGCGGCGTTCGTTCGATCTTTCGCGCGGGCCGGTTGTTCGCGCGACGCTCGTGCGCATCGACACGGAGCGCCACGATCTGCTGGTGGTCTTTCACCACATCGCAACGGACGGCTGGTCGCTCTCGGTCTTCTCGCGCGAGGTGGCCGAGCTGTATGCCGCCGCGGTCGAAGGACGCCTGGCGGTGCTCCCGCCGTTGTCGATCGAGTACGCCGACTGGGCGGTCTGGCAGCGCGCGTGGCTCTCGGGTAAGAAGTATGCCGGGGAGCTCTCGTGGTGGCGAAGCCGGCTCGAGGGCATGCCGGAGACGATCGACCTGCCGAGCGATCGGCCGCGGCCTCGGGGTGAGGCGATGCATGCCGCCGAATGGGTACGCCGCGATCTCGGTAGCGACTTGGCCGCACGGATCGGCGCGCGGGCTCGTGCCTCGGGCTCGACGCCGTTCATGGTTTTGCTCGCGGCGTGGGCGGGTCTCCTTTCGCGGCTGGGGGCGGGTGGCGACGTTCCCGTCGGGGCGCCGATCGCGAATCGCAACCGGTCTGAGATCGAAGGTCTGATCGGGTTCTTCGTCAACTCGTTGGTGATGAGGGTCCGGGCGGAGGCCGGCGCCACGCTCGGGATTCTCCTCGAAAACGCGCGGGAGACCGCGCTCGCGGCGTATGCCCATCAGGATTTCCCCTTCGATCGGCTGGTCGGCGACCGGGCGGGCGCGCGCGGAGGGGGAGCGCCGCCGATGTTCCAGACCTCGCTGGTCTTCCAGAACCTCCCCGAGACGGCGGAGCTGCCGGGGCTCTTGGCGACGATCGAACCGCTCGACGGTGGCGTCGCCAAGCTCGACCTGTCGTTGGTGATCACCCCACGCAGAGCGGAGGACGGTTCCGGCTTGTCCGCCCTCCTGGAGATCGATCTCGATGTGTTCGACCCCGCGACGGGCGCGCGGCTTCTCGCCGGTTTCGAGCGTCTTTCGGAGCAAATGGCAAACCAACCCGATCGGCTTCTCGCCGAGGCGGAGCTGCTTGCCCTCGAGGAGCGGCATCAGCTGCTCGTCGAATGGAACGATGGCGCGGCGGGGTTTCGCGCCCCGGTGCTCTGCATCCACGACTTCGTACGGAAGTGGGCGCGGGAACGGCCCGACGGTTTGGCTCTCGAGTCCGTGCATGAGCCCGGGAGACGCTACACCTGGGCGGAGCTGGAGGCGCACACGGAACGGCTCTCCCGACGGCTCACGGCGCTCGGTGTGGGACCGGAGGGGGTGGTCGCCGTGTCGCTCCCCTGGTCGGTCGATCGCCTGCTTGCGATGGTTGCGATTTGGAAGGCGGGAGGCTGTTATCTGCCGGTCGATCCGGAGCTACCCGTCGAGCGACGGAGGCTCCTTCTGATGGATTCCGCGGCGGTGGCGTTCGTCGGCCGCACGGCTTTCTGGAACGAGCTAATGGAGGAATGGGAACCGCGGGGCGCGGGTTTCGCGCCGCTCCTACTCGATGAAGCTAGCGGTTTGCCTCTGGAGTCTGGACCGGAGGGGAATTCGCGCGAGGCCGCGCCCCAGGGCCTGGCCTACCTGATCTACACGTCGGGTTCGACGGGAACGCCGAAGGGAGTTGCGGTCTCGCACGAGGACGCGGTGGGGCATTTCGCTTCGGCCGCCGCGTTCTATCGCATGGATGCAAGCGAGCGGGTGATCCAGTTTGCCTCGGCGAGCTTCGACGTCTCGATGGAACAGGTGGGAACGGCCCTCGCCTGCGGCGGCACGTTGGTCGTGCGCGGGCCGGAGCTGCCGCCCCCGCTCGATTTGACCGATTGGCTGGAGCGCCATCGGATCACGCATGCGAATTTGCCGACGGCGGTCTGGGCCGAGTGGAGCCGCGCGGACGGACCGCTGCCGCGGGATCTGCGGGTGCTGGTGACGGCGGGCGAGGTGATGTCGCCCCAGGCCGCGGAGCGCTTTCTCGTCCGGGCCGCGGAGAGCGATGTGCCGCCGAGGATCTTGAACGGCTACGGACCGACCGAGGCCGTGGTGATCGCGACCTGCCACGACATCGCGCAGGGCCGGCTGCCGGAGTCGGGCTCGGTCTCGATCGGCCGTAGCCTGCCCGGGCGCTCGGCGTTGGTGATCGATGGGTCCGGAACCATCCAGCCCCTCGGCGGCCGCGGCGAGCTTGCGCTGGGAGGTTTTCTCGCACGGGGATATCTCGGACGTCCGGATCTCACCGCCGAGCGATTCCGCCCCGATCCGTTCGGCGCGGACCGCGGGAGTCCGGGGGCTCGCCTCTACTGGACTGGAGACCGGGTCCGTATCGCCGGCTCGGGCGCGATCGATTTCTTCGGCCGCATCGACCAGCAGGTGAAGATCCGCGGCTTCCGCATCGAGCCGGGGGAGATCGAATCGGCGCTCGCCGACGCTCCAGGGGTCGGAGAGGCGATCGTCCTCGCGCGGGCGGGTGCGACGGGCGAGGCGCGGTTGCTCGCCTGGTATCGGCCGGCCTCGTCGAAGGAGGTTCCGGTCGATCCGACGGAGCTGCGGCGGTTCCTCGCGGCGCGGCTGCCCGACTACATGGTCCCGGCGGCGTTCGTCGCCGTCGAGGGGTGGCCGAAGAGCCCGAGCGGGAAGATCGACAAGAGGGCGCTGCCGGAGCCGGAGGTGGAGGCCGCGCGCTACGTCGCGCCGCGGACTCCGATCGAGCGGGGCCTCGCCGAGGCGTTCTCCGAGATGCTGGGGGTCGTGGAGGTCGGGGCGGACGACGACTTCTTCGCGCTCGGTGGGCACTCGCTGCTTGCGACGCGTCTGGTCTCGCGGATTCGGCGGGAGTTTGGGGTGGAGTTGGGCCTGGCGGAATTGTTCGCTGGCGCGACGGTCTCGGGGATTGCGGCGCGGGTGGCCGCGGAACGGGAAAAGCAAAAGCTCATTGAGGGGAGTGAGGTCGGAGCGATCGAGCGTCGGGGGGGCGGCTCGGATGTGGTGCCGCTGTCGTTTGCTCAGGAACGATTGTGGTTCATCGATCGCTCGGAGCCCGGGCGGGCGACCTATAACGTCGGGTTTCGACTGGTGCTCGGGGGCGAGCTGTGCGTACCCGCGTTGGAGACGGCGCTCGCTGCCCTGGTCGCTCGGCACGAGCCGCTGCGCACGCGGTACGCGCAACCGGGAGATGTCGCTCGGCAGGAGATCGATCCACCTTCGCCGAGATTCTCAAGCCTTTCGCGTGTCGATCTTGAGGCGATCTCGAGGGTCAATCGGTCCTTTTCCGTAGGGGCGGAGCTTGCCTCCGCCCGCGAGCATCGCAATCCAATGGCGGAGGCAAGCTCGGCCCCTACGTTGGGTGAGTTCGTCTCATCCATTGCGTCGGTCGAGGCGGCGCGGATCGGCCGCCTGCTCGGGCGTCGACCGTTCGACCTCGGCCGTGGACCGGTGATGCGGGCGATATTGGTCCGGCGAGGGCCGGCGCTCCACGACGCGATCTTCACCTTCCACCACATTGCGATCGACGGCTGGTCGCTCGCGGTCTTCTCCCGCGAGATCGCCGAGGCCTATTCCTCCTTCGTCGACAATCGAACGGCACGACTTATCGATCTGCCGATCTCCTACGCGGACTGGGCGATCTGGCAGCGGCGCCAGCTCTCCGGCGAGCGCTACGAGCGCGAGCTCGTCTGGTGGAGAACTCAACTCGAAGGCGCGCCGGAGGCGATCGAGCTTGCGGTCGATCGGCCCCGGCCCTCCTCTCCGAAGCGGCAAGCTGCGCAAGTTTGCCGCTCGCTGCCGCCGCAGCTGGCAACCTCGATCGCCGCCCGCGCGAACGCCGAAGCCTCGACCCCCTTCATGATGCTTTTGGCAGCCTGGGCAGGCCTCCTGAGCCGCCTGGGGGCGGGCCGTGACCTCGTGATCGGCACCCCGATCGCGAACCGCAACCGCGCGGAAACGGAAGGCCTGATCGGCTTCTTCGTCAATTCTCTCGCGATCCGGGTGACCGCCGATCCGACCGCGCCGATGAGGTCGCTCCTGTCCTCGGTTCGCGAAGCGTCGTTCGGGGCGTTCGCCCATCAGGACTTCCCCTTCGAGCGGTTGGTAGCGGAGCTCGGCGTTGCCCGAGGAGGAAATGTCCCGCCGATCTATCAGGTGTCGTTCGCGTTTCAGAACCTCCCTGCTCCGGTGATGCTGCCGGGTCTGACGACAACGATCGAAGAGCTGGACGGCGGAACGGCGAAGCTCGATCTCGGGCTGGTGGTGACGCCCTTCGAGGACCGACTGGAAGCGCAGTTGGAGGTCAACCTCGATCTGTTCGATCCGGCCACCGGCGCGCGGTTGCTGGCCAAGTTCGAGCGGATGGCGCGGGAGTTGGCGGAGGCCCCGGAGAGGCCGTTGGCAGAAGCGGAGCTTCTGGGGCCGTTGGAGCGGCACCAACTGCTCTATGAATGGAATGAGGGCGGAGCGGAGTTGCCGGAACGGATCCTTCACGCCTTCCTGCGACGGTGGGCTCGCGAACGACCTACGGCGTCGGCGTTGGAGTCGGAACATGAGCCGGGACGGGTGTACTCGTGGTCGGAGTTGGATGCCCATACGGACCGATTGGCGCGGCGGCTGGCGGGGTTGGGCGTGGGGCCGGAGTGGGTGGTCGGGGTTTCGCTGGAACGGTCGGTCGATCGTGTGTTGGCGATGGTGGCGATTTGGAAAGCGGGTGGGTGCTATATGCCGATCGATCCCGAGCTTCCCGTCGAGAGACGACGGTTGTTGGTGGCAGATTCGGGAGCGGTGGCGGTAGTGACTCGCGTTGCCTTCTGGGGGGACCTTACGTCGGATTGGGAGGGGTGGCACGGACGGGTGGCGCCGCTTCTCCTCGGTAAAGAGGATGGCCTTCCGGAGGGCGGGTACTTCGGGCCGGAAGAGAGTCCTCGATCGGCGCTGGCGGAAAACCTTGCGTATCTGATCTATACGTCGGGTTCGACGGGGATGCCGAAGGGCGTGGGCGTGAGCCACCGAGCCGCGGCGGGGCATTTTGCGGCGGCGAAGGCTTTTTACGGACTGGGGGATAGGGACCGAATCGTCCAGTTCGCGGAGGCGAGCTTCGACGTTTCGATGGAGCAGGTGGGCCTGTCGCTCGCCTGCGGCTGCGCGCTGGTGGTGCGAGGTCCGGCGCTGCCCCTGGATCTTCCGGCTTGGCTCGACCGGTTGGCGATCACCGACGCGAACCTGCCGACCGCCGTCTGGAGCGAATGGGCGCATTCCGACGCTCCGATCCCCGAGGCGCTTCGTGTTCTGGTCGTCGGCGGAGAGGCGATGGCTCCCGCCGCCGCGGTCCGCTTTCGAGAAAAGCTGGCCGAATGCGGGCGCCCGCCGCGGCTGCTCAACGCGTACGGGCCGACCGAGGCGGTCGTGACCGCCACGGCTTTCGATCTCCGTCAGGGGCCACTGCCCGAGTCGGGTTCGATCTCCATCGGTCGGCTCCTACCGGGCCGGACGGGTTACGTGGTGGATGAGGAGGGCCGGCTTGCACCGCTCGGCGGAATCGGCGAGCTGGTGTTGGGCGGACTGCTCGCGCGAGGGTATCTCGATCGACCGGACCTCACGGCCGAGCGATTCCGTCCCAACCCTTTTGCCGGCGAGGACGGTGAGAGGCTCTATCGCACCGGCGACCGCGTGCGGCAGCGGGGCGAGGGATCGTTCGATTACCTGGGCCGGATCGACCAGCAGATCAAGGTCCGCGGCTTCCGCATCGAGCCGGGGGAGATCGAAGCCGCCCTCGAATCGCACCCGCAGATCCAAGAGGCGATCGTCCTCGCACGCGAATCCGTGGGCGTGGGAAAGCGTTTGATCGCTTGGCTCCGACGGACCCTCACGGCCGAATCGTCGCGCGACGAGAAGGGATGGACCGCCGACCTGCGGGCCTATCTCATGGGTAGGCTGCCGGAGTACATGGTGCCTTCGGCGTTCGTCGCGGTGGAACGGTGGCCCGTCTCCCCGAGTGGAAAAATTGATCGCCGCGCCCTTCCAGATCCGGTCTTCGCCGAGGAGGCCCGGGAGCGGACCGCCCCACGGACGCCCACCGAAGAGATCGTGGCGGGACTCTTCGCCGAGCTACTTGGGGCATCCGATCTCGGATCGGAGGCGGACTTCTTCGCGCTCGGCGGCCATTCGCTGCTGGCGACCCGCTTGGTCTCCAGGGTACGAAAGATTTTTGAGGTCGAGCTCCCCCTCGCCGAGCTGTTTTCGGTTTCGACGGTGGCGGGCGTCGCCTCCCGGATCGACTCTTTGCGCGGGTCCGGATCTCCTTCGGCGCTTCAGATGGCGCCGCCGCTCTTGCCGCCGCCGCGCCGCCCGGCTGAGATACCACTTTCGTTCGCCCAGGAGCGGCTGTGGTTCCTCGATCGGCTCGAGCCTGGAAGCGCGACGTACAACGCCGGGCTTCGTCTGAGGCTTGGGGGGGAGTTCGACGAGACGGCGCTGCTCGAGGCCCTTCGAACGCTGATCGCGCGACACGAACCGCTACGCACCCGGATCGTCGAGTCGAACGGGGGGCCGATCCAGGCGATCGACCCTGCAACGGAGGCCGCGCGGGCTTTTCGCTGGCCGCGCGTCGACCTGGCGGGGATCTCTCCGAAGGCCGAAGGAGAGGCCGCGCGCCTCGCCCGGTCGGAGGGCCGGCGCCCGTTCGACCTCGCGCGATCCTCCATGTTGCGCGCGGCTCGGGTGGTGCTCGGCACCGGGCGATGCGACCTGCTCCTCGTCTTCCACCACATCGCGACGGACGGTTGGTCGCTCGGCATCTTCTCCCGCGAGTTGGTGGAGCTCTATACCGCTTGGATCGAGCATCGAAAGCCGGCGCTCGCCGCACTGCCGCTCGGTTACGCCGATTGGTCGCTCTGGCAGCGGGCGTGGCTCTCGGGCGCGGTGTACGAGCGAGAGCTCGCCTGGTGGCGCGAACGTCTCGCGGGAGCGCCCGAGGCACTCGATTTGCCGTTCGATCATCCGCGCCCCGCGTACCCTTCCCGCAGAGGATGGTCGGTCGAGGGCAAGCTCGCCGAAGAGCTTTCGGGGCGACTCGCGGCGTGCGCCGGAAGCGTGGGAGCGACGCTTTCGATGGTTTTGCTCGCGGCTTGGTGCGCGCTTCTCGAACGCTTCGGCGCCGGGCTCGATCAGGTGCTCGCGATGCCGATCGCGAATCGGAACCGTTCGGAAACCGAGGGCTTGGTCGGCTTCTTCGTCAACACGCTCGCCCTGAGGATCGAGATCCCGAGACGGAACGTCGCGCTCGGAGATCTCATCTCACGCGTCCGGGACGCGTCGCTCGCGGCCTACGCCCATCAAGACTTTCCGTTCGAGAAATTGGCGGAGCGCGGGGGAACGCCTCCGGGTCAGGTCTCCTTCGCGTTTCAGAACCTCCCGGAGCCGGTCGTCCTGCCCGGCGTGGAGATGACCGCGGAGGAGCTCTCCGGGGAGGGCGCGAAGTTCGATCTCGGCTTGATCGTGGTTCCAGGGCGGAACTCCGGTGATTCGATGAGGACACGGATCGAGATCTCGCTCGACCGGTTCGACCCGGCGACGGGGGCTCGGTTGCTCGCCGCGTTCGAGCGGATGGCGGTGGCGGTGGCCGGACATCCGGAGCGAGCGCTGGGTGACGTGGAGGTTTTCGGGCCGGCGGAGCGGCACCAGATGCTCTGCGAATGGAACGCGAGCGGGTGGGAGAGGGGTTGGGAGAGGGCCGCGTTCGTAGAGGCTCGCGTGCAGGACTTCGTGACGCGGTGGGCTCGTGAGCGGCCGGAGGCCCTCGCGTTGAAGTCGGAGCACGAACCGGCGAGAGGAGTTTCTTGGGCTGCGCTGGAGGAGCACACGGATGCGCTCGCTCGGCGGCTCGCGGGGCTGGGTGTCGGACCGGAAAAGGTGGTCGCGGTGTCGTTGGATTGGTCGGTCGATCGGGTCTTGGCGATGGTCGCTGTTTGGAAGGCGGGCGGGTGTTATCTACCGGTCGATCCGGTCCTGCCGGTGGAGCGGCAACGATTGTTGGTGGTGGATTCCGGGGCGGTAGTCGTGGTCAGCCGCGGTGCCTTCTTGGAGGGCCTGACGGCGGGTTGGGAGGGGTGGAGCGGGAGGGTCGCGCCGCTTCTTCTCAGTAAGGAGAGTGGGCTTCCGGAGGGGGTGGACTTCGGAGCGGCGGTGGCTCCTCGGAAGGTGGTGGCGGAAAACCTTGCTTATCTGATCTATACCTCGGGGTCGACGGGGATGCCGAAAGGGGTCGGGGTCGCGCATGGCGAGGCGGTGAGGCATTTCGCTTCGTCGGTGGAACGGTATGGATGGAGCGAGCGCGATCGAGTGGCCTTGTTGGGAGCGATGAGCTTCGATCTTTCGGTCGATCAGGTGGGATGTGCATTGGCCGCGGGGGCGACGCTCGTCGTTCGCGGGCCGGAGATGCCGGCGCCGTCCGAGTTCTCGGCTTGGTTGGAGCGGCTGCAGATTTCTTGCGTGACGATGCCCACGCCGCTGTTTGCCGAATGGACGCGAAGCGATCGGCCGCTGCCGGAAGCTTTGCGGATGTTCTACGCCGGAGGCGAGGCGATGCCGGCCGAGGCGGCGAGTCGGCTGAGGGAACGGGTCGAGCGGGGTTCTTCTCTCTTGGCGCTCAACGCCTATGGACCGACCGAGGCGGTAGTTGCGGCGACCTGCCATGACGTCTTGCGGGGCGCGCTTCCGGAAGTGGGTTCGGTTTCGATCGGCCGCTTGCTGCCAGGGCGCGTGGGCTTCGTCGTCGACGAAGTCGGGAACCCGGTGCCGCTCGGAGGGACCGGCGAGCTGGCGCTCGGCGGACCGCTCGCGCGAGGGTATCTCGATCGGCCGGACCTTACGGCCGAGCGATTCCGTCCCAACCCCTTTACTGACAAAGACGGCGAGAGGCTCTATCGCACCGGCGACCGCGTAAGGCAGCGGGGCGACGGCACCTTCGATCACCTCGGCCGGCTCGATCAACAGGTGAAGATCCGCGGCTTCCGCATCGAGCTGGGCGAGATCGAAGCGGCGCTCGCCGCGCATCCTCAGGTGATCGATTCGGTCGTTGCGGTGCGCGAGGCACCAAAGATCGGGGACCGACTGGTCGCTTGGGTTCGCCTGCGAGAGCAGGTCAAAGGGCCGGACTTACGTGCGCACCTGGCGAGGATCCTGCCGGAGTACATGGTGCCGGCGGCCTTCGTCGAGGTCGAGGTTTGGCCGTTGACGCCTTCGGGGAAGATCGACCGGCGGGCGCTGCCCGATCCGGTCTTCGACGGCGAGGTGGGCAAGAGCACGGCGCCTCGCACGCCGATCGAGGAGATCCTGGCGGGAGTGTTCGGGGAATTGCTCGGAGTCGGTGGGGTCGGAGTGGATGGCGATTTCTTCGCGCTTGGTGGGCATTCGTTGCTCGCGACGCGATTGGTTTCGCGGGTGCGCGAGGTCTTCGGAATCGAGCTGCCGCTGGCGGAGGTTTTCGCGCGCTCGACAGTCGAGGGCGTGGCAGCGGCGGTGGAAGAAAAGCTCAACGAGGGGAAGAGGGCCGAACCGATTGCGCGCGGGGCGAGCGAGTCGGACGAGGTGCCGTTGTCTTTCGCGCAGGAGCGATTGTGGTTCCTCGATCGATTGGAGCCGGGCTCGGCGGCGTACAACATCGGTTTTCGATTGACGCTCGAAGGGGCACTGTCGGTGCCGGCCCTGGAGGCCGCGCTCTCGCATGTCGTCGCACGGCACGAGCCGTTGCGGACGCGCTACGTGCAGGTCGGAGACGTGGCGCGGCAGATCGTCGATCCGCCTTCGACGAGTTTTTCGCGCTTTCCGTGCGTCGATCTGCAGGGGATTTCGCCTATCGACTCGCCTATGTCGGCTGGATCCGTCGTGTCGGACGAGGCCGCGCGAATCGGTGGCCTTCTCGGCCGCAGGCCGTTCGACCTCGCGCGCGGTCCGGTGGTGCGCGTGCTTTTGGTCCGCCGCGGCCCGGCGCTCCACGACGCGATCTTCAGCTTCCATCACATCGCAATCGACGGCTGGTCGATGTCGGTCTTCTCGCGCGAGATCGCTGAGGCCTACACCTCCTTCGTTGAAAAGAGAGCGGCGCACCTGCCGGGCCTGCCGATCTCTTACTCGGACTGGACCCTCTGGCAGCGGCGCCAGCTCTCGGGTGAGCGTTACGAGCGCGAGCTCGCTTGGTGGAAAGCCCGGCTGGCCGGCGCGCCGGAGGCGCTCGAGTTGCCGACGGACCGACCGCGGCCGTCCGCCCCGAAGCGCCGAGCGGCAATCGCCCGATGCTTGCTACCGCCCGAGCTAGCACGAACGATCCGCACGCGCGCGAACGCCGAAGCCTCAACTCCCTTCATGATGCTTTTGGCAGCCTGGGCAGGCCTCTTGAGCCGCCTGGGTTCGGGCCGCGATCTGGTGATCGGCACGCCGATCGCAAACCGCAATCGCGCCGAGACCGAAGGCCTGATCGGCTTCTTCGTCAACTCGCTGGCCCTCCGGATAACTGCCGATCCTTCCGCGCCCCTGCGCTCGTTGCTGACCCATGCGCGCGAAGCCTCGATCGGCGCGTTCGCGCATCAGGACTTCCCGTTCGAGCGTCTAGTGGCGGAGCTGGGCGTCGCGCGCGGAGGGAACGTCCCGCCGATCTATCAGGTGTCGTTCGCGTTCCAAAACCTGCCGGATGTGGCACCAGAGGCGTTTAACCTCCCGGGATTGGAGACCACCGTTGCGGGCCTCTCCGGCGGAGCGGCAAAGCTCGATCTCGCTCTCGTGGTGTCGCCGGTCCAAGAGGGTTGGCTCGCCGAGCTGGAGCTGAACACGGATCAGTTCGATCCGGCGACCGGCGCGCGGCTGCTGGCCGGGTTCGAGCGGATGGCACGGGTCGTGGCGGAAGCTCCCGAGCAGCGGCTTGCCGAGGCGGAGCTTCTGGGGCGACTGGAGCGGCATCAACTGCTCTATGAATGGAATGAGGGCGGGGAGGAATTGCCCGCGAGCGTAGTGCACGACTTCGTGCGGCGGTGGGCGCGCGAAAAGCCAACGGCGTTGGCTTTGGAGTCCGAGCACGAGCCGGGGCGAAAGTATTCATGGATGGAGTTGGAGAGGCACACGGATCGCCTGGCGCGTCGATTGGCGGGTCTGGGTGTTGGCCCGGAGAAGGTGGTCGGAGTCTCGATCGAGCGGTCGGTCGATCGGGTGCTCGCGATGATCGCGATCTGGAAAGCGGGCGGTTGCTATCTACCGATCGATCCGGAGCTGCCTGTGGAACGACGGCGATTGCTGGTGGTGGATTCCGGGGCGGTTGCGGTGGTCGTCCGCGGTGCCTACTGGGAGGACCTGACGTCGGGGTGGGAGGGGTGGCACGGACGCGTTGCGCCGCTTCTTGTCAGTAAGGAGAGTGGGCTTCCGGAGGGGGAGGACTTCGGAGCGGAGGAGAGTCCTCGATCAGCGGTGGCGGAAAACCTTGCGTATCTCATTTATACGTCGGGTTCGACCGGAACTCCGAAGGGTGTGGGCGTGAGCCATCGACATGGGGTGGGCCACTTCGCGGCAGCTTCTGAGTTTTACCGGATGGATGGCACCGATCGGGTGGTGCAGTTCGCTTCGGCGAGCTTCGACGTTTCGATGGAGCAGGTCGGTGTCGCGTTGGCGAGCGGCGGGACTTTGGTGGTGCGGGGCTCGGAGCTGCCGAATCCGTTGGAGCTTTCGGCCTGGATGACTCGGTGGGGCATTACGAACGCGAATTTGCCTACGGCGGTCTGGACGGAGTGGAGCCGCGCGGAGGATCCGCTGCCCGAGGTCTTGAGGGTTCTGGTCACGGGCGGCGAAGCGATGACGCCCGCGGCGGCGGAGCGGTTCCGGAAACGGATGGCGATGCGGCCCGGAGGCCCGGTCGTTTACAACGGCTACGGTCCGACCGAGACAGTGGTGACGGCGACCTGCTACGACCTCTCGGTCGGACGGCTGGCGGAATCCGGCTCGGTTTCGATCGGCCGGCTGTTGCCGAGCCGCACGGGTTATGTGGTCGACGAAGCGAATCGGTTGGCACCGCTGGGCGGCCTGGGCGAGCTGGTGCTGGGTGGCTTGCTCGCGCGAGGGTATCTCGATCGGCCAGACCTTACGGCCGAGCGATTCCGCCCCAACCCCTTTACTGGCAAATGCGGCGAGAGGCTGTATCGAACCGGCGATCGCGTCCGGCAGCGGGGCGACGGCAGTTTCGACTACCTCGGTCGGCTCGATCAGCAGATCAAAATCCGCGGTTTCCGGATCGAGCCGGGAGAGATCGAGGCCGCTCTCGGCGCGCATCCCGCAGTGAGGGACTCGATCGTCCTCGCGCGCGAGGCGCCAGGCGTCGGCAAGCGGCTGGTGGCCTGGGTGCGATGGATCGACGGCCTTCGTCCGTCCTTGGGCTCCGAGCGCTTCGTCGAGCTGCGCAGGTTTGTCGCGGGCCGGTTGCCCGACTACATGGTTCCCTCGGCGTTCGCGGAGGTGGAGGAGTGGCCGCTCGGCCCCACGGGCAAGATCGATCGACGCGCGTTGCCCGAACCAGAACGACTCGCCGCGGGCCCACGAACGGCGCCGAAGTCGGCAATCCAATGTTTGATCGCCGAGCTCTGGCGCGAAACGCTTCCGGAGGCGACTTCCGATCTTGCGATCGAAGACGGCTTCTTCGATTTGGGGGGGCACTCGTTGCTCGCGGTAGGGCTCCTATCCAAAATCTCGGCGACGTTTCGGGTAGAGCTGAAGCTCAAGAGCCTGTTCGAAACGCCAACGATCGCCGGGCTCGAAGCGGCGGTTCTCGCGGCGGAAACCCGACCCGGCCAGAGCGAGACGATCGCGCGCGTCCTCCTCAAAGTCCGGGGCCTCTCGCCCGATGCCAAGCGAGAGTTGCTCGCTTCGGGATAGGCACGGGCCGTACTGAGAGAGATTCCGATGCTCTTCTGGTCGGTGGCGCTTCTATGCGACCTCGAACGCTTAGCCGGCGAGGCCGGATCTCATTCGGAATGGCGAGCCGGTTTACGCCTTCGATTGGGGCTATCCACCCAGGATAGGACTCACGGCTTCTCCACGACCTCGATGACGATCGTGCCCTCCACCTCTTTCGCGACCGCCTTCCCGCCGTTCTGGAGCTTGCCGAACAGTAGCTGGTCGGTGAGCGGCTGGCGGATCGACTCGTCGATCACGCGACCGAGCGGGCGGGCGCCGAAGGCGGGGTCGTAGCCCTTCTGAGCGAGCAACGCGCGCGCCTCGGGGGTGAGCCCGAGCGTCACCTTCTTCGCTTCGAGCTGCTTGCCGAGCTCGCCGATCATCTTGTCGACGATCCGCTCCATCACCGCGGGATCGAGCGGGCGGAAGCGGAGTCGGGCGTCGAGCCGGTTGCGGAACTCGGGGCTGAACAGACGCTCGAAGGCCTGGTCGCCCGCGGGGTCGCCGCGGTACGACGGAGCGCCGGGGCGGTCGTGGACCATCTCGGCGCGGCTTTCTCCGGCCGGCGCAGCGCCGAAGCCGGGGGTCCGCTGCGCCATTTCGCGCGCGCCGACGTTCGAGGTCATGAGCAGGATTACATGGCGGAAATCGGTCGCTTTGCCGTTCGTGTCGGTGAGCGTGCCGTGGTCCATCACCTGAAGCAGAAGGTTGAAGACGTCTTCGTGCGCTTTTTCGACCTCGTCGAGGAGCAGCACGGCGTGCGGGCTTTTTGCGACCGCCTCGGTCAATAGGCCGCCGCGGTCGTAGCCGACGTAGCCCGGCGGGGCGCCGACCAGCCGGGAGACCGTGTGGCGCTCCATGTACTCGCTCATGTCGAAACGGAGGAACGCGATGCCGAGCGTCGCGGCGAGCTGCTTCGCCATCTCGGTCTTGCCGACGCCCGTGGGACCCGTGAGCAGGAACGAGCCTACGGGTTTCTGCGGCTCGCGGAGCCCGGCTCGGGAGACCTTGATCGCCGCGACCAGGCGCTCGATCGCCGCGTCCTGCCCGAATACCACCGCCTTGAGCTCCCCTTCGAGGTTCTGCAGCCGGTCGCGGTCGCTGCCGTGGACGCGCTTGGGAGGAATCTGCGCCATCGTGGCGAGGATCTTCTCGACCTCGGGCGCGCCGACCCGCTTGCCGCCCGCAAGCGAAACCGCTGCACCCGCTTCGTCGAGCAGATCGATCGCTTTGTCCGGCAGCCTCTTGTCGCGCAGGTGGCGCTCGGCGAGCTCCGCCGCGGCGCGGAGCGCGGCCTTGGTGTAGGCGATGCCGTGGTGCAGCTCGTAGCGCTCGCGGAGCCCTTCGAGGATGCGCACGGTCTCCTCGACCGTCGGCTCGAGCACCTCCACCTTCTGGAAGCGCCGGGCGAGCGCCGCGTCGCGCTGGAAGTTCTGCCGGTACTCCTCCCAAGTGGTGGCACCGATGCAGCGGAGGATGCCGTCCTGGAGGGCGGGCTTGAGCAAGTTCGAGGCGTCCATCGAGCCACGCCCGGCGGCGCCGGCGCCGATCAGGGTGTGGATCTCGTCGATGAAGAGGATCGGTCTCCGGTCGCGGGCGGCGCCGGTCCGCGGGCTCTTGGCCGGCTCGTTACCCTCGGACCGATCGTCGGCGCCCGTCGCGACGTCCTTCTGCGAATCGGCGGTATGTATCGCGGCGAGTGAGGCGAGCACGGCTTTCAACCGGTTCTCGAAATCGCCCCGGAACCGGGTGCCGGCGAGCAGCGCGCCGAGGTCTAGCCGGAAGATTCGCGTCTCGGCGAAGCGCTCGGGAACGTCTCCCTTCGCGATGCGCAAGGCGAGCCCCTCGACGAGGGCGGTCTTGCCCACGCCGGGATCGCCGACGTAGATCGGGTTGTTCTTCCGCCGCCGCTGCAGGATGTGGAGCGTTCGCTCGATCTCGCGGTCGCGGCCGATCAACGGATCGATCGCTCCTTTCTTGGCGAACGCCGTGAGCTCCTGGCAGAACGCGCGAAGCGGATCGCCGACGGGCGCAGCGTCGCCCTCCTCGTCGTCTTCATCGCGCTCGCCGGTGGCGCCGTGGTCGGCGTCCGACGGGCGGTCGAACGAGCCCGGCGAGGCGGGCGAGAGCCGGGACACGCCGTGCGACAAGAAGGAAATGACGTCGAGCCGCGAGACCCCCTGCTCGTCGAGCAGCGAGATCGCGTACGTATCGGGCTCGGCAAACAGGGCGACCAGGACGTCGGAGCCGCGTACTTCGTCGCGGCCGGAGCCGGCGACCTGGGCGCTCGCCCGCGCCAGTGCATGCCGGACCCCCAGTCCCAACCGAGGCTCGAAATCCTCGTCGTCGATGCGGTCGATCTCCTCGGCGAGGAACTTCGCGAGCTGGCGTTTCAACAGCTCGAGATCGGCGCCGGAATGGCGCAGGACGTCGGCGGTGCCGCGATCGAGCGTCAGGGCGTAGAGGAGGTGCTCCACACCGGCGTATTCATGGCCGAGCCGGGCGGCTTCGGAAAGCGCCACCGACAGGCTGATCTGAAGCGACTGCGAGAGGTTCAAGCGTCTCCTTCGGCGGGCTCGAGCGTGAGCAGGAGCGGCATGCCCTCGGCGCGCGCTTCCGCGGTCACCTCGGCGATCTTGGTTTCGGCGATCTCCCTGGAATAAACCCCAGCGATACCGACTCCTTGGTGATGGACCTCGAGCATGATCTGCGTCGCCTCGCCCGGAGGGCGGCGGAAATGGGTGACCAGGACGTGGACGACGAACTCCATGCTGGTGAAGTCGTCGTTGTGCAGTAGCACCTTGTAACGCTTCGGACGGGCGGTCTTCTTCCTTCTCTCGACGGCGAGGCCCGATTCGCCCGAAGGAGCATCGGTGGGGCGGGTCATGGCGTCATCCAGTTTTCAATCACCAGGCCGGGGATTCGAGAGAATTCTCCTTCGTTGTTGGTGACCAGGACTTGCTTCGTCGCGAGGGCGTGCCCAGCAATCAGGTTGTCCAGCGCTCCGATCTTCCGGCCGGTCCTTCCGAGGTGCCCGCGGACGCGCGCGCTGGCTAATGCGGCTTCCTGGTCGAAGGAGAGAACACGCAGGGGGGTGAGGAAAGCGTCCAAGCGATCATGGGCGCGGCCCGGGTCCATGCTCTTCTCGGCGCCTAGCCGAAGCTCATGGACGGTGATGACGCTGAGCGAGATCGCCGCTCGGCCCACGGCTTCGAGTTTCTTTCGCACTTCCGGAGGCCGGTGATTTAGGGCGTAGATGCAGATGTTTGTATCGAGCAAGTAGATCAGATGCTCAGCTCCTCGCGATCCGCTTCCACCTGCGGGGGACGTTCAAAATTCGCTGGCATACCGTCGAACGCGGTCCAAAACTCGGCGGGCCACTCAGTGGCGGAGAGGGGCTCCAGGATGATCCTGTCCCCATCGCGTCGAATCACGACCTCCTCGGCGTCGTCCGCGAACCGAAAGCCCTTCGGCAGCCGGACGACCTGGCTGTCACCGCTCCAAAAGATCTTCGTCGTCATCGTCGCCTCCCCTCGGAAAATTATACGCCCTACTTCCCGGCGAGCTCGGCGAGCATTGCGGTGTACATCTCGAGGTTCAGGAGCATCCTGTCGCGACCGATCCACTCGTGCTCGCTGTGGCCGGTGTAGACCTCGCCAGGCATTCCGGGACCGAAGTTGACGCCGTTCGGAAAGAGACGCGCGTGCGTGCCGCCGCCGATCGAGATCGGCTTTGCGTCGGCTTTGCCGGTGTAATGGGCGAAGACGCCGAGGAGGACCGGGATGTGCGGCGCGCTCTCGATGTAGTGGGGGTCGTAGATGTCGCTCTTCAGGGCGACCGGGACCTGGCTCGCCTTCGTCCAGGCCTCGACCGCTTCGCGGATCGAATCTTCGACCTCGCTCTTCGTGCGCCCGGCAGGCCGCCGGAGGTTGAGCCCCGCCACGAAACGACCGTCGACGACCTTGAGCGTTCCGAGCGATAGCGTCGCCTTGCCCATGAACGGATGCTCGTAGCCGAGGTGTCCGAACTTCTCGGCGTAGATTCCGGTGCCCACGAGGTCGTCGAGCAACCGGACCATCCGCGCGGCCTGGCCGTCGGGCCAGCGTTCGCGGTTCAACAGCGCCGCGAGGTGGGCGATCGCGTTCTTGCCGTCCCATGGAGTGGAGGAATGCGCCGAGACCCCGCGGGCGCGGACCACCAGATCGCCCTCTCCGCGCGGTTCGAACGTGAAACGGACGTCGCCGTCGTGCCGCGCCGCGGAAATCAGCCTAGCGGTGATCTCCGGGGTGGCACCGGCGATCGTCGCCTCGGCGTCTTCGGGCACCTGGGAGAGAAAGAATCCGCCGGAGACGCTCGCGAGCCGCGGACCGTCGCCGCTCGCCGGGACCGGATCGATTCCGAGCTCGATCGAGCACCAGCCCTTCTCGGCGATGACCACGGGGTAATCGGCGTCGAGGCCGACGTTCAGCGCGGGCGGGATCCAGCCCTCGAGGAGCTTCTGCATCGGTTCCCAGTCCGATTCTTCGCTCATCGAAACGATCAGCTCGATTCGCTTGCCGTCGGCGAGCCCCCGGTCGGCGAGCGCTTTCATCGCGTAGAGGGCGGTCGCGAGAGGCCCCTTGTCGTCCTCGGTGCCGCGGCCGAGCAGCTTGCCTGGCTCGCTTTCGGCGTCGAGTGTGAACGGATCCTTCGCCCATTTCGAGGGGTCGACCGGTTGCACGTCGCCGTGGACGATCAGGCCGATGCGATCGGCGGGGATCGCGTCGCGCTTGCCGACGCCGATCAACACCACGCCTCCGCGGTCCGCGAAGTCGAAGCCCAGCTCTTTCGCCTTGGCCGCGAGATAGGCCGAGAGCTTTTTCACCTCAGGGTTGTCGGCCGCCGGCACGCCTTCGCGGGCGACCGTACGGAACGCGACCATCTCGCCGAGGGTGGCGATCGATCGGTCGCCGTAGGTCGCCTTGGCGTAGGCGGCCGTCTCGACCGAGCGCGGCGAAGGATTCGGCGGCGGCGCCGCGACGGCGGCGTGCGCCACGCCGAGGAACAACATCGCCGCGCGGGCGAGGGGACGAATCAGCACGGTTTCATGCCTCCTCAGTGCGCCGCGATCCAATCGAGGAGCGGGCGCCAGAACAGGGTGGGGGCGTTGGTCGCGGTGAAGATGTCGACGTGGCCGATCTCGGTCGCGCGCGCCGAAGGCGGGCCGAGGCGGACCACGTGGGTGGTCACGTCGTCGCTGCCGAGGACGGTGGTCGTATAGACGCCGTACTCGCCCACGCCTCCTCCCGCGCCGAGGTAAAGGATCGGAACCTCGATGTCTCCCAGATGATCGTCGAACGGCACGTCGTCCTGGTCGCAGATCGGCGCGTCGCCGTCGGCGAGAAGGCGATTCGGCTCGAGTGGCGAAGCGCCCTCGAGGAAGTCGTACCAGTGCGCCTCGGAAGTGTAGGTCAGGCCGGTCGGGAGGCCCGCTCCGTCGAACGTGCCGCCGGTGAAATGGTAGAGCGGTACGAACGACTGTCCGGGTGGCAGGAACTGATAGGTGGCCGATCCGGCCAGCCGTCCGACCTCGAGATTCGTGAGACCGGGGACGATCGGCGACCCGCCGCTCGGGGCGGTCTCGGCAAGGGTGCCGAGCGCGACGAACAGCCCGCCGGAGGTCGCCACGGTCTGCCCCGCGGCGAGCAGTGCCTCGTTGCTCGCGAGGCGGGCGCAAGCGGCGGCGCGGATCGCCGGGTCGTCGGACTTGAGGAGCGAATCGACCAGCACCGCGCCGCGGGTCTGCCGGAGCCCCGGCGGCAGCTGGCTCTCGGCGCCGAGGTAGACCAGGACGGTCTGGGCGCCGCGGCTCCAACCGAGGAGATGGACCTTCCGGTTCCCGTTGCCGGTCGCGAGGCGGATGCCGCGGGCAACCGCGAGACCGATTCCGAGGTCCCGGGCGTCCGTCTCGATTCCCCAATCGGCGATCTCCTCGAGGTCGGTGGCGTCGGCGGGCAGGAGGGTCCAGCGAAAATCGATGCCCCAGACGTCGACGCCGCGTTGCGCGAGATAGACCGGAAGCGCCGCGGAATCCGCGACGGCCGGCGAGGCGACCGCGGAAAGGAACGCGGCGTCGAAGTTCCAGGCGTCGCCGTGGGCAAGGAAGATCGCCTTGGCCGCGTGGGCCGGGTGGCCGGGCGAGCTCTCCTTGACCACCCGGTGGAGGCCGATGACGTCACGCTCGCCGAGCCCTACCCGCAGCTGGGCCGAATACTCGGCGACGTTGCCCGAGAGCACGCGGCGGGAGAAGCTCCCCGGCACCACGAACCCGCCGACGGACGCGGCGCGCGCGCCCCGTTCGAAGGCCGCCGCCGAGGCGGCGTTCGCCTCCGCGGACCGAGCGCTCGCTCCGAAGGAGCCCGACGCGATGCCGAGGAGAGTGGCGAAGAGAGCAAGTGTGGGGAACGTCTTCGTTCGGCTCATTCCTGGCTTCCTCCCGGGTTCGGACGTGCGACGCACGATCCGGCGTCATCTTGAACCCTGCGCAGTATATCGAGCCGACGGAGGGGAGGCCGCCGCAACCCGCGCGGGGCTACGCCGTAGCACCTTTCGTGAGCTTTGCGCGAAACCTTCGCCTCGCCCTCCGCAATGTCCGGCGGACCCCCGGATTCACGGCCGCAGTGGTCGCCACCCTGGCCCTCGGAATCGGCGCCTCAACGGCGATGTGGAGCCTCGCCGACGCGGTGCTGCTCGCTCCTCGGCCGTTCGCCGAACCCGACCGTCTGGTCGCGATCTGGGGAGAGATTCCGAACCGGGCGCCGTGGATCGAGGTGGCCCTGGCCGATTACGACCGTTGGCGCCAGCGCTCGTCGTCGTTCTCCGAGCTCGCCCTCGTCGGCTCGTCGGTCGCCGACTCGATTCTGGGGCCGACCAGCCGCGGGGGAGAGCCGTCTCACGTCCGAAACCGAGTGGCGACCAGCAATCTCTTTTCCGTCCTGGGTGTGCGCGCCGCCTTCGGGCGAACACTACAGACCAAGGACGATCACCCGGGCGCCGAGCCGGTGGCGGTGATCTCCGACGGACTCTGGCGCCGGAGGTTCGGAGCCGACCGGGCGATCGTCGGCCGCTCCGTGCCGATCGACGGGCAGCCGACGACCGTCGTCGGCGTGCTGCCCGCGGGGTTCGACTACCCGGACGGCACGGAGGTCTGGAGCCCGGCCGCCTGGGCCTATGCCGAACCGGATCTGCTCAAGTTGCGCATCTTCGAGGGGATCGGCCGCCTGGCCCCCGGAATCACCTTCGAGGCGGCTTGCGCCGACCTGGACGCCGTCTCGACGAGCATCGCGCAGGAACACCCCGAGCTGGCCGGCTACCGGGCCCGTCCCCGACCGCTCGTGACGGAGATCCTGGGCGATGCCCGTCCGGCACTTCACCTGCTCCTGGCGGCCTCCGGCCTGCTGCTCGCCATCGGCTGCGCGAACGTGGCGGGGCTCTGGCTCGCCCGAGCCGCCGGGCGGCGGCGGGAAACCGCAATCCGCCGGGCACTTGGCGCGGGAGGCGGCCGGCTCGCCGGAGAGATCCTCACCGAGAGCTCGCTTGCCGCGCTGGTGGCGGCGCTTCTCGGCTGGCTGCTCGCCCGCTTGGGTGTCGCCGCCGTCGCGTGGCTCGCGCCGGCCGACCTGCCGGCGCTCCGCTCCGTCGCGGTCGAGGGGCGCGCCTTCGGAGTCGCTCTGGCCGTGGCGCTCACCGCCGGGCTTTCCGCTGGCCTCCCACCGCTCGCCGCGGCGCTCCGAAGCAGCCTCGCGGCGGAGATGCACGAGGGCGCTCGAGCCGCGGCCTCGCGTGGCGCGGTCCGTTCGCGTGGCCTGCTGATGGTCGGCGAGGTCGCCCTCACCCTGGTGCTCCTAGTCGCCTCCGCCCTCCTCGGCCGGAGCCTCGCCGCGCTCGACCGCACCGACGTCGGGTTTCGTCCGGAGGGTTTGCTCGCCGTCCGCGTTCAGGTGAACGGTTCGGCGTATGCCGAGCCGGAGACCCAGGGGGCGTTCTTTCGGCGGACGGTCGAACGTCTGCAAGCGTTGCCCGGTGTCGAGCACGCCTCGGCGGTCCTCTTGCGCCCGTTCTCCGGGCCGATCGGCTGGGATTATTCGTTCGCGGTCGAGGGGCAGAGCGAGCGGGAGTGGCGCGGCAACCCGCTCACCAACCACGAACGGGTGAGCCCCGGATACTTTTCGACCCTCGGTATTCCACTCCTCGCCGGCCGCGATTTCGCCTGGAGCGACGACGCCTCGACCCCCCGGGTCGCGATCCTGAGCGAGACCGCGGCGCGGCGCTTCTTCCCGAACGGCCCGGCGCTCGGACGTCGGCTCCGGGTGCTGGAAGGCGACAGCCCGTGGATCACCGT
>JBGAGQ010000018.1:0-97615 GCA_044226625.1 Thermoanaerobaculia bacterium
TGGTTCGTGGCGCCGAGGGTGGGCCTCTCCCGCCGGAACTTGACGATCGCCGAGGGGGAGACGGAGCTCGCTTCGTTCCGCGTCGGCAGCGCGCTCGCCGGCTTCGACGTGGGGCGCGAGGTGTCCGATTGGGGAGAGCTTCGCGTGGGCGTCGAGCTCGAGCGTTTGCGGGCCGTCCCGCGGGCGGGGAGCGCGGGGCCGGTGGTTCGGGCGCGCGACGGCCGGGCGTTCGCCCGATTCACCGTCGACCGTCTGGACGACGCGAGCTTTCCGCGCCGCGGGTTCGCGGGATCCTTCCTTCTGAATCGCTCGTTCCCCGAGCTGGGCGCCGACGAAACCGCCAGCCGGGTCTCGATCGACTCCGAGCTCGCTCGCTCGTTCGGCGCCTACACCCTGGTCGGGGGCCTCGAGCTCGGCTACTCCTTCGAAGAAGGGCTGCTCTTTCCACCGTACTCCCTCGGCGGCTTGTTTTCTCTCTCGGGATATCGACCGGGAGAGTTCCCCGGGGACCGGGTCGCGCTCGCGCGCTTGATCGGCTACCGCCAGTTCACGACGCTCGGGCAAAAGTTTTATTTGGGGGGATCCTTCGAAGGCGGGAAAACCCACTCCGATCGGAGCGACCTCGGCACCGGCTCCCTACGCCTCTCCGGCAGCCTCTTCGCCGGTGTACGGACCTACTTCGGGCCCATCTACCTTGCGTACGGCCTGGGGGAGCACCAACGGCGGAACTACTACTTCTATTTGGGGCGGACGTTCTGAAATCTAAGCTTCACTGGTCTTGATCTGCACCCCTACTTGAGCAGTAACGCCGCCACCACCGCGACCACGGCGACGAGGACCGCGACGCCGATCCAGACGAGCTTCTTGCTGCCCCCTTCGGTGGGGAGGTGCATGGTCTGGAAATCGCGGATCTCCGAGAGGAGGCGAAGGCGGAGATCCTCCTCGAGAGCCCCGAGCTCGGCGAGCAGGGCGCTGACCGAGGCCGGCCGATCGTCCGGATTGCGCGCGACAGAGCGCAGGACGAGCATGTCGAGGGAGGAGGGGACCTCGGCGTTCACGCCGCTCGGCAGGCCGAAATGGCTGCCCGGCGCTCGGCCGGTGAGCATCTCGTGGAAGATCGCGCCGGCCGAGTAAAGGTCGGAGCGGACGTCCGCCTTGGCGCGGGAATCGATCGCCTCGGGCGCCTGGTAATAGAGGGCCGAAAAAGTGATCTCGCTGGTCGCGATAGTGCCGGTGAGCGAGCTCGCCTCGGTGCGGCCGAGGCCGAAATCGGCGATCTTCACGGTCTGCAGATCGTCCGAAACGAAGACGTTGCGCGGCGTCAGGTCGCGATGGAGCACGCCGCGCGAGTGGGCGTGCTGGAGACCGCGGCAGATCCCTTTGAAGATCGTGATCGCCTCTTGGAGCGACAGGCGTCGCTCCTTGAGCAGAGCCTCGAGCGTCCGGCCGTTGACGAAGTCGAACGCGAGGTAGAACGTGTCGCCCTCACGGCCGGCGCGGTAGAGAGTGAGGACGTTCGGATGGTTGAGCGCGGCGATCGCCGCCGCTTCCCTCTCGAACCGCTCGGGGTCGGTGGCAGCCGCCGCGCGCGGCGGAAGGATCTTGAGCAGCACCATTCCCGAACCGGTGGCGCCGACGCCGGAATAGAGCCGAGGCGCGCTCGCCGGACCGGCCGGGCCGATCGCTTCGAGGACCCGGTAGGGGCCGAGGGTGCGGGGTGCGTCGGACATGTCTCTGGTCTCGATTTCAGGTCGGGAAGTCAGGCTCGATCGAGCTCGAAGACCAGGACGGTCTCGCCGATCACGATGCGGTCGAAGGGACGGAGCAGGGCGGACGAGGCGGCCTGGCCGTTGACGCGTGTGCCGTAGCTGCTGCCGAGGTCGGTGAGCCGGTAGCCCTCCTCCGTCCACTCGATGCGAAGGTGCTCCTTGCTCGCGTTGACCTCGGCGAGCGAGAGCGTGGAGGAGCGCGAGCGCCCGACCGTCACCGGCTCGGCGCCGAAGGAGATCGATTTGCCGCGGTCCGCGCCGTCGGCGACGAAGAGGCGGGCCGGGGGAGGCCCGGTCGGTTCCTCCGATTCGATGCGGCGGGCGCGCGGCGCGAGATGGAGCGTGCGTTGCGGATAGGGGATCTCGATCCCTTCGCGCTTCAGGTCCTCCCAGATGCGATAGCGCAGATCGCTCTGGATGCGCGGAGCCTGGGCTACGTCGTCGACGAAGGTGCGCACCTCGTAGAGGATCGCCGAGTCGGCGAACTCGAGCAGATAGATCTCGGGCGCCGGATTTTCAAGCACGCCGCGCGTCGCGCGGGACGCCTCAAGGAGCGTTCTCCGCACGCGATAGGGCGGGGCGTCGTAGTGGGCGCCGACCACCGTCCGCACCATGTGCATGGTGTGGGGGTAGTAGAAGT
Organism: Thermoanaerobaculia bacterium; assembly: GCA_044226625.1. Classification (GTDB taxonomy): domain Bacteria; phylum Acidobacteriota; class Thermoanaerobaculia; order Multivoradales; family UBA5704; genus DASYKS01. The sequence continues at coordinate 2,410 of JBGAGQ010000018.1, forward strand.
TGAGGATCCGCTCGTCCGCCATCTTGATGTTCGGCACCACGATGTCGTCGTTGTTGCGGGTCCGGAGATGGGTGGTCCGCCAGTTGATCGCGACGACCCGACCCTCGTCGGTGCCGACCTTGATCCAGTCGTTGATCCGATACGGACGCTCGGCGCTGATCACCAGCCCGGCAAAGAAGTTGCCGAGGATCGGCTGGAGCGCGAGACCGAGGACCAGCGACGTGACCGCGCTCGTCGCGAGGAGCGGCGCGATGTCGAGCTTGGGGAACGTGATGCGCAGGGTGATCAACGCCGCGATCACATAGACCAGCAGCATCGTCACGGCTGGCAACATGTTCGGCAGCCGCAGCCCGCGCCGCGCGGGGAGGTGAACGTCGAAGAGATAAAGGCCGAGCAGCCGCAGCACGATCGCGATCAGCAGGAAAGCGAGCAGCCAGTTGCGCAGCGAGGCGGCGACCGGCGCGGCTTTGGAATCGACCCAGAGATACGACTGAAGGGCGACGACGCCCGCCGCGACGATCAGCGGAAAGGAGACTTGGCGGACGAAGAAGGATTTGCGCGAGGCCGCGGCGATACCCACCACCAGGAGCGCGAAGAGAGCGACGCCGCCGAAGAGCGCGAGGAAGGGAAGCATGATTGAAACTAGATTCTAGCCCGAAGCCACCTCGGCCCGGCGAAAACAGGAAAGCAGATGGTCGTTGACGACCCCGACCGCCTGCAGGTAGGCGTAGATGATCGTTGGGCCGACGAAGCGAAAACCGCGACGCTTGAGGTCTTTGGAAATCCTCTCGGCGAGCGGAGTGACCGCCGGGACGTCCCGCAGCGTTTCGCGTTCGCTCGGGACCGGCCGGCCGTCGACGAAGCTCCAGAGGTACGCGGCGAAGGATCCGAGCTCCTTCTGAACGGCGAGAAACGCGCGGGCGTTGTCGATCGTCGACTCCACCTTGAGGCGGTTGCGAACGATCCCCGGATCGGCGAGGAGGCGTTCCACGTCGGCCGGCCCGAAGCGGGCGACCTTCCGGGGGTCGAAGCCGGCGAACGCCTTCCGGTAGGCGGCGCGTTTGCGCAGGATGGTCAGCCACGAGAGGCCGGCCTGTGCCCCTTCGAGGGTCAGCATCTCGAACAGCAGCCGATCGTCATGGACCGGCACGCCCCAGTCGCGATCGTGGTACTCCACGTATTCGGGCGTTCCCAGGCACCAACCACAGCGAACGAGCTCGGTCGTCTTTCCGTCGTCTCTCATCGGCCGCGGAGGTTATCGCGTCCGGCGACGCGGCGCGCGAACTTTCACTCCGCCCGGAGAACGCGACTCGGATCCATCCCGGCGGCTCGCCGGGCAGGAAAGAAGCTCGCGAGGAACGCGACCAGCGAAAGGAGCGCCGAGGTACCCAGGAGGGCCACCGGGTCGGCGGCCGGGACGCCGTAGAGCAGGCTCTGCGCGAAGTGTCCGACGGTCGTGCCCAGTCCGACCCCCGCGAGCAGGCCGATGCCGACGATCCAGAGCGCCTGGACCAGGATCAACCGGAGGACGGAGGGTGATCCCGCGCCGAGCGCCATGCGGATTCCGATCTCGCGTTGGCGAGCGCCGACCGCGAACGACATGACGCCATAGAGGCCGACCGCCGCGAGGACCAGCGCGAGGCCGCCGAAGAGCGCGAGCAGGAAGGCGCCCGCCTCGGGCGCCCAGAGGGAATCGGCGAGGAGGCGGCGAACCGGCTTCGCGACGGTGATCGGGAGATTGGGGTCGAAGGCATGGATCTCGCGCTCGACCGTGGAGACCAGGGAGAGCGGATCGCCGGCGGTGCGGGCGAGCAGGGTGATCCCGCTCGCGTAGCGCTGCTCGTTCGGCACGTAGAGATAAGGCTGCGGATCTTCCCCCAGGGCGTTGTATTTCGCGTCGCGGGCGATGCCCACGACTTCCGTCGGAGCGGTGTCGCCGTAGAAGCGGAAACGTTGGCCGATCGCGGAGGCGCCCGGCCAGAAGGTCTTCGCCATCGTCGCGTTGACGATCGCGACCGAGGCGCCGCCTTGTCGATCGGCCGACGTGAACGGCCGCCCGGCCGTGAGCGGTAGTCCGAGGGTCGCGAAATAGCCGGGGCCGATGCCGTTGACTTGAACCAGGGTCCCGCTCTTCTCGTTCTCTTGGCCCTCCAGGAAGACCGAACGGGCGAACGAGCCCTGCATCGGCCCCGCCTGGGCGACGGCGACCTCTTCGACGCCGGGCAGGGATGCCACGCGATCTTCGAGAGCGTGGATCGCCAGGCGGCCGCGCGTCGGATCGAGCCCGGCGAAGCCGACGTCGACCGATACCGCGAGCAGGCGGTCGACGGGATACCCGGGGTCGATCCGGCTGGCCGCGCCGAGCGAGCGGAGGAAAAGTCCTGCCGCGATGAGGGCGGTGAGCGACAGGGCCACCTGCGCGGCCACCAGCGCGCCGCGGAGCCCCATGCGCCTCCCTGCCGCCGCCTGGGCGTTCGAGGCTCCCTTGAGCGCCGAGACCATCTCGGGCTTGACCGACGCGAGCGCCGGAGCGAGACCGAACAGCAACCCGGTGAGCAGCGCCACCGCGAGGGTGAACAGCAACACGCGCGGATCGAGCTCCAGCCCGAGGGCGGGGGTGACCGGGAACGGGAGCCTCGGCAACAGCGCCGCGAGACCGCGTTGCGCCCAGAGAGCGAGCAGGAGGCCGAAGGCGCCACCCAGGAGGGCGAGCACCAGGCTCTCGGTCATCAGCTGGCGGATCAGGCGGGCTCGCCCCGCCCCTTGCGAAAGCCGGATCGCGATCTCCCGTCGGCGCGCCGACGCCCGCGCGAGCAGCAGGTTCGCGACGTTCGCGCAGGCGATCAGCAGGACGATCCCGACGATCGAGAGGAGGAGGATCGAGGAGGCGACCACGCCTTGCCGTCCGTTGCCGGGAAGCGTCGCCTCAGCGACCGGCGTCACTTCGACGCTGCGTCCTTTGTTGTCGTCCGGGTAGTCGCGCTCGAGGCGCGCCATGATCGATTTGAGATCGGCGCGCGCCTGGGCGACCGTCGCCCCCGGTTTGAGCTTGCCGATGCCGAAAATCGCGAGGCCCCGGCGCTCCTCGTACCAGTTGAGGTCGGGGTTCGGCCGCAGGACCGCGTTCATCGCCATCGGCACCCAGAGCTCCGGCTGCACGCCGACGAACGGTCCCTGGAACCAGGAGGGGGCGATCCCGATCACGCTGAACGGCGTCCCGTTGATGCGGAGGGTGGCGCCGACCGCGGAAGGATCGGCTCCCATCCGACGCCGCCAGAAGGCGTCGGAGATGACGGCGACCGGATGGGCCCCCGGCGCTCCGTCCTCCCCTGGGACGAACGTCCGTCCCCGCTCGGCGCGCACCGAGAGGAGATCGAAGTAGTCACCCGGCACCATCTGCCCCACCAAGACTTCCGGGTCGCCCGTGGTGGCGACGCTCATCGGCGTCCAGTCGTAGCCGACCAGCCCGTCGAGCGTTCGGTTCTGGGCCCGCAGGTCCTTCCAGTTGAGATGGGAGAGGGGAGCCTTGCCGGGGTTCTTGGCGTCGACGGTCGAGATCGCGATCAGGCGGTCCACCTCCCGGAGGGGCAGCGGCCGCAGGAGGAGGGCGTCCACCAGGGAGAAGATCGTGGCGTTGGCGCCGATGCCGAGGGCGAGCGACAGGAGGGCGGCCACCGTGAAGCCGGGCCGGGCGCGCAACATTCGGAGCGCGAAGCGGACGTCGTGCGCGAGTCGGTCCATGGGGGCCTCCCGGGGCTGGGTTCTCCTCTGATTACGCCGGAGTGGCGGGGAGGTTACACATTTCTTCTCGAGGGGTGTCCAAAAAAGAACGCGAGCGGCAACCTTCTCTTGAGGAAAAAAAAGCGCTTCCCTTGTGAACGGCGATGCCTAACCCCCGTACTCTCGAATCGTTTTCGGACTCCCGCCCCGTTCGACGCGCGCCAAGCCGGTCCTATGGCGAGGCGAGCCCGGCGCTCTACGATCAGGCGTTCAACCGTGCGGGCGAGGTGCTCGCCGCCTGTTGGCTTCGCCTGGAGGGGGAGCGGAGCGACGCCGTCGGCCAGATCGCCCGGCTGCTCGATCTGCCCGCCGGGCAGCGCGGGCTGTTGGTGCGCAACAGCGAACGGTTGCGGACCTGGGGCGTCCTCGAGCGCTTGGTCGGTGCGGGTCGCAAGGCGCTCGCCGCGGAGCCGCCCGATCCTACGGCCGCCGAAGACCTGGCCTCGCTCGCCCTCGAGCTCGCCTCGGCGATCGATCCGGCGGTCTACCCGGACACCCATCGAATGGACCTCGAGGCGCGCGCTTGGGGTTGCCGCGCGCGAGCCCGGCAGCTCGCCGGCGACCTCGGAGGCGCCGAAGAAGCGCTGGAGACGGCCTACCGCCGCCTGCTCCAAGGGTCGCGCGACGGCTGGGAGCGGGCGGTGTGGTTGGAGCTCAAGTCGGGGCTGCGCCGGGCGCAAGGCCGTCTCCACGAAGCCGAGGCGACGCTTCGCCGCGCGACCGCGATCTTCCGCGAGATCGGCGACGACCGTCGGGCGGCGCGTTGTCTCACGGGTCTCGGCGAGGTGCATCGGCGGCTCGGACGTCCGAAGACCGCGGTGAGCTACACCGGGCAGGCGGTCGCCCTGTTGCGGGGCCATGAACCGGCGCCTCTCGCCGAGGCGTTGCGCGCGCAGCTCGCTTCGCTCTCCTCGGCCGGTCGGTGGTTCGAGGCGGGGCGAGTCTTCGCCGAGCTTTCGAGCCTCGCCCGGCGGCATCCCCAGCTCGGCATTCCGTTGGCCGACCTGCGGCCTCTGACGACGCCCGTCGCGTCGCCATCGCCGACCTCTCGCGCCCTGGTAGAGTAGGGCCGCCCCGCGGCCGTCCGTTCGAGATTCGGAGGCCCGCCTTTCCGGCGGCTTCCCGCGAGATCCTCGGACCCCTCCGCGCGCTCCCGCCCGGCCCGACATGACCACGCCGACCCTGGACGAATTGGTGCTCCTGCCCGAGCCGGTGGCGCTCCAACGCCATTTCGACGCGCAGAACCAGCGCACCTTCCTCTGGCTGCTCGGGATCTGCGGCACCTGGTCGCTGCTCGGGCTGGCGGTCGCGATCGGCCGTGGCGAAACGCTCGCGCCTGCCCTGTTCGGCCTGAACGTCTTCCTCTCCCTGATCCTTTTCGCCGCGCGGCAGGAGCCGTTCGTCTCGCGCTACGTGCGCCAGATCATCCTGGGCTACGTCGCCTTCCAGCTCTTGATCCCGTTCGGCCTCCAGGCGGAGCGGTTCGAGCTTTCGATCGTCGGCGTGCTGCCGATCGCCATGATCTGGCTGCGCCTGCGGCCGACCGAGCACCTACTCCTATTCGGGGCGTCGTGGGTGGCGATGCTCTGGCGCGCCTGGTCCGGGGGGACCGCGCTTCCCGCCGCCGAGGTCCATCCGTGGCGGCTGGGACCGTTCGAGATCTCGGTCTCGGTCCTGGTGCTGGTCTGCCTGGGGGCGGCGCTCGGACTCACGCGGCGCGAGAAGCTCACGTTCCTGGTCGGATTTCGGCGCGAATTCTCGCGCCAGCGCGAGCGGCAACGGATGCGCGACGAGATCGAGCAGGCACGGCGCGTCCAACTCAGCATGCTGCCGCAGCGCGCGCCCGACCTCACCTGGCTCGAGGTCGCGGCGGCGTCGCTCCCGGCGGCCGAGGTGGGGGGGGACTATTACGAGTTCTTCCCGCTCGGCTCGCACCGGTTGGCGGTGGTCGTCGGCGACGTCGCCGGGCATGGGCTCGGATCCGGCCTGGTGCTCTCGGGTCTGCGCGCCTGTCTCTTCCTCCTCGAGGAGGACCTCGCCGAGCCGGTCCCCGTCTTCGAGCGGATCAACCGGATGATCCGCCGCACCTCGGGCAAGCGGTCGTTCGTCACGCTCGCCTGCGCGGTGATCGACGGCGCGGGCCGGAGCGTCAAGGTGACCACGGCGGGGCATCCGCCGATCGTCCATTGGTCGCGCCGCAACCGTTCGGTCGAGGAAATCGGTCGGGGCTCGCCGCCGCTCGGCACGAATCTACCCACCCGTTTCGAGCTCGAAACCCGCGAGTGCCAACCGGGAGACTTGTTGATTCTCTATACCGACGGCCTCATCGAAGCGCGCGATGCCGAGGGGCGGGACTACGGCGACCTCCGGCTCGCGCGCCTGGTCTCGGAGGTCGCCAATGCCGCGAGCGAGCGCAAGCCCCCGGCGCCGGTGACGGCGCGCGAGATGCGCGACGCGATCCTGGGCGACCTGTCGAACTTCAAGGGTGACAGCGAGCAGCTCGACGACATGACGGTCGTCGTGCTGCGCATGCGGTAGCCGGCTAGCCGCCGAGGTGGACCAGGAGCTGCCGCTCCCTTCGGCCGCGGCGGTGCTCCCAGAGGAAGATCCCCTGCCAGGTGCCGAGACCCAGGCGGCCGTCGAGCATCGGAATCGACAGCGAGGTCGCGGTGAGCGCGGCCCGGATGTGCGAGGGCATGTCGTCCGGACCTTCCTCGGTGTGGGTGTAGAGGGGATCGTTCTCCGGCACCAGGCGCGCGAGAAAGCGCTCGAGATCGCGGCGCGCCGAGGGATCGGCGTTCTCCTGGATCGTCAGGCTCGCCGAGGTGTGGCGGAGGAACAGCGTGCAGAGTCCGCCGTGGCGAAGGGCTCCGTGCCGGTCGCCCGCTTGGGACGCGTGTTCGGCCTCGCTCCGGGCCTCCTCGACCATCTCGGCGACGGCCGCGGTCACAGGAAGGGTGATCTCGTGCAGACCCGGCCCGGCGATAGGAAGGTCGAGCGTCCGGATCACCTCGGCTCCTCCGGCCGGCAGGCGCTCCAGCCGGCGTGCTCGGCCGTCGCGCGTCGTCTGCCGGTGGCGGGATCGTCGGGACAGGGCGGAGCGTGGAGGACCCAACCCTTCGGAATCTCCGGGATCGGCAGCTCGAACGTGAAGTCCACGCCGTTCCTCTGGAGGGGCCGGCCCTGCACCTGGACCTCGCCGAGCAGGTCGATTTCGACCGAGGTGCGGCCCGATAGCTCGACCTGATAGGTCACCGTTCGCGCCGAGATCTCGACGTCCGACTCGATCGTCGTCTCTTCGATCTCCGGCGCGTCGGACCCCTTCGGGGACTCCGGCAGAGTGAAAGTCAGGCGGTCGGCGCTCTTTTCGACGTGGCCGGGCGGGGAGGTCTCTCCCACGAACGAGGCGCCCTCCTGCAAGGTGACCGTATAGGAGCGCCCGGGGATCGGGTTCGAGAAGCGAAGGCGGATCTTCGGCGCTTTGGCGGCCGCGACCGTGCTGGCCGCTGGCGCGTCGGCGGGAGCCGGCTTCGCGGGGACCTCGGGCACCTGGCTCGCCGCGCAAGGGCTCGCGGTCGCGAGAGCCGCGCCGAGCAAGGCGTGGCGGAAGAGCGGGATGGCGATCAAAGCGGTATCTCCATTTCCATGGCCTGGGCGACGGCGGTCTCGCGCTCGGGATCCGCCCAGGCGAGGTCGCGCGGTTTGCCGGCGGGGAAGCCGAAAGCGACGACCAACGAGGCGATGCCGATCGCGCCGACGCCCCAGAATACCGCCTGGAGCGCGACGAGAAACGCATCGGACAGCCGCGCGAGCTCCGCGGCCTGCATGCTCGAGCGGCCGATCGGATCGAGCAGAGCGTTGGCGTCCGCCCCGGCGGGGAGCGCCCGGGAGAGCCGGGATGCGAAAAGCGCGCCGAGGGCGGCGACGCCCACCGCGCCACCGATCGAGCGGAAGAACTGGACCGAGCCGGTCGCGACACCGCGCAGCCGCCAAGGCACCGCGCTCTGGACCGCGATCATGTAGGGCATCGAGACGAAGCCGAGGCCGAGACCCATGACGAACAGGATGGTCATCACCTCGACCTTTCCGGTCGCGGCGGAAAGCCGTGCGAGCGCGAGACCGGACAGCGCGAGGAGGACCCCGCCGAGCAGGCAGAAACGCCGGTAGGAATAGCGGTTCATCAGCCGGCCCGTGATCGTGCTAGAGAGGGGCCAGCCGATCAGAACCGGTGAGAGCAGAGCGCCGGCGTCGGTGGCCGAGCCGCCGAGCACCCCCTGCCCGAGGATCGGCCCGAAGGCGGTGAGCGCGAAGAGGAGCGTGCCGAGCAGGGCGTTGCCCACGCAGGAGATCGAGATCAGCCGGCTCTTGAACAGGTCGAGCGGCAGCATCGGCTCCTTCGCGCGGTTCTCCTGCCAGAGGAAGCCGAGGGTGAGCAGGACGGCCCCGGCGAACGAGCCGAGCGTCCGGGGGTCGCTCCAGCCCCAGACGTCCGGCCCTTCGATCAGGCCGAGCAGAAGCAGCGTCACCGCGACCGACAGCAGGATCGTGCCGAGCACGTCGAGGCGATGTTCCCGCCGGGGGGGCTCCTCGCGCAGATGCCGGTTGAGCATCCAGGCCGAGAGCAGACCGAAGGGCACGCCGACGAAGAAGATCGCCCGCCAGGAGAGCGCGTCGGTGAGCAGCCCGCCGACGAGCGGGCCCACGAGGCTCGAAAAGGCCCATACCGCCGCGAACAGCCCCTGCATCCGGCCGCGTTCCTCCAGGGTGAAGATGTCGCCGATGACGGTTGCCGCGACCGGCATCAACCCGCCGGCGCCGAGTCCCTGAAGAGCACGAAAAACGATCAGCTGCTCGAGGGAGGTGGAGAGCCCCGAGAGGGCGGAGCCGCCGACGAACAGCGCCACAGCGATCAGGTAGATCCGGCGCCGACCGAACAGATCGGCGAGCTTGCCGTAGAGCGGAACCGTGGTGGTCGACGTGAGCAGATAAGCGGAGAACACCCAGCTGTACCGGGAGACTCCGCCCATCGATCCGACCGCCGTGGGCACGGCGGCGGCCACCGCCGTCGCTTCGAGCGCGGCGAGCAGAGAGCCGAGCATCAGGGCGGAGGTGACGAGCTTTCTTTCGCGTCCGGGAAGCAAGGGACCTCGGGCTCGTCAGGACGGCGTGGAGCCGTCCGAAGGGGGCGGCTCGTCGGCGGTCGCCGGTTCTTCGCTTGCGGAGTCGTCGACCGACTCCTTCGCCGGCTCGCCGTCCGGCTTGCGCTTGAAGAAATGGTCGAAGGCGGCGCCCGCGGCGGGCGAAGCGGGAGCGTCCGGCTTCTTCTCGGCCGACGGTTCGTCGACCTTTTTGGGGGTCTTCCGCTCCGTCGACGCGGCGGGCGCCTTTTCGTTCCGGGCCGTCGGCGTCTCGCGTTTCGTCGCGGGTCCCGTCTTCTCTTCAGCCGCTTGTTCCGGCGGTGGTGTCTCTCCCTTCGCCCCGAAGAAATGGGCGAAGGCTCCCTCCTTCCGAGGGGCTTCCGTCGTCTCGGTCTTTTGGGGGACGGGTGCGGGTGCCGCGTTCGCCGGCTCCTCTTGGATCGGCTCCGCTTTCACGGATTCCAATCTCGGGGTCTCCGCCTTCACCGGCTCCGGTTCCTTCGGTTCCGGCTTCGCCGATTCGGCGGCCGGGGCTGCCGGTGCGGGCGCGGCCGGTTCGCTCGGGGCCGGCACCGGTGCGGGCTCCTGCGGCGGAGGAGTCTGGGCCGAATCGGCCGAACCGGCTGGTACCGGATCGGCGGCCGCGCTGGGCGTTTTCTTGATACCGAGCGCCAAGCGCTTGTATCGGTTGGACTCCGCCTCGTCGCCCATCTGGAGCGCCGCGGTCGAGGCCCAAAGCCAGGCGGATGCCGGATTCGACGCGAGATCGCCGGCGCGCACGAACGCGCGGAGAGCGTCGGCCGGCCGACCGAGGCCGGAGAGGTAGACGACGCCGAGGTCGATCTGGACCTGGGCGAGCGCCTCCCGGTCGACCCCTTCGAGCTCCCGGCTCGCGGCCAGGTAGTGTTCGGCGGCCGCCGCGTAGTCGCCCCGGCCGAACGCCTCCTTGCCGAGCGCGCGGTGGTCCTCGGCGCGCGCGACGGAAACATGGAGCAGGGCCAGCAGGGCGAGGGCGGCGAGGTGAGGTAGACGGTTCGTCGTGCGCATGGTCGAAGTCTCCGAAGCGGAGGAGAGGATCGTAGCTGAAGTGGATCGCTTCGGCCCGAGAGTCCAGCGCCGTCGGCCCTGCCGAATCAGACCGCGGTGGCCTCCAGGATCCACATCGGGCTCGCGGTCGGATGGACGCGTACGAGGTCGAACCCCGCCGCCGCGAGCAGGCGGCAGAACTCCTCCCGCCCGCGCTCGCGGCCGCCGTCGCAGGCGACCAGCATGTGGAGGTCCACCTTCGCCCCGAAGTCTCGCGCGTCGTTCCGCTCGACGATCGACTCGACCACCAGCAACTTCGACCCCGGGGTCGCCGCCCGGCGGCAGGCGCCGAGGATTTCGAGGCAGCGCGCGTCGTCCCAGTCGTGGAGCACCTGTTTGAGCAGGTAGCCGTCGCATCCCGGGGGGATCGAATCGAAGAAGCTCCCCTCCACGCGTTCCACGCGGTCGAGCACGCCCTGTCGTTCGAGATAGGGGACCGCCTGCTCGAGCACGCCGGCGGAATCCAAGAGGACACCGCGGACGCCGGGGTGGCGCCGAAGGATCGCCGCGAGCATCGTGCCGCGTCCGCCGCCGAGGTCGGCCAGGCGTTGGAGGCCGGAAAATACCGGCTGGGAAGCGACGGCCGGCGCGTACATCTCCGTGATCGCCCCCATTGCCGCCGCGAACGTGGCCTGCTCCTCGGGATGAGCCTCGAACCAGGTCCAGATCGAGCTGCCGTGGACGCGTGGAAAGGCGTTGTCACCCCGCTCGACCGTCCGGGTCAGATCGGCCCAAGCAACCACCGTCGCCTCCGAGCCGAAGTACTCGGCGACCGGGCCGATCGCTTCCCGGTCGCGCCGCAGGGTCTCCGAGAGGCGGTTGTTCGAAAAGCGCCCGGCGGAATCGAGCCGAAACACCCCCGTAGCCGCGAGCGCTCGAAGCATGCGATGGAGCGCGTCGGGATCGGCGCCGACCTCGCGGGCAAGCTCGGCCGCGCTTCGCGGCCCTCCTGCGAGCCGGTCCGCAATCCCGAGCTTGGAGGCGCTCCGGATCGCCTGGGTCTGTCCGGTCCCCGCCGCGCGGTCCACCATCGCCGCGCTCGCCGGGACCATCCGATCGGCGAGCGCGAGGAGGCCCCGGCGCAGGGCGAGCGCGACCCGCGCCGCGAAGCGTGGCGGGGCCAGGGGGAGCGGTGGAGGGGTGGGGGAGGCCAAGCGCCACCGAGTCTACAGGACGGGTTCGCAGGGCGGGTTCGCAGGGCGGGTTCGCCGCAGCGCCGGAGTCCTCCGAAAAGGTCCTCGCCAGGCCGCGGAAACCCGAGGTAAGTACAAGAAACAGAAGGGTTCTGCGTCGCTTGTTCCGGGTGGTCACAAGTGCTAGACTGACGAGCCCGAGGAGCACATCGACATGGAAACCAAAACCGTCGGAGAAAGCTGGGTCACGACCAAGTTCGAGGCCCTGGAAGACTGGTCGCGGCGCCATTCCTTCTGGCCCTTCCCGTTCGGCACGGCCTGCTGCGCGATCGAGTTCATGGCCACCGTTTCGGCCCATTACGACGTGGCCCGCTTCGGCTCGGAGGTCGTGCGGTTCTCCCCGCGCCAGAGCGACGTGCTGCTGGTCGCCGGGACGATCAACGACAAGATGGGGCCGGTCCTGAAGCGCATCTACGATCAGATGGCCAACCCCAAGTGGGTGATCTCGATGGGCGCCTGCGCCTGCTCGGGCGGCTTCTATCGCTCGTACCACGTGATGCAGGGGATCGACGAGATCATCCCGGTCGACATCTACGTTCCCGGCTGCCCGCCGACGCCGGAGGGTCTGATGTACGGAATCCTCCAGTTGAAGGAGCGGGTGGTCCGCGATCGCCGGCGACACCAGGAGCAGCAGAAGAACGACAAGGAGAGCAAGCGTGCCGACGTTGGCCGAGCCGTCCCTGCTTGAGGAGCTCCAAGCGAAGTATCCCGCCGGCAGTATCGCGGTTCAGGATCGCACCGACCAGCCGACCTGGGTGGTGAAGCGCGAGATCCTGGTCGACCTCGCCAAGGAGCTGCGCGACCGGCGCGACACCCGGTTCGACCTCCTGCTCGACGTCGCCGGGGTGGACTACCCCGACCGGGAGGAGGACGAAGGCGGGCGGTTCGACGTCGTCTACCACCTCTACTCGGTGGCGCGGAACGACCGCCTTCGCCTGAAAGTTCCGGTCGCCGAGGCCGACGCGTTGCTGCCGTCGGTCACCCCGGTTTGGAAGGGCGCGAACTGGTTCGAGCGCGAAGTCTTCGACATGTTCGGCGTCAAGTTCTCCGGCCACCCGAACCTGTCGCGCATCCTCTGCCACGAGGCGTTCCAGGGGCACCCGCTGCGCAAGGATTACGATCCGGCCCGGCGCTGGATCCTCACCGAGGCCGAGATCTACAAGCCGCACTTCGACCTGCCCGACGGCGAGGACGACCTGTTCGAGCGGATGGCGATCAACATCGGCCCGTCGCACCCGGCGATGCACGGCACTTTCCGCCTGATGGCGGTGCTCGACGGCGAAGCGATCATCGCCTCGGACGTGGAGATCGGCTATCTCCACCGCTGCTTCGAGAAGATGTCGGAGACCCACAACTGGCAGCAGATCATTCCCTACACCGACCGGCTGAACTACTGCTCGGCGTTCATCAACAACGTCGCCTACTGCAGGACGGTCGAGAAGATGCTCGGGATCGAAGCGCCGCCCCGCGCGGTGTGGGCGCGCACGATCCTCACCGAGTTCTCCCGCATCATGGACCACTGCGTCTGCAACGGCGCCACGCTGGTCGACGCCGGAGCGCTGACGAACTTCTGGTATTTGTTCCAGCCGCGGGAAGAGATCTACGGTCTGATCGAGTCGTGCTGCGGCGCGCGCCTGACGGTCTCGTACGGCCGTATCGGCGGCCTAGCGCAGGACCTGCCCGCCGATTTCGTCGCGCGCAGCCGCAAGCTGCTCGAAACGATCCCGAAGTTCATCGACGACACCGAGGCGCTGATCGACAAGAACCGGATCTGGATCGACCGCACGGTCGGGGTCGCGGCGATCAGCGGTGAAGAGGCGATCAATTGGGGTTGGACCGGCCCGTGCCTTCGCGCGAGCGGCGTCGGTCTCGACCTGCGCCGGGCCGCGCCGTACGACCTTTACGACACCGTCGACTTCGAGATCCCGACGCTTTCCGGCGGCGACGTCTACGACCGGTACCGCATCCGCATGATGGAGATCCGCGAGTCGCTCAAGATTATCCGTCAGCTCTTGGATCGCGGAATGCCCGAGGGGCCGTTCATCGTGCAGGATCCGCACGTTGCGCTGCCGCCCAAGGAAGCTTGCTACAACGAGATGGAAGCCATGATCTATCACTTCAAGTTGATCATGGACGGCATTCAGGTTCCGCCGGGTGAGGTCTACTCCGCCGTCGAAGGCGCCAACGGCGAATTCGGGTTCTACGCGATCAGCGACGGCTCGTCGAAACCCTATCGCCTGAAGTGCCGGCCACCCTGCTTCCCGATCTTCTCGACCTTCTCCCGGCTGATCAACGGGGGCTCGGTCTCCGACGCCATCGTCTCGTTGGGCGGCCTGAACATCATCGCGGGAGAGCTGGAACGATGAAGATGCCGACGTCCGAACCGATCGACATTCCGAACCAGGTGAAGCCCTACAAGATGGGGCTCGCCGAGAAGCTCTATCTGCCGCTGCTCGCGGGGCTGTTCGTCACGATGCGGCACTTCCTGCGGAACATCTTCAATCCGAAGGGGATGCCGACGATCAACTACCCCGAGGAGCGGCGCGCCTACAGCCACCGCTATCGCGGGCACCACATCCTCACCACGCGCCCCGACGGCTCGGTGCGTTGCGTCGCCTGTTTCCTCTGCGCCGCGAACTGCCCGGCCGAGTGCATCACGATCGAGGCGGGCGAGCATCCGGACGTCAACATCGAGAAGTACCCGGTGGTCTACGAGATCGACATGCTCCGCTGCGTCTTCTGCGGCTTCTGCGTCGACGCCTGCCCGGAAGAGGCGATCATCATGTCGAACAACTACGACATGGCCTACTTCCACCGCGACCAGTCGATCGTCGGCAAGTCGGATCTAATGAAGCCGTTCACCTTCGATCCGAGCCGGCTCGGCTACCGCCCGTACTATCCGGAAGAGGACACGAAGCACAACAAGATGCGCCGCGAAGCGTTCGATCTCGTGGCGCTCGCCAAAGCGAAAGCGGCGGGGGAGCCGGCGGCGGCTCACTGAGACAGACATCAGTCGGCGATCTGCACCGCCCCCACCTCGATCCTCCCCCGCAAGCGGGGGAGGAGGCCCGCCCGGTCCCTTTGTGCCCTTCGGGTCCGCCCACCTCCCCCGGTTCCTACATCCTGTCGGCGCAGGTCTCTCTCCCGCGGGGAGGAGGCCGCCCTGCCCCTTTGTACCCTTCGGGTCCGCCCACCGCTCTCGACTCCTACATCCTTTCGGCGCAGGTCCCTCCCCAGGAGGCCCGCCCGGCCCGTTGTGCCCTTCGCTCCGCCCAGCGCTCCCGACTCTTCTTGGATCCTCTCGGCGCAGGGTCCCTCCCTCCGCTTGCGGGGGGAGGTCAGGAGGGGGGCTCTCTTGCTAGCTCCGCACCGTCGTTACCGCGCCGCCCGGAGCTGGCCGCGGACGGCGGCAAGGTCTAAGGCGATGGGCGGCTCGGCGCGGAGGGCTTCGTCGAGAGTTTCGTCGTGACCGTAGATGTCCTTGCGGAATTGAATCTGGCCGTCGTCGGAGACCCAGGCGGTCCAGTAGAGGATGTGGACCGGTATCGGGCGGGGTAGACGAACGGAGCGCGTCTCTCCGGTCGCGATCTCCTGCTGAAGCTTCTCGGGGCGCTGGCTCGAATCGTCTCGCAAGAGGTAGGAGGCGAGCTCGAACGGCTTCTCGAGCCGGACGCAACCGTGGCTGAAGTCGCGCTCTTCGCGGGCGAAGAGGTGATCGGCCGGCGTGTCGTGGAGATAGACGTCGAAGCGGTTGGGGAACATGAACTTGATCTTGCCGAGGGGATTGTCTTCCCCGGAGCGAGCCCGTAGGCGCACGTCCGAGCCGGCGACGCCGACTTCCGAAATCTCCGCGGGGTCGAGGACTTCGGCATCTTCGTCCCAGCCGCGTACGACCTCGATTCCCTTCGAGGCGAGATAGTCGGGGTTCCGCGCGACCGCCGGCATCACCTCTTCACGGGCGATCTTCTCGGGGATGTTCCAGGTCGGATTCAGTACCAGGTAGGTCATCCGGCCGCTGAAGCTTGGGGTGCGGCTCTGCTCCTTGCCGACCACAACCCGCTGCGCGTGGACGACGCGGCCCCCTTCGACCACCTCCAGGCGGAAATCGGGGACGTTGACCTTGATGTAGCGATCGCCCAGGTCGCGCGGCATCCAGCGCCAGCGCTCCATGTTGTCGGTGATCTGACGGATTCGGCCCTCGACGGGGACGTTCATCGCTTCGAGCGTTCCGGCGTCCATCGTTCCCGTGGGATCGAGGCCGTGTCGGCTTTGGAAGTGGGCGATCGCCTGAGCCAGCGCGCCGTCGGCTAGAGGAGCCTCCGATTGGGCTAGGTCTCCGGACGCGGCGAGGCGCGCGCGAAGCGCCGCGGCCACGGCGGGCTCGAAGCGTCCCTTCTTGGCATGGAGCGCCTCCTCGGGAACCGTCGGCCATCCTCCCGAGCGCGCGATCTCGCGGAGCTGCGCTAGGGCATCGCGCAAACGTCCGTATTCCGGTTGCGATGGGACAAGGCCGAGCAACGCCCGATCGAGGTTGCCCGGCTGCTCGAGCATTTTGGCGAGAAGCTTGTCGAGGTCGATCCGCCGAGCCTCGCGATACCACTCGACGTCGACCTCGCTCGGCCGCTCGCGACCCACCGCGAGATGCTGCGCGAGAGTCATGAACGTGTAGGTCAGCGTGAGATCGAGATCGGCGAGCCGCTGCTGCGTTTCGGGGGCGTCGAGCGATCGGGTCTTCTCGGCTTGGTCGAGCAGCTCTTCGAGACGATCGGCCCCGTAGCGGCGCGGGTCGATGCCTTCGCGCCCGGCAGGGCCGATCGCGGTGACCAGCTCCCTCGCTTGGGGCAGAGGTCCCTTGGGACCGAGCCAAACCGGCTGGAAGCCGCGCCGTCGATAGAAGTCGCGGACCTCACGCCATGCTTCCGCGCGCTCCGGCTCGCGTCGCGCCTCGGCGGGCATGACGGTCGATTCCACGGTCGCATGGAGAAGGGCCGGCACCTCGGGCGGCATCTCCTTTGGGCGGCAGCCCGCGCCGCCAGCCCATAGGCCCAAGATCAAGAGAGAAGCAGCCTGCCACCGAGCCCGCTCGAGAATCGCCCCGCTCAGCGATCGAAATTTCATCTTCGTACCCTCCCGCCGGGGCCAGAGGGCAAGAGGTGTGCCGGGCTTCTCGGTAGGAAAGGCACGGTGCCCGTCCGTCCCCGCAGGAAACAATTTCCGGAGGGTTCTCGATTCGGCGGCCGTTTTCTGCAGCGGTTCTCGGGCTCTTTGTCGGCCCTACGTCGAGCCGACGGGCCGCCATTCCTCCCGATCGGTCACGACCACCGTCATCGGAACGTCGTGTGCCTCGTCCGGAAGCCGATCGAGGAGCTGTACGTCGTAGCCAAGACCGACAGACGGGAAAGGGCGATCGCGGAGGAATCGGTCGAAGTAGCCGCTGCCGTAGCCAAGCCGAAATCCGCGGCGGTCGTATCCCAGGCCGAGAACGAGCACCGCGTCGAGAGTCGAATCGATCGATCGCTCCTCGACCTCGGGAGCCCCGCGCGGCGGCTGCTTCAAACCGAAAGCGAGCGTTCGCAGGGGGCAGGGGTAGGGATGGACGTGGAGCTTGCCGTCGCGTGGGTCCGCGCGGGGCACGAACAACTCGTGCCCCGAGGCGAGCAGGTGCTCGGAGAGCTTCCAGGTGTCGATCTCGGACCCGAACGAGAGACAGGTGAGGATACGCCGGGCGCTCGCGATCTCGGGGAGGGTGAGCACCCTCTCCGCGACCCGATCGGCGGCGGTGGCGGCCACCGTCGGCTCGATCGAGGAGACGGCCTCACGGAGCCGCTCGCGCAGCTCCGGTTTGGTCGGGGATTCCGCCGTTTCCAGCAAATCGGTCGAGGAAGGCCCGTCAGGCGCTCGGAGGGCTCGTCGGCGGAGGGGTAGCCGGCGGGGGGCTCGCGGGGGGGGGAGTTTCCGGCTCGTCGCTCTTGGCCGGGAGGACGCGGATGGCCACCTTGGACTTGTCCTTGTCTTCGCGGTACTCGACGGTGACCCGAAGACCGGCCACGAGGGGTTTGACCAGGTATTCGGTCGAGGGCAGAAGGAAGAAGGTGACGTCCCCGTCGGGCGTGTGCAGGACGAGCGTCGCGTCGCTCGCCGAGACGATCTCGCCCGTCGCCATGTAGGTCTGGACCATCGGGGCGGGAACCGGCTCAGCGGCGGGCGCTTGGCCGGCGGCGTAGATCTTTTCGGCCAGGATGAAGGTGCCGATCTTCCGGTGGAACTCGACGGTGATCGCGACGCCTTTGGCGATCTCCACGTTCTTCTCGGTCGACTCGGTGACGCCGACCTTCTGGTCCTTGCCGTCCTCGGTTCGAAGCTCGATCTCGTCGTTGACGAACCGGGTTACCGTCCCGGTGACCTTCGAGGCCGAAGCTGGCGAGGGAGCGGGTTGCGTACCGGGCGGCGCCTCTCCGCTCTGGGCGCGAGCGCCGGGCGCGGCGGCGAGACAGAAGATTGCGAGCAGAGTGGAGAGAAAGACGAGGCGAGGTTCTGGAAACTTCATGGAGGCACCTCCAATCGATCGGGCGAAGGCCGGCGTCCGGCTCGAGTCGAGCATACCGCGTCGACCGGTGGACCGCTTTCGCCCCGTCGGTGGCGTCGGACCGGGCAGGCACGCGGCTCCCCGCCTTTCGGCGCCTCGCGGCCAGTACTGAAGGACGCTATCAGCGCGCGAGCGCCGATTGGACCTCTCGCCAGCTCGACGCGGCGGCCAGGGCGTTGCGCCGCGTCGGGTCCTTGGCGAGGCGGGCGATCTCGGAGAGGAGGGTGAGGCAACCTTCCGGCCGCTCCTCGGGGCAGAGCAGCA
Source organism: Thermoanaerobaculia bacterium (assembly GCA_044226625.1). Taxonomy (GTDB): domain Bacteria; phylum Acidobacteriota; class Thermoanaerobaculia; order Multivoradales; family UBA5704; genus DASYKS01. The sequence continues at coordinate 20,457 of JBGAGQ010000018.1, forward strand.
GGAACATCAACTCGACCGTCGATTCGCCCCCGGCGGGGGAGCGGAGGACGGCCAGCGCGAGCCGCGGCTCGCTGAGGCCGGGAATCCGCGCGTGGGGGACCGCGATCCCTTCTCCGAGATAGGTCGAGGCTTCTCGTTCGCGCAGCTCGAGGTGGCGGAGCACGTCGGAAGGATCCAGTCGGGTCCCGGCGAGCAGCGGTTCGAGGAGGCGTTCCATCAGCTCCCCGCGTGAAAGCGCTTCGCGCAGGAAGAACGTTCGTTCCGGCCGAAGAATCTCGGCGAGGCGGCCCACGGCGCGCCGTGGATTGGCGAGCGGCGGCGCAGCCCCAGCGGCCGCCGGCCGCTCCACCCCCTCGGCGGGCCGCTCGGCGAGATGGGCCATCTCGGCCTGCTGGGCCCATTCCGCCGGATGCGGAGACGGCGCTTCCTCCGCCGGAGCAACGGCGGGGTCGACGACCACCACGGCGAGCCCCGAGGCGCGGACGAGGAGGGTGTCGACGAGCGAAGGTCGGAGGAAGCGAAGGATGCCTTTCCTCGGCGTCGAGCGGCCGATCACGACGTGGCCGGCGCGGACTTCGCGGGCGAAGCGGAGGATCGTCTCGACCACGTCGTCGCCTCGAAACGTGAAGACGGTCGCGCCCAGCTGGCGCGCGAGCTCGAGCGTTTCGGCCAGCCGGGCTTCCGTTTCCGGCTCGAGCTGTCGCTCGGCGGAGGTGCGGACGTAGAGCGCGTACCAATTGCGGTCGAGCTTGCCCGCGAGACGAGAGGCGTAACGGAGAAGGGCGTCGGCACTCGGGCTCTTCGACGAGAGGCAGGCGACGACCTGGTCGGGCGCTTCGACGGACGTACCCTCCGAGCGGCCTCGGCGCTCCAGCACGGACGCCGCCTCGCGAAGCGCGAGCTCGCGCAGCTGCTCGAGGGGCCGGGTACGAAAGAAGTTCTGGAGCGCGGCCGCCGCCCGTTCCGGTGGGTAGATCCGCCCCTCCTCGAGGCGTCGTCGCAGATCCTCGGCGGCGAGGTCGACGTTGACGACCTGATCGGCCTCGGCGAGCACCCAGTCGGGAATCCGTTCCTTGACCTTCACTCCCACCAGCCGCTCGACCGTGTCGTACAAGCTTTCGAGGTGCTGGATGTTGAGGGTGGTGATCACATGGATCCCCGCGGCGAGCAGGTCCTGGACGTCGAGGTAGCGCTTGGGATGAACGCTGCCCGGCGCGTTGGTGTGCGCGAGCTCGTCGACCAGCACCACCTCGGGCTTCCGTTCGAGGATCGCGGCGAGGTCCATCTCCTGGAGCTTCACCCCACGGTAGGTGATCTCTCGCGGGGGAACGGCGTCGAGCCCGAGGACCAGTGAGGCGGTGTCGGCACGCCCATGGGTCTCGACCACGCCGATCTCGACGTCGATCCCTTGCGCTTTCAAACGGTGCCCCTCGAGCAGCATCTGGTAGGTCTTGCCGACCCCGGGGCCGTAGCCCAGGTAGACCTTGAGCCGACCGCGCCGCGCGCGGTGGATCAGCCGGAGGAAGCTCTCGGGGCTCTGGGGCATGGGGCTATTTTCGAACGTCCAAAGCGAGGTTCAACTCGAGAACGTTGACCCGCGGCTCGCCGAGCAGGCCGAAGGTACGCCCCTCGGTGTGAGCGGCGACGATCCGGCGGACCTCGTCCTCGGAGAGTCCGCGCTCGCGCGCGACGCGCGGCAGCTGGAATTCCGCGGCCGCCGGGGTGATGTGCGGGTCCAGCCCGGAGGCCGACGCGGTGACGAGATCGACGGGCACCGCGCGATCGGCGGCGCCGTTTTCGGCTCGCGCCGCCGCGACCGCCGGGACGATCCTCTCCTCGATCAGCTTTCTGCTCGTCGGCCCGAAATTGGTGCCGGCCGAGGAGGTTCCGTCGTAACCCGCGCCCGCGGCGGACAGCCGGGAGCGGAAGTAGCCGGGCCCCGTGAAGGGTTGGCCGATCAGGCGCGAGCCGATCACCGCACCCCGTGCGTCGCGAATCAGGCTTCCCTCGGCCTGGTTCGGAAACAGCAGGCGGGCGAGGCCGGTGACGACCATGGGGTAGGCGAAACCGAGAATCGCGGTGAGCACGAGCGTCATCCGGATCGCCGGACCGAGATGCTTCCACCAGGAGGTCGAAAGGTTCTCGTTCACGTGAGGCTCCTTATGAGACCAGCCCGAGGGCGGAGATCAACAGGTCGATCAACTTGATGCCGGCAAACGGGATCAGCACGCCGCCGAGACCGTAGACCAGCAGATTCCGGCGCAGGACGGCCGCGGCCCCGAGCGGCCGGTAGCGGAGACCGCGTAGCGCGAGCGGGATGAGTGCGACGATGATCAGGGCATTGAAGATCACCGCGGAGAGGATCGCCGATTCCGGCGAGGCGAGGCGCATCACGTTCAAAGCCGAGAGGGGGCCCGAGCCCGCTTTCGCGCCGGCCAAGACGTAGAGGGTCGAGAACATCGCCGGCAGGATCGCGAAGTACTTCGCCACGTCGTTGGCGATCGAGAACGTGGTGAGCGCGCCGCGGGTCATCAGGAGCTGCTTGCCGATCTCCACGATCTCGATCAGCTTGGTCGGGTTCGAATCGAGGTCGACCATGTTGCCGGCCTCCTTGGCCGCCATGGTCCCCGTGTTCATCGCGACCCCGACGTCCGCCTGGGCGAGCGCCGGGGCGTCGTTGGTGCCGTCACCGGTCATCGCGACCAGCTTGCCCTGTCCCTGTTCGCGGCGGATCAGGTCCATCTTGTCCTGCGGCTTCGCCTCGGCGAGGTAATCGTCGACCCCCGCCTCGCGGGCGATCGCCGCGGCGGTCAGAGGATTGTCGCCGGTGATCATCACCGTGCGGATGCCCATGTTGCGCAGCTGCTCGAATCGCTCGCGCATTCCCCCTTTGACGATGTCCTTCAAGTGCACCACGCCGAGCGGGCGCTTGCCTTCGGCGACGACCAGAGGAGTTCCGCCCCCTTTGGCGACCGCCTCGACGGCGGCTTTGAGCTCCGGAGGAGCGGAGCCGCCGAGCGAGGAGACGAACGCCGCGACCGAATCGGGCGCGCCCTTCCGAATGACCCGCTCGCCGAGGTCCACTCCGGACATACGGGTCTGGGCGGTAAACGGAATGAAGCGTGCTTCCTGGCTGCCGAGCTCGCGTCCGCGAAGCCCGTAGCGGGTCTTCGCGAGGATGACGATCGAGCGCCCTTCGGGGGTCTCGTCCGCCAGGCTCGCGAGCTGTGCCGCGTCCGCGAGCTCCGTTTCGGTGACGCCGGGCAGGGTCAGAAACTCCACCGCCTGTCGATTGCCGAGGGTGATCGTGCCGGTCTTGTCGAGGAGCAAGGTGTTGACGTCGCCGGCTGCCTCGACCGCGCGGCCGGACATCGCGAGCACGTTGTGCTGGATGAGGCGATCCATCCCGGCGATGCCGATTGCCGACAACAGGCCGCCGATGGTGGTGGGGATCAGGCAGACCAGGAGCGCCACCAGCACCGTGACGGAAGGCGGCGAAGCCGGAGCGAATCCGCCGGCCGCGGCCGCCGCGTCGATGCTGTACCGGGCATAGGGATGCAGAGTCACCACGGCGAGCAGAAACACGGTGGTGAGCCCGGCGAGCAAGATGTTGAGCGCGATCTCGTTCGGCGTCTTCTGTCGTTCCGCCCCTTCGACGAGCGCGATCATCCGGTCGAGGAAGGTCTCTCCCGGGCTGGACGTGATCCGCACTTTGATCCAGTCGGACAAGACGCGCGTTCCTCCGGTTACGGCGGAACGGTCGCCTCCCGACTCGCGAATGACCGGAGCGCTCTCGCCGGTGATCGCCGCCTCGTCCACCGAGGCAACCCCTTCGATCACTTCGCCATCACCGGGGATGATCTCGCCCGCGCGGACTAGGACCAGGTCCTGTTTGCGCAAGCTGGGGCCGGGAACCGCCTCGGTCCGCACGCCTTCGATACCCGGTCGGGGGTCGCCCGGATCGCTGACGATCCGATGCGCCATCGTCTCGGTTTTCGCCCGGCGTAACGTGTCCGCCTGAGCCTTACCGCGCCCTTCCGCCATCGCCTCGGCGAAGTTCGCGAACAGGACGGTGAACCAGAGCCAGAGCGTGACCTGGATCGTGAACCCCAGGTTGGCGGTTTGGCTGGTGAGGAGGTCGCGGAAGATCAGCAAGGTGGTGAGCACGCTTCCCACCTCGACCACGAACATGACCGGATTCTTGGCCACCGTCCGGGGGTGGAGCTTCAGGAACGATTCGAGAATCGCCCGTTTCACGATCGGGGGATCGAACAGGGGCCGCTTTTTCGCTTGGGACATATCGATCTCGGGCTCTCTTCGGCTAGAAGAGCGTCCCGGCCTCCATCAGGTAATGCTCGACGATCGGGCCGAGCGACAGGACGGGCAGGAAAGTGAGCGCGCCGACGATCAGGATGACTCCCAGCAGCAGGCCGACGAAAAGGGGAGTGTGCACGGGAAACGTTCCCGACGAAGGCGGAACGATCTTCTTGCCCGCGAGCGAACCGGCAATCGCCATCATCGGAACGATCATCAGGAACCGGCCGATCAGCATCGCGAGGCCGAGCGCGGTGTTGTACCAAGGGGTGTTCACCGTGATTCCGGCGAACGCCGAGCCGTTGTTTCCGGTGGCGGAGGTGAACGCGTAGACGATCTCGGAGAGCCCATGCGGGCCGCCGTTGTTCAAGGTGCCGTTGCCGTACGGGACGACGCTCGACCAGGCGGCCCCACAGAGGATCGAGAAGGCGAAGACGAGCACGTAGAGCATCGCCATCTTCACGTCCTTGGCCTCGATCTTCTTGCCCAGATATTCAGGCGTCCGACCGACCATCAGCCCGGCGATGAAGACCGCGAGGACGATCATCACCAGCATGCCGTAGAGGCCCGCGCCGACGCCGCCGACGATGATCTCGCCAAGCATGATGTTCAGAAGCAAGATCATCCCGCCGAGGGGCGTATAGGAGTCGTGCATCGAGTTGACCGCGCCGCACGACGCGTCGGTCGTCACGGTGGCGAACAGCGCGGAATTGAAGATGCCGAAACGCACCTCTTTGCCTTCCATGTTGCCTCCGGCTTGAGCCGGCGCACCCGATGGAACCGCCGCCTGATCGACGCCGTGACGGTCGAAGATCGGGTTGCCTCGTGCCTCCGCGAGCCAGACTCCGCAGAGGCCGATCAAGAACAGCGCGAGCATCGCGGCGAGCACCGCCCAGCCGTGGCGCTGGTTGCCGGTCATGCGGCCGAGGGTGTAGGTGAGCCCGGCGCCGATGGCGAAAATCGCGAGGATCGCGAGGAAGTTCGAGAGCGGCGTCGGGTTCTCGAACGGATGGGAGGAGTTCGCGTTCATGAAACCGCCGCCGTTGGTGCCGAGTTGCTTGATGATCTCCTGCGACGCGACCGGTCCTTGGGCGAGGATCTGCGTCGTACGAGTCTCGACGGTCGGCGAGCCGTTCGCTCCTATCGTCTCGATCCGCTGGGGCGCCGCGAGCTTGACCTCGGTGTACGGCGAAAGGTTTTGCACCACTCCTTGGGAAACCAGCACCAGGGCGCCGACGACGCAGAGCGGCAGCAGCAGGTGGATGCAAGCGCGGGTGAGGTCGACCCAAAAGTTCCCGATCGTCTTCGCTTCGCGGCGGGATACGCCGCGGATGAACGCGATGGCGAGGGCGATGCCGGCGCCGGCCGAAACGAAGTTGTGAAACGCCAACCCCGCCATTTGGGTGAGGTAGCTCATCGTCGACTCGCCGGAATATGCCTGCCAGTTCGTGTTGGTCGTGAAGCTGGCGGCGGTGTTCCAAGCGAGCGCGGGAGGTACGCCCGGCAAGCCTTGGGGATTCCACGGTAGAACCCCTTGGAGCCGCTCGAGAACGTAGAGCATCAGCATGCTGACGGCGCTGAAAACGAGCATCGCGCTCGTGTAGGCCGTCCAGCGCTGTTCGCTCGCGGGATCGATTCCGCCAAGGCGATAGATGAAGCGCTCGAGCGGACCGAGCATCCGGGTGGTCCACACCCGTTCGCCGGCAAAGAGCTTGGCCATGTAGACGCCGAGCGGCTTGGTCACGGCGAGCAACGCAAGAACGAAGAGGGCGAGCTGCAGCCATCCGTTGGCGGACATGATCTAGAACCTCTCCGGACGGAGCAAGGCATACGTCAAGTAGAGGAGGAGGCCTAGCACGATCACCGCGCCGAGCCAGAGCTCAAGGGTCATAGAGACGTCCTTTCTCAGAGCCGGTCGGTGCCGCGGACATAGGCGAGGCACAGGCCAAAGAAACCCAGGGTCACGACGACGAAAATCAGGTCGAGCATGGGGCGGTCCTCCGGCGGAAAGAGGTTAGAAACGCCAGGGCGGCGGTGCCCGCAATGGAACGCAAGGCGTTCATGGAGTTTCCTTTGGGAAAGCGCGGCGACGAAGGGACGCCGGCGGTGAGGTTGAGCGACTCAGCCTGCGGCTGTTCCGGAAGTGGACGCCACGGGCAAGCTGAACCAGAACGTCGTCCCGGCGCCCTCTTTCGACTGGACGTGGATTTCGCCGCCGTGGGCGTGGACGATCTCCTTGGCGATCGACAGTCCGAGGCCGGCGCCGCCGACGTCTTCGGTTCCGGGAACTTGATAGAAGCGGTCGAAAATTCGATCGAGCTGATCGGCAGGAATTCCCTTACCGGTATCGGCGACCGAGAAACGGACGTATTTCTTGTGCGCCTCGGCGCGAACGACCACGCTGCCGCCCGCAGGCGTGTGGTGAAGCGCGTTCGACAGAAGGTTCGAGAGGACCAGCCTGGCGCGCGCCGGATCGGCGAGCACCCTGGGCGCCGCAGGATCGATCTCGACCTTGAGCTCGATGCCCGCGTCCTCGAACTCGGGGCGGAATTCGTTCGTACGCGCTTCCACGAAGTCGCGGGTTGCGACCGGTTCGAGGCGTAGGAGCTGGCGGTCGGACTGAAGGCGGGATAGCTCCAGGAGGCTCTCCACGATCTCGCGCAGGCGCTCCGCGTCGTCGCGCGCGACCATCAACAGCTCCGTCTGCTCCTTGTTGAGCTCTCCGAGCTTTTCGCCGAGCAGAACGTGGACCGCCATCTGGAGCGAGGTCAACGGCGTTCGCAGCTCATGGGAGACGGTGGACAGGAGTCCGCTCTTCATCTCGTCGACCCGGCGCAAATCGGTGACGTCCGAGAGGATCAGGGTGGTCCCTTGCAGGCGCCCCTCCGCGTCGCGGATCGCCACGGCGTGAGGCAGGAAGAAATTCTCCTTGCCCTCTTTCCAGACTTGGATCGCCGCCTCGAAACCGCGTTCGGGTGGGGTGCCGAAACGACCCGCGAGATCCGCGGCATGATCGACGGTGGCGAGCAGGGGCCTCAGCCACTGGCTATGACGTTCGGGGATCGGCGCTCCCGGCGCCAGACCGAAGTCTGAAATCGCCGTACGGTTCGCCAGCTCGATCCCGCCCTCCGGCGATAGGAGCGCCACCGCGTCGGGAAGGCTGTCGATCGCGAGCTGGGAAGTCTGTTGCGCCCGGAGGAGCTTCGCCTGATCGGAGCGGCGCAACTCGCGAAGGCTGCTCGCCATGGCGTTGAACGCCTCCGCGAGTTGCCCGAGCTCGTCGCGTGAAGGTACCGGAACCACGAGATCCAGGTGTCCGCGCTCGATCTCGCGGGCCGATTCGGTGAGCCGGCCGAGCGGACCGAGGATCGCCCGAGAAAGAAAGGCGACGAGGCCGATCGCCAGCGCCGCGCCGGCTGCGAGAAGCAGAACCATCCGGTGACGCGCCGAGGCCGCGAGCGCGCGAGCCCGGTCGTTCGCCTCGACCATGTTCGCCTGGTTGAGCGCCAGGATCTCCTCTGCGTTCCGCTTGATCTCTTGAAACCGGGGAAGGAGCTGAGAGAAATAGGCTCGACTCCGTTCCGTCGCGGGCCGGCCGTCGTCCAACACGAGCGGCAAGGAGGAGACGTAGGTCTGGAAGAGGTCGCGGACCCGCTCCGCGCGCTCTCGCTCCCCTTCGATCGTGATGTTGCCGAGCTCGATCTTGAGTGCCGCTTCGAATCGGGGGCGCTGGAGGTCGACCAGCGCACGGCCGCGGTCGGCGTCTCCCGCCAGGGCGAACAGGGCGCCGCTGTCGATCCGCTCGAGCGCTTCGGTCATCTGCTGCGCGGCGATCACGCTCTTGTAGTTCTCGCGCAGGATGACGTCGATCGAGCCGCCGAGCCGTTCGAGCATCGAAATGCTTTGCGCGCCGACCACGAACAGAAGCGCGAGCAGCCCGCCGAAACCGAGGGCCAGCTTCCAGCGAAGGCCGAGGCCGGAACGTGGGGTCGGGGAAGAGAACGAGGTGGAGTCGGTCATCGGAGCTCTCCAGCTCGACCGGAGCATGGTCGAGACGCTCGAGGAAGAGTGCACCGCGTGTGCCATGGTGTTCCAACGACGTATCTCTCTGATTCCACATGGATCTGCTGATCGGCCCTGGAGAATCGCGCGGATCCGCGTTGCGTTCTGCAACGAGCGGCCGACGTGGAATCGTGCAATCTGCAATGAGGCCGGGGGTCTGGTACATTCGCCGAGATGCCCACCCGAGAGAGCCGACCGCTGCTCGACATCCTGATCGTCGACGACGAGCCGAACATCCGTCGTACTCTCAGTCTGCACCTTGGAGGCGCGGGACACCGGGTGCGCGCCGCGGCGAGTGTCGGGGAGGCGCTCGTGGCCGCTCGAGAGGGACGGTTCGACCTCGCGCTGGTCGACCTGCGGCTCGGATCCGAATCGGGTCTGGACCTGATACCGCGACTGCTCGCCGAGGATCCGGCGATGAAGATCCTCGCGATCACGGCTTACGCCTCGGTCGAGACCGCGATCGAGGCGATGCGGCGGGGTGCGCGAGACTACCTGCCGAAACCCTTCACGCCGGCCGAGCTCGACCTCGCGATCGCCAAGCTGGTCGACCTCTCGCGCCTGGAGCGCAAGGTGGCGGCGCTCGAAAGCGACCTCGCCGAGGCGGAGCCCGAGCTCGAGCTCGCAAGCGAAAGCCCGGCGATGCGGGCCCTGCTCGACCTCGCGCGGCGCGCGGCCGACGGCGACGCCCGCTTGTTGATCCGCGGCGAGAGCGGCACCGGCAAAGGAGTGCTCGCGCGCGCGATCCACCGCATGAGCCCGCGGCGCAACCGGCCGTTCGTGACCGTCTCCTGCCCGTCGCTCCCCGCGGAGCTGCTCGAGAGCGAGCTGTTCGGCCACGCGAAGGGCGCCTTTACCGGCGCCACCCGCGACAGCGCGGGCCGCGTGGCGCTCGCAGAGGGAGGGACGCTCCTGCTCGACGAAATCGGCGATCTGCCGCGCAACCTCCAACCGAAGCTGCTCCGCTTCGTGCAGGACCGCGAATACGAGCGAGTGGGCGACCCGGCGACCCGGCGCGCCGACGTGCGCATCCTGGCGGCCACGAACCAGGACCTCGAGACCGCGGTGGCCGAGGGACGCTTTCGCGAAGACCTGCTCTACCGGCTCGACGTCCTGACCCTCTCGATCCCGCCGCTGCGCGATCGTCGCGAGGACGTGTTGCCGCTCGCCCGCCGGTTCCTGGCCCTCTTCGGTCGCCAGTACGGTCATCCGGGAAGCGAGTTCTCTCCCGCAGCCGAGCGCACGCTTCTCGATCACGCCTGGCCGGGCAACGTGCGCGAGCTCAAGAGCGCGGTCGAACGCGCCGCGATGCTCTCGCGGGGTGGAAAGATCGGACCCGAGCTTTTGCTGCTCAAGGGGAGCCCGGCGGCACCGGCCGGCCCGAACGTCGGCGATCTCGTGCCGCTCGCGGAGATCGAGCGCGAGCACGTCGAGCGAGTCGTGGCGCGCACGGGCTCGCTCAAGGAAGCGGCGGAGGTTCTCGGCATCGATCCGGCGACGCTTTGGCGTCGGCGTAAGACCGCTGGAGGGTAGGACCTCACAGGAACGAGAGAGCCGCCGGTGGATCGCCGACTCTCATGCTCCGCCTGGGTGCCACGGAGGGGAGGCGGGTTCCGCGTATGATCTCGGGGCGATGTTGACGCTCTACTTCCTGCGCCACGGTCAGACGGAATTCTCGCGCGACGACACCTTTTGTGGCTCCGGTCTCGATCCCGGGCTCACCCCCGAGGGGCGGGCGATGGCCGCGGCGTTCGCGGGCGATTACGGCTCGATGCCGTGGGCGGGCATCTACGCGAGCCCGCTCCGCCGGACGATCGAAACCGCGCGCGCCCTCTGTGGCGCATGGAGGGCCGGCCTCGAGGTGCGCGACGGTCTCAAGGAGATCGGCTACGGCGCTTGGGAGGGGAGGACCCGCGCGGAGGTCGAGCGCGACCACCACGACGACTACATCCGCTGGGAGGCCGACCCCGCTTGGAACCCCCCGACCGGCGGCGAGCGGGGGATCGTCATCGCCCGCCGGGTGGCCGAGGTGATCGAGGAGATCAAAGAGCGCCACCAGGACGGGCCCGTCCTCGTCGTCTCGCACAAGGCGACGATCCGGATCGCCCTGTGCGGTCTGCTCGGAATCGACGTGGGGCGATTCCGCTATCGCCTCGCCTGCCCGGTGGGCAGCGTCTCGATCGTCGAGTTCGGCAACAACGGTCCGCTGCTGCGGTCGCTCGCTGACCGTGCGCATCTGCCCGCGGACCTTCGGGCGCTGCCGGGAACCTGACCTTGCTACACTCGGATTCCGCAGCGTCCTGATCCGCTCACCCGCCCCGGAGGTCTCGATGTCGAACGACCCGAACACCCAGCGCCTCGCCCTGATCGTCGACGACGAGCCGGGGATCTTGACCACCCTTTCCGGCATCCTCGCCGACCGGGGGTACGGCACGCTCTGCACCGCGTCCGGGAACGAGGCGATCGACCTTTATCGGGGGCATCGCCCGGACGTCGTCTTCCTCGACATCTGGCTTCCCGATCGCGACGGCCTCGAAACGCTCCAGGCTTTGCGCGCGGACGACCCCGCCGCGGCGGTGATCATGATGTCGGGGCATGGGACGACGGCGACGGCGGTCAAGGCGATCAAGATGGGGGCCTACGACTATCTCGAGAAGCCGCTGTCGCTCCGCCGCGTGGTCGAGGCGGCCGAGGGGGCGATCGACCAGAAGCTGGCGCTTGGATTCCGGGGGACGAACGGCGAAGGCGGTGAGAGCGGGGCGACCCACGCGGCCACGGGTCCGGATCTAGAGCGCCAGATCGCGCCGCCCCCTCCTCTTTCCCTGCTCGCGCCGTCCGGCCGGCGCCAGCGGACGATCCGCCATTCGACGGTGATCTACGGCCTGGGCCTGCACTCGGGCGCGCGCACGGGCATGGTGATCCAGCCTCTCCCGCCCGACAGCGGCATCCATTTCTACACCCTGCCCGGGGGCCAGATGATTCCGGCTCACGTCTCGCAAGTGGCCGACACCGACTACGCCACGACGATCGGTCGCGATGGCGACAGCGTCCGCACGGTCGAGCATTTTCTGTCCGCCCTGCACGCGGCGGGGATCTCGAACCTGTTGATCAAGCTCCACGGCGAGATTCCGGTGCTCGACGGCTCGTCGGTCGAGTTTTGCCGGCTGCTCCGAGAGATCGGCGTCGAAGAGCAGGACGAGGAGCAGCAGGAGCTGGTGATCGACCGCGTCTACGAAGTGGGGAGCGGAGAAAAGAAGCTCACGCTCGAGCCGTTCGACGGCTTTTCGGCCTCGTACCGCCTGCGTTACCCGGCACCCGTAGGCGAGCAGGAGCACGAGTTCGTGCTCACGAGCTTCGAGGTTTACGAGCGCGAGATCGCCCCGGCTCGGACCTTCGGTTTCATGAAGGACCTCAAGATGATGGCCGAGCTCGGGCTCGGATCGGGCGGCCGGCTCGACAACTTCATCCTGGTCGGCGAGGACGACGTGCTGAACACGGAGCTCCGCTTCCCCGACGAGTTCGCCCGCCACAAGATTCTCGACATCGTCGGCGATCTCTACCTGCTGGGCTATCCCATTCGCGGCAAGGCCACCGCGAGCCTCACCGGCCATCGCGACAACATCGCGATGCTCAAGCAGATCTGGGCCGAGGCCGGGGCGTCGTAAGCCTCCGGAAACCGTCGAAGAATCGAAGCGGTTCCGATCCGTCCTCTCGATGCTTTTCCTTCGCCGCCGCTCGCTGGAGCTCGTACTGTTCCTCGCTCCCGTCGCGGTCCTCGGATGTTTCGGTCCGACGGCCGGCGGGAAAGGATCCCGTACGCCGGGCATCGCTCCGCTCGGCGAAGCGGCGGTCGAGATCCGAAAAGGCACCCCGGAGAGGGAGAGGATCCGCCTCGCGCCTCGCGGAATCGCCTACGGCCGCATCGGCGGCGCGGTCGAGCGGGCGGTCTATTCGAGCGACGACGTTCGCGAGGAGCTCGCGGCGCTGACCGGGGCCTACGCGCCGTTCAATCTCGTCGTGGGTTCCTCGAGGATTCGATTTCTCGGCCGAGGGGCGGCCGAGGCCTCGCCCGCCGAACGCCGGAGGATCTCGGAATGGGCTCTCTTCCTCGCGGCGGAGTCTTCGGGAGCGGGGGACGGGGTGCCGGCGCCGATCCTCTTCTGGCAACGCGGAGGTGAAGGCGAGGCTTGCGACCGTCTCGGCATCGATCGCACCGCCGCGGTCTCCGGAGGGGCCTGCGGCGGCCTGGAGACCTCGCGACGTCTGGCCGGAGCGGATCTCGAAAAGCTCTACGGTTGGTTCGATCGCCTGGGACCGTTCGAAACCAGCTGGCTCGAGGGGCCGCCGGACGAGCAGCGGACGTTCCGCATGGTCTTCGCGGGCGCTGGGCGATCCGGAGCGGGGGAGAGGGAGCGCGCTGAGATTGCCGTCTGGGCCGCGGAGGTCGCGGCGGATTTGAAACTCGAGGGGTCGCCTCGCTTTGCGCCCGCTCCTCGCCGCCTACCACCCGCTCCGCTCGCGCTGCCGGTCCGTTCGCCGATGCCGCCGCTTCTGCCTAGAACCAGCCCTTCTTTTTGAAGAAGAGGATCAAGGCGAGGGCGACCGCCGCCATCAAGCCGAGCGCGAACGGATAGCCCATGACCCAATGGAGCTCGGGCATATTGAAGCGACTGACGGTGGAGTCGAAATTCATGCCGTAAACACCGGCGATGAAGGAGAGCGGAATGAAGATCGAAGACAGGATGGTGAGGACCTTCATGATCTCGTTCATGCGGTTGCTCGCGCTCGACAGATAAACGTCGAGCATGCCGCCGGCGAGCTCGCGATAGGTCTCGATCACGTCGATCGCCTGCACCACGTGGTCGTAGCAGTCGCGTAGGAAGACGCGGGTCTCGGCCGTGATCAGCTCCGAGCCGTCGCGCAAGATCGCGTTCAGGAGGTCGCGCTCCGGCCAGGCGGCGCGGCGCAACATCAAGAGGTCGCGCTTGATCTTGTGAATCTGGTTCAGCAACCCCGGGGAGGGGCGGCCGATCAGCTCGTTCTCGAGCTTCTCGACCTCTTCGCCGTAACGTTCGAGGACGGGGAAGAACTCGTCGATCAGCGCGTCGATGAGCGCGTAGGCGAGGTAGTCCGATCCGCGCTTACGAATCAAGCCGCGCCCCAGCCGGATCCGCTCCCGAACCGCCTCCCACGAATCGCCGGGGATCTCCTGGAACGTGACCACGTAGCCCCGACCGAGGAAGAGGCTGATCTGCTCGCCGATCAGGTCGGTTTCGTGCTCGATCTGGACCGAGCGGAGGATCAGGAACTCGTGGTCGTCGTACGGCTCGACCTTCGGGCGCTGGCCGCAGTTGACCACGTCTTCGAGCGCGAGCTTATGGAAGCCGAAACGCTCGCCGAGCCGGGCGATCAGCTCGACGTCCGAGAGACCTTCGACGTTGATCCAGGTGACGCTGTCCCGCTCTTTGTAGGCGAACGCCTCTTCGATCCTGTCGAGGGTGCGTTCCTCCAAGTGATCCGGGCCGTAGTCGATGAGAGTGATCTTCACCGACCCGCCGCCCTCGGGGGCGGGGGCGAGGATGCCGGGCGCGCTACCAGGGCGGAAGCCGGGGCGCTTCAGATGGATTCGACGACCTTTGGATCGAGACCGCGCCATGAGCCGAGAGGCTACAACATCGGATCCGCGGACGGACCATCGGACGGATCTCGTGCGGCATCGCTCGGCGATTCGAGCGGAAGGCCGGGATCTCCGGGCAGGGGGAGGATCGGTCTTCCCCCCAAGGGTGCCGCGACGGGCGGCGGCGCGAAGGGCGAGCGGACCGCTTGCGCTGTCGGGCGCTCGCGCTCGATGCGAGCCTGGGTCTCGTGGACGTCCGCCGCCAATTGGTCGAAGACGCGACGCGCCTTGCCGTGCGACCAGCCGAGCCGCATGCGGACCCAGCTTCGCCGGCTCTGGACCGAGATCACCCAGTCTGGGAGCAGGGCGCCGAGAACGATCCCCGCGGCACCCGCCGAGAGCATCGTGAGGGCGATGGTTCCGCCTCCGGCGTCGGCGATCGCTGGCGCGATCAGGCCGATCGATAGGCCGAGCAGGCCGAGGCCGAGCATCGAGAGGACGCTTCGCCCGCGGTGGAGGGTCATCAGCTCGACCTCTTGAAACAGCACGCGGTGCCGGACGATCCGAAAGAAGCTCGACGTGTCGACCTCGAGCGATGGTCCCCGCCGGTAGATGCGGATCCGCTCGACCAAGCTCGCGTCTCGGGCGAGCAGCCGGCGCTCGGCGACGTATTCGGGAGCGGCGGCCTGAGCGGTCATTTCTTGGCTCCCGCGCCGCTGAATCCCGCCGCTCCGGCAAACAGGATCGCAATGAGCGCAAGGGAGAACAGGGTCATGAGCACACCCAGGACGATCGACACGATCGGCCCCGCCTTGCCTCCGACCTCGCGCCAGGCGCGCCTTTGGCGGAGCCCTTTGACCGCGAAGACGATCGCAAGCGGGCCGGCCAGAAACGCTCCGCAGGAGAGCAGCCAGCCGAGGATTCCCAAGGTGAGCGCGAGCGACGAGGCGTCGAAAAACTGGGTCTCGACCGCGGCGAACGATCCCTCGCGGCTGAGACGGTCGAAGCAGTCCGGACAGAGGTCATGCCCTTCGAGCGGGATGCGACACAGCTCGCAGATGAACACGCCGCAGCGCGAGCAGTTGGTCACCGACGCGTTGTTCGGGTGTTGGACGCAGGGTGTCGTTCCGAGTGCGGTCCCTTCGGGTCCGGCCGCGGGTTGGGGCAGTCGAACGACCGGGCCGGGAGGGGTGAACGCGACGACGGAAAAGGAAGTGCCGCAGAAGCCGCAGGTCTCTTCCGGCGGTCGCTCGAAGAACTCCGGCAGCGGCCTGCGGCATTTTGGGCAAAGCAGCGCGCGGCGAGGCGACGCGGCGATCAGGGCCAATCGACCACCCGGGTCTTCGCCGCCATGTCGTGAATGCACGTCCGCTCGGCGCCGAACGCGGTGAGGTAGTTGATGATTCCGAAGCAGGAGAGGAGGCCGAACGCCTGTTGGACCAGCGCTCGGATCCAGGCCTGGCTGGGACGCACGTCGCTACCGTCCGGCGATACGACCTTGATGCCGATGATCCGCTTGCCGAACGTCTGGCCGCTCCGCGCGATCTGAATCCCGTAATAGAGGATGCCGGCGACGAAGCCGAAGCCCATCAGCCCCAACTGGAGCGCGAGCTGCATTCCGAGCAGGAATCCGTTCGGTTCCGCCCCCGGCTTCATTAGGCCGGCGGGGATCATGAAGCCGAACATCGCGATCATGGTGATCGCTACGAGCGGAATGCCGAGGAAGATGCCATCGAGGAGGATCGCGACGAAACGGCGTCCGATCGTGGCGAGCCGGAGCGGGCCGCCGGTCGCCGCCGCGCCGGCCTGCAAATCGAGGAGACGCTGTACCTTGCACTCGGCGCAGAACGGCATTCCGCCCAGCTCGACGTAGCAATCGGGGCAGAAATTCTCCGCGCAACGCGCGCAGCGAACCAGTCCTTCTTCGACCCAAGGATGGTTTTTGCAAGGCATGTGGAATTCCCGTAACGCGTGCTCCGCGCGGAAGTTCGTAAGAGGCCGATGATGGCGTCAGGTAGACCCGGATATGCTATCAGACGCCAGAAAGGCGAAATGGTTTACCCGGAATGATCGCCAGCCCTCAGAGCGCCGGACCGCAGACCTGCGCCTACCATCAGGACCGAGGCGCGCACGCTCGCTGCGTGTCGTGCCGCAAACCCCTTTGCCGCGGCTGCGCGACGCCGTGGGAAGGAATCTTCCTCTGCGCTGCATGCCTTTCGGAGCGCCGGGCGACGGTCGAGCGGAAGGGCTCGTTCTGGGGGTGGGGCAAGCTTGGCGTGGGATTGATCGCCGCGGCGGGCCTCGCGGTTCTCCTGCTCGCGTGGGTGCTGGGACTCTGGGCGGAGCTGCTGTCGGGGAGCGGTTCGTGAGGGATCGCCTCGGCCTCGGCGAGCTGCTCGATCGCGCCGCCCAACTGGTACGCGAGCTGCCCGAACGGACGGCGCTCGCGATGCTCGCCGGCCTGCCGTACCGGCTC
Source organism: Thermoanaerobaculia bacterium (assembly GCA_044226625.1). Classification (GTDB taxonomy): domain Bacteria; phylum Acidobacteriota; class Thermoanaerobaculia; order Multivoradales; family UBA5704; genus DASYKS01. The sequence goes on from JBGAGQ010000018.1 coordinate 36,926, forward strand.
CTCCAAGTCTGGCTGTTCCATCGCCTGATCGAGCTGGGCTCGACTGCGACCCAGCACGGTCGTTACCTGCTCTCCCTCTCGCTCTGGTCGATCGCGGCGCTGCCGCTCGCGTTCTGGGGCAAGGCACAGCTCGCTCGCGGCTGCTCGATCGCCCTCGCGGGGGAGGACGCCTCGCTCGCCCGGTCGCGCTTCGGCATCCCCTGTGCCGCGTTCCTCACGGGCCTGTATCCGGCGTTGGTGGCGCAGGCCTTATATCCCGCGTTCGGCTGGATGGTCCTCCCGTTGCCACTCGTCGCGGCCTACTCGGGTCTCGCCGCGGCGAGCGCCCCCTATCAGGAGAAGCCGGGCCTCTGGGTGCCCCTCGAGGTTCCCGCCCGCGGTTTCGCTTCCCCGGTGCTCCTCGCCGGGCTCTGGACCGCGACGGTGGTGGGCCTGGTGATCGCATGGTTCCAGATCTTCGTGCTGTTCGAGCTTGGCCTCTGGGCGGCCCAGACGGCGATCGGAGCCGGCGGGGTCTGGTGGCAGCAGGCGCTCTCTCCGTCGAACCGTTTGTTCGTGTTGCTGGTCATCGCCGGAGCGATCTTGGTGGTCGAGCCGTTCTGGATCGCCGGCCTGTCGATCTTGGTGCGGCGCGGTCGCGCGCGGGCGACGGGCGAGGACCTGAGCGCGTGGATTGCGGAGCTCGATGAGCTCGACGGGCCGGCCGGCGCGGAAGGGACCGCGGTCGAGACGAGCTCCGAGGAGAACGCCGCGTGAGGGGGCCGGCCGCGAAGGTGGCGATCGCCTGCGCTCTGCTCTCGGCTCTCGCCGTCCGTTCCGAACCGGCCTACGGACGGCCGTTCTCGGTCGAAGAATATCGCGATCGGCTGGAGGAGATTCGCGTGGGGATCGCGGCCGGGGAGTGGCAGGGTCCGGGTGTCCTCGCGCGAGAGCTCCTCGCGAGTGACGGAATCGCTGGGCCCGGCGTCGAGCGCGTCGCGCCGGACGCCTCCTTGCTCGGGCCCATCTCTCGCGCCGGCAATCTCGCCGAGGCACGCGGACCGGCGGGCGAACATCTCCGACGTTTGGGCCATCTGGTGCGGGCCTTGGAAGCGCGGGAATCCGAGGGGGCTCAGAGCGCGACGGCCGCGGCGGATCGAGAGCGCCTTGCCCGGCTTGCGGCGCGGGAGAAGCTCGCCGCGCTTCCTTCGGGCGGAGCACTACCGGAAGCGAAGGTCCCGGAAGGTGTTCTCGACACCCTGTCCGACTTCTTCGAACCGCTCGCCCGGATCCTGCGCGCGATCGGGCGGGCGATTCTCGAGGCTTTCGATCGAATGTTCCGTGGGCGGGGGAAGCCGAAAGCCCAGAGCCGGTTTTCCGATTGGGTGATCGCGAGTGCGGTGGCGATCGCGCTCGCGCTGGCGGGTGCGGCGATCCTCTACGTTCGGCGGCGCAAGCGACGCGTCGATCTCAAGTGGCCCGACGAGGCGCCCCAGCCGCCCGCCGCCGACGACGATCCTCTCTCTCGAGAGGTGAGCGAGTGGGAGCGTTACGCCCATGAGCTCGAGCGCGCCGGCCGGTGTCGCGAGGCCGTGCGCGCCTGGTACCACGCGGTGCTGGTCGCCCTCTATCGCACCGGCTTCGTCCACTACCGGCGGGGACGAACCAACTGGGAGTACGTCTCCTCGCTCTCGCCGTCTTTGCCTGCGCGGCAAGGCTTCTCCGACCTCACCCGGCGGTTCGAACGCGAATGGTACGGACGAGAGGAGAGCGATCCGGAAGCGCTCGCCGCGGTCGAAGAGGTGGCGAGCGCCCTGCTCGAGGGCGTTCGCTCGCTCGGGGAGAAGGCCGCATGAGGCGGCGCCGGGCCTCCTGGCTCGTCGTCGCCGTAGCGGCCTACGCGGTCGCGACGATCGTGTGGGTGGCGGGCGACCGGCGGGCCGAACGGGACGCGTTCGAAAATCCCGGCTCGAGCCTCGATCGCACCGCCGCGGGTACCTCGCTTGCCCGCGCGTTCCTCGCCGAGCGGGCCGGTCCGGGCGGCCGGGTCGAGACCCTCCTGCGCCGCATCGAGCCCGAGGATCTGGCGGCCGACGCGGTCGTCTTCCGCCTGGCGCCCCCCGTGGCTCCCTCCTTCCTCAGCGTCGAGGAGCTCGAGAAGCGGTTGAGCGAAAAGAAGGACGGCGACCCAAGGGACGGCAAGGATGACGGCAAGAAGGGCGGCACGGGCGTCGACTCCGAGGGCGAGAAGAGCGGCGACGAAGCCCCGAAAGGCTCGCCGCCCGCGGGGAACGTCGCTCCCGACCCAAACACCCCGAACGAGCCGGCGGCCGGCCCGGAAAAAGGAATCGGCGAGCGAGCGAAGGCCAAGGAAGCGCGCTCCAAACCCCCGAAGAAGACCGAGGGCGACGACGAGCCGGGCGAGGACGACGAGGGAGAAGAGGAGGAGCCCGCGCGTCCCGATCCTCTGCTCGCCGACGGTGAGGAGGCTTGGGTGCGGGCGGGGGGGCGGTTGGTGTTGGCGGTGGGCGGCGGGTATGGCCCTGTGCAGGTCGAAGAGCTCGAGGGAAAGGCCTCGATGGCCAAGGTTTTCCCCCTCTGGCCGGGCGTTCGGAAGCTCCAGCCGGAATCCGTCCGCGCTCTCGGCGGCTCGCCCGTTGCGGTTGGTACCGCCGTCTTCGTCGCCCAGGAGCGGCCGGTGATCTCGCGGATCATGATCGGGAGCGGCGAGGTGATCCTGATCGCGATTCCCGAGATCTTCGCCAACGAGCGTCTCGCCGCCGGAGACCACCTCGCGCTGCTCCAGGCGCTCGCCGGTCCTCCGGGGGCTCGGCCGGTCTATTTCGACGAGTGGAGCCACGGCTTCGCGCGGTCGAAAGGGACGCTCGCCCTCGCGCTGAGCTGGGGTTTCGGCCCCGCCTTGGGACTCGCCCTCGTCGCCCTGGCCGCCGGATTCTGGCGCGCCTGGAGGCCGATCGGCCCGCCCGAGCGCGAGGACCCCGATTTGCGGAGCGAGGCGGTCGATCTGGTCGGCGCGCTCGGCGAGCTGTACGACCGCGCGCTTCGCCGGGTGGACGCGCTACGGCTCCATTACGACAATCTGGTCCGCACGGTCGCGGCCGAGACGGGGCTCTCGGGCGCCGCGCTCGCCGCTCGAATTGCGGCTCTGCTGCCCGGCTTTTCGCCGCCCGCCCCGGGCGCGGCGGAGATCTCGCGCGAAGAGCTGCGCCAGAAGTTACGGCTCGTCAATGACGCTTTCGGGAGGATCGATGTCCGAACCCATGCACGCCGGCGCTGAAGCGCCGGGATCCAATCCAAATGCGGCGCCCGTCGCTGCCGCGCCGTCTCCGGCCGGTCCGTCGCCGGATATCGCCTGGGTCGGCCAGCGGTTCGCGGCCCTGTCGGCGGAGCTCGACCGCGTGGTCGTCGGCCAGGGGAGAGTCAAAGAACAGCTTCTCGCGTGCCTGCTCGCGGGGGGACACGCGTTGCTCGAAGGGGTGCCGGGCACCGCAAAGACGCTCCTCGCGCTCGCTCTGTCGAACTTGATCGGCGGGCGGTTCCGGCGCATCCAGTTCACGCCCGATCTGATGCCCGCGGACCTCTTGGGAACGAACGTCTTCAACCCGAAGACCCAGGAGTTCGATTTCCGCGCCGGGCCGATCTTTTGCGACCTGCTGCTCGCCGACGAGGTGAACCGGACGCCGCCGCGTACCCAGTCCGCGCTGCTCGAGGCGATGCAGGAGCGTTCCGCGACGATCGACGGCGAGCGGCGGCCGATCTCGCCGGTTTTCCTGGTAGTCGCGACCCAGAATCCGATCGAGTTCGAGGGGACCTATCCGCTCCCCGAGGCGCAGCGCGATCGGTTCCTGCTCAAGATCGCGATCGACGTGCCGACCGCCGAGGACGAGACGGCGGTGCTCACCGCCTACGCCGCCGGGCATCGCCTCCACGAGGAGGTGACGAAGCTCGTACCCGTCCTGTCGACGGAGGAACTGGTGGCGGCGCGCAAGCTCGCCTCGGAACGGGTCCGCGTGGAGCCGTCCTTGATCGCCTACATCCAGCGGGTCGTCGCGATGACGCGCGATCACGACTCGGTGCAGATCGGCGCCGGGCCGCGCGCATCGCTCGCCCTGCTCGACGTGGCACGGGCGATCGCGATCCTACGTGGGCGCGACTTCGCGACGCCGGACGACGTCAAGGAGATGGCCGAGCCGGTGCTCGTCCATCGCGTGATCCTCACGCCCGAGGCGGAGATGGAAGGGGTCCGCCTGAGCGACCTCCTGCGGCGGATCTTCGAGCAGGTGGAGGTCCCGCGCTGAGACCCGAGCTGCCCGCCGTGGGCCGGAAGACGAAGAACCGCTGGCGACCGACCGGGCGCTCGATCGGAGCGCTGCGGATCGCCGCGGCGTTCGCGCTGCTCGCGCCCTGGGTGCCGTGGATGGCGGAGCTCGGAGGGCTCGTCGTGCTCGGTGTGGTGTTGCTGGCAGCGCGCGAGGCGCGGGCGCTACGACGCCTCACCTTCGTCGCCGAGCGTCCGGAGCGCAGCGTCCTTTCGCTCGGCGAGGACGAGGCGGTCCCGGTTGCGATCCGAATCGGGGGGATTCGAGAAAAGGATTTCGGAGGTCGCCTTTCCCTTCGCTTGCGCCAGCTCTGGCCCGATCTGATCGAACGGCGGGCGAGCGCCGCCGAGGAGAGCCCGGTTCTGCGCGCGGGCTCGATCTCGGTCCCTTTCGAGTTGCCGGTGCGCGCGGTCCAGCGAGGCGGAGCCGAGCTCGATCCGCCATGGCTCGCGGTCTCTCGGGACGGCTGGGTCGAACGGCTGGCGCCCGCCGAGCAGGAGCCTCGGCAGCCGTCAGTCACGGTGCTTCCGAGCCTGCTCGCGGTTCGCCGGATGCGCCGTGAGCTCGATCGGATGTTCCTCTCCGGGCTCGGCTCGCGCGCCGCGCCGCGCCTGGGGAAAGGGCGTGAGTTCGACCGGCTGCGCGAGTACGTCGCGGGCGACGACCTGCGCGACGTCGCCTGGAAAGCGACCGCCCGGCATGGCAAGCCGATCACCCGCGAGTTTCGGCTCGACCGGGCGCAGGACGTGTTGATCTGCGTCGATCGGGGCCACCGGATGGCAGCGCGGGTAGGGCCGATCACCCGGCTCGACCACGCGGCGAACGCTGCCGTCCTGCTCGCGTCGATTTGCAACCGGATGGAGGATCGGGTGGGGTTTCTCGGCTTCGACGACGAGGCCGACCCGAGCACGGCCGGGCTCGGCCAGGGGCGGGGGATGAAGCACCTACGCGCTCTCACCGCGCGCGCCGCTGAGATCCGCACCGCCGATCGGCCGACCGACTACCTGGCGCTCGCCTCGCACGTGCGTCATCGATTGAAGACCCGCTCGCTGGTCGTGCTGATCACCGTCTTGCCGGAGCTCGACGAGGAACGGACGCTCGCCCGAGCCGTCGCCCAGCTCATGCCGCAGCACGTCGCGGTGGTCCTGACCTTCGCCGATCCGGCGCTCGAGGCGGAGGCGACCGCCTTGCCGGTGGAGAAAGACGAGCTCTGCCGCACCCTCGTCGCGCGCGACCTCTGGGTCGAGCGCCGAAGGACGCTCGCCGACCTGCGGCGACGCGGCGCGATGGTGGTCGAGGCCGCGCCGGGCGACGCGGGGATCGAAGCGGTGAACGCCTATCTCGAGGTCAAGCGGCGCCAGCTCATCTGAGCAGCTCGGCGACGAGAGCGGTCCACCCCGTTTGATGCGAGGCGCCGATGCCGCGGCCGTCGTCGCCGTGGAAGTACTCGTAGAACAGGACTCGGTCGCGGAAGTGTGGATCGTCCGCGAGCTTGGGATGATCGCCCGCGGACGGCCGGCGACCCCTGGCATCCGGTAGGAATAGCCGGGAGAGCCGCGCCGCGATCTCGTCCGCCACCTCCCCGAGCGAGACCTTCCGCCCTGAGCCGGTCGGCATCTCGACGGTGAACTCCTCGCCGTAGTAGTGCTCGAAACGGCGGAGCGACTCGACGATCATGAAGTTCACTGGGAACCAGACCGGCCCGCGCCAGTTCGAGTTGCCACCGAACAGGCCGGATCGCGACTCGCCCGGTTCGTAGGCCACCGAAAACGTCCGCCCCGCGAGGTCGAGCTCGTACGGGTGCTCGAGGTGATACCGCGAGAGCGCGCGGACGCCGTAAGGCGACAGGAACTCCGTCTCGTCGAGCATCCGTTGCAGCACGCGGCCGAGCCGATGCCGGCGGAGCAAGGCGAGCAGCCGACGCTCGCCTTTGCCAGGCTCCTGGAAATGCGACACCAGGCGCGCGAGGTCGGGCCGGTAATCGAGGAACCAGCGCATCCGCGCGGCGAAATGGGGGACTTTCTCGAGCAGCTCCGCGTCGAGCACCTCGACGGCGAACATCGGGATCAGCCCGACCATCGATCGGACCCGCAGACGCTCGACCCGGCCGCCGGGCAGGTGGAGCACGTCGTAATAGAACTGGTCCTGCTCGTCCCAAAAATCGAAACCGGGGACCTCGAGCGCGTCACTCTCGGGATCGGCGATCGGATCGGAGCCCAAACGCGAGAGCGCACCCGCCACGTAGAGGAAGTGCTCGAAGAACTTGGTCGCGATGTCCTCGTAGACGGGGTCATCGGTCGCGAGCTCGAGCGCGATGCGCATCAGGTTCAGGCTGTACATCGCCATCCAACCCGTGCCGTCGGCCTGGTCGATGGTCCCCCCGGTCGGCAACTGCTGGCTTCGATCGAACAGGCCGATGTTGTCGAGCCCAAGAAACCCTCCCTGGAAGACGTTCCTCCCTTCGGTGTCCTTGCGGTTCACCCACCAGGTGAAGTTGAGCATCAGCTTGTGGAACACTCGCTCCAAGAAGTCGAGGTCGCGCCGGCCGGTCAGCTCGCGGTCGATCTCGTGGACGCGGAGCGCCGCCCAGGCGTGGACCGGCGGGTTCACGTCGCCGAACGCCCACTCGTAAGCGGGGAGCTGGCCGTTCGGGTGCATGTACCACTCGCGGGTGAGGAGGATCAGCTGCCCCTTGGCGAACGTGGGGTCGAGCCGCGCGAGCGGCAGGCAGTGGAACGCCAGGTCCCAGGCCGCGTACCACGGATATTCCCAGGTGTCGGGCATCGAGATCACGTCGGCGTTGTTCAGGTGGAACCACTCGTGGTTCCGTCCGCGTCGACGCTCGATGGGGGGCGGTGGTTGGCCGGGGTCGCCGCGCAGCCAGCGCGGGATGTCGAGGTGGTAGAACTGTTTGCTCCAGAGCAGACCGGCGTAGGCAAGGCGTTGGATGAGACGGGCTTCCGGCTCGGCGGCGGCGCCCGGGAGGGTCGCGTAGAAGGCGTCGGCTTCTTCGCGGCGGCGGATGAAAAGCTCATCGAAGGGAGGCCCGAAGGAGGCATCTTCGCCCGTGCCGGCGTAGTCGCGCGCTCCGTCGTCCGGCGACTCTTCCTTGAAGAGGCGTAGGCGGATCGTTGCGGAGCATCCGGCCGGAATCGCGAGGTCGTAGCGCGCCGCGACTTTGGTGCCCTGTTCGGGGTTGACCGCGTCCGCTCGGCCGTGGACGACCGCCTCGTGGATGCCGTCTTTGAAGAAGCGGGAGGCACCGTCGACCGGCGTCCCGAACAGCCGCGGCGCGTTCGTCTCGTTCTCGCAAAAGAGGAGCGGCGGATTGGAACGTCCGTTGGGACCGAGGACGCCCTCGCAGGCGAGCAACATCGCGAGCGGTTCCTTGCCCTCTTCCGGGATCTCCGCCCGGACGCTCGAATACCCCTCGACGGAAGCCATGGCGCTCAACCGGGGGCGCCCGTCGGGGTTCGGCCCCCAGCTCCAGGTGTTGCGGCATACGAGGTGGGGAAGCACCGTGATCGATGCGCTTTCCGGGCCGCGATTTTCGATCGTGATCCGAATCGAGAGGTCTTCCGGGGCGCTCTTCGCGACCTCGACGAAGCAGTCGAAGTAACGATCCTCGTCGAAGATCCCGGTGTCGATCAGCTCGAATTCCGCATCGTCCTTGCCCCGCCGCGCGTTTTCCTCGACCAGCCGTCGATAGGGGAACTCGGCCTGCGGGTACTTGTAGAGCATCGAAAGGTACGACGAGGTAGGCGTCGCGTCGAGGTACCAGTAAAGCTCCTTCACGTCTTCGCCGTGGTTTCCCTCGTGTCCGGTGAGCCCGAACATCCGCTCTTTGAGGATCGGATCGCGGTCGTTCCAGAACGCGACGGAAAAACAGAGCCGCTGCCTTCGGTCGCAGATCCCCGCGATGCCGTCCTCTCCCCACCGATACGCCCGGCTCCGCGCGTGGTCGTGCGGCAGATAGCTCCAAGCGTCGCCGTCCGCGCTGTAGTCCTCGCGCACCGTGCCCCACTGGCGTTCCGAGAGGTAAGGTCCCCAGCGCCGCCAGGGCTTTTCGCCGCGGTCGGCTTCGGCGAGACGGTTGCGCTCGGGGTTTTCGGCGGGCATGGGCGGACACTACGCGCCACGCCGTGTTGGGAGCAAACGGAATTCGATCCCGCGCATCCTCCGCACCAGGGAAAGGGCCAAAGCGAAACCCGAGGCCGCGAGCGCGCCCAAGAGGAGGGTTCCCGCCATCGAGGGCCTCTCTGCCGAGATCAGCGCTCCCCGCCAGGCATCGACCGCGGCCGACAGCGGATTCCAGCGCGCGATCGTCGCGAGCCAGGCGGGCATCGCCCGATGGGGGACGAGGGCGGTGCTGGTGAAGAAGAGAGGCATGTTCACCAGGTGGACGAAGGTCGCCATCCCTTCTTGGGAGCGGGTGAGGAAGGCGAGGATCGAGGAGAGCGCGGCGAAGGCGACGGCGAATAGGGCGAGGTCGAGGAGGGCGACAGCGCACGCCGTGGGAGCCCAAAGGAGGCGGGCGCCGAGGAGGAGTCCAAGCACCAGGACGACGACTGCCTGGACCAGGAGCCGTCCAACGTCGGCCCCGATCTTGCCGGCGAGGAGGGGAACGGGTCCCGCCGGTGCGGCGAGGAGGCGGGCCAGGAATCCCGTCTGCAGGTCGCGAATCCAGCCGATGCCTGACTGGGAGGCGCCGAACAGGAGGGTCATCGCGCTCACGCCTGGCGCGAGGTAATCGAGGTACGAGACGCGCCCGGTGGGATCGATCTCCACCCGCCCGAAGCGATGGAACAGGAAGCCGAAGAAGAGCATCCAGATGAGGGGTTGGCCGAGCGAGAAGGTGAGCAGAACGGGCCGGCGAAGGGCGCTGCGGAGGGTGCGGCCGGCGACAGCCCGCGCGGCGCCGAGTCTCGAAGGAGCCGGGCTGGGTGTGCGGGCATCGGGTGTCCCCCTGGAGGCGCCGCCGGTGAAGGCTTCAGCCATCCGGCCCGCCTCGAGGCGCACGATCCGATCCGCCCCTTCCGCCGCCGCGCGATCGTGGGTGGCGATCACCACGGCGGCGCCTTTCGCCGCTCGCCGATCGATCTCCTTCCGGAGCGTTGCCACCCCTTCGTCGTCGAGCCCCGCCGTCGGCTCGTCGAGCAGGAGGAGCGCGGGCTCGTGGATCATCCCCGCCGCGAGATGGAGCCGGCGCTTTTGTCCACCCGACCAGGTGGAGACGGGACGGTCGAGTGGCTTGGCGATACCGAACGCCTCGGCGAGCTCCCGGATCCCTTCGGCGAGACCGCGGCGGGGTATGCCGTGGAGCGCAGCCAGGAGGCCCAGCGTCTCGCGGCCCGTCATCTCGGGATCCAGCGCAACTTGCTGAGGCACGAACGAGACTTCACGGCGAAGGATCTTTCGTTCGCGCCGGTCTGCCTGCGCCGGCTCGTCGATCCCGAGCACGTTCACAGCGCCGCGGCTTGGGGCGATCTCTCCGGCGAGCAGGTGCAATAGCGTGCTCTTGCCCGCGCCGTTCGGCCCGAGGAGGGCCGTGACGGAGCCGCGAGGCAGATCGAGGTCGATCGCGTCGAGTGCGGCGGTCGAGCCGAAATCTTTTCTCGCGCCGCGGAGCGAGACGGCCGGTCCAAGCTCGGCCGCTTCGCCGTCAGTCGGCATGGACGATCGTGCCGACGTGCTCGCCTTCCAGCGCTCGGGCGAGCCGATCGGGATGCCGACCGTTGACGATCTGGAAGCTTTTCACCAGCCGCGCCCGGGAGAGCAGGTCGAGCAGCACCTCGTCGAACGGTAGCGTCGCAAGGCCCAGAGAGCGCAGCTCGCCCACCCCGATCCGAGGGATGAACCGGGCGCCGGAATGGATCTTCGGATCGGCGTCGTACAGGCCGTCGACGTCCTTGACCAGGATCACGCTCTTGCAGCCGAAGCACTCGGCCACCAGGTAGGAGCCGGCGTCGGTCCGATGCGGCGGGATGCGGCCGATTTCCGGCGGATGCTCCCAGATCGAATAGGGGGGATCGCCGTTGAAGATCACACCCGGCGCGGAGTGTAGGAAAAGCGGCAACAGGTGGCCGAACATCTCCGGCGGGATCGCCACCACGCCGAGCGGCGCGAGCAAGGTCCCCAGGATGTGGGCGTTGCCGAGCGCGTCGGCGATCGCGAGCTGGGCGAGGACGCCGGTCGGCAGCCCGAGGTCCATGCCGATCGAAAAGACGTGGCGGGAGCGCACGCCGCCTCCGGTCGAGAGGATCAGCTTGCGTTCGCGAAGCACCTCGGCGAGCACTTCCACCAGCCCCGGGAGAGCCTCGGCCCCGTGGTCGACGATCGATCGCCCGCCGATCTTCACCACGTGGGCGTGGGGGAGCATCCGGACGAGCGGCGCCTTGCGCTCGGTGCCGGCGACCAGGTCCTTGTCGATCAGGCTTTCGCGCATCAGCATCGAGGTCAGGTGATGCCGGGCGTCTTCGGAGGGCTGGGTTTCCTCGGTCATGTCGCGCGCCTCTTTCTCAATCGACCGAAATCAGGGTGCCGACGTCTTCGCCTTCGAGGGCACGGGTGAGGTTGCCGGGCACCAGGCCGTTGATCACCCGGATCGAGGTGCGATGGACGGCGCGCTCCATGAGGTCGAGCACCGCGCGCTCGACCACGAGGTCACCCAAGTCCATGGCCTTCAATTCCGACACGGTGATCTTCGGGATGAATTTCGCGTTGCGGTCTTTCTTGGGATCGGCGGTGTAGAGGCCGTCCTCGTCCTTCACGTAGATCATCGAGCGGGTGCCGAAGACCTCCGAGACGAGATAGGCGCCGGTGTCGGTCCGGTGTGGCGGGATGCGTCCGATCGCCGGGTTCTGCTGCCAGAAGGTGTAGGGGGGCATGCCGAAGAAGACCGCGGCACGCCGCTCGGCGAGAAACAGCGGCAGCTGGGGAAACTGCGCGGGCTCTATGAACGGGATGCCGTGCCGGGCGAGCAGGTAGTGGATCATCCGCGCGTTCTGCATGCTGACGAACGTGCCGAGAACGCTCATCACGCCGGTCGGCAGGCCGAGGTCGAGGGCGACGCTGTAGGCATGGCGGGCACGCGTGCCGGCGCCAGTGCCGAGGATCATCCGATGGCGCGGAAGGTTCTCCACCACCTCGTCGAGGATCGGAAAGACCGCGGCGCGTCCGCGGTCGATCATGCTCTGGCCGCCGATCTTCACCACGTTCGCCTCGGGCAGGATGCGCTCGACCGGACCGACCGTCTGGCGCATCAGATCGCGATCGGAAAGCGACCCCGCGACGAGGTTCTTCCCCAACTCGGTGAGCAGGTCTCCGGCGAGCGCTTCGGTCATGCCCGGTCTCCGCGCGGCGGGATCGAAACCCCCGCGATCTCGTAGGTTTCGATCGAAGGGTACCGCACATCGAGCGCGCCGAAGCGCTCTTCCGCGAAAGCTCGCAGCGCGGAGAGCACCTCGCGTTGAAGCTGCGGCGTGACGTCATGCCCGCCGAGTCCGGTCTTGCCCGCCCAGGCGTCGAGAAGCGCCGCCGGTCGTTCCTCGGTCTCCCACCGGGCGACCACGACCGCCGGCAGCTCCGTCGTATTCGGAACATGCGCAACAAGAGCTTCCAGCACCGCGCGATGCCCTTTCCTGCCGCCGCGTGCGGGCAATCCTCGGGCGGCGAGAAGGACCTCGAGCTCGCGGCGCAGGGTCGTGCGGACGCTCTCTTGCGGACGCTCGACGCGGCCGATCGCGAACCGGCCTCCGGACGGCGAGGCGAGCCGCGCCACTTCGCCGGCGAGGTTGTGCAGGTCGAGCCGGTGCGCCGCGCGGGAGGCGAAGATCAGCTGCGCCGCATCACCGCGCAACGGCCACGGACGGGACGCGTCGGCGGCGACGCGCGGCGCGCGTGACCGGCGCCCGAATCGGGCGAGCATCCCGGTCGACAGATCGAGTCCGACATAGCGGGCGCCGTCGGAAACGAGAGCGGCGCCGACTTGTCCGGTGCCGCAGCCGATCTCGACGATCCGCCCTCCCTCGGCGAGCCGTTCGAGATGGCGACCGATTGCGACGACCGCCGCGTCGGGCAAGCCGGCGCGGCGGTCGAACTCGGCGGCCTGTTCGTCGAAGGCCGCTCGGCTCAATGGGAGTGGTCCATACCGCTCATTCCTCCGGCCGAGGCACCCGGGACGTACGGCGGACAGGGGGGGAACGGCGTGGTAGCCGACGGCGTGCCGCATTCGTCCGCCATGCCGTTCGTCTGCGTCTTGCCGTATTTCCACGCCTTGGGGTCGGCGCCGCCAGGGGGGCAGACCGCCTGGACGTTCTGCATCATTCCGCGGTCTTCATGGCCGAGGAAATGGCAGTGCAGCACGTAGCCGCCGGTGTAGTCCTCAAATCGCTGGAGGATCTCGATCGACTTGACCGCCGCCCCCTGGCAGCAGCCGCAGACCGACTGTTGGCCGGGGACGGTCGTCCGCCACTGGCCGTTCCAGCTAAACGCCGGGCCTCCCTGCGTAGGGATCGCGGCGCACACCCCAGGGCACACCTGCTCGGCCTGGGACTGGCCGGAGATCGGACCGGCGTTCGCGTCTTGGCACGTGACGTTCGGCAGGGCGACGGTGTCCCACCAGATGTAGGGGGGCTTGAACGTCGTGGTGTCGTTCCGCGTCAGCTGGAACGGGTTGGTATGGATGTGGAACGGATGGTTCGGCGCCGAGTCGTTGGTGATCGTCCACCGCTCGCCGGTGCCGAGGGTCATGGTCTGGTTCGCGCACGACTGGTTGTACTTCAGCTTGTCGATCCAGAAGCCGTTCGGCTGGGTGCCCGGCTTCGTGTCGATCCCCGTCGCGGGGTCGGTCATCGAGAAGGCGAGCGTCCGATCGCGCACGACCGAGGAGATGTCGGACAGATACGGCGGCATGGCGGGCCATGTCGTGGGCAGCGTCATCGCCGGGACGATCGGGTTCTTGTCGGTGAGGTCGATCGAGAAGAGCGAGGGATTCGACTGCGCTACGGCGGCGCCGCGCAAGCGCTGCGCGGAGCGGAGGTCGAGCTGGTCGCGCAGGTCGGACACTACGTTGCCGAAGACGGCAAACGTCACCTCGCGCATGCCCGGCGCCGCTTCCTTCGGCGAGGCCGGCGCCTGGACCAGGAAGTCGGCGCGGTTGCCAGGAGCGATGCTGAAGGTCTGGCCGGGGCCGAGCAGCGGCTGGCTCGCGTAATTTTCGGGCGCGAACTGGACGCCGTCCTGGGCGATCTGCCGGACCACGAAGTCGTCGGGAAAGTCCACCGTGACCTCGGCGGAGGCCTGCATCGTGGCGTTGATGAAGCGCAGGCGTTTCACCTCACCGTAGCGGAAGGTGATCTTCGGGTCGGCCTGGCCGTTGACCAGCGGCTGCGGCGGATAGTTCGGATGCGGGCGGTGGAAGAAGTTGAGCTCCGGCCACTGCTGCTGGACGTCCATCAGCTTCTCGAACGTCTCGACCGCCGCGGGATCGTTGCCGTTCACCTTGTAGTAGTTCCAAAGCCAGTCGTCGAGCTCCCCTTCGATCAGCAGAGAGCCGGAGAGGCCGTTCAAAACCTGGAGCGCCGTGGCGCCGTGCTTGTGCGGGTGGTACCAATGGGTGCCCGGCGGCTGGTTCCAAGGAAACGGGTCGAGCTCGGTCTGGTAGGTGCCGATCGCCACGGTTTCGCTCACCGGCGGCGGGGGAGGATTGGTCTGGAGCGACGAGTAGAGGGCCACCAACGGAAAGTCGTGGTGCGGCTGCGGCGAGACGTGCGTGCCGTGGTAGTGAATGTTGGTGACGTCGGGGCCGTGGAAGCAGTCGGGCTCCTTCTGGGGGATTTTGACGCCGCTGGTCGATCCGGGGGTCGGCGGCTGCTGGACCTCGGCCGGGTCGCACTTATGGTACGGGTAGTTGTTGTTCGGCAGTCGGTTCGCGAGCAGCAGCCGGAAGCGGGTGCCGGGGACGGCGACCGGGTTGGTTTTCGGATCGTACGGCTTGCTTGGCTCTTTGAGCTTCGCCTTCCGTACCCGATAGGTCGGCCCCGGGCTGGTCCAGAGGAGGGTCGGATCCTTCGGATTGTTGCCGTTCAGCGGCGAGCCGTAGGTGCGCAACGACATCTGCCGATACTCCCAATGTGGATTGGGGATCGTCTTACCCGCGGCGTCCTGAGAAACCCAGAGCGGCACGCAGTAGGCCGTCCTCTGTTCGACGGTCAAGCTGGTGTCGATCAGGCCCGTCGGCAGCGGCCGGATCACCCGGGGCTGGATGAGCTCCTGGTTGTAGACCGGCTGAGGGCAGACGGGGGGCTGCCCGATGGCCGGGGTGGCGACCGTGGCGAGCGCGAAGACGAAGAGTAAGAGGGCGAACAGGGGCGGGCGGAAGCGTTCGACCATGGTTCGAATCCTCCTTAGACCGCCGTCGACGGAACGAGGGACGAGTCCGTCGGCGAAGGAAAGATGGCGTGCGCGAAGGTTTGAGGCTACACCCGGTGGATGTCGCGGTCAAACGACAACTGGAGGATACGAAACGTGCCTTGCCGCGCGATCGGGGCCGGCATACCATCCCGGGCAAAATGAGCGACTCCGAGGAGAGGGGGGAGAGGCGTGGCGATCGCGAGCTGGTGCCGCGCTTGGAGGGACAGGGGTACTCCGCCGAGGCGCTCGCGAGCCGGCGCGCCTGGGCGCAGGAGAAGACCGGCGCCCGTCTGGGCGCGATAGGCGGCGCGCCCATCGACCCCGAGGAAATGCGGGGCAACATCGAGAACCCGATTGGTGAGGCGCGCCTGCCGCTCGGCGTCGCCGGACCTCTCGTCGTGCGCGGCGAGCACGCGGACGGGACGTTTTACGTTCCCCTGGCGACGACCGAAGGGACGCTGGTCCGCTCTTACGAGCGCGGGATGGTCGCGATCTCTCGCTCCGGAGGGGCGACGGCGCGGGTGCTCGCCGACGAGAACCGCGTCTCGCCGATCTTCCGTTTTTCAAACGTCGAGTCGGCCGTGGCGTTCGCCCGTTCGATCCCTGGCCGTTTCGCCGAGATCGCCGAAGCGGCGGAGGCGACCACCCGTCACGGCCGGCTGCTCCGGATCGAGCCGATGACGCTCGGCCGCAAGGTGATCCTCCATTTCGTCTACTCTACCGGCGACGCCCACGGCATGAACATGATCGTCCGGGCGACCGAGGCCGCCTGCCGCGAGCTCGTGGAGGAGGCGGACGGGTACGTGCTGTTCAGCGGCGCCGAGTCGGAAAAGCACGCGAGCGGCTCGTTGCTTGCGGGAGGGAAGGGCAAGCGCGTGACCGCGGGCGCCCTTTTGCCCGCACGGGTGACGCGGGCGTACCTCCACGCGACCCCCGACGAAATCGTTGAAGTCTGGCAGCACACGGTGCTCGGGCACCTCCAGGCCGGGGCGATCGGCTACAACGGGCATTTCGCCAATGGCCTGACTTGCCTGTTCATCGCCTGCGGCCAGGACGTCGCGAACATTGCGAACGCGGCGGTGGGTGTGAGCCACCTCGAGCGGACCAAGACCGGAGATCTGTTTGCGAGCGTCACCCTGCCGTCGCTCACCGTGGCCACGGTCGGCGGCGGCACCGGCCTCGGCACCGGCCGCGAGTGCCTGGAGATGCTCGGGTGCTACGGTGGAGGGAAGGCGAAAAAGCTCGCCGAGATTGCCGCCGCGACGGTGCTCGCGGGCGAGCTGTCGATGGCAGGCGCGATCGCGAGCGGCGAGTTCGTTGAGGCGCACGAGACCTACGGCCGGAACCGGCCAGAAGGGGACACCCCTTCCGCCGAGGCCTCGTGAAGCGCCGATTTCGCGGGCTGCGCTCGGTTCCCGACCCCCGGTATGACGCGATCCTGATCGGCTCGGGCGTCGGAGGGCTGGTCGCCGGCAACCTACTCGCGCGGGCCGGGCTCAAGGTCCTCCTCGTCGAGCAGCACTACATGGTCGGCGGCTACTGCAGCACTTTCCGCCGCGGCGGCTACACGTTCGACGCGGCGACCCATTTCTATCCGCTGCTCGGCAACCCGGACACGCTCACCGGCCGGCTCCTCGCCGAGCTCGGCGTCACGACCGGCTGGGTGAAGATGGACCCGGTCGACACCTTCCACTTTCCCGACGGCTCGCGCTTCGAGGTGCCGGCCGACCTCGAAACGTACAAGGCCAAGGTCAAGGCCGAGTTCCCCGAGGAAGCCGGCGCCCTCGACGCGTTCTTCCAGGAGGTCAAGGAGGTCTACTTCCTCGGCTTGCTCCATTACTTCCGCGGCAAGCCGATCGAGCGCGGGGTTGCGCAGATGGAACGGCTGGAGCGCCTTCGCCATCTGACGCTCGGCGAGGTGCTCGCCGCGCGCTTTCGCGACCGCAAGCTGAGGCTTCTCCTCGCCGCCGACTGCCCCCATTGGGGCTCGCGCCCCGGGCGCACCTCGTTCGTTTTCGACTCGATGCTCCGGCTCTCCTACTTCCTTGGGAACTACTACCCCAAAGGCGGCTCGCAGGCGTTCGCCGACGAGCTGGCGCTCCGGTTCGAAGAGCAGGGAGGGCACCTGCTCACGAGCGCGATGGTCGAGCGCATCTACGTCGAAAAGGGCGCCGCTCGTGGCGTCGAACTGGAGCTTCTCCGCGGTCCGGTCAAGGCGCTCTTCCCGCGCGGCCGGATCGAGAGCGACGTGGTGATCTCGAACGCCGACCTGATCCAGACCTACGAGCGGTTGATCGGCGCCGAGAATCTTCCCGCCGAGGCAATCGCCGAGGTCCGGGCGCTCCGCCCGACGTTTCCCTGTTGGCTCACGCATCTCGGCCTGGTCGACGTCACGAACGAGGAGCTCGAGCAGGTGCAGGGGTATTACTGGGACGGCTGGGACATGGACCGGGTGGGGATCGACGCGCTCCGATTCAAGTTGTTCGCTCCGACGCTCTACGAGCCGGAGATGGCTCCGCCGGGCGGCCAGGTGCTGATCATCCAGAAGGTCATGGAGATGGACTACGACCGGATCGACGATTGGCCGAAGCACAAAGCGGAGGTCGAGGCGTTCCTGTTCGACCACCTCGGGCGCCTGATGCCCGGAATCGAGAAGAAGATCGTCGCGCGCACCAGCGCCTCGGCGAAAACCTCGGCGCGCTTCACCCTGAACACGAGCGGCGCCATGCTCGGCTGGGAAATGTCCCCGGCCCAGCTCGGCGACGGCCGGCCGACGATCGAGACGCCGATCGACGGCCTCTATTGCGTCGGTCACTGGACCCGCCCGGGCGGCGGGATCACGCCGGTCATCGTCTCGGCGCAACAGGCAGCGCAGAGGGTGCTCGCGGGGAGAGGGGAGTAGGCGGGCTCCTAGAGCTCCTTTCTTCCGCCGGTGCTATCGTTCCTCCCGACGAACCCTGGGAGATCGAACGCATGCCGCGACTCGCTTTGTCGCTCGGAGGAATCGTGCTCGCCGCCGCCTGCGCCACGGCCTCACCGCCGCTTTCGAAGGCGTCGTCTGGAGGGGCCAAGCCGGCTTCGAGCGTCGCCGCGGCGATCGAGTCGGCGCTCGCCGGCTCCCAAGGGATCACCGCGGTGGCGTTTTTCGATCTCCAGACGGGGGAGTCTGCCGGACGCCAAGAGCACCTCCGCTTCCACGCCGCGAGCACCATGAAAGTGCCGGTGCTGGTGGAACTGTTCCGGGAGGTCGACCGGGGGGAGCTGGCCCTCGATCGCCCGGTTCCGGTGAAGAACGAGTTCAAGAGCCTGGTCGACGGCTCGCCGTTCACCCTGGACTCGAAAGAGGACGGCGATCCCGACTTGTACGCCGCCGTCGGGGAGAGCCGGCCTCTCGGCGAGCTCGCGCGGCGGATGATCCAGCGCAGCTCGAACCTGTCGACCAATCTGCTGATCGAGCTGCTGGGCGCGAAACGCGTCACCGCGGAGATGAGGACGCTCGGGGCGCAGGACATCGAAGTCCTCCGGGGAGTCGAAGACGAAAAGGCGTTCGAGGCCGGCCTGATCAGCTCGACGACCGCCTACGACCTCGCGGTCATCCTGCGCGCGATCGCCGAGAAGAAGGTGGTTTCACCCGCGGCGAGCGCGACGATGATCGAGATTCTCGAAGGGCAGGAGTTCAAAGAGAAGATCCCGGCGGGCTTGCCGCCCGGCACGCAGGTCGCGAACAAGACCGGCGACATCACCGGTGTCCATCACGACGCGGCGATCGTCTTCCCCCCGGGCCGGGCGCCGTACGTGCTCGCGGTGCTCACCGAAGGGTATTCGAGCGAGGAAGAGGCCGACGCACGAATCGCCGCGGTATCGAAAGCGGTGTGGCGAGCGCTCTCGCCATCCTCTTGATTTTCATTGAGATCGCGGCGTGATGCCACGAATCGACGCGCGGAGACGGAACCCTTCGGCCGATCGCACGATGCCGCGCAGGAGCTTCGTTTCTCGTGGGGGAAAGCCGCTCGAAGGCCCCGGGAAGCCGCTCTCTGCGCTGGGAAGCCAATTTCTTTCGGTGGATAGCCGCTATACACGCCAGATAGCCGCTCTCTGCGCCAGGAAGTCGTTATTTTTCGGCGGATAGTCGCTTTATTCGCCTGGAAAATCGCTATCCCCGCTGGGAAGCCGCTATGCCCGCTGGGAAGCCGCTATCCGCGCTCGAATAATCGCTTTTGGCCGACTACGGCGGCTAGACGGCAGGGCGCGGCCGAAAAGCGAAACCGCCCGGCGCTTCGCCACAACCGCGGCGGACAACGGCTTGCGGCGTACGCCATTGGCTGTCGCTCGATCCTTTGCGCTTTGCGGGTCGCCCCCCTCCTGGCCTCCCCCCGCAAGCGGAGGGAGGGACGTGCTTACCGGCGTTGGTGGGAGAGCGAGCCCCCAGCGGGTTTTCCGGAGGCGCCGTCCTTCTTCTTCCCCCCGCAAGTGGGGGGAGGGACGTGCTTACCGGCGTTGGTAGGAGAGCGAGCACCCAGCGGGTTTTCCGGAGGCGCCGTCCTTCTTCCTCCCCCCGCAAGTGGGGGGAGGGACGTGCTTACCGGCGTTGGTAGGAGAGCGAGCACCCAGCGGGTTTTCCGGAGGCGCCGTCCTTCTTCCTCCCCCGCGTGCGGGGGGAGGACCGAGGTGGGGGCGTCAACCGACAGCCCTGCGATGCGGCCATGGGGCCGAAGCTCGCGATAGAATCGCATCCGTTCCTCGGGAGGTCCCCTCCCAACTCCACTCGACCTTCTAGACTTCAGATTCTCGATTCGACATTCCAAAGAGGGACGCATGAGCTCGAAGACGATCGACGGCATCGTGGGCCACCTGGGCGCGGACGCGGACGACCTGCTCTCCTTCACCTGCAAGGGGATTCCGAAGGAGATGCTCACCCTGCCGGGACCCGATTACGTCGACCGATCGTTCGCGCTCTCGGACCGCGGCACCCCCGTGCTGGTGAACCTCGGCCGCCTATTCGGCTCGGGCCGCCTCGCGAACACCGGCTATCTCTCGATCCTGCCGGTCGACCAGGGGATCGAGCACTCGGCCGCGGCCTCGTTCGCGCCGAATCCGATTTATCTGGAGCCGGAAAACATCGTCAAGCTCGCGATCGAGGGCGGCTGCAACGCGGTCGCCTCGACCGTCGGCGTGCTCGGTGCGGTCGCCCGAAAGTACGCCCACAAGATCCCGTTCATCGCGAAGATCAACCACAACGAGCTGCTCACCTACCCGAACAAGGCGGAGCAGATTCTGTTCGGCTCGGTCGAGCAGGCGTGGGAGATGGGAGCCGCGGCGGTCGGAGCCACGATCTATTTCGGCTCCGAGGACGCCTCCCGCGAGATCGTCGAGATCGCCGAGGCGTTCCGTCACGCCCACGAGCTGGGGCTCGCGACCGTCCTCTGGTGCTACACGCGGAACAACGCCTTCAAGAAGGACGGGAAGGACTACCACACCGCCGCCGACCTCACCGGCCAGGCGAACCACCTGGGCGTGACGATCGAAGCCGACATCATCAAGCAGAAACTGGCGACGAACAACGGCGGTTTCACCGCGATCGGCTTCGGCAAGACCAGCCCGAAGATCTACGGCGAGCTGGTCGCCGATCATCCGATCGATTGGAACCGCTGGCAGGTCGCCAACTGCTACCTCGGCCGCATCGGTCTGATCAACTCCGGCGGAGAATCGCAGGGCGCCGCCGACCTCGCCCAGGCCGTCCGCACCGCCGTAATCAACAAGCGCGCGGCCGGCTGCGGCCTAATCTCCGGCCGGAAGGCCTTCCAGCGTCCGATGGCCGAAGGCGTGGCCCTGCTCCGAGCGATCCAGGACGTCTACCTCTGCGACGAGGTGACGGTGGCCTAGAGGGCCGGCCCCTGATGTGATTTTCGCGAACCTTGCGCCAAGCCTATCGAGAAGGCGAAATTCTTCGCCCTCTACATCGATGGGAGATTGGCCATGAAAGCGAAGCGCAACCGGAAGCTGAACTTGAGCCTCGAGACCGTTCGGCGTCTCAACGGAATCGAGATGGCGGCCGTGGCCGGTGGGGCGACGTCGAACTGCACCATGAATCCCAGGGTGTGTACGACGTCGGACCGCTGCACCGAATCCTGCGGCCCGATCTCCGTCTGCATCTGCGCCTGAGCCGGCCGGCGGGATGCCGGGAGGGATCCCGGCATCCCCATGACGAAAGCGGGGCGTGATTCGATTTCGCCGATCCTGGCGCCTATCCTTTCGAGAAGGCGAAATCCATCGCCTCCCTACGGATAGGAGTCCGTCCATGAAAACGAAGCGGAGCAGGAAGCTTTCCTTGAGCGCGGAGACGGTTCGGCGCCTGACCGGGAACGACCTCGCGGCGATCGCCGGCGGCATCACCTCGGTCTGTACCGCCAACCCGAACCCCGGCTGCACCACGTCGGACCTCTGCACCGACTCCTGCGGCCCGATCTCCGTCTGCATTTGCCGGTAAGGCGTCCGAGCGGGGCGCCGGCCTCCCGGCGTCCCGTGTCACGGCGGTTCGCTCGCGGCCGCGACGGGGCGGCTCGCTTTCCTTCCCGCGGGCACCCCTTTCTGTAGGGGGCAACCGCGCCCCTCGAATCCGCGAGGAGATCCACGATGAAGAAGTTGCGCCTGCACAAAGAAACCCTGCGTTCGCTCGAACGGGCCGGTCTGGCCGGGGTCGAAGGCGGCTTCTGGTCGATCCCCACCCATTGCCCGGACGACTATCCGGACTGCTCGGTCAACGACTGGTGCCAGAGCGCCAACGGCGGCTGCACCGGTTGGCACCAGTGCCCCACCGGCGACCAGACGATCCTGGTTTGCTGAGACCCCCTCCCGGAGGGATCGGCACCTCTCCCGCCGATCCCTCGAGGGTCCACCGATTCGATCGAAGGGCGACGGCGCATGGTTTCCTCTCCTCGGCGCGGAGGATGCCGAAGAAGCTCGCCGTGCGGTGGTCGCGATCGCCGAATCCCTCGCGCTGCGGAATACTTCCGAATCACACGAGATCGTTTCCTCGCACGATTCCGACAGGCCTTGGGGGCCCGGCTCTCTGGGCGAGGGCTGCTCCGGGATCGCCCTGTTTTTCGCCTACCTCTCGCGTGCGGCCACCGCGGTCGGCTCGAGCCCGGAGCGAGCCGCCGAGCATCGGCTCCTGGCCGAGCGATTCGCGGACCAGGGGGCCGACCGGTTGGCCGAGGGTCTGTCGGACCCCTCGCTGTATTGCGGCTTCACCGGCACGGCCTGGATGATCCGACACCTCGGAACGCTCTGGGGCGATCCGGAGGCGGCGAGCTACACGGAGGAGGTCGATGCCCTTCTCGTCGCCCTGCTCGGCACGGAAGATTGGACCGCCGAGCTCGATCTGATCACCGGGCTCGCCGGCCTGGGTACCTACGGGCTTCAGGCGATCGCGAGCGGAGGGCCGGTCGAAGATCTCGTCGCGTCCGTCGTTCGGCACCTCGACCGGAAGGCGGAGGTAAGCGCACACGGGTTCACCTGGTTTACTCCGCCCCGTCTCCTGGATCGCGCCTCGCGAGACAACTTCCCGGAGGGGTACTACAACGTGGGCGTCGCGCACGGCGTGCCGGGCATCCTCGCGATCTTGGCCCGCGCCGCGCGGGCGGGAATCGCCGCGGAGAGGGCGGCGGCTCTCGCGGAGGGCGCTTTCGATTGGCTGATGGGGCAGCGCCTCGGTCCGGAGAGTCCCTCCGTCTTTCCGAGCTTCGTCCCTCCCGGCGGCTCCCCCTGGCCGTCTCGCCTCGCCTGGTGCTACGGCGACGCGGGCGTCGCCGCGGCTCTCTGGGGGGCGGCCGAGAGTCTCGACGAGCCCCGAATGCGCCGCGCCGCGATCGACGTCGGGAGGCGGGCCGCGTCCCGCGATCCGGCTTCGGCATGGGTCCAAGACGGCTGCCTCTGCCATGGTGCCGCCGGCCTCGCGTTGATCTTCGACCGGCTGTTCAAGGCGACGGGGGAGGAGGTTTTCCGCGACGCCGCCGTCGCCTGGTATCGCCGGCTTTTGGGCCAGCGATCCGAGAGTGGTGTCCTCGGCGGATTCGGGTCTTGGACGTCGCTCTCGGGAGAAGAAGGTGGGTTTCGGAGAGAAGAGCGACCAGGGCTCCTCACGGGAGCGGCGGGGATCGGACTCGCCCTCCTCGCGGCGATCTCGAGCGACGCCCCGGATTGGGATCAGGCGCTCCTGATCAGCCCCGAGAGGACGCGTTCGAGCGACCGCGGTCGGACCGGTCCGGTCGAGAAGGCTGTGCTATAAATTCGGCCCCGTGATACGCCTTGGTGATCTCGAGCTGACCCTGGTCGGCGATGGAGAATTCCGCCTCGACGGGGGAGCCATGTTCGGGGTTGTGCCGAAGGTGCTCTGGTCGCAGATGAAGGAGCCGGACGCGGACAACCGGATCCGCATGGCGACGAACTGCGTGCTGATCCGTCGGGGGAGCGATCTCCTCTTGATCGATAGCGGGATCGGCGACAAACACAACGCGAAATTCGGCGAGATCTACGCCATGGAGCCGCACGCCGTTCGGCTGCCAGAGTCGATCCGACGGGCCGGATACGAGCTGTCGGACGTCACCCACGTCGTGCTCTCGCACCTCCACTTCGACCATTGCGGCTGGAACACCCGGAAAAACCCCGACGGGCGGGTGGTGCCGACCTTTCCCAACGCCCGTTACTTCCTCAACCGGGGCGAGGTCGAGCACGCCCGGAACCCTTCCGAGCGCGACCGGGCGAGCTACTTTCCCGAGAATTGGGAGCCGCTCTTCGAGGCCGGTCAGGTCGAGCTGTTCGATGACGAGGTGGAGGCGATGCCCGGGGTGCGCGCGGTCAAAGCGCCGGGGCATAACGCCGACATGTGCATCGTTCTACTGGATGGCGGGGCGGACGCCTCGGGCCGACCCGAGCGCGGCGTCTTCTGGGCCGATCTGGTTCCGACGGTCGCGCACGTCCCGCTACCTTGGATCATGGGTTACGACCTCTATCCTCTGACCACCCTCGAGAACAAGAAGAAGTGGCTGCCGCGCGCCGCGGAAGAGGGCTGGCTGTCGATCTTCGAGCACGACGCCGAGTCGCCGCTCGCCCGGATCGCCTCGGATCGTCCGGGGCGCTTCCGCGTGGAGCCGCTCGCCTCCTCCTGATCCGAACCGTCTCAAGCGCTTCTCGATTCGAACGCTCTCATCCCCTGGAGACCTCATGGAATCCCAAGACAGTTTCGACCTGATCATCCTCGGCAGCGGTCCCGGCGGTTATGTCGCCGGCATCCGGGCCGGTCAGCTGGGCCTCAAAGTGGCGGTGGTCGAGAAGGATCCGAAGTTCGGCGGCACCTGCCTGCATCGCGGCTGCATCCCCACGAAGGCGTTGCTCCATACCGCTTCGGTTCTCGACGAAATCCGGGAAGCGGGCGGCATCGGCATCGACGTCGGCGAGCCGAAGCTCGACATCGGCCGAGCCCAGGAACGCAAGCGCAAGGTCGTCGACAAGAACGCGCGCGGCATCGAGTTCCTGTTCAAGAAGAACAAGGTCACCGGCATCCAGGGCTTCGGCCGGATGGTGGGGCCGCACCACGTCGAGGTCGCCGGGGCGAACGGCACCGCCGTCTACGAGGCGAAGCACGTGATGATCGCGACCGGCTCCGTGCCGCGCGAGATCCCGATCGCGCCCTCGGACGGCGAGCGCGTGCTCAACTCCGACCACATCCTGGAGCTCCAGCGGATTCCCCAGAGCCTGGTCGTGCTCGGCGCGGGCGCGGTGGGGACCGAGTTCGCCTCGATCTACACCTCGTTCGGCACCAAGGTGACGCTGATCGAGATGCTGCCGCGCGTCCTGCCGATCGAGGACGAGGAGGTCTCGGCCGATCTCGAGAAGATCCTTCGGAAGCGCGGGATCGAGATCCTCACCAACACCAAGATGCTTTCCTGTGAGAAGACCGAGACGGGCGTCCGCCTGAAGCTCGAAGGGGGCAAGAAGGCCGAGGTCGAGGCCGAAATGCTGCTCGTCGCGGTGGGCCGCAAGCCGGTCACCGAGAACCTCGGCTTCGAGGCGCTCGGCGTCGAGATCGAGCGCGGCTACGTCAAGGTCAACGAGTACATGCAGACCGCCGTGCCCCACATCTACGCGATCGGCGACGTGGTGAACACGCCGTGGCTCGCGCACGTCGCCTCGGCGGAGGGGATCCTAGCGGCCGAGCGCATCGCCGGCAAGGAAGCCCGGCCGGTCAACTACGACCGCGTCCCCTCCTGCACCTATTGCGATCCGGAGGTCGCGAGCGTCGGCCTGACCGAAGCGAAGGCGAAGGAACGGGGCTACGACGTCCAGGTCGGCAAGTTCCCGCTCTCGGCGCTCGCCAAGGCGGCGATCCTCGGGCGGCCGGAAGGGTTCGTCAAGGTCGTTCGCGACAAGAAATACGACGAGGTGCTCGGCGTCCACATCCTCGGCGCCCACGCCACCGACTTGATCGCCGAGGCCTGCGTGGCGCTCCAGCTCGAAGGGACCGACGAGGAGCTGTTCCGCACCATGCACGCGCACCCGACCCTCTCCGAGGCGGTGATGGAGGCGGCGCACGCCGCCCACGGCCAGGCGATCCACTTCTGATCGGAGGGCTCGATGGGCACAGGACAGACGTTCGGTTCGCTGCACCCGCCGGCCCCCACGGTCGAGCGCTTGGCCACGACGAGCCTGCCGCGCGAGCGGCAGCTCGATCTCTACCGCCTGCTCCGCCTCACGCGGATGGTCGAGGGGCGGCTCGGAAACCTTTATCGGCAGGGCAAGGTCGTGGGCGGGCTCTATTCGAGCCTCGGCCAAGAGGCGACGGCGGTGGGATCGGCCTATGCGCTCGAATCGGGAGACTTCATCGGGCCGCTGATCCGCAACTTGGGCTCGATGCTCGTCCGGGGCGTCCAGCCGCGCGAGGTCATGATGCAGTACATGGCGCGCGGGCTCTCGCCCACGGGCGGTAAGGACGGCAACACCCACTTCGGCGATTTGAAGCGGGGGATCGTCGCGCCGATCTCGATGCTCGGCTCGGTAATCCCGGTGATGGCCGGCGTCGCGCTCGCCGCGAAGATGCAGGGCCGGCCGCTCGTCGCGCTCACCTACATCGGTGACGGCGGCACTTCGACGGGGGACTTCCACGAGGGGCTGAACCTCGCCTCCGTCCTCGACGTGCCGTTCGTCCTGGTCGTCGAGAACAACGGCTACGCCTACTCGACTCCCACCGCGCGCCAGATGAAGGTCAAGCACATCGTCGCGCGCGCCTCGGCGTACGGCATCCCGGGCGAGGCGGTCGACGGCAACGACGTGCTGGCGGTCTACGAGGCGACCAAGCGAGCGGTCGAGCGCGCCCGCTCGGGCGGGGGACCGACGCTGATCGAGGCGAAGACCTTCCGGATGAAAGGGCACGCCGAGCACGACGACGCCGGCTACGTACCGCCGGAGCTGTTCGTCGAATGGCGGAAGAAGGACCCGATCGACCGCTTCGAGCGGCACCTGCTCGGGCTGGGCCTCGCGACGCCGGAGGAGCTGCAAGGGATCGTCGCCGAGATCGACCGTGGCCTCGACGCCGAGGTCGACTTCGCGCTCGCCTCGCCGATGCCGCCGCCGGAGCGTGCGCTCGAAGGCGTCTATGAAGCCGATCCGGAGGAAGGCCTGGGGACGATCCTTCCCGATGCGCCGCCGGTCCATTCCGGAGGTGCGCGATGAGCGCCGCCAGCTCCCAGACTTACCTCGAGGCGATCCGCCAGGGGATGTGGGATGAGATGGTCCAGGACGAGCGGGTCTTCCTGCTCGGCCAGGACGTCGGCACGTACGGCGGCGCGTTCCGCGTCACCGCGGGCTTCCTCGACCATTTCGGCCCGAAGCGCGTGATCGACACGCCGATCTCGGAATCGGCCATGGTCGGCGCGGCGATCGGCGCCGCGATGATGGGTCTTCGGCCGATCGTCGAGATGCAGTTCATCGACTTCATCTCCTGCGCCTTCAACCAGATCGTCAACTTCGCCGCGACCTGCCGCTACCGCTGGGGACAGAACGTGCCGATCGTCGTCCGCGGTCCCTCGGGCGGCAACGTGCACGGCTCGGCGTTCCACAGCCAGAACCCGGAGAGCTATTTCCAGCACACTCCCGGTTTGAAGGTGGTGGCACCCGCGACCGCGGTCGACGCCAAGGGGCTGATCCGCGCGGCGATCCGCGATCCGAATCCGGTGCTCTTCTTCGAGCACAAGTACCTCTACCGCCGGATCAAGGAAGAGGTCCCCGACGGCGACTGGATCGTGCCGATCGGCAAGGCTCGCCTCGCGCGGGTGGGCCGCGACCTGTCGATCGTCACCTACGGTGCTATGCTCCACGTCGCCCTGGAGGCGGCGGCGCGGCTCGAGACCGAAGGAATCGAGGTGGAGGTCCTCGACCTGCGGACGATCAAGCCGCTCGACCAGGACGCGATCCTCGCCTCCGTCCGGAAGACGAACCGCGCGCTGGTTTTGACCGAGGAACAGACGACCGGTTCGGTCGCGGGCGACGTCGCGGCGCGGATCGGCGAGCTGGCGTTTTCGTCGCTCGACGCCCCGGTCACCCGCTTCTGCTGCCCGGACACCCCGGTGCCGTATAGCCCGACGATGGAAGAATTCTACCTGCCCAACGCCGACAAGCTGGTCGCGAAAGTCCGCGACCTGCTCCGGTATTAGAGCGTTCAGACCACGGAGAAGGATGATGGCAACCGAAGTCGTAATGCCCCAGATGGGCGAGTCGATCGCCGAGGGAACGATCACCAAGTGGTTGGTCAAGGTCGGCGACAAGGTCGAGCGCGACCAGCCGCTGTTCGAGATTTCGACCGACAAGGTCGACGCCGAGATTCCGAGCCCGGCCTCCGGCGTGCTCACCGAGGTCCGCCACCAGGAAGGCGAGACGGTCGCGGTCAACAAAGTGGTCGCCATGATCGGCGACGCCGGCTCTGCCCCGGCCTCCGCTCCCGCCGCGGCCACTGCCGCTCCGGCCCCCGCACCGGCTGCGGCGGCTCCGACGCCCGCGCCCGCCGCTCCCGCACCGGCCGCCGCCGCGCCGGCCCCGGCCGCTCCTGCGCCTCCGGCGCCGAGCGGCGCGACCTCCGAGGAAGAGCGCCTGCGGAAGTTCTCGAGCCCGCTCGTCCGCAACATCGCCGCGCAGGAGGGGATCGATCTCGCGACTCTTTCCGGCACCGGCTCTCACGGCCGCGTGACGAAGGACGACATCCTCTCCGCGGTCGAGGCGAAGAAGACGGGAGCGCCGGCTCCGGCTCCTGCGGCCGCCCCGGCTGCCGCCCCCGCCGCCGCGGCGCCGACACCGCCGGCTTCCGCTCCCGCGCCCGCGCAGCGGCCGACCGGCGGATTCTCGGTCGCGGCCTACGGTCCGAACGAGAACGTCGAGATCGAGCCGATGTCGAAGATCCGTCAGATCACGGCGGCACACATGGTCTATTCGAAGGCCACTTCGGCGCACGTGACGACGGTGTTCCACATCGACTTCTCGAAGATCGCGAAGATCCGCGCCCGTGCCAAGGACGGCTTCTATAAGAAGGAGGGGACCAAGCTCACCTTCATGCCGTTCATCTTCAAGGCGGTGGTCAACGGTCTCAAGGCCTACAAGCAGGTCAACGCCTCGATCGACGGCACCAACATCGTCTACAAGAAGGACATCAACCTCGGCATGGCGGTCGACCTCGGCCACGGCCTGATCGTCCCCGTGATCAAGCAGGCCGACCAGCTTTCGCTCGTCGGTCTCGCGAAGACCGCGAACGACCTCGCCGACCGCGCCCGGACGAAGAAGCTCAAGCCGGAAGAGGCCTCGGGCGGTACCTTCACGATCACCAACCCGGGCGTCTTCGGCAGCCTGTTCGGCACCCCGGTGATCAACCAGCCGCAGGTCGCGATCCTGGGCGTCGGCGCGATCGAAAAGCGCCCGATCGTCGTCACCGACGAGGACGGCAACGACAACCTCGCGATCAAGACCATGTGCTACCTCGCGATCACCTACGACCACCGCTTGGTCGACGGCGCCGACGCCGACCGCTTCATGCTGGAGATCAAGCGCACCCTCGAAGAAGACACCTGGGGCGATCTCGAGCCGTACTACTGATTCGAGAGGTAGGTTGGGAACTTCGAAGGCCCGGCGGAAGCCGGGCCTTTTTCGTTCGTGCGCCTCTCCTCGAGGCTGGCGAACCCCTCGGTCGCCCTCTCGGCATGTGCCATCCAGAAGGCCTTTCGAAGCCACCTGAACAGGGTGGAGCGCTCCTACCTGTTGAGGCGTTTCGGCAATCGCTCGACATGTGCAGTCTGGGTTCGATGGAAAGGAGAGCGCCATGTCGAGATCCTCCCTTCTTCGCTCGCTGCTCCTCGGTTCGTTCTTCCTTCTTCCTTCGATTCCCGCTTCCGCTCAGGCGACGCCGATCGGAGACGAATTTCCCATCTGCCCTGGGGTCGCACGTTGCAGCGAGAATTATTCCTGCTCGATTACCCATGTCAGGGCTTTGCCGACGGGGCTCTTTTCCGTTGGGCTCTGGCAGTCGTATCAACAGGGTGACGACGAATGGTGTGGGAACCACGTGCGCAGCACGTGGGTCTCCCTGCTCGATGAGGCGGGAACGATCGCCGGTGGCTGCGGCGGCGCGGGAGGGAGCCGCGAATCCGACAGGTATCCGGACGAGGCCTATCCCAGCGGCAATGCGCGCGGCGCGGTCGTGGTCGTTTGGTCGGAGCTCGATTACGACACGACCTACGTCTGGTTGGATCGCTGCGGTCCGGGGTGGGGAATCGGAGATCCGATCCTGATCGATTCTCCGGTGAGCGCGTCGTCGCCGAGCGCGGCGATCAACGCGCTCGGCCAGACGGTGCTCGCCTGGACCGGATGTGATTCGTGCCCGGTCTCCTACCTGCCGAACGGAGTATGGGTGCAGGCGCTGGGCATCGCCATGCGGCCGGCCACTCCGGTCCTTCGCCTCCTGCTCAAACCGGATTCCGGTTACGTCGGCCAACCTGCGATCGCGATCGATCCGGTCGGACGTTTCACCGTGGTCTGGCCGGAAAGCCGAACTCGCTGGGATGTTTCCGAGGTGGTCCGCGGCCAGCCCTTCGGGCGCGACGGCCGAATCCTGGGGCCCACGTTCGAGATCGACGAAGCGAGTTTCCCGGCGGCCTATCTACTTCGAGAGGACGGGAGTTTGGCAATCGTATGGCGGACGCAAGTGCCCTCGTCCGGTGAGAACATCCTTTGGCTGAGAACCTATGATTCGGCGGGCCGACCGCTGTCACCTCGAGTCGTGGTGACTCGAAGGGCATCGCTCGAGACCTCGCCATGGATTGCCGCGGACCGCCGGGGGAACTTGGGAGTGCTCTGGCAGGAGTCCGCGCAGGGCTTGAGCCGATTGTTCAACCGCGAGCTCGTCGCCCAGGGAGGAGCTTTCGCCGTCGGACCGCCTGGCACCGGAGCCGAAGGAATCGCCCTCTCGGACACCGGCGGGTTGTTTACGACCCACGGGACCCTCGTCCCTGGCCCCTATCATTCTGCCTCCTATCCGATCGCCCGGTTCTGGCATGCCCGGCACGAGGAGGACGCCTGCGTGGTGCGGGATGGAGTCTTTTCCTGCGACACGGCGAACGACGGCGGCGAAGGCGAGCTACGGATCGTTTTCTCCGGCGGACTTTCCACTCCCGTCCCGCTCTTGGGCGATTGGGATGGTGACGGTCGAGCCGATCCGTGCGTCTACGGCAAGGGGCGCTTCCTTTGCGATACCAGCCATGAAGGCAATGCAGGATCGGTTTCATCCAGCGGCCAGGTCGGCAAAGCTGGCGATCGTCCCCTCCTCGGCGACCTGAACGGCGATGGCAGGGCAGACCCGTGCGTACGCCGGGCCGCGGATTTCCTTTGTGATCTCGCGCGCGACGGCGGGCCGAAAGACCTCCGAATTGTCTTCGGGCGGCCGACGGATACGCCGCTGCTCGGAGATCTCGATGGCGACGGCCGTGACGACCCCTGTATCTTGCGCGGCGGCTTCCTACTCTGCGACGCGGCTCACGATGGGAACCAGGCGGAGCTCCGCTTCGACCTTCGGCCGCTGGCGGCGGCAGGGCCGACGCTCCTCGGGGACGTCGACGGGGACCGCCGGGACGACGCCTGCCGGTACACCGGTTCGAAGTTCATCTGCGGCATCTTCCCGCCGCGAGGCGGAGCGCCAACCGGGACGATCGAGCTCAATTACGGCCGACCCGGCGACGTGCCGTTGCTCGGCGACCTGGACGCCTTCTGAGGACTGGGAAGCTGCTATCAGCGACAAGGAAACCGCTCAACCACCCTTGCTAATCCTCGGTGAAGACCTCACTTGCCGTCGCCGCTGTGGCGGCCTGTGCGAGGTGTCGGCGCAACGCTTCCGGACCGTCGACCGACGCGAGCCGGGCGCGTAGAGCGTCGTCGGCCAACAAGCCGCGGGCCTGGAGCACGTCGAGGATCGCTTGGCGCAAGGCCTGCTGCTGGCCTTCTTGCCGCCCTTCGCCGCGCACCTCGTCGAGGTCGCGGTAGCCCTGGCGCTCCAGAAGATTCCGGAAAGTGACGGCGTGGGCGGCCTCCCTGTCGTACAGGGCGGTCACCGGAACGGGATTGCGCAGGATTCCCGGCGCCGTGAGCTCTTCGCCGGGGCGGACGATGCGGCGCTCCTGCCCGTTCTCGAAGACCTCGACCCGCCGCGGGCCGGTCAGGTGGACCACCCAGACGATCTGGGTGCCGGCCGCGAGAAGCTCGGAGATCTTGAGATCGAGCTCTTTCGGATCTTGTCCCGTGTCGGCGTATTCCACGGCAAGCGGGGGCGCCCCCTGAACCCAACCGGGGGTATCCGGCACATTGCCGACGGCCACGTCGGGCGCGCGCAACGTGTCGGAGGAGGGGGAGTAGCCGGTGTCGATCCCCGCCTCCTCGACCTGCGGATCGCTATCGAGCACCGAGCCGCCGAGAAGGTTCGCACGCGATCCGCGCCCGCCGGTGGTCATGCAATGGATGGCGTGACCGTTCGACAGCTCGTAGGGATCCCCCGAGCGGATCTGGTCGGCCCGAAAAGGACCCTTGGACGTCGGTAGGGGGCGGCTCATCGAAATTGAGTATAGCGCCGGGAGGCGAGACCCACCGAAACCGCTCCCGTCGATTCGGGGATAGATTGCCGGCGTGCCGGAGAATCCACCAGGTGTGAGCCGTCGAATCGTCCTCGTCCGACATGCCTCTTCAGCGCACGTGCATGCCGGGTGGATCGACTCTTCCGGTTTCCGCGCTTGGCGGCAAGCCTACGAAGCCGCCGGCATCCGCGAAGGGGAGCGGGCTCCCGCGGAGTTAGTGGCGCTCGCGCGCCGTGCCGATCTGATCGTCGCGAGCGATGCCCCGCGGGCGATCGAGACGGCTCGCTTGCTCGCTCCCGATCGGGAAATTGCGGTCTTGCCTTTCTTTCGCGAATTGGACCTCGACGGGCCCAACCTCGGGCGTCTTCGACTCCCGCTCGCTGGCTGGGCGGTCGCGGTCGGTGCTCGGATTCTCGTCCGGACGCTGCGCCGTCAACCGATTTCCGAGGGGGAGGTGGCTCGAATCGAAGCGGCGGCCTGCTGGCTGGAGGAGCGCACCGCGGAGCGCTCCTTGATCCTTGCCGTCACGCACGCATCGTTTCGAGGCCGGCTGGCCGGTCGACTGATCGAGAACCGCTGGTCACCCGTTCCGGGACGACGATCACTGCGGCCCTGGAGCGCTTGGGAGTTCGAGCGCTGAAATCTGCGCGCATTCCGGGCCGTCCGAGAAGATATTCGGACGATCCGGGAAGTCTCTACGGTCGACCGAGAGTTGTCTCGGAGAAGTAGCCGGGTTCGTTCTCCGGAGTACGCAGGAAATCGCGGTCTGCCGAGGCCGGCGCGCTCTCGCGAAACGAGAGCGGTGGCCTTATTGGTTTTTGGACGAGGCTGCAAATTTCGTCCGGAAAGCAAACGCGCCCGCCGGTTGCCAACCCGGCGGGCGCGTTTCGTTGGGGTGAATCGGGAGACGGCGCTCGGCCGCTCCGGCTTACTTCACTTCGAACTCCATCAGCGAGACCGGCGTGGTGGAGGCCGAGTTGCTGTTGTTCGCCATGTTCGGATCGCCTTCGGTGCCGGTCACCATCGCCGTGTTCGAAACCAGCCCGCCCACGACCTTCGTCACGGTCACGTCGATCGTCGCGCTGCTACCGCCGAGGAGCGTGCCGAGGTTGCAGGTGATCGTCGAGGTGCCCGTGCAGGTGCCCTGGCTCGGCACCGCCGAGGTGAGGAGCGTCACGCCGGCCGGCAGGGTATCGACGACCGTCACGCCCGTCGCCGAGCTGGTGCTCAGGTTCGAGACCAGGATCTCGTAGTTGAACGTCAGAGTCGCCGCCACCGGTTCCTGGGTCGCGATCTTGGTGAGCGACAGATCGACCAACGTCGCGGACGGGTTCAGGACGACGCTCGCCGCGTCGTTGCCCGAGACGACGTCCTGCTCGGACGATGCCGTCTTGCTGAACGTCTGGATCACGGTCGTCGCGACCGTATTGGTCATCGTGAGAGACATCGTGGCGGTCGCCCCCGAAGCGAGGGTGCCGACGCTCCACGAGCCGGTGCCCGGCGTGTAACTGCCCTGCGACGGGGCCGAGCCGACGAAGGTCAATCCCGCCGGCAGGTTGCTCGTGAGGACCACGCCGTTCGCCGTCGAAGGACCGGCGTTCTTCGCCGTCACGGTGAAGACGACGTTCTGGCTGACGGTCGGGGTGTTGTTGTTGACCGTGAGCCCGGTTTGAATGTCGATCAACGGGGCGCCGTTGATCCGCACCGCCGCGACGTTGTTGTTCCCCTTCGTGTCGACCTGTCCCTGACCGGAAGAGGTCGCCTGGTTCACCATCGACTGCGCGCGGGTGACCGTCGCGGTGATCGCGAGCGTCGCCGACGCACCGTTGGCGAGCGAGCCGACGGTCCACAGGCCGGTCGCGTTCGAGTAGCTGCCGACCGACGGGGCCGCCGAGACGAACGACAGACCCGTCGGTAACAGGTCGTTGACCTTCACCGACGAGGCGTTCGACGGACCGTTGTTGGTGGCGGTAACGGTGAAGACCACGTTGCTGCCGAGCGTAGGCGTCGCGTTGCTGACGCTCTTGCTGATCGCGACGTCGGACGAGGCGACCAGCGTGTCGGTATCCGTCGCGCTGTTGTTGCCCGGGTTCGGATCGGTGATGCCCACGGCAGCCGTCACGGTCGCGGTGTTCGAGAGCGAGCCGGTCGCCGAAGACGAGATCGAGCAGACCGCGGTGTAGGTGGCCGAGCCCCCTACGGGGACGTTCGCCGAATCGTTGATGTTTCCGGAGCCCGACGCGGTGCAGGTTCCGCCGCCCGCGCCGGCGCAGGTCCAATTGCAGGTGAGCGAAGCCGGGAAGGTATCGGCCACGGTCGCCGTGGCGTTCGACGGCCCGGAGTTCGAGGCGACGATGGTGTAGGTGGTGCTGCCTCCCGGAGTCGCCATGGTCACGCCATCGGACTTCGTGATCGCGAGGTCGGCCATCGGGCTGAGCGTGTCGGTGTCGGTGGCGCTGTTGTTACCGGGGTTCGGATCGGTCGCGCCTCCGGTCACGGTCGCCGTGTTCGAAAGCGTGCCGGTTGCCGCGGGCGAGATCGTGCAGGAGGCGGTGTAAGTGACCGAGCCGCCAACGGGCAGATTGGTCGAATCGTTGATGTTTCCGGAGCCCGACGCCGTGCAAGTTCCGCCGCCCGCGCCGACGCAGGTCCAGCTGCAGGTGAGCGAAGCCGGGAACGTGTCGGCCACCGTCGGGGTGTTGTTCGACGGGCCGGCGTTGCTGGCGGTGATGGTGTAGGTGACGCTGCCTCCCGGGGTCGCGGTGGTCACGCCGTCGGTCTTGGTGATCGCGGAGTCGGCCATCGGCGTCAAGGTGTCGGTATCCGTCGCGCTGTTGTTCACCGGGCTCGGATCGCCCGCGACTCCGGAGACCGTCGCGGTGTTCGACAGCGTGCCGGTCGCGGAGGCGGAGATGGTGCACGAAGCGGTATAGGTGACCGATCCGCCCGCCGGCAGCGTTGCGGAGTCGCTGATGTTGCCGGAACCGGCGGCCGTGCAGGTGCCGCCGCCCGCGCCGACGCAAGTCCAGGTGCAGGTAAGGACCGCCGGGAACGTATCGGCGACCGTGCCGGTGGTGCTGCCCGGTCCGGCGTTGCTGGCGGTGATGGTGTAGGTGACGCTGCCTCCCGGAGTGGCGGTGGTCACGCCGTCAGTTTTGGTGATCGACAGATCGGCCACCACTTCGTCCGCGCCGATCGACGGCGCGGTCGCCGAACGGGTTTCGTTGTCGATGTCGTCGGTGACCCCGGCGATCGGAACGCCGCCCGTGGCGAGCGGGCTCGTGGGAGTGAGGTGTAGGTCGTTCGAGGTCGCGAACGGAACCGCGGCCGTCGAGGCCTGCGACGCGTTGTCGTTGGTCCCGGCGCCGGAAAGGGTACTGGTATAGGCCGCCAGAGCGGGGAGCGTGGTGAAGAAGTTCGTTCCCGCGGTCGTTCCCGCCTGTCCCACCCCCTGCCTCGCCACGTCGGTGCCGAAGAAGTAGGCGTTGTTGTTCCAGGTGAGGTTCATCGCCGAGGTTCCGCCCGAGGGGAGGTACGCCGCAACGTGCGCGATCGAGGTCGTGCCGCCGGTGATGTTGTTGGCGAAGATGTTGTCGCGGACGTCCATGCCGGTCGAGGTGGTCGCAACGATGCCGAACGCCGCCGTGAGCAGGCTGGTGGCCGCCGTACCGGGGAGCGCGCCGTAGAGGTTCACCGAGTTGTTGTAGATCTTGTGCCCGGTACCTGCTCCGACGCGAATGCCGAAGACGCCGAACGTGGTCGAGAACGCGGCGCCGCCGGTCATGTTGAAGCTGACGTTGCTCACGAAGTTGTTCTTGACCGTGACGTTGTTGCCACCGCTGATGTCGAGACCGTACGCGGGGAAGGTGCCGGTGCTGGTGTTGATGATTCCTTGGACGTTGTTCTTCTGGATCGTGAGATCCGAGGTGGTGCCGGCGACCACGATGCCGCGAGCCACGGAGCCCGAGCTGCCGCCGTTGGTCGAAATGTCGGAGACGTTGTTGCCCGTGACGTTGTTGTTGGTGTTCGCCAGCGTACTCGTCACGTTGATGCCGATCGCACCGAAAGCGCCGGTACCGGTGTAGCCGATCCCGGAGACCGTATTTCCGGAAACGGTCGCGTTGATCGTGCCGGTCGCGAGCCAGATTCCGACGTCGGTCTCGTCGTTCGCCTTGTCGATGTTGCCGACCTGGTTGTTCGTGACCGTGGCGCCGTTGACCCCCTGCATGTAGAGCGCGACATCGCGGACGGCGTTGGCGCCGCTCGTATTCACCTTGTTTCCGGTGTAGACGAGGTTCGAGCCCCCCTGCGGGGTCGTGCCGCCGGTCGCGAACACGCCGACGAAGGCCTTCTGGATGTCGTTGTTCTGGATTGTGATGTTCGAGAACTGACCGGCGTTGCCAAGCGTGGTCGCGTCCGAGATGACGACCGCCGAGCTCGTGTTGGCGCCGTTGATCACGATGCAGTTCCTGAGCGTGTCGTTGCTCACCGGGGTTGCGCCGACCGAGCCGAACAGGATGACGCTCGGCGAAGTGACGCTCGTGTTGGTGATCGTCAGGCTTCGGTCCGTGCCGGTACCGTTGATCGAGCCGTCGATGGTCACCCGGCTCGCGCCGTTCATTCGGATCAGGGCGCCGTTGAACGCACCGGTGATCGCCCGGGCCACTCCGGTCGGGTACATCTTCACCGTGAAGTTGCTGCCCGCCGGTTCCTCGGAGAGCGCGTTCAGGCCGTTCGTACCGTCTTCGCCGACCACCAGGTCGCCGGCGATCTGGATCTCGGCGTTGCCGGTGAAGACACCGTCGTTGAACGCCTTGAAGATGCCGGTGGCGCCGGTGAGGGTCGCAAAGTCGCAACCGGAGGCGCAGACGGTCTTGATGCCGGCGATCGGCGCCGCGATCAGATAGCTGTTCGGGGTCGTCGGCGGGGTCGCGGCCGCCGGGGGATTGGCCGTGTAACCCGCGGCGCCGGAACCCGGGTTCGCGACGACGTTCGGAGTCGGCGCGCCGTCCTGGGCGACCACGTAGTACTGGATCGTGTCGCCGAGGGCGACACTGCCGCCGGTGACCAGGGAGTAGTCGATCGTGAAGTTGTAGATGCCGCCGCCGCCGGAAGACCCTTGGGCGGAGGCGAACGCGCCGACGTTGCCCTTACGGTAATAGATCACCGGCGAGCCGATTCCGGTAATTGGCACGCCGCTGCCCGCGTCGGAGATCGTCGCGGTAAACGGCCGGTTCGAGGTGCTGGTCGTGTTGCCGAGCGGCGCGTAGGCGATGATCGGCGGCGCGAGGTCGACGCCGTTGAAGTTTCCAGCGTCCGCGCCGATGTCGACCGGCGTCAATCCGCTCCGAGTCTGGCCGTCGAAGTCGTCCGTGACGCCGACGTCCTGACCGTTTGATTCGATCACCGTTGGGTTGGTCGGGTGAATGTGTAGGTCGGGCGTCGCGTTGGTCGGATCGTTGTAGGCGGGGTCGCCTTCAATGCTCGCGGCATCCTGGCCGACGGCGGCTTTCCACGCGGCGAGGTTCGCTACGTCGAGCGAGTTGAAGAAGCCGAAGACGGCGCCCGTGCCGTTCGCGAAATAGACGTTGTTGTTGATCGTGAGGCCCGTCGGATTCGGCGTCGTGCCGTTGATCTTGACCGCGTAGTGCTTGCCGGTGGCGCCCGCGTTGCTCCGCGCGTTCATGAACACGTTGTCACGGAAGCTCCGGACGTTGACCGTCTGGGTGCCGTTGAAGGCGTATGAGGCGCCCGTGCCCGCCGTCGGCGCGCCACCGATGTAGACGCTGTTGTGGAAGAAGCTGTCGGTGCCCAGGGCTTCGTTGATGCCGTTGACGCCGGTGGTGCCGGAATTGGTCGCCGCCGCGCCGATCGCGTTGGCGATGCCGGCCCCGATCGCGATCATGTTGTTGCGATAGATGGTGGTGCCGCCCGCGACCCGAATGCCGTTCACCTCGGCCGTGGCGCTGTTGGTCGCCGTGGTCAGGCCGTAGATCAGGTTGCGCTGGACGACGTTCGCCGTCGAACCGGTAAATTGGATGCCGGTGACGATCGTCGCGGCCGTCGTGTTGGAGTTGGTCAGGTTGAAGATGGTGTTCTGCGACAACGTGTGGTTCGGCGTCGTCGTCGTGACCGACATGCCGATGACCGAGGCGGCGGTGGTGGTCCCCGTCCCGTTGTTGTTCGTCAGGTTGCGAACGGTGTTCGAGGTCCAGACGGCGGCGGCATTGGCGGTGATCATGCCGATCACCTGCGACGCGGTACCCGTCGAGGTGAGTTGCAGCGAGTTGGCGACCGTGCCGCCGACCAGGTTCGAGGTCGCGGTCCAGCTCTTGGCGGTCGAGGTGTTCGCGCGCATGCCGAAGAGAATCTGGGTGCCGGACGCCGCGGCGTTCGTCACCGAAATGCCGCCCACGCTGTTGCCGGTCGCCGTCCAGTCGTCGACGGAGAAGTTGTAGATGCCGATCGAGTCCGTCGCGGTCGTGGAGTTGGTCGAGAAGGTGAGCGAACCGGTCGCGGTCTGGCTGCCGACCGTGTTGTTGTTCGAATTGACGAGGCCGTTGGTGAGCAGGATCCCGATCATAGGGCTCCCTGTGCTGGTACCGTTCGAGGTGACGCCGGTGAGGCTCACCGAGGCGACGGTGTTGTTGCTCACGGTCGTGAGCAAGCCGCCGGTGATGCCGTTGTAGACGATGCCCTGGAATTTACCCGTAGAGCCGGTCAGGGTGTACACGCCGGTTTGCGTGTTCGAAGCGAAGCCGACGATGTTGCCGGTGATGGTGCAGCCTTGGGCGCCGCTCGTCGCGGTCGAGTTGCCGAAGTTGATCCCGTTGTGGATCGCGCCCGTGGTCCAGGTGCGGGAGGCCGTCTGGTAGAAACGGTTGTTCGTGATCGACCAGGCGTTGCAGCCGCCGTTGGCCGCGACGCCCGCGCTGGTCACGGTCGGCGCGAAGTAGTCGAAGATGTTGTTATTGGTGACGACGTTGCCGCTGTTGCCGATCGCGGTCGTCGTGGTCGAGCCGTTACAGAGAATCGCCTTCGAAGCCAGGTTCGCACCGGCCGGCCCGATGTTGTTGTTCGAGATCGTGTTGTTGTCGTTGCCGTTCGCCGTCACGGCGTCGGTCGAAAAGAAGATCGTGCCGCCGTTGGTCGCGACCGAGGCACTGCTCGATCCCTGGATGTTCGAATTGGTGATCAGGTTGCTCGTGGCGCCGCCGATGAATCGGATCGTGGCGGTACCCGAAGTCGCCGAAGCCGTGGTGTTGGCGATCGTGAGCGAGTTGCCGCCCGTGTTCAGGCCGTCGATCGTCACGTTGTCCGCGCCGTTCAGGTCGATCAGGGGCGAGCCCGCCACGATCGCGCCCGAGATCGTGCGGGCCGCGCCGCCGGTCGGGGAGATGCCGATCGAGGTGTAGACGGCGGCGCCCGCGCCGCTCGCGTTGAGCACGGCCGGCGCCGTCTCGGTCGTGTCCCCGCTCAAGCCGATGGTGATCGTCCCTTGGTGGGTGCCGGCATTGATCGCGTCGAACGCCCCTTTGAGGGTCGTGTAGCTCGCGTTCGCGGTGCCGGCGGTCGCCGTCACGTCCACCTGGGCCGACGCGGAAGCGGCGCCGAACAGGGAGAAAGCGACGAGCAGCACCACAGGGGCGAGTCGCCGGAGCCATTCCGCCGGTGCCGACCTTGCGACATCGCGATGTCTGTGATGACCGTCTGCGGTGGACCGACCCGAGGTAAGAATCATGGGCGTTCTCCAAAGATCTCGGCGGTTCCTTCCCTCGGACATCGCCGGGCGCTCTCGAAGAGGCGAGGCGCACGACGGACGGGGCGGGGCCCACCAGTGGCTTGGTACCGGATTTCCGGGGGATGCTAGCAGATCTGGCGGTCTACGCGGTGGTAGATCTTCCGATCTATTAGGAGAGTGCGTCTTGAGCGTGGCGGACGTTGGCGTTAAGATTTCAAAGCGAAATCGAAAGACTCTCCGCCGCCGTTCGCGCCTGTGACCGGCGGTCCGAATTCCAGGAGACCGCGATGCGATGGAGCCGCCGTCCACGGCTCGATGGCAAGTGCGGGGTGGCGATGGCGGCCCTCTGGGTGCTGTTCGCCGTCTCGTGCGGGCCATCCGAGCGTTTCAATGGTCAGCCGGTCGATGCCGGGCGTCCGGTCCCGGAGCTCGTCGGCGTCAATTGGGACGGAAAGAGATTCGACCTCAAGAACCTCCAGGGCAGGGTCGTCGTGGTCTTCTTCGGCTACACGTTCTGCCCGGACGTCTGCCCGTTCACCTTGGCGAAGATGAAGCAGGTCGAAGCCGAGCTCGGCAAGTCGGCCGAAGGGCTCGACGTCGTCTTCGCTTCGGTCGATCCTCAGCGCGACTCGGTCGAGAAGCTGGCGGCGTACGTACCCAGCTTCGATCGTAGCTTCTATGGCGTACGCCTGGAGCCCACCGAGATCGACCGGGCCTCGCGCTCCTTCGGGCTCACGGTCCAATACGGCACCCCGAAAGGGGGAGTCGAGACCGACACGAACTATTTCGTCGATCACACGGGCACCTATTTCGTGATCGACCGAACCGGGAAGCTCCGGCTCCAGTTTCCGCCGACGGCCACGGTCGATCAGATGGTGCCGGATCTCAAACAACTGCTCGCGGCACGTGCGCCCGAGCGGCAAGCTCGCGAGGAGGGCCGGCTGGAGATCCGAGAGGCCCGGGCGCAGATCTTTCCCGGTCGGGGCGCCGTCTACTTCGAGGTGGTCAACCCCGGCGCGACCTCGGACCGGCTGGTGCGCGTCGAGACGTCGGCGGCGAGCGCGGCGGAAACCCACGAGACGATCGACGACGGCGGGGTGATGCGCAT
Organism: Thermoanaerobaculia bacterium; assembly: GCA_044226625.1. GTDB lineage: Bacteria > Acidobacteriota > Thermoanaerobaculia > Multivoradales > UBA5704 > DASYKS01. The sequence continues at coordinate 77,660 of JBGAGQ010000018.1, forward strand.
GCGTCCCCGCCCGGAGGGCTTCGAGGTTCCGGCTGGGGGCACGCTCCGCCTCGCCCCCGGCGGCAAGCATCTGATGTTGGTCGATCCGAAACCGATCGACCGGGCGTCGCCGACGGAGGGCTCGACGATCCCGCTCACGCTCCACTTCGAGCGGGCCGGAGCGATTCCGATCCAGGCGAAAGTCGACGGCGCGTCGGAAACGAGCGGCCGATGAGCGCACCGGAAAGCTCTCCCGCGGCGGGCCGCGGAGCCTTGAAGCGTCGCGAGCAGCGTGAGGCGCGCGAACGCGCGGAGCTCCTTTCTTGGTGGACCCGTCCCGGCGTCGTCGTCTTCCTCGGCGCGCTCGTGCTGGCGGCGATCGGCTGGGGACTGCTCGCGCGATCGGTCCGCCGCCTGCCGGTTGCCGAGGCATCGATCGACGGCTTGGACGTCCGGCTCGAGGACGCGCGTTGGATCCTCGACCAGATGGAGCACGGCGACAACTTTCAGCAGCCCGCGTCGATGATGCCCGATCTTCCGGCGGCGGGATCGCAGCGGGTGACCGCGTACCTGGCGCTCGGCAACCGGACCCGGCAGGTCCGCGAGTTCCATGGGGAAGAGTTCTTCCTGGTTCCCGAGATCGGCGCGGAGCTGCCGCCGATCGGAGCGGTGCTCGGCGAGGCGAAGCTTCTCCCGGGTCAGACGCTCAACACCGCGCTTCACTTCGACCTCGATACCCGCAAGCCCTACGGTCGATTGCTCATGGAATGGCGGCGCGGAGATCGCACGGCCTACTTCGCGATCCCCGAGCCCGCCGAGCACTACCACCTCCGCCCGCGGAAGGACGAGGTTGCCCTGCCCACCGACGCCCGGCTACTGCTGCCGATCTCCAATCCGGACCGTGGGGCCGACCTCTACGCCAAGGTCTACGGCTGCGCCGCCTGCCACGGCGATCCGAAAGTCCCCGGGAGCAACAACCTGGGCCCCCATCTCGGCTCGATCGGAACGCTCGCGCCGAGCCGGATTCGAGGGATGGGGGGACCCCAATACCTCTATCAGTCGATCCTCGAGCCGAACGCGTTCCTCTCTCCCGATTGCAAGGGAGGTCCGTGTCAGGGCCCGAGCGCGATGCCGGACTACTCGACGCTCGTGAACCTCCAGGACGCGGCGGACCTGCTCGGATACCTGCTGGAGCAGCACGCCGCGCCCTCCGATAACGCCGCCACAGCGACGCGTTGAGCGGGTTTCGGCCTTGCCCGTGCCTCACTGATTGAGCGCGCGGGCCAGGTTGAATCTGAACTCGTAGTCGCCGTCCCCGGGCAATAAGTCGATCGCCAGGTTCAGGTTCTCGTACTCGTCGACTGCCAGAGGACCGATCGGTACGATCTCGCTCGGAGAGCTCCCGTCGCCATTTTCTCGGAGTTGCACCCGCACGGAATCGAGGTAGGCCACGGGGCCGAGCAGACCCTCGAGGCTGTAGTGGTCTTCCGAGTCTACGTCGCCGAAGTGGGGTTCGAACATGAGGGTTCCGTCGACCCAGACGGACATGTCGATCTCGTCCGACCCGCTCCAGTCGGAGCCGGTTTCATCGCCGCAGACGATTTCGAGCGGCCAGGCACCCGGTGTTTCAATTCCAGTCAGCCATTGGAGGTTGGTTCGCCATCCGGCCGCGAAATCGGTCTGGGAGATCTCGCCGCGGGTCACCCACAGGAACAGTTTCGAGGGTCCCACCTCCTTGCGCCGGATCGCCAATTTCTTGGTCGAGCCGGGTTCCAGGGCCTCTACCTGGATCTCTCCGGCCTCGCCGGTACGTAGCGCAAGGGTCAGTCTCCGGCCGGGCTGGTTGAGCGCATAGACCTCCATGTCCTGGGCCTTGCCGCTGGCCGCGCGGTCGGTCGAGATCTCGAACCAGAGAGTGTCCTCCGGGTTGACCGGCTTGTTCGCTGGAGGGTGCGGAGCGTACGGTTGGCGATTCGGACCGAGCACGCAAGAATCCCAGGCGTTTGTGCATTGGTGCCGGTGCACGGTCAGATCGAAAGAGCCATGCCAGTCGCGATGGGCGGGATTGCTTACCCTGATGAAGTACGGAGGCTCGGGCAGGAAATATTTGTCGAATCGGCAAAGGACACCCGAATCCGGACGACACCATCCAACTTGTTTCTCTTGCCGATAGACCGAGAGGGGGGTGGACAGGTCGTCTTTTTGATAGACGGCGACCTCCAGTCCTTGTTCGAGCCACTGTGTAGTGAGGCCGAACGAATAGGTTCCCTGCCGCTCGAGGCGGAACCATTGCATGCTGCCCGGATGCGCGAGAAAACCTGAGAGGTAGAGATCCCTTCTCTCAGCCAAGGTCGCTTCGTCGATCCTCCTCGCCACCCGCGGGTTGCAGTACGGAGAAGGGACGTTGGCATCTGCGCCAACCCCGGCGTGATCGCTCTGCGTCTACCCACGAAACGCTTTCGTCAGGTGTTGCACGCAGAAGAAATCGCTAGGGCGGACGTCGCGGTCGTGGAGGATGTAATCGATCCGCTCCCTGCCGCTCGATGTCGCTCCAGGGTCGAATGCGGACGTCGTCCACGCCCAGGTGTCGTACATCGGAAATCGGAAGAAGCTCGCGGGCTCCCAGAACTGCTCTTGCCATTCGCTGCCGGTACCGGCGCCGCTCATCGGGTTATGATCGGGGAGCACGTGGCCGGCGATGTTCAGGTCGCCCACCAAGAAGACCTCAGCGCGCCGGTAATCATCCGAAAAGTTGGTCGCCATGATCTGGCGGATGAGGTCCTGCACTTGCCCGAGCTGCAGAGATCGGATGTAGGAGCGATCTTTGTCGTCGTCGTTGTTCTGCAGATGAGTTACCGCGAGCACATAGCGTTGCCGCTGATCGCTCGGACGGAGGACGACGAGGGCGACGCCCTTTTGCGCGCAACAGTCAATCCCGCTGCACGCTCCAAAGCGAGCGAACGCCGAGCCGACCTTCGGACTCGATGGGGAGAGGCGGAAGCGTTCGAAGGGAAACTTACTGAAGATCATCAACCCGCTGTCCTCCAGCTGGCTGAAGCCGAGCGTGTAGGGACACGTCGAAACCAGGGAGCCGATTGCCGAGCCGAAGTGGTCGGCATGATAGGGATACAGCGGACCGAGCTTGCTGGCGAGAATGCCCTTAGCGTCCTCATCCCAGACCTCCTCGAGCGCGACGGCGTCGTAGCCGCTCGCGGCGATGGCATCGGCCACTTTGAGCGCGTCGGCATCCGCATGTTAGCTGTCGGTGATCTCCTTCTTGAATGCCGGCGATACGAGGTGCGTATTGAAGGTGGCGAGTCGAAGGCCTTGAGCCCAAGCAGCGACGCTACCCGGGCCGAAGAGGAAAAGGGCGAGGAGAGTGGCGGCAGCACGAGAGTGTTTCATGGCGTACCTCCAGTCTTGACAGAGAAATTGAGGTGATACGCCATCATGCTCCGCTCGGCAGGCGCTCCCGGTCACCACTCTCCCGGGGGGCTCCTGAACCCCGAGGGGTAGTTCGACGCCATCGCCGCGTCGGCGACCATCCCCCGAACCGAAAGGCCGGGAAAAAGTCCCGGTCGTGCTTCTCGGTTCTGCTAACTGTGAGCTTTCTCGGCGGGGGCTACTTCGACGCGCTGAGCGCGGTGCGCAAGCCGATGTCGGAGATCCGGTCGACGTCGGTCAGCCAGTAGCGGTTGTAGGTGCGCAGGAACGTCGGACCAAGCTGCAGCGCGCCGCCGCGCAGGATCTTCAGGTTGCCTTCGGCCCGATTGACCGGGTTCTTGGTCGGCGAGCGGGCATAGAAATCGGGCTGGTAGGTGTCTTCGCACCACTCCCAGACATTCCCGGCCATGTTGAGGACTCCGTATGGCGACGCCCCCGCCTCGCAGCAGTTGACCGGGGCGGTCGACGTGCGGGAGAGCGGATGGTCCACCCACATCGCGCGATCGAAAGTCGGATCGCCGTTGCCCCAGGGATAGGTGCGGCCGTCGGTGCCGCGCGCGGCCTTTTCCCATTCGGCCTCGGTAGGGAGCCGTTTGCCCGCCCAGGCCGCATAGCTCTTGGCGTCGTGCCAGGTGACGTGGACGACCGGTTGGGCATCGTGGAGACCCCAGTCGGGCGGCTGGACTTTCTGGATGCGCTCGTCGGGCTCGGAGAGATAGGGGAGGCCGGACTCCTTCCAGCGCCGCCACGAAACCTCGTACTTGTCGATATAAAAACCGTCGAGCTCGACCTTGTGAGCCGGGCGGGCGCTCGGCTCCCCTTGATCGCTCCCCATCACGAACGGCCCGGGCGGAACGTAGACCATGATCGTTCCGTCTTTTTTCCAGACGTACTCGCCTTCCTTCTTGGCCCGCGAAAGACCTTCCGGCATCACCTCGCCATGCCAGCCTTTGGCTGGTTCGGCCAGGGCGGCCCCCCGCGCGAAGACGAGGGACAGAAACGCCCATGTGAACGCGCTCAAGGTACGCATACGTGCGGCTCCTGGTGGTTCGAACGAAGGATCTCGCTAGGAAAGCCCTCGCCGGAACGGATCCGGCGAGGGCTTCGCAACGATGACAAGACGCGAGTTACTGCTCGTCGCCCTCCTCTTCCTCGAGCTCTGCGAACTTCTTCTGGAACTCGAGCTTCAACCGTCGCATGTTCTGACGCTCGGCGAGCAAGGCCTGGCGGGCGCGGGTCTGGTCGGTCACCAGCTGCACCGTAGGTCCGCTCGCGATGCCGCCGGCGGGCGATTGGAGGCAGAGCTCGCTCGGCGGCTGCGCGAGGTCGACACGGAATCGGCCGCTTCCCGTGTCGACGGGGACCGTCCCTATCCGCGTGCCCGAGCAGCGCCCCCTCGCTTGGCCGCCGGCGAACACCTCGAGACGGCTGACCGTGTCGCCGGCCGGTTTGATGCCCACGACACCGCGCACCGTCGTCTTGCCGGGCCGGGTATCGACCCGGGTTACCGTGACGGTGTCGTTGGCGTGCAACGGGGTGTCGTTGGCGCCACCGGTCACGCGGACGATGTGCCAGAGCCCGGCCTGGACGAACGGCTGCTCCCGATCCAGGTAGAGATAGTCGCCCGGCGCCTGCAGGTCGCCTCCGGCCCCGCCGAGAAATTCCATGTTGAGGGTCATGCCGGGAGCCAGGTTGTCGCCGTACAGCACTTCCGATCCGGCCATGCCCGGTTCCTGACGATACCGGTGCCCTTCGAGGGTCGGGATGTGCGGCATCTCTCCCCACGGTTGGCCGACGCGATAGATGAGCGAGGCCCCCTTGGGCAACGTCACGACGTGGCGCGGATCGCCGAACAGCGGGCTGCGGAAGACGTCGGCTGGCGCGAGCAGGAAGTTGCGCAGGTCGAGCGGCTCGTTGCTGTAACTGATCGAGTCGGTGGCGAACTCCGGCTCGTCGGGGTAGGGCATCCGATCCTGTCCGAGCTCGTCCTCGGCGTCCATGATCAAGGCGACGAACTCGCGGGTCGCGAGCCCGTTCTTGACGATATCGGCCTGGATTCCTGTGCCGTCACCGGGCAGCGGCGTGAGCGTGCCTGGGCTGCGGTAGGTCGAGCCCTCCTTTTCCACCACCACGCCGCCCCAGGCGCCGAGCGCGAGCGAGTCGCTGTCGGCGAGGTTCATCGCGAGGGTGAGTCCGAGCTCCTTGTCCGCGTAGTACTCATAGGTGCGGGTCGCTCCGGCCGCCACCGTCGAGTCGTAGTTGAGCCCGACGGCCGTGCCGTAGGAGCGCTGCGGATCGAAGAGCAGCTCGCCGACGCTGAGACCCGAGCGCCGAGAGGTGCGGAGGTTCGTGAGGTTCACCCGCAAGCACTGCCCCTTGTTGACGCGGACGACGATCGGGGTGCGGGTATTCGTGACGGGAGAGCCGTTCAAGAAGTAGGAGACTCCAGGAACCCCTCCGGAGGTGTCGTTGTAGATGATGCTGGTATCGGCGATCGACAGATCGTAGGTTTTCCGCGTCGCCCCCGCGGGACAGCCGGCTCCCGGGCCGTCGGCGAGCGACGGCGGTGGCGCGCCGGTTTGCGACAGCGTGGGGAAGCCCGTGCTCCCGTTTGGAGCCGGGACTCCGGGCAAGGGTTGTAGATCGCCTCTCGGTTGGTCGAAGACGCGCATCAGCCCCCAGGCCCCGGATTCGAAGTCGCGGGCAAGCGTCGAGTAGTACATGTAGTCGCCCGGGAACTTCTTCGGGCCGCCGGCGCCCCCTTCGAGCGCGAAGTCGAACCGTTCCGAGATCCCCAGGTAGGCGGCGTCTCGGAGATCCGAATTCTTGGTGAACCGCTCGATGTTGAAGCGGTGGCCGGTCACCCGGATGCCCCCGACTTTCTCGACCAACCCGAGGCCGCGGAAGACGACGGGATCGCCGGCGTAGGCGCGGACCTGCGGTGTGTACGGATCGCCGTGCATCACCGAGGAGAAGCGGTAGGCCGGGTCTCCCGGCCGGAGCACCCAGGGCTCGGCGCGGAGGTTGATCGTGCCACCGCCGAAGTCGAACTGCCCGACGACGGGATTCTGGTCGTGCAGGAAGAGCATGAATTCGCGGAACGACCCGTTGACTCCATCGGCCACCGGCCGGCCGAGCAGAGTGTTCGGCACGTGGACGTCGGCGATCGTGCCGGAGCGGATTTCCGCGCCGGTCGTCGGGTCGTGGTAGGTCGAGCCCTTCGGCTCGACGATGTGCGCGCCGAACAGGCCGTGATCCCAATCCTTGCTCTCGACGTGGGTGTGGAAGAACACGGTGCCGACGTCGACGTCCGAATACCAGTTGTAACGGACGAACTCCACCCCGACCGCTTGTCCCGCCGCGTGATTGAGCAACAGGGGTTGTTCGAGCTTGATCGTGTTGGCGTCTGGGATCTCGGCGATCTTGCGGATCTCGGTGCAGGGGTACGGCTGGCCGAGCAGTGAGCCGCAGGTCCCCTCCCCGAGGCCGATGCCGATCCAGACCCCCGGCCGCAGTCGGCTGGTGTTGGTGACCGACAGGGTGTTCGACAGGGGAGTCACCGCTGCGGTCAGCGTCCGCCCTTCGGTCGCGTAGGGTCGGACCGACTGCTCGTATGAGAAGCCCGCGATGACGCCGTCCGACGCCTGGGTGTCGAACTGGACGAAGTGGCTGTGGAGGTTCACCTTCGACCAGTTGTTGTTGAGCGGCCCGTCGGGAATCTCGCTGGTGAACACGAGCTCGACGCAGTCGCCCACGTTCGAGCGTAAGGTGAGCGGCTCGGCCGGTTTGAGACCGGCACGAACGTCCGCCTTGTTCTCGTTCAAAACGAACAACATGCCGTCGGGGTCGGTCGGCGATCGGTCGGCTCCGGGCGGGCGAGGCACCGGCGCTTTGGTCACCTGGATCGGCAAGGTGATCGCGCTCACCGGGAAGAATCTCTGCGCCTTGAGACCGACGAAGACGTCGGGATGAACTAGGTTGTTGGCGCACAGACCGTCCATCCGTCCCGGGATCATCTGCTCGCCGAGCCATGGGGCTCCGCTATGACGGGCGGTGAACGGAGGTCGGGCGGCGGCGTGGGGTCGGAACAGCGGCCAGGCGTAGCGTCCGTTCTTCGGATTGAACCGGACCTCCGGCCGAACGCCCGGCGCCGTCGATTTCCAGTTCGCCATCGGCCGGGTTTCCTCCGGCTCGCCGAAGACCTGATAGGTCGCGTCGGCGCTACCGGCGGTGACCCAATCCCAGACTGTCGCGTCGTTGTTGTCGAGCCGCACGCCCTGCGGGGGTAGCTGGTCGGCGATCCAGGACGAGAGCTTCACCTGGGTGAGCGGGTTGGTGAACGAAGAGTCGGCGACGATCGTCCGGTTCCAGTCGACCTTGACTCCGATCAGCTGGCCCGCGGAGACGCCTGAAGCCGGGGGCGTGTTGGACGGAGCCTCGTCGTCATCGAAGACGTTGTTCGCCTGGAACAGCCGCGGCTCGACGAACAGCGCGTGGCCGTGGATGTCGTCTTCCGCCGTCTGGGTGGTCGCGAAGACGCGCCAGAACGACCACATCCCGGCGATGTAGTGGTGGCCGATGTGGCAATGGAAGAGGTATTCGCCTTCTCCCTGCTGACAACCGCCGGCACCGCACTCGCTCTCCATGTTGTAGGAGCCGCCCGGCCCGATCGACTGCGAGTCGAGATGGATCGACTTGTTGTCCGCTTTCGGAACCTTGGTGAGGCCGCTCCAGAAGTTGTTGTTCGGGTCCGCGTCCGGGTTGCGCCGCCAACGGTCGCCGCCGCCGTGCAGATGGTGGACGTGGAACACCTCGGCTCCCGCGTGCATGACCCGCATCTTCGTCGCTTCACCCAGATACGAGCGGGGGATCGGCGTCGGCGGATCGCCGAACGGATACGAGGCGTACCCGAGGGCCTTGCCGTTGCGGATGCTGCCGACCGCGGCCCCGTTGACCAGGTTCGACAGCTCGATGCGACGACGGAACGGCTCGCTGCGATAGTTGATCGCGCGCGCGCCGATCCGGTAGACGCCGGAGAGAGCGGCTCCGTCGAGATGGGGCAGGATCGCCCCCGTGAAGTCGAACAGGGCGCGGAAGTTCTCGTGCCCGAACTCGTGGTACATGATCACGAACTCGCGGAAGTTCTTCCCGTCCGGACGGTTCGCCAGGTTCGGATCGATGATGATCGCTTCCCAGGAGCTGCCGGTCACCGTGTCGAGCGGCGCGCCGGTCTCGACGTCCAGGTAGGTCGAGCCTTCGGGCTCGACGACGAGTGCGCCGAAGAGTCCCATCCCTTGGCGTTCACGGAACCGGTTGCGTCCGCCGTTGTTGAGATTCGAGGTGCCGGCCCCGTGGTCGTGGAAGTAATAGGCGCGCTCGGCGCCCGGATCCTTCGGGATCGGGATCTCGTAGGTCAGCGTCTGGCCCGTGGTCGCGTAGCTCACCGGATTCGCGCCGACCGCACCGCCGGCGTTGGCGACCGTGTATGACAGGCCGAGAAGATGGAGCGAGGCAGGGAAGCCGTCGGTCACGTCGTTCGTGAAGTGGATCCGTACGCAGTCGCCCATGTTGGCGCGGATCACTAACGGTTGGATGGGATCCTTGCGCAGGCCCGGGGTCACCCGGGTTAGACCGGGCTCGTCGAGGTTGACGTTGCCGGTCGCCGCCAGGCGCGCTCGCGAGGCGGTCAAAGCCGATTCGAACGCGCGAATCGACGGGATGTTGGCCGCCAGCGCGTACATGAAACCTGGCGCGTGGTCCGCGTAGCGGTTCATCGTGATGTCGACGTTGATCGCGTGGACGTCGAATTCCTTGACCGGTCCGCCCGAGGTGCAGGCGTTGAACGGCGCGAGACCGGGTGCCACCGACTGGGCGTACGTCTTGTCGACGCCGGTGCCGTAACAGAACCAGGCGAGGGCGAGGGCCGCGACCGCTCCGGCGCGAACCGTCCCTCGTCCGTGGGCGTTCATCCACCAGCGGACGAGCGCGAGCTGGGGCGAGAGGTCGGGCTTGGGGAGGGCGCGGAACCGGCGCATGGCCAGGCCCAAGAGCAGCAGCGGCAGCACCGCGGCGAGCTGCGTGAGCAGCGCGCCGGCCGCGGCTTCGATCCGGTATCGCATCGGCACGTCGAAGTCGTCGAGGCGGCCGGCGAAGCTCGGATTTCGCAACGCGGTGAAGGAGCAGAGCTGCCGGGCCGCCGAGGTGGTTTCGTCCGGTCGGATCTGGGTGATCTCGACCTTGGCGAGGGGAAGCCCGTACTTCGTTCCCATCCATTCATGGGCGCGGTCGCGCGAAGCGACCACCGGAGCCATCGCCGCGACGAACGTCAAGGCGATGAGGCCGGCGGTCCCGAGGACGCCGGACCACTCGGCGAGGTTCAGTCGCAATCTGCGCGACGCGAGCCTTCGGCCGAGGGCGATGACGATCCAAGCGACCGGGAACGTGAGGGCGAGATCGAGCGCCATGTGGGCCGCGACGCCGGGCAGGCTCCAATCCACGGGGTTCATGGCCGCGCCGAGGAGGTACTCCCAGGCGACGACGGCAGAGGACAACAGGGCAGCAGGAAGCCAGGATCGAACGGGGGGTCGCGGACCTCCGTTCCACTGCACCGACCTTTCCATGCCTTCTCCTTTCTCGAAGGGCGTCCCGGACGGGAGGCACCCGGACATGGCGAAAGGGATCGAGGGCGGGCCTCGGGGGCTAGGGAAGAGGATCCCCTAAGGGCAAGAAAATCCCTTGCCGCGAAAGGGTTAGGCCGATTGTGGGTCCGAGCGAAGTGCTGCCGAAAAGCGGCTTTCGCTCGGGGGGAAGGGGGGAGGACGGATGCTTATTTGGTTTTTCAAGTATCAGACAGTAAGGAGGCTTCTGTCAATTGCGCCGTTGAGACCGTCGGTGCCGGGACGCTGCGCACGTCCCGCGAATGGGCTCTTTCGTCCCGAAGGCGCCCGAGATGAGAGGGTTTTGCGCATTTCTTCGCCAACGCTCTTTAGAAGGGAGGATCGCGGAGAATTTTCTTCGGATCTGCCCTCGGGAGAACCCACATGTCGAAGAACCGTCTCGTCGTCTTCGTCCTCTTCGCGCTCGGCACCCTGGGACTCGCCGAAGTCGCCTCCGCCTGCGACCAGCAGTGTCAGGTGGTGAGCCCCCCGTTCTGCCGGCGTTGTGTCGACACCGGCAGCTTCACCGGGCAGACCTGCCAGAACAGCGGTTCCTGCGGTTGCTTCTACACGCAGAACACCTGCGGTGGGCTGTCGGCTTCCGCCGCTCCCGCCGAGTCGCTCAAGTTCCTGGCGGCGCCGAGCGCGACCTCCACCGAGGCGTCCTCGACCTTCGATCTGGGCCTCGCGCTGGCGGGCCTGTAGGGAAAGGGAGAGCCCGGCCGGAACCGGCCGGGCTCGTTTCCTCGGGCGGCGTTCCGCGCCGCGGCTTTCTCGCCGAGATCTCCCTCGTTGTAACTCTCGGGCTCGGCCGAACGCCGGAGAAGCACGGTATGTTCAGAGCCGCGCTTCGCGCCGACGAGGAGGCCGCCTGTTGTTGACCGAACGTTCGATCGCCGAAGACGCCCTTCGCCCACGAAGTCCGCTTCTACGTACCGCCTTCGCCTATTTCGCGCTGTTCGGCGCAGCGGTCGGCCTGTTCCTCTGGCTCGCCCGATGGGGGAGCTCGCTCGCCGCCCCGGCCCCGGCCCTCGGCGCACCCCGCTTCGGCGGGGATGGACCCGCGAGCCTCGACACGATGTTTCACGTCCTGCTGGCGCTCGTCGTGGTGTTGATCACGGCCCGCGCGTTGGGCGCGGCGTTCCGGCGGATCGGCCAGCCGCCGGTGATCGGCGAGGTGATCGCGGGCATCGTCCTCGGACCCTCGCTGCTCGGTTGGCTCGCGCCGTCGGCCTACGGCTTCCTGCTTCCCGGGACGATCGCACCCTACCTGGGGGTGTTGTCCCAGATCGGCGTCATCCTGTTCATGTTCCTGGTCGGTTTGGAGCTCGATACGGGGACCCTACGGGATGGAACGCACTCGACGATCGCGATCTCGCACGCGAGCATCGTGGTGCCGTTTCTGCTCGGCTCGGGCTTCGCGCTCTGGCTCTACCCGCGCTATTCGACGAGCGACGTGCCGTTCCTCGTGTTCGCCCTCTTCCTGGGCGTCTCCCTTTCGGTGACCGCCTTTCCCGTCCTCGCCCGCATCCTCACCGACCAGAACCTCCAGCGCACCCCGCTCGGCACCTTGGCGCTCACCTGCGCCGCGGTGGACGACGTGACGGCCTGGTGTCTGCTCGCCTTTGTGGTGAGCGTCGCCAAGTCGCAGCTCGGCGCGGCGGCGGTGACCGTGGCGCTGACGCTCGCGTTCATCATGGCCGTCCTCTTCCTGGTCCGTCCGATCCTCCTCCGGCTGGTGGAGCGGGTCGAACGGCAGGGCCGGCTGACGCCGACGTCCACCACGCTGTTCCTCATCGCGCTGCTGCTTTCCGCCCTGGCTACCGAGAGCATCGGAATCCATGCGCTGTTCGGCGCTTTTTTGCTCGGCGCGGTGATCCCGCACGACAGCCGCGCCGCGAGAGACCTCGCGCACCGCCTCGAAGACCTGGTGGTGATCTTCCTCCTGCCGGCCTTCTTCGCCTTCACCGGCATGCGCACCCAGATCGGCCTCGTCCGTGGCCTCGCCGAATGGGGCGTCTGCCTAGCGATCGTCGCCCTCGCGACGCTCGGTAAATTCGGTGGGAGCTACGTCGCGGCGCGCCTCACCCACATCCCGCGAAAAGAATCCGCGGCCCTCGGAATCCTCATGAACACGCGCGGCCTGATGCAGCTGATCGTCCTGAACATCGGTCTCGATCTCCGGGTGCTCTCGCCCCAGCTCTTCGCGATGTTCGTGCTGATGGCCGTGATCACGACGCTCATGACCGCGCCGATCCTCCAACGCTTGATCGGGAAAGGCGGCGAGCCGGTCCCGAGCTCCGGCTGACGACAGCCCTTTCCTTCTCGACCCTCCGCGCGAGCCGCCCGACCCGCGAGTTTGCGGTCCGATCCCGGGAAGGGATTCCGTGCCGGGATTTCCTGCTCTACTGCGAGGCGATTTTCTCGGGAGGAGCCCGCTCATGCACCCCGGACATCGCCGCCTCGGCGCTCTCGGCGCCCTGCTTCTCCCTCTGTTCGCAACCGGTGTGCGCGCGCCCGAACGCGCGTCGAGGGTTGGAGATTCGGCCTCGCGACCGAACATCGTTTTGATCGTCACCGACGACCAAGATCTGCTCCTGGGTTCGCTCGATGCGATGCCGCACCTTAAAGAGCTGTTGATCGAGAAGGGCACCACGTTCTCGCAGGCCTACGTGCCGCTCTCGCTCTGCTGCCCATCGCGGGCGACGATCTTGACCGGCCGCTATACCCACAACCTGAAGGTCTACCAAAACTTTCCGCCCGACGGCGGCTTCGCCGCGTTCCAAGCCGAGGGGCACGAGCGTTCGACGGTGGGTATGGCGTTGCGGCGGGTCGGCTATCGGACGGCGCTGATGGGGAAATATCTGAACGGTTATCCCGATCCGGCGGACCGTTCCTTTGTGCCCCCCGGATGGGACGAGTGGTTCGTGCCCGCGGGCGGGAACCCTTACGGCCAATACAACTACACGCTCAACCACAACGGCCGCCTCCTCCAAAGGGGACGCGAGCCGGAGGACTACCTGACCGACGTCCTCGCCCGCCAGGCGACCGGCTTCGTGGCGCAGGCCGCCGTGGACGGCGTGCCGTTCTTCCTCTACCTGGCACCCTACGCGGCGCACAAGCCGTGCCCTCCCGCGCCGCGGCACGCGGGGATGTTTACCGGCCAACGGGCGCCGCGCACGGCGTCGTTCAACGAGGCCGACGTCAGCGACAAACCCGGTGCGATCCGCGGCCGGCGGTTGCTCGCCCCCGAGCAGATCGCAAAGCTCGACGGCCTCTACCGTCGCCGCCTGGAATGCCTCCAATCGGTCGACGAGGGGATCGCCTCTCTGGTGGAGAGCCTCGAGAGCACGGGCCAGCTCGCCAACACCTACCTCTTTTTCGTCTCCGACAACGGCTTTCACCTGGGGCAGCATCGCCTGACCGACGGCAAATACACGGCCTACGACGAGGACGTCCACATCCCGTTCGTCGTGCGCGGACCCGGCGTTCCGGCGGGAGCCACGGCCGGCGCTTTCGTTTCGACCGTCGACCTCGCGCCCACCCTCGCGCAGCTCGCCGGGACCCACCTGCGGGTCCAGCCCGACGGCCGCTCGTTCGTCCCCCTGCTGCGCAAGCCGGGCGAGACCCCCGCCGGCTGGCGCCAGTTGATCTTCCTCGAACAGTTCCATTTCGACGACACGGGCGACCAGCCCGAAAGCGTGCTCGAACCGTCCGACGAGCCCCAGCCGGAAGAGCACGTAACCCACTACGGCCTGCGCACCGCCACCTTCAAATTCGTCGAGTACGAGACGGGGGAGAGGGAGTATTACGACCTGATCGCCGATCCCGCCGAGCTTCAGAGCCTCGCCGGCCACCAGAGCGTGGCGCGCCTGCGGCGCTTGAGCGACCGAGCCCGCGCCCTCGGCACCTGTCGACGCGGGACCTGTCGGGCGCTCGAAGCGAGCCTGCCGTGAGTCGAGAGATCTTCACCCCTCGGCCACGAACACCGACTTCCACTCCGAATACGCGTCGAGCGCCACCATTCCTTGCTCTCGGCCGAGCCCGCTCGATTTCACTCCGCCGAACGGTTGCTCGATGTGGACGCTCGAGGACGAGTTGATCGAGAGCATGCCGGTCTCGATCGCGCGCGCGACGCGGAGGGCGCGGCCGACGTCGCGCGTCCAGAGCGATCCCGAAAGGCCGTAGGGGACGTCGTTCGCGAGCCGGATCGCCTCTTCCTCGCCCGAGAACGGCGCGATGCAGACGACCGGACCGAAGATCTCTTCGCGCATGATGCGCATCGACGGCTCGACCTGGACGTATACGGCGGGCGTGAGGTAGGAGCCGGCCGAGAGCGCCGGGTCGGCGGGGGCTTCCCCTCCGCAGAGCCGCTCGGCGCCTTCGGCCTCCCCGGCGGCGAGAAATCCTCGCACGGTCTCCCGATGGGCACGGGAGATGAGCGGCCCCATCTCGGTGTCGGCCGCGGCCGGCGCTCCGACGCGGATCGCCTGCGTCCGCTCGACGAAGCGCTCGACGAAGCGGTCGAACAGCGGCCGCTCGACGAACATCCGGCTCCTCGCGCAGCAGTCCTGGCCGGCGTTGTCGAACACCGACCAGACGGACGATTCGAGGCAGGCGTCGAGGTCGGTATCGGCGAAGATCACGTTGGCCGACTTGCCGCCGAGCTCCAGAGAAACCCGTTTGACGCCGTCGGCGCACTGCCGCATGATTCCGGTGCCGACCTCGGTCGAGCCGGTGAATGAGATTTTCCGCACCAACGGATGGCGCACGAGCGCGGAGCCCGCGACGCTTCCCGAACCGGGCAGGACGTTCACCACGCCGGGGGGAATCCCCGCTTCGAGGCAGACTTCGACCAGCCGCAGGGCGGAGAGCGGAGTGGCGTGCGCCGGCTTGATCACGACGCTGTTGCCCATCGCGAGCGCGGGCGCGCACTTCCACGAGGTGATCTGGAGCGGGAAGTTCCACGGCGTGACCAACCCACAAACCCCGATCGGCTCGCGGAATGTGAGCCCGGTCCCGCGCGCGGCGACCGGCACGGTCTGGCCGTAGACCTTGTTGACCGCCCCGGCGTAGTACTCGAAACAGTTGGCGGCGGCGCCGATCTCCCAGCGAGCGCCGCCCATCGGTTTTCCGACGTTCTTGGATTCGACCGACGCCACCTCGTCGAGGCGCTCGCGCAGCCGGTTCGCCACCCGTTGTAGGACTTGGCCCCGGTCGCGCGAGCTCCAGCGCCTCCACTCTCCGGAAAAGGCCGCGTGGGCGGTCTCCACCGCGGACTCGACGTCGGCCGAGGTCGCCTGCGCGACCTCGGCGATCGGCCGGCCGTTCGAGGGATCGATCACCGTCGCCGTCGAGCCGTCGCTCGCCGGAGTCCGCTCGCCGCCGATCGCGAGCCCCTCGAAGGGAATGCTTCCGCCGCGTTTTCCGCTCATCGCCGTCACTCCGGAGTCACGTACGCGGCGGTGATGCCGCCGTCGACCATGAAGGTGCTGCCGGTGACGAACGACGACTCCGCCGAGGCGAGGAAGAGAGCGGCCGTGGCCATCTCTTCGGCCAGGCCGAAACGTCCCATCGGCACGTGGACGAGGCGTCGCTGCCGTTTGGCCTCGGTGTCGAGGAATTTCATCAGCAGCTCGGTCTTGAGCGGGCCGGGGCACAGGGCGTTCGCCCGGATGTTCTCGCGCGCGTGGGTCACCGCGATCTCGCGGGTCATCGCGAGGACGGCCCCCTTGCTCGCCGTGTAGGCGAGCTGCGGGGTTGCGGCGCCGACCAACGCGACGAACGACGCCGTGTTGATGATCGAGCCGCCGCCCGCGCGCCGCAGAGCCGGAATCCCGTACTTGCAGCCGAAGAAGACCCCTTTGACGTTCACCGCCATGGTGAGGTCCCAGATCCCCTCGCCCGTCGTCTCGGCACGGTCGTCTTCGGAGAGCATGATGCCGGCGTTGTTGAACAGCACGTCGAGCCGGCCGTAGGCCTGTTCGGTCGCGTTCACCATGGCTTCGCAATCGGCTGCTTTCGCCACGTCGGCACGGCGATAGAAGGCCCGGCCGCCGGCGCTTTCGATCCTCGCCACCGTCTCCGTCCCGGCCTCGTCGTTCACGTCGATCACCGCCACCGCCGCGCCTTCCCGCGCGAAGAGCAGGGCGGTCTCGCGGCCGATGCCGCTGCCGCCGCCGGTAATCAGGGCTATCTTGTCTTGCAGTCGCATGATGCTCTCCGAAGGGTAGGGGCGAAGCCTGCGTTTCGTGGGGATCGATTCGAAAACAGAAGTCGATGCGAGACGGCGCTATCCTCGCCGCGCCCGGTGCTCCGCCGCGGCCTCGACCAGCGCGTCGAAGAGACGCTGCTGGCTCGCGTCCTCCTCGGCGGTCGCTTCCGGATGCCACTGTACGGCGAGCAGCCACGGATGCCGACCCGGTTCGAGCGGCTCCAACGCCTCGATCGTGCCGTCGGCCGCCCACGCGACCGGCCGAAGCGTCTCGGCGACGGCCCGCGGCGCTTGGTGATGCCTCGACTCCGGCGCCGGACGCAGCGTGCCCATCACCTCGGCGAGGTGCGAGCCGGCCTCGACTTCGACCTCGTGCCGCGGCGGTTCTTCGCTCGCGGGAAGGCGGTGGGGAATCGCGGAGCCCACCTCCTCCGGCAGATGCTCGACCAGCGAGCCGCCGAGCGCCACGTTCAGCACCTGCGCGCCGCGGCAGATGCAGAGGGAGGGGACGCCGTCCGCGACCAGGCGGCGGGCGTAGTCGATCTCGGTCGCGTCGCGCTCGGCGTCGACCCTCTCGATCATCGAGTGCGGCGCGCCGTCGTAGAGAGCCGGATCGAGGTCGCCGCCCCCGGCGAGGATCAGGCCGTCGAGCCGCGCCAGAACCTCCCCGGTCGATTCTTCGCCCGGCGGCAGGAGAACGGGCATGCCGCCGGCACGCCGTACCGCATGGACGTATTCGACCGGCAGGTCGAACCGTCCGGCGGTGTTCCTGGGATAGGTGGTGATGCCGATCAGCGGCCGCATCGACGGGATCTTACGCCCGCTCGAAGTACCGCTCGCGTTCCCAGCTGGTGACCACGCGGTCGAATTTCTCCTGCTCGGTGCGGAAGAAATGGACGTAGTGCTCGGTCACCTCGGGCCCGAACGCGGCGCGGAGCATTTCGCTCCGCTCGACGAGGTCGGTCGCCTCGCGGAGGGACGCCGGCACCGTGGGAAGATCGCGGGCGACGTAGACGTCCCCTTTAAACAGCGGCGGCGGCTCGATCTTCTTCTCGATGCCGGCGAGGCCGGCGGCGAGGCTCGCGGCGAACGCGAGGTAAGGGTTCGCGTCCGCGCCGGGAATGCGGCACTCGATCCGCATCGAGCCGCCATGGCCGATGACGCGGAACCCCGCCGTCCGGTTGTCGTAGCACCAGGCGATCCGGGTCGGCGCCCACGACTGGAAGACGAATCGTTTGTACGAAGTGGGGTAGGGAGCGTAGAACGCCGTGACCTCGCGGGCGTGATGCATCCAACCGCCGAGGAACCAGCGGAAGAGGTCGGAGCACTCCAAGGGACCGAGCTTCTTCTTGCCGGGAAAGAGCGGCTTCTTTCCTCCTTCCTCCCAGAGCGAGAGGTGGAGATGCATGCTCGAACCGGCGAGATCGGAGCGCCATTTCGCCATGAACGTGACCGCGACCCCGACCTGCATGGCGATCTCTTTGGCCGCCTGTTTGTAGATCGAGTGGCGGTCGGCCATCTCCAGCGCGTCCGCATACCGGACGTTCAGCTCGTGCTGGCCGGGTCCCCACTCTCCCTTGCTCGATTCGACCGGCACGCCGCTCGCGTCGAGGTGGCGACGCAAGGCGGCGTTGTAGGGCTCCTCCTTGGTTCCTTGGAGCATGTGGTAATCCTCGACGTACCAGCCGAACGGTTCGAGGTTCTGGAAGCCTTTGGAGCGAGCGGAGTCGTAGGTCTCCTTGAACAGGTAGTACTCGAGCTCGGTGGCGCCCATCGCCGAGTAGCCGGCTTTGCGGAGTCGCTCGATCTGGCGTTTGAGTATCGTCCGCGGCGCGATCTCGACCGGCCGGTCGCCCGAGACGGTTTGGAGATCCGCGATGACCAAGGCCGACCGGTCGAGCCACGAGAGCTGCCGGAGCGTCGCGAAGTCGGGGACGCAGTGGAAATCGCCATACCCCTTCTCCCAGTTCGCGAACTTGTAGCCGGCGACGACGTCCATCTCCATGTCGACCGTGAGCAGATAGTCGCAGGCGTGCATGCCGTGGCGAGCGACGCTGTCGAGGAAGAACCGACCGGGGATCCGCTTGCCCATGAAGCGCCCGTAGAGGTCGGGGAACGCCACGAGCACGGTGTCGATCTCGCCGGTGCCTACCTTCCGCGCGAGGTCGTCCAGGGTGAGCATGCCGGGGATCGTCTTGGCCATTCTCGTGTCTTCCTCGAAGGTGCTCTTCGGTTGGACTATTTCGCCATCGCCGCTTCGATCTTCTTCAGCTCTTCCTCGCTCGACGGCTGCGGGCCGCGGAAGCGTTTGCGCGCGTCGACCCACCAATAGAGGAGCATGAACGCGCAGATCAGCACGGTGGTCCAGAGCACTAGCTCGTTCGGCGGGATGACCAGCATGATCGAGATCAGAGCGATCCACAGCACCGAGACGACGTTGAACAGCGGGCTCCAGCGCTTGAGATTCCACGGCGCGGTCTGGGGCGTCGTGTATTCGCCGCGCTTCCTCCATCGGTTGCGCAGGTTGAGCAGGATCGGGATGCCGTAGGCCCAGTAGAGGAAGATGACCGAAATCGCCGTGACGACGTAGAACGCCCCGGACCACAGGAGCATCACGACCGCGAGCGTGCAGGTGATCAGGATCGAATGGACCGGCGTCCGCCAGACCGGATGGACCTTGCGGATCAGGGTGTAGCCCGGCATGCCGCCGTCGCGCGCGAAGGCGAACCACATGCGGCTCATGCTGGTGATTGAGGCGAGCCCGCAGAGCCACATCGCACCGGCGATGATGACGGCGACGACGTTGGCCAGGAACGGCGTCAGGTTGTCGTACGCGATCTTGAGCACCGGGTAGGCGTCGGTCGCGGTCGAAGGGATGTCGGTGATCGAGAGCGTGAGCACCATCAGCACCAGGTAGCCGACCACAGCCGAGACGGCGACCGAAAGGAAGACCCCCCAGGCCGAGTTGAGCCGGGCCATCACCGTCTCTTCGGCGACGTGCGCCGAGGCGTCGTAACCGGTGTAGGTCCACTGCGCCTGGAGCAAGCCGATCGCGAACACGAGCCAGAGCGGCGCCGTCTTGTACAGGTCGGTCAGGAAGGGAAAGAGGGCGAACAGGGGAGACGGGACGACCCAGAGCGGCTCCAGGGTGATTGGATTGCCGAAGTAGAGCGCGGGTGCCGTCTGGCCGTTCGCGAGCGTGGATGAGGAGAATTCATACGGATTGGTGGAGTTGACGAATTGCATCGCGAAGGACCAGGGATGATGGGTCTTTCCCCAGATCGTGAGCAAAAGGGCGATCAGAAGCACTCCGCCGATGTGCCACCAGACGCTGATGTCGTTCAGGCGCGCGGTCAAGCGGATGCCGAAGATGTTGATCAGCATCTGCGGGATCATGATCAGCACCATGACGAAAACGTAGAAGTACCAGTTGGTGGAGAACGTATGGCCGGTGATCTTCGTGAGAGCGCCGATGATGTAGATCGCCGCCGCGATGTTGATGCCGGAGGTGATCGTGATCTGTCCGATCATGTTGAACCAGGCGGTGGTCCACGCCCACTTCGGCCCGCCGAGGCGGTGCGCCCAGAAGTAGAGCCCCCCTGCGGTCGGATAGGCCGAAGCGAGCTCGGCCATCGAAGCCGCGATCACCATCACGAACAGGCT
>JBGAGQ010000019.1:0-95677 GCA_044226625.1 Thermoanaerobaculia bacterium
GACGAGGCCGAAGCCCTCCTGGCCGCCGTCGGTCGAGGGGAGCGCAAACAGGTGGCAGGCACGGAAGAAGTCGACCAACTCGGCGCGGGCATGAGCCGAGGAAATCGACTCCGGTCGGCGATGCCCAGCCCGCGGCGAGCGCGCGATAGCGGGGAGCTCCCGCCTGTCCGTCGACCCGGAGGCGAATCGGCGGGCCGTTTTCGCCCGAGCGTTTCAGGAGAGCCGCCCGGAGCAGCTCGTCGAGTCCTTTGTATCGATGGTGCCGATCGAGCAGCAAGGAGGGGGTTGACGATCCGCTCGGGACCGTCCGGAAAGGGGGAGGGGGGAGAGATGGCGTCCACACCCCAGGGATGTGCTCGACCAGAGCGGAACGGCCGCAGGTGCGGCGAAAAGTCGCCGTAGCCGGGGTTCGAGGTGACGATCCGGGTCGAGCGCCGGAGCAGGCGCGGCAGGAAGATCCGGTTGTAGGCCGCGCCGATCAGGCCTTTGATCCCCGGCCCGACGAGGTCGTTGTTGTAGGAGAAGACGAGCGGGATCCGCTTTTCCTCGGCGACGATCCCCGCGGCGTCGGCAAACCAGGCGGTCGGCATGTGGGTGTGGATGACGTCGGCCTCCTCGCGCCGGAGCGCGTCGAGAAGGCCCCAGGAGAGGTTGGTATTGCCGATCTTTCCTCGATACGGCAGGCGGACGACCTCGATGCCGTCCACCTCGGCCGGGCCGCCCGCCGGTTCGTCGGCGCAGACCACCCGGACGCGGTGCCCCTTCTTCACCAGCTCGCGGCTCAGGTGGAGGACGGTGTTTTCCACCCCGCCGACGTAGGGGAAGAAGCGAACGACGACCTCCAGGATGCGCAGCGGCGATCGGGGCGCGAATGAGCTCCGCTCGGCTCCTTGGTGTGCGCGCCTTTGGCAAGCGAGTCTTCCTCACCCGCCATAGACGATCCAGACGACCGCGAGCCCCCAGAGCGCGATGTTGATCAGGAAGGGCGGGTCGCGCAGGATCGCGTCGGTCGGGCTCCGCCGGTCGGCGAGCTGGTACATCAGGTAGAGGTAGCGGAAGATCCCGAACAGCACCAGCGGCACGGTGTAGACCAGGTGCTCGGAGTGGTACTTCTCGACCGTCTCGGGCGCCACGGCATAGAGCGCGTAGGAGACGACGGTCGAGGCGGTGACCACGTTGATCATCTGATCGAGGAACGCCGGGCTGTACTGGTCGAGCACCTTGCGCTGCTCGGAGGCGCTCCCCTGGAGCAGGGTGATCTCGTGCCGGCGCTTGGAAAAGGCGAGGAACAGGGCGACGAAGATCGTGCAGAGGAGCAGCCAGGACGAGACCACCACCGGCACGGCGCGAGCGCCTGCCTCGACCCGCAGGACGAAGCCGAGGGCGATCGACATCACGTCGAGGATCACCATCCGCTTGAGCCAGCCGGTGTAGAGCACGTTGAGCAGCAGATAGGCGCCGAGGATCCAGGAGAACTCCGCGCCGAGCCGCCAGCCGATCGCCCCCGCGGCGAGCAGGAGCACGACGAGGGCGGCGACCGCCACCGGCGCCGCGAGGGCGCCCGAGGCGAGCGGCCGGTCTTTCTTGAGCGGGTGCTTCCGATCCTCCTCCCGGTCGCGGAGGTCGTTGCCGAGATAAACCGCGCTCGAAGCGAGACAGAACGCGATCAGCGCGAGCAGACCGTGCTCCACCGCGACCGGATCGGCGAGGCGCCGGGCGAAGACGAGCGGCGCGAAGACGAACGAGTTCTTCGCCCATTGGGCCGGGCGCAGGGATTTGACCAGGGGCAGGATCATGTTCGGTTCGGGGGCTCCGGGAGGAGAAGCGCATTCTATGGCCCGAGGCGGGGCTCGAACCAGGGCCGAAGCAAGCTATTCTCCGCCCCGAGCCCCGACCGGAAACCAATCTCTTGAGACGATTCGTCCCGCTCTACGTCCTGCCCACGATGCTCTTGCTCGGGGCGATCTCGCTGCCGCTCGCCCGCGGGGAGCGGACGTTCTTCCTCCGCGACGTCCTGAACTCCCACCTCAACATGAAGTGGTCGCAGGCCGAGGCGCTGCGGGCGGGCTATCTGCCGCTGGTCGACATCTATCGGGCGGGGGGGCAGCCGCTCGCGGGCAACCCGAACGCCGTGCCGTTCTACCCGGACAACGTTCTCTACCTGTTCGGCTCGCCGCTCTGGGCCGAGAACGCCCATTTCTGGATTCACCTGCTGCTCGCGCCGTTCGCGTTCTACTGGATGGCGCGCGCGTTCGGGCTCGGCCGCGAGGCGTCCTGGGCGGGGGGAATCGCCTATACCTTCTCGGGCTTCTTTTTCTCGCACCTGAACTTCTTCAATCTGATCGCCGGGGCGGCGCTCGCTCCGGCGTTCGTCGCCGCCGCCCTGCGTCTCGGCCTGCCCGAGCGGCCGGCGGCCCGCGCCGTCCTTCCCGCCGTCCTCGCTCTGCTCTGGGCGCTCCTGCTGCTCGGTGGCGATCCCTTCTTCGCGGCGCTCGGCCTGGCGCTCGCGGGCACCGCGTTCCTGATGCGCAAGCCGCGCCCGAGCCTCGCCCTCTTCGGCCTGTTCGCCGGAGCGATCGCGCTCGGCACGGTGATCGCGCTGCCGCAGATCGTCGAGTTCCTCCGCATCTTGCCGCTCTCGTTCCGCGGCCACTACGGCTACGCCTCGAAGGTCGCGACCACGGCGAGCTGGGACCCGCGGCAGGCGATCGAGCAGATCATTCCCTTCTTCTTCGGTCGGCCGGATCGCCTGACCGGAGGTGGTTTTTGGGGGCACCGGTATTTCACCGACGTGCCGCCCTACTATTTCTCGCTCTACCCGGGGCTGCTCGTCCTGGCGCTCGCGGCCTCCTCGGGCAAGCCGCGCTCGCGCGCCGCGATCTGGGGGTGGGGCGCCGCCATGGTCGGGATCTTCTTCGCCTTAGGCCGCTTCAACCCGGGCGTCGAGTGGTTCTTCGAGCTCGGCCGCGGCTCGTTCCGCTATCCGGTCAAGTTCTGGCCGCCGGTCGCGATCGGCCTTGCGCTGGTGGCGGCGATCGGCTTCGAGCGGCGCTTCGGGTCGGCCGTCCCGGGGCTCGCGGCCGGCACGGCCGAATCCGGCGCTCCGGCGAAACCGCCGAAAGGGCTCGCCATCGCGCTCTGGACGCTGTTCGCGGTCCTCTTCGGCGCCTGGATCTTCCTGAGCATCCTGACCGGGCCGGCGATCGCGATGGCCAAGTCGTTTCTCCCCCTGCGGCTCGCGTCGCTCGCGGAAAACGAGCGCCTTCGCTGGGCGGGGCTCTGCCTTTTCTCGTGGGTCGCGATCGCCCTGTTCGGCCTCGCGGTCCGGCTGTCACGCCGCCACGTCGTGCTCGGCGGAGCGCTCCTGCTCGCTCTCCACATCACGTTCCAGCTGTTTTTCTTGAAGCCTCTGTACGCGACCGACGAGACCGGGCCCTATCTCGAGAAACCGGCGGCGCTCGCCTACGTGCCGCCGGGGTCGCGGGTGGCCCACGGGTCGTTTTTGAACCTGATGCGCAACGCGCACATCGAGAAGGGTAAGTTCCCCCAGCCACTGACGTTCTTCATGGAACGTCGGGCGTTTTCCGAGCTCTATCCGTTCACCGGCCCGATGCACCGGCTGCGCTATGAGCTGAACGTCTCGCCCGAGGGGCTCGATTCGTTCCTCACCCGGATGTCTCAGGGGGGGATCAAGACGGCCAAAGACGTCGATCGCGTGCGCCTGCTTGCGGCCTGGGGGGTGAACCGCCTGCTGATCGGCGAGCCGCTGGCGCCCGAGGCGGAGAAGAAGGTCCGCCGCCTCGCGAAGTTGCCGAGCTATGGCTTCGACCTGCTGATCTACGAGATCCCGGACGCGGCGCCCGCCGCGTATCTCGCCACTCGGCTGGTGGGCGCGCCGCACATGAACGCCGGCTACACCGCCCTGCTCGCTCCGGATTTCGACCCGCGCAGCGAGGTCGTCGTCGAGGGCGCGAAAGGGTCCGAGCGACGGCAAGGCGGGGTGGTCCGTATCCTTCGGGACGAACCGGAGCGATTCGAGGCCGAGGTCGATTCCCGCGGGCCGGGCTTCCTGGTGGTCCAGCGCGCGGACCTGTCGATTTATCGCGCGACGATCGACGGCCTGCCCGCCGAGCGCCGGATCGCGAACCTTCACCGGATCGGCGTGCCGGTCCCCGCGGGTCGCCACCGGGTCGCGATCGAGACGGACCGCCGTCCGCTCCATCGGTCGCTCGCCGCGGCGCTCGCGGCGCTCCTGATCCTGCCGGGCTTCGCGTGGTTCGGCGGAAGGGTGCAAGTTTCGGAGCCGCTTCCTGAGGCGACCGATTCGACCGAATCGAGCGATTCGGGGACTGAGCCCGCGATGGGTTTAGAACAGGAAAATGCGGAGGCGTACGACGCCGCGCCCCCGGAGAACTCGCAGTAAGGAGACGCGCCATGACCCGACGTTCCGCCGCCCTCTGGATCTCGCTCGGCCTGCTCGCCGGCTGCAAGGCCGAGGCCCCGAAAGCGCCGCCCGCGGAGCCCCCGGCCAGGTCGGAGCTGACGTCCGCCCCCGCGCCGGCCGAAACGGCCGCTCCCGAGGAGACGGTCAAGGGATCCCAGACGCTCTCCGGCACGTTCGTCGGGTTCGAGACGGGCGATTATCTCCATGGGGTGTTTGCCGTTCCCGGGGGAGAAAAGCGCTCGTTCTTCCTCGAGCGGGGCATGGAGATCTTCCTCGTCGACCACGCGAGCGAGCCGCTCGAGCTCGAGGTCCAGACGGTCGAGACCGACATCCCCGAGGCGGGAGGGCGGATGGACATCGAGCGGCTGCACTCGATCCGGGCGGGAACGGCGAGCTTCGCCGCTTGGTGGAAGACGGCCGAGCCGAGCTTCGGCAAGCTGCTCGACGAGCACCAGGCGCGGATCGACAAGGCGACGCTCGCGCCGGAGGACGCCCCGACCGAGGGGTCATAGCCCATGCTCGGAGACATGCTCGGGAAGCTCTTCGGCCGCAAAGAGGATCCGGCGAGCCCGCTCGATCGGCGGGGGTTGCTCAAGAGCGATCTTTGGCTCGACCAGGAGGACGCTCCGGCGCGCATCGCGGAGCGCGAGCGGCGCGGCGAGATCACGGCGGCGGAAGCCGAAAAGCTGCGCCATTTCGTCGATCGCGGCTACCTCACCTTCGAGATCGACCTGCCGGAAGCGACCGCCGGACAGGTCGACGCGGACGTCGACCGGCTCTGGCGCGAGAAGCCCTGGGACGTGGCGTTCGCCTACCAGAGCCGGCTGAAGCTCTTTCCGCTCGCCGACGAGCCGGCGGACCGGCGTCCCTCGGTACGGATCGCCGACCTGCATTCGGCGAGCGCGGCGGCGCTCGGTCTCTATCTTCATGAGGAGATCCACGCCTGGGTCGACCGGATCTTCGGCCGGCCGGGGGTGGCCACCCAGTCGCTCCATTTCGAATACGGCAGCCAGCAGGCGTTGCACCGCGATCCGATCCACGTCCACACCTCGCCGCCGAGCCATCTGCTCGCGGCATGGGTGGCGCTCGAAGAGATCGGTCCGGACTGCGGGCCGCTCACCTACGTTCCGGGCTCGCACCGGCTGCCGTATTTCGAGTTCGAGCCGGGGGACCATCGGTTCGACCATGGCCGCCACGCTCCCGAGAGGCTGGAGGCGTCCCTCGCCCACGACCTCGAGCAGGCGGGCAAGAAACGTCTCGCCGCGGAACCGTTCCTCTGCCGCCGAGGGGGGGTGCTGCTCTGGCACCATTCGCTGCTTCATGGCGGCTCGACGCCGAACGATCCGCGCCTCACCCGCAGGAGCTTCGTGATCCATTTTTCGACCCTCGGCAACTATCGCCGTGCGCGCCAGACGGTGCTCGTGCCGGGTCCCGGCGACGCGCCGATGAGTCGATCGTTCGGTACGGATAAAATCTTGACCTCGGCGGGGCCACCGGAGACGAGCAGAGCGCGGGGTTTCGACAACCCGCTCGCCGGTCAGGTCCGGCCGGATTGAGACCGAGGAAGGAGGTTCGGCCATGAGCGACAAGCGCGAGCTTCTCCGCCATACCCTAGCGACGCTCGCCTATCGCGGCGGCAAGGCGCTGCGGGGCGCGCCGGCCGGGTTTTCGTCGTTTCGCGCCGCTCCCGATTCGCGGAGCGCGGGCGAGATCCTCGCCCACGTCTGCGACCTGTTCGATTGGGCCATCCTGCTCGCGGCGGGTCAGCGGGTCTGGACCGACGGTCCGGTGCTGCCGTGGGAGGAAGGGTGCGCCCGATTCTTCACCGGGCTCGAAGCGTTCGAGCGGACGCTCGGCGGCGAAGGCCCCCTTGCCTGCCCGGAGGAGAAGCTCTTCCAGGGGCCGATCGCCGACGCGTTCACCCACATCGGCCAGATCGCCCTGCTGCGCCGGCTCGCGGGAGCTCCCGTGCGGGGCGAAAACTACTTCAAGGCGGAGATCGTGGCCGGCCGGGTGGGACCCGAGCAGGCGGCCCCCAAGAGGGAGCTCGACTGAGCTTCCGAGGGTTACTCCGGCCGCCTCGCGGCGTCCGCCGGGGAGCGCTTCGACGCGACGAAGACGGCGGAGAGCCCTCCCGCGTCGTCGAGGTGGGCGAGCGGGATCTCCTCGTAGAGAAACGCCCCGGGAGAGAGGCGCGACGGCCGCGGATCGGAGAAATCGGGGTCCGAACCCTCCGGGGGGAGAGCGCGAAACAGCCGCACGCTCGCGTATCGCCCCGCAAGCATCTCTTGCCAATCCCAGAGGAAGAGCGGCGAGCGCGTGCCGAGCGCGCGGTGCCTTTCGCGCGTTTGACCGTCCAGGATCGGCGGGACCGAGGCGATCAACAGGGAGTCCTCGCCCTCGGTCGACGTGAGCAACTCTTCCGCCGCGGTGAGCGCCGCCTCCGGATCGGCGAGATGGGAGAGCACGTTGCCCATCACGATGCGATCGAACGTGCCCAGGGAGGCCGAGAGCGGCCCGGGCAGTCGTTCCGCCTCCGCCCGATGGAATGCCAGTTTGGGGGTTCGGAAATGACGACGTGCGTAGCGGATCGAGCGCTCGTCGGCGTCGATTCCCACGGCCCGCCGAGCCCCCGCCGCCGCCAGGTCCGCCGTGCCATACCCCGTGCCGCAGCCGAGATCGAGCACGTCGAGCCCCGCGGCGAACGACGCCGCGAACGCGTAAAAGGAGCGATGCGCCTGAAACAGGTCGTTCGGAACTTCCGGGGAGATCACCGCCCCGCGAGGCGGCAGGCCGGCACGCAGGCGGGCCCAGGCGTTCTTGAGGCGCTGCGCGTCGAGGCTCACGAGATCGGACGATACCGCAGGCGGCGCGCGCAGCCGGCAGGAGCGAATCGAGATCGGATTCCGGGAGCCCTCGCGTGACCCGGCGCGCAATGGGCGAGCTGGCGATCGGAGCGGCGGGTCTCGCGGCGAGCGGGTTGTTCTGGATCGGCCTGCCGCTTCCCGCCGCGGATCCCCTGCGCGGCACCCTGGTGCTCCTCCCGGCACTGGTCGCGGGTTTCGCGCTCGTCGAGCGGGGCGCCGTCCGGCTCGGTGCGCGTCGGATCGCGCCCGCCGCCGCGCGGGGGGAAGCCGTCGCCGTGGGGCTCTTGGCGCTCCTTTCCCTCGGCCGCGGGCACCTCGGGATCGCGGGATCCGAGCCGGTGATCGCCGCGGCGTTCGCCTTGGTGCTCGCCCACCGGCTCCTGCGCCAGACCCTGGCGTTCCGACCGCTCCTCGGGCCCGAAGCGCGGGAGAGGGAAGAGGCCGCCAGCGAAGGGGCCGGCGGAGAATTCTCCGGCGGGCTTCCCGAGTTGCCCCCCTGGCCGTTCTTCGCGCTGCCCCTGCTCGCCTACCTGGCGATCCTGCCCTGGACCTCCGCCCAACGGCCACCGGACGGCGACGAGCCCTATTACCTGCTGATCACCCACAGCTTGGCTTACGACTTCGACGCGGATCTGACCGACGACTACCGCGACGAGGAGTGGCGGCACTTCATGCCGCGGCCGATCGCTCCGCAGCCAGGGGATCCGGTGGGAGCGAAGGGAGAGCTCTACTCCCGCCACAACGAGATGCTGCCGCTCCTGCTCGCGCCGGCCTATCGGCTGGCGGGGCTTCCCGGGGCGCTCGCCGTCATGGCGGCGATGGCCGCCGCGCTCGCCTGGATGACCCTCCGCCTCGCCCGGCGGTACCCGGGCATCGGCTCGTCTGGCGCTCTGCTCGCCTACGCGCTCGCGGCGTTCACGCCGCCGCTCGTCCTCTATTCGGCGCAGGTCTGGGTGGAGGTGCCGGCGGCGCTGCTCGCCGCGATCGCGATCGACCGGATCCGCGCTCCCTTCGCCGGAACCTGGGACGGCCGGCGCTGGCTCGCGATCGGGCTGCCGATCCTCGTGCTGCCGCTGCTCAAGATCCGCTTCCTCCTCCTCGCCGGCCCGCTCCTGGTCCTCACCTGGTGGTACGGCGGCCGGCCGAAGAAGCCGCTCCTCGTGCTCGCCCTGATGCTCGGCTTGCTCGCGGGCGCGATCGTGCTCCACAACCAATTGGTCTATGGCAACCCGCTCAAAATCCATACCTGGCACGAGGTGGAGCCCACCTCCTACGGTTGGGTCGATTACGCGAAGGGGTTCGTGGGCATCTTCTGGGACGCGGGATTCGGCCTGCTCGGTGCGGCGCCGATCTGGCTGATCGCGTTGATCGGGCTCGGCGCCCTGGCGCTCCGGCGCCATCCCTTGCCGTTCGATCTCGCGGCTTTCGCCCTGCCCTATCTCGCCGTAGTGGCGCCTCGATCGGAGTGGTACGGGGGATGGTCGCCGCCTTTCCGCTACGCGCTGGTCATGCTGCCGTTTCTCGCGCTGGCCGTGGCACCGTACGCGGCGCATCGGAAGCGATTTGGAGTGGGAATGCTGATCGGGGGGCTGGGCCTCCTGACGCTCACGCTCTCGCTGCTCTGGATCGCGGTTCCGGGCTGGACCTACAACTTCGCCGATGGCCGCACCTACCTTCTCGATCACCTCGCCTCACGCCTCGGGCTCGACCTCGCGCGCCTGTTCCCGAGCTCGATCCGCCCGCGGCCGGCGACCTGGATCGTCCCCCTCGCGACCCTGCTCGTAGGTTCGCTGGTCGCGTTCGTCCGCGCACCGAGTCGGCTCCGCCGGAGGATCCCAGCCGGGTTCGTGGGAACGCTCGGCCTGGCGGCCGGTCTGGGCCTGCTCGCAGCGCTTCCATCCGTTGCGTTCCGGCTCCCGACCCGGGTGGTCGAGTTCGAGGACGAACAGGTGGTCAAGAAGGGCGGGCACCTCGAGCCGGAACGCTGGGTGGTCGACCGCACCCGCTTCCGCGGCACCTGGGTGCTGCGCGAAGGCGAGCGGCTGGAGGCGCCGGTTTCCCCTGGCGGCCACAAGCTTCGGCTGGTGCTCCACGGATACTTCGTGCGCCATCATCCAGGCGACCTCGCGGTCCAGATCCAGGCGGGCGAGCTACCGCTCCAGACGCTCCGGTTTCATACCGAGCGGATTTGGGAGACGCTCGAGGTCGGCCCGTTCGATTGGCCCGCCGGGGCGCCGCTTTCCATTTCTCTGCCTCCACCGAGCCCGCAGCTGCCACCCGGCGCGATGGCGAACGGAATGCTGTTCGACCGCGCCGAGCTCTCCTGGCAATGACCGTCCAGAGCGACGGGCCGTCGCCGCCGGGTTCGACTCCCCGGGTCGCGGCGGTCGTTCCGACGCTCGGCCGCAGCCCTTACCTCGAAGACTCCCTGAAGGCGCTCCGCGCCCAAGGGGAACCGGTCGAGATCGTCGTCGTCGACCAAGGGGACCGGCCGGTCGATCTACCGCCGGGTCTCGCCGATTTAACGCTGCGGCCCGGCAGGAATCTCGGCTTCGCCGCCGGCACGAACCTGGGAATCGCGGCGACCGAGGCGGAGTTCGTGGCGACCGTCAACGACGACGCGATCCTCGAGCTGGACTGGCTCGCGGCGCTTCGAGAATCCCTGGAGCGCGACCCTCGACTCGCCGCCGCGCAGGGCGCAAACCTGCGTCTCGACGCGCCGGACCTCCTCGACGGCCTCGGAATCGAATGGAACCGGCGCTGGCAGGCGATCCAGATCGGCGCAGGAGAAAAAGCGCCGGCTCCGGGCGAGCCCGCACGGCCGGTCTGGGGCGTCTCGGCGACCGCCGCCCTCTACCGCCGAAGCGCTCTCGAAGCCGTCCGGCTTGGGAAAGGGGAGTATTTCGATTCCCGCCTCGGCTCCTACTACGAGGACGTCGAGCTCGCCGGCCGCCTCGCGAAAGCCGGTTTCGGAGCGCTCTGCGTCCCCGCCGCCCGGGCGCGTCACGCCGGCTCCACCACCGGAGGGGCCGACCGCTGGCGCCTGGTCTACGGCAACCGGCACCTGGCGCTCGCCCGGCATCTCGGCCTTGGCTACGGATGGCGCCTTCCGGCGCTAGTGGGAAGGGATCTGATCGACCTCGCCCGTGCGATGAAGGAAGGGGATCGGGCGCGGGCACGGGGCATCATTCTTGGGTGGGGGCGGGCGGCGCGTCGGCTACCGCGTTTCATTCAAACGTCCTAGGGGACGATCCAGGCTGGAAGCTCGCCGATCGCAGCCGACCGGAGGGGAAACCTACCGCCCGAGCACCGTCCCGCACAGCCAACGCCCGATCTCCCGCGCCGCTTCCTCATGCCCGCGGGCGTTCCAGTGCCCTTCACCCGGCGCGGTGTTGGGGAAGCCGTGGAGGTAGACCTTCTCGCGCTCAGCGATCTCGCGGAGCGGCGGGGTGAGCGCTAGGAAGTCGATCCCGTCGCGGGCGCTTGCCTCGGCGAGTCTTCGCTCCGGATAATCGAGGTCGGGGACTCCGAGGGCCTTCGCGAACGCTTCGCGCTTCTTGGCGTCGGGGTCGACCTGGATCGGCGTGGTGAGGGAAACGACGGCAAACCGGGCGCCTTTCGCTTCGGCCTCGCGCTTCGTTTCGGCGAGCAGGGCCTCGGTCACGGCCCAGGCTTTCTTCCAGGCGTCGTCGGCCGGCGGGGCGTAGACGGCGTTGTCGAGCCCTAGCTCCTGGAGCGCTTCACCCTTCTCGACCTTTCGGGCTTTGCGTGCTCCGAGCCAGCCGTCGAGGCGGCTCTTCGCGGCCTTCGCTCCCTGGAGAAGGCGCGATCGGTTGACCAGTCCGTAGAACGCGCGGGCGGGCCAGCTGCGGCGAAACTTGTAGCTCCCGTGGTCACGGAACGAAGCGTCGAGCACGAGGGACCCGTCCGGCCCGAGGTCGAAATAGGGGCGAAGCTCCTCCTGGTCGAGCGTCTTCTCGTTGTTCCGGACGTCGTTGCCGGCGTAAAACGCGAGGAGGACGAGGTCGGGGTGGAACTTCGCGGCCGGGTCGCGGAGGGTGAGCAGCTCCTGCGCCGTGCCGTAGCCGGAGACGCCGAAGTTCAGGCTCTCGATCCGCCGCGGCATGCCGTCCGGGGCGCCGTCCGGAAAAACTGCGGGGCAGCTCGCCAGCTCTTTTTCGAGGAGCTTTGCGAAGGTCTGTTCTTCTGGGACCTGGAGAGACTCGACGCAGGAGTCGCCGAGGATGGCGATGCGGTAGGTCCCGGGCGGCTTCGCCGTCGGGACGTCGGGACCGCGAAAGCCGCTAGAGTTGACGCGGATCTCGGCCCGCCCCTCTTTGGTCCAAAGGCCGGTGGTCCCCGGGATCAGCACCCAGCCGCGATCGGGGTCCGGACCGTAGAAATTCGGGTTCGATACCCCCGCGACGCGAAACGCCAGCTCGCCGAGCCCGAGCGCGAGCGCGCTCGAGATCAGCAGGGCGAGAAGTTTCGCGCGGCGGGGCTTCAACGCCGCCCGCGCCCTAGAACAGGGTGTAGATGAACGGCGCGGTCGCCTGGCTGGTCACCACGAGGAGGATCACCAGACCGAGGATCAGCACGAACGGCACGATCCAGTAGACCTTGTTCTGCTTGGCGAACTGCCAGATCTCACCGAACAGCTTGCCGACGTATCCTGCCTTGCCCATCGTGTCTTCTCCTATCTCACTCATCCTAGCTCGACTCTGAGCGTGTGAAGCCATCGTAGCGAGCGGGTCAGCGGCAGGGCGCGGGAGGACCCGGAAACCGGAGCGTACACGGAAGTACGTAAGGATTTCCGGGAGGACCCGCAACGCCGCAGATGGCCCGCGCAGATGGATTCACAAGCTCAGTCGAGTTGGAATTCCTGCTTCCAATCGCCCGCCTCGGCGAACTTCGGCTGGGCGGTCTTGGCGAGCAGGAAGGGTCCGAGCACCAGATAGTCCATTTCGGTGCGCATGAAACAGCGGTAGGCGTCCTCGGGGGTGCATACGATCGGCTCGCCCCGGACGTTGAAACTGGTGTTCACGATCACGCCGTAGCCGGTGAGCTTTTCGAACTCCGAGATCAGCGCGTGATACCGCGGGTTGGTCTCGGAGTTGACCGACTGGATGCGGGCCGAGTCGTCGACGTGGGTGACCGCCGGAATGTCGGAACGGATCTCGTTCACCCATTCGAGCAGGTTGTCGCTCCGCTCGGGCTCCCCCTCTGGTCGGGGCCTCCGGCGCTCGGCGCGGACCGGGGCGACCAGCAGCATGTACGGCGACGGGCGATCGAGCTCGAAATAGTCGCCCACCCGCTCCTCGAGCACGCTCGGGGCGAACGGCCGGAAGCTCTCGCGGTACTTGATCTTCAGGTTCATCAACGACTGCATCTTCGTCGACCGGGCGTCGCCGATGATCGACCGGGCGCCGAGCGCGCGGGGGCCGAACTCCATTCGACCCTGAAGTAGGCCGACGACGTTTTCGCCCGCGAGAACCTGGGCCACGCGGGGCGCCCACGCCTCATCGGAGAGTTCCTCGTGCGGTAGGTCGTTCTCGGCCAGGTACTCGCGGATCTGCTCACGCGTGAACTCGGGGCCGAGCAGCGCCGCGCTCATGCCGTCGCGGCCGGCTTTTCGCTGCGGCCGGGGCTTGCCCATCGCGTTGTGGTAGAGCGCGAGCGCGGCGCCGAGCGCACCGCCCGCGTCGCCCGCCGCAGGCTGGATCCAGAGGTCGTCGAAGATCCCTTCGCGGAGCAGCACGCCGTTGGCGACGCAGTTCAGGGCGACGCCGCCCGCGAGGCAGAGGTTCCTCTTGCCGGTGAGCTCGCGGGTGTGGCGCGCGAGCTTCAAGACGATCTCCTCGGTGACCTGCTGGATCGAGCGCGCGAGGTCCATCTCGCGGCGGGTGATCCGCGATTCGGGGCTGCGCGGCGGACCGCCGAACAGGCGCGCGAACTTGTCGTTCGTCATCGCGAGCCCGTCCAGGTAGCCGAAATAATCCATGTTCAGCCGGAACGAGCCGTCCTCGCGCAGGTCGATCAGCTCGCGTTTGATCAGGTCGGCGTATTTCGGCGCGCCGTACGGGGCGAGCCCCATCAGCTTGTACTCGCCCGAGTTGACCTTGAATCCGGTGAAGTAGGTGAACGCCGAGTAGAGCAGGCCGATCGAATGCGGAAAGCGGATCTCGCGGATCAGCCGGAGCTTCTCGCCTTCACCCACGCCGATCGTGGTAGTCGCCCATTCGCCGACGCCGTCGAGCGTGAGCACCGCCGCCTCGGAAAACGGCGAGGGGTAGTAGGCGCTCGCGGCGTGCGATTCGTGGTGCTGGGCGAAACGGATCGGCACCTCCCCTTCGATGCCGCAGGCCTCGAGCGACTCCTGGATTTGTGGCGGAATCCAGAGTTTCTCCTTGAGCCAGATGGGGATTGCCTGGAGATAGGAGGCGAGACCGCGCGGGGCGACGGTGAGGTACGTCTCGAGGATCCGGTGGAACTTGAGCAGCGGCTTGTCGTAGAAGACGACCGCGTCGAGCGGGCCGCCGTCGCGAACGGCGCCCTCCGCCAGGCAGTAGCGGACGGCGTTCGAGGGAAATCCCTCGTCGTGTTTCTTGCGGGTGAAGCGTTCTTCCTGCGCGGCGGCGATGATGTCGCCGTCGAGGACCAGACAGGCGGCCGAGTCGTGGTAATAGCAGCTGATGCCGAGGATTTTCATCGGTGCGGGCCGTCTCTAGAACTGCCGCTCGTAGGTCGCGGGACCGGAGGGGTGATCCTCGGTCGAGATCCAGTAGCTCGAGAGCTTCGGATCGGCGCCAAGGGTGATTCCGGTCTTGCCGCGAGAGCGCAGGAACAGGCCGACCGGCAGGAAGAACAGGAAGAAGATGATCGGCATCAGGATCCAGGTGACGACCAGTCCGATCGCCCGGCCGAGCTTCTCGACCCCCAGGGTGAGGATCCGGAAAGCCCCGAGGGGCGAAAGGAGGGCGAGCAGCGTGACCAGGGCGGCGATCGAGGCGATCACCGAGCCGAGCGTCGGCCGGTGGAAGGCGAACGCCGCGACGAGCGCGGCGGCGAAACCGACGGCCCCTTGGATCGCTCCGCGCACGCGGGCGGCACGTGCCGCCTCGGCGCGGGCGCGCGTTTCGGCCCCGGGATCGCGGCGCCATTGCCAAACCCCTGCCGACGGGACGGAAAGGGCGGAGGGAGACAAGGAGCGGTCCGTCATCCTGGGAGAGTTCCTATTCGAGACTTTTTTCGAAGTTTGACGAGGAGTCGGAGCGCCGGTCCGAAAAGCCGAGTGCGCCCACAGAGCCTGCGGGCGGCGGATTTTAGCCGGGACCTCCGGGGGCTTGCAAGCGATATGGGTGGTACCCGAACCGTCGCGATCGACGCGGGCTCCACGAACTGCGCAGCGGAGTGCCGGCGCCTGAAACGTTTGCCCGTTCCGTCCCGCCGAAGAGAGAGGTTAAGATCGATGCCCAGCTATACAACCTGCTTTCAGATCTGGAGAAAAGGAGCTCTGGAGAAATGATCTCGCTTTCTCGTACCTCGAAATCCATGCGGGCCGTTGTCGCCGTGGCGCTCTTCCTCGCGTCGGCGCTGGTGGCTTCGGCCCCCGCCGCGGCGCAGCCCTTTGGCGCCTGGTTCACCATGTCCGGCCAGCCGCAGCACGGTTACATCCGCATTCCGCACAACGCGGCGCTCAATCCCACGAACCGGTTCACCTTCGAGGCTTGGGTGGCGGTTACCGATCCCGGCGGCTGCAGCTCGATCGCCGGGAAGGCTTTCACGCAGGCCTGGTGGGTCGGGATCTGCGGGACGACGCTCCGCTCGTACCTGAAAGGATCGGGCTCCTTGAGGGACGGCGGAACCCTCTCCTCCGGCTGGACCCACATCGCGGTCGTGTTCAACGGGACCCGGCGGATGCACTACGTCGACGGCGAGCTGGTGCTGAACGTGCCGGAGACCGGTCCGCTCACGACCAGCACCTCGGAGATGCGGATCGGCAGCGACGCCAACTACTCCCGTACCCCGCAAGGCGCGATCGACGAGGTCCGCCTGTGGAGCGTCGCGCGGACCCAGGCCCAGATTCGGCAGAACCTCAACCGGCGAATCAACACGGCGCAACCCGGCCTGATCGGCGTTTGGGCGCTCGACGGCAGCGGAAACGCCACGGTCGGTGGCCGCAACGGAACGGTGATGGGCGACGGCGTCGGCTTCCTCACGTTCCCGGCGGGCGGAACCTGCGCGAACGCCGGCAAGTTCATCTGCTTCCACAATCGCTTCCTGGTGAACGCCGAATACCGGACGGGTGCCCCGGGAACCCACACCTTCGCCCCCGCCGATCCCGTCGACAGCACGCAGAGCTCGGGCGTCTTCTCCTTCCCGAACGCCGACATCTGGCAGGTGCTGGTCAACGTGATCGATTCCTGCTCGACGTCGGGCAAGTTCACGGTCGCCGTTTCGACCCCCTCGACGTTGTTCGAGCGGATCAACGTGTTCGACACCGTCGGCTTTGAGAACAGGATCTACTACCACTACCCTGGAGCGCCCTCGGCGCCGATCGTCGACACGAACGCTTTCGCGACCTGCCCGTAACGGAGGTTCGCTCGGGCTCCCGGCCTTTCGCGCCGGGAGCCCGAGATGCAGTCACCGGAGCGCGCGCCCTTTCGTCTCGACCGCCCAAGGGAGCAGGGCGAGGCCGACCAGCGGGACGAAGCCGACGTAGAACAGGGCACGTAGGGCGCTCGTGAGCGAGTTCGCCCCCTGCGCCGCGATGGTGCCGACGAGGATCGGCCCCGCCGCCGCGAGGATGCGCCCGACGTTGTAGCAGAAGCCGGCGCCGGTACCCCGCAGGCGGGTGGGGAACAGCTCCGGCAGGTAGTAAGTGAAGCTGCCGAAGACGCCGAAGACGGTGAGCCCGATCAGGAAATACATCGCGAGGCGCGTGGTCGGCTCGAGGTCGAGCCCGAACGTCGCGAGAATCGCCGCCCCCGAGCCGAGGAAATAGATCGCGAACATCGTCCGCCGGCCGAAGAATTTGGCGAACGGGATCGTGGCGAGCGTGCCGATCAGGCCGCCCAGGTTGAAATAGTTGGTCGCGAGGCGCTTCCAACCCTCGACGAGCGCGAGCGTACCTTCCTTGGCGAGACCCTGCGCAGCGGCCGAAGCCTGGGCGAGGCCGGTCGCCACCACGGGGATGAACGCGTTGGAGCTCCACCACATGATCAGCGCGACCAAGGCCATCAGAAATCCGGAGAGCGTGAGCCGCCGGTGCTCGGCGTCGAACAGCTCGGCGAGGCGCGGCGGCTTGGCTTTGGACGCCTCGCTCTTCCATAGCTCGGGTTCCTTCACGAAGGCGCGCACGACGAACGCCGCGCCCGCCGGGATCAGCCCGCAGAGGAAGACATAGCGCCACGAGGTTTCGGGCACCGAGCGGAAGAGATCGCCCGCGATCTGGTAGTTGACGAACGTGGCGAGGAACAAGCCCATCGGCGCGGAGGTGTAAAGGAGTGCGCCCGCTTCCACCCGCCGAGATTCCGGGACCACCTCGGCGACCATCGACGCGCCGGCCGCCCATTCCCCGCCGATGCCGAAGCTCGAGATCAGGCGGAACAGGAGGAGCACCCAAAGGTTCGGCGCGAAGGCGCACGCCGCCGTGCCGAGCGCGTAGAGCAGCATGGTGAGCAGGAGGGTCCGCGTCCGGCCGATCCGGTCGGCGACTTGGCCGAAGACGATGCCACCGATCGCCCAACCGACGAGGAGGACCGAGGTGAGCAGGCCGGTCCAGCGCAGCGTCGCCGCCTTCGCCTCGGGCGATCCGATCGTGAGGCCGAGAAGGGTCGGCACGCAGTTCGGCGCCACGAAGTTGAACAGTAGGCCGTCGAAGACGTCGAAACCCCAGCCGAGCCAGGCGGCGAAGAGGACCGTCCATTGGTAGCCGTTCATTCCCCAGACGGTGCGGCCGGGCGCTGCGCTGGTCATGGTTTGAAGCCTCCCGAGGTGGCGGCGCGAGTCTAACGGATCGGCCGATCGGATCGGTTCGGCCCGCCCGGAGCCCGTACCCGGCGGCTCGGAAGCCGGCTGCTACACTGGCCGACGTGAGCGAACGCGACGCCAGCGACCTTTTTCTCTCCCTCACCCCAGAGCGGGTGCTCGCCGCGGTCGAGGCGGCGGGCCACGAGACGACCGGTCTTTGCTACCCGCTCAACTCGTTCGAAAACCGGGTCTACGAGGTGGAGCTCGTCGATCGTTCTCGGGTGATCGCCAAGTTCTACCGCCCGGGGCGCTGGAGCGCGGAGCAGATCCTCGCCGAGCACCGGTTCCTTGACGATCTGGTGGAAGAGGAAATCCCGGTGGTCCCGATGCGCCGGTTCGGCGACGGCTCGACGCTCGGACGGATCGAGGGAATCTGGTACGC
Source organism: Thermoanaerobaculia bacterium (assembly GCA_044226625.1). GTDB lineage: Bacteria > Acidobacteriota > Thermoanaerobaculia > Multivoradales > UBA5704 > DASYKS01. Next base: position 17,726 of record JBGAGQ010000019.1, read on the forward strand.
GCTCGCCGATCGGCGCGGCGGACGAGCTCCCGGCGAGCTGTCGGAAGAGCTGGCCGCCCGGCTCGGACGGCTGGTCGGTCGAATGCACAACGTCGGCGCGCGTCGGCCCGCCGCGCCTCGCCTCGCGATGACGGCGGACGCGTTCATCCGCGACGCCCTCGCTTGGCTCGCCGAGCACGGCACCCTGCCGGGACACCTCGCCCCGCGTTACCGGGCGGCCGCCGTCGGCATCGCCGAGGCGGTCGACGTGGCGCTCGAGGGGATGCCGACGCACCGCATCCACGGCGATCTCCATCTGGGAAACCTGCTGGAACGGGACGGCCGGCTCCACCTGATCGATTTCGACGACATGGTCGACGGGCCGGCGGCGCAAGACCTGTGGCTCGCCCTGCCAGGGCGCGACGCCGAAACGCTGGAGCTACGCGAGGTGTTCCTCGACGGGTATCGCCAGTTCCGCGACTTCGACCGCGCCTGGCTCGCCGGCATCGAGCCGCTGCGCGGTTTGCGCCTCATCCATTACGCGACCTGGATCGCGCGCCGGTGGCATGATCCGGCGTTTCCCGCCGCCTGGCCTTGGTTCGGCACGGTCGAGTACTGGACCCGGGAAACCGAGGATCTGGAAGAGCAGCTCGCGGTGATCCGGGGCGAGATCGAAGCGGCGCGCCGCGAGGAGGACAGAGCCGCGGGGCGCGAGGTTGCGGCGGTCCGAGACGACACCCCGGAGCTCACCAATAAGGACTTCTTTTGGGATTGGGAAGGGAACTAAGTCGTCCCGGTTCGCGCGGGGCGCCTTTAGCACTCAGGCCCTTTTCGGGCCAAAAACGGGCCAAATCTGGTAGGTTCCCGCACCGTTTCGTGAAGGCGGGTGAAAACCTCAAAGGGGCGGGAATGGAAATTTACGAGAACATCCTCGAAACGCTCGGCAACACGCCGTTGGTCAAGCTCGGGCGTTTCTCTCCGACCGGCGCGACGCTCGCGGCCAAGGTCGAGTCGTTCAATCCCGGGTCGAGCGTCAAGGACCGGATCGGCATCGCGATGATCGAGGCCGGCGAGAAGGCTGGGCTCTTGAAACCCGGCGGGACGATCGTCGAGCCCACCTCGGGCAACACCGGCGTGGGGCTCGCGATGGCGGCGAACCTCAAGGGCTACAAGCTGGTCTGTACCTGCGCGGACAAGATTCCAAAGGAGAAGGTGGCGTTGCTCGAGGCCTTCGGCGCCCGGGTGCTGACCTGCCCGACGAACGTCGAGGCGACCGATCCGCGCTCCTACTACAAGGTGGCCGAGCGGATTCGGGACGAAGAGGGGGCGTACCTTCCCTATCAGTATTACAACCAGGCGAACCCGGAAGCGCACTATCGGACCACCGGGCCGGAGATCTGGCGCCAGACCGACGGCAAGATCACCCATTGGGTCGCGGGTGTGGGCACCGGCGGCACGATCAGCGGTGCGGCGAAGTTCCTGAAGGAGCAGAATCCGGAGATCCGGGTGATCGGGGTCGATCCGATCGGCAGCGTCTACGAGTACTACATCGAGCATCGCGAGCTGCCGCCGCAGGAGCAGATCCATCAGTACCTGATCGACGGCATCGGCGAGGACTTCATGCCCTCGACCGTCTGGTGGGATTACATCGACGAGATCGTCAAGGTCGATGACAAGAGCGCCTACCGGGCGACCTGGGACCTCGCTCGAATGGAATCGATCTTCACCGGCTCGTCCGGCGGCGCCGCCGCCGAGGGCGCCCGGCGCGTCGCCCGGGATTTGCCGGAAGAAGCGCTCGTGGTCACGCTGTTCCCCGACGCGGGCGACCGCTACCTCTCGAAGTTCAATGAGGAGTGGATGCGCGACAAGGGCCTTTTGGACTGACCCCGTAGCGCCCGCCGCGGGAGTGGCGACCGGCCCGTTTTGACAGGACGGGCCGCTAGGTTCTATCTTTCCGGTCAATTATCCAGATTTCTCCCTTGAAGGAGACTTTCGATGAAGACCGGACGATTCGCCATCGGCCTGTTTGCCGCCTGCTTTTTGTCATTTGTTTCGGGAGCGTTCGGGGTGGAAGGACCGCCCCAGAGCGCCATCAAACCCACCGTTCGGGTGATGCAGGCGGTACGCACGGGGGTGACCCCGCGGGTTAGCGATCTCGTGCTCGAGATCCAGCACCCGAACCCGAAGGTCGTCCGGCAGGTCCCCTTCGTCGAGACGCCCGGCGAAGATGAGATGGGAGTGCGCAAACCGTTCGGCGATGCCACGCCGGACGAGGCGCTTCAGACCCACTACCCCACGACCCGGGCGCTGACGCTCGGCGCCAATTTTCAGGGCGTGAGCCAGGCGACGCAGGGCGCGGTCTCCGGGTCGTTCGTCTCGCCGCCGGACACGGTGGGCGACGTCGGCCCCAACCACTACGTCCAGTGCGTGAACCTGGCCTGCCAAGTCTTCAATAAGAACGGCACGACCGCGAGCGCGGTGTTCACCTTGCGCGCGCTCTTCGTGGGCGCCGGCGGCACGGGCGATTGCTCGACGCTCAATGACGGCGATCCGATCGTCAACTACGATCCGCTCGCCGACCGCTGGGTGTTGAGCCAGTTCGCGGTCGGCAACCGCGCGGGCGCCGGCAAGGCCCACCAGTGCATGCTGGTCTCGCAGACGAACGATCCGACCGGCGCCTACTTTGCCTACGATCTGGTCGTTCCCGAGCCCTATTTCAACGACTATCCGAAAGTCGGAGTCTGGCCCGACGCCTATGTGATCACGGCGCCGCTTTTCGAAGGGCCGGTGTTCGGCCAGGGTATCTTCGCAATGAACCGGGCGAAGATGGTCGCCGGCGATCCGACCGCCGAAGCGGTCTTCCTCGATCTCACCGTCTCGCACCCCGGGCTCAGCCGCATCCTTCCCGCCGACGTGGACGGGGTGCCTCCGCCGGCCGGCGAGGGGAACGTCCTGATGGGTATCACGGCGAACGAGATGGGCGACCCGCAGGACGGCATCCGGATCCTCGAGCTCAAGCCGAACTTCACGAACCCGGCCGCGACGACCCTCACCGAGGTTTCGTTCTCGGGCGGCAGCCTCGCGGTCGCGAACTTCGACCCGACGTTCACCCAGGTCTCGGGCAACTGCGGCTTCGCCTTCACCAACCGCGACGACCTCGAGCAGCCCGCTCCGGCGAACTGCGGCATGCGTCTGGACGCGCTTTCGGACCGGCCGCTCCACCGCTTGGCCTACCGGAACTTCGGCAGCTACGAGTCGTTCGTCTTCACCCACACGGTCGACGTCAACGCGACGGCCGCGAGCGCCACGAGCGGCCATCGCGCGGGCATCCGGTACTACGAGCTGCGCAGGAGCCTGCCGGGCGGCGCCTGGACGGTCCACGAGCAGGCGACCTTCTCGCCCGACGCCACCCATCGCTTCATGGGGAGCGCGGCGATCGACGGCAACGGCAATGTCGCGGTCGGCTATTCGGTCACCGACAGCGCGACCTTCCCGGGCGTCCGGGCGGCGGGTCGTCTAGCGACCGATCCCGCGGGCGGGCTGTTTCAGGGCGAGCTGACGCTCGCGGCGGGCGGCCGCTCGCAGACCAGCACCGGCTCTCGGTGGGGGGACTACAGCGCCCTTTCGGTCGATCCGGCAGACGAGTGCACCTTCTGGTTCACCCAGGAGTACTACGATCCGGTCGCGCCCCCTTCGTGTTCGGCCACGGCCTGCTGGACCACCCGAATCTCCAGCTTCACGATGCCGGGCTGCACCAACGCGGCTCCGGCGACCGGCATGCTGATGGGTACGGTGACCGACGCCAACACCGCGACCGGCATCGTGGGAGCCCTGGTCCAGACCGCCAACGGCTACTCGGCGGTAACGGGCGTTGGGGGCGCCTATGTGATCAAGGTGCCGGCAGGGACCTATTCGGCCACGGCTTCGAAGCCCACCTACGGGCCGGAAAGCGCGACGGGCCTCGTCGTCACCGCCGGCGGGTCGACGGTGCAGGATTTTGCCCTTTCGACCGGCATCCTGAGCGGCACCGTGACGGACTCCGCGACCACCAACGCCTTGGCGGGCGCCCTGGTCGAGCTTTCCAACGGCGCCTCCCAGCTCACCGACATGTCGGGCAACTACTCCTTCGCGGTGGAGCCGGGTAGCTACACGGTCAACTTCTCGCGGTCGGGTTACTTCCCGGAGAGCCAGAGCGGAGCGGTGGTCGGCACCTCGGGGGTGACCGACGTCGACGCGGCGCTCGATCCGACCCCGGGCCTCACCGTATCCTCGACCACCGCCGACGACTCGACCGGCAATGTCAACGGCATCGTCGACTACAACGAGTGCTTCTTCCTGAACGTCACCTTGACCAACGGCGGAACGGTCGCCGCGACGGGGATCAGCGCCGTGCTCACCACGACGGAGCCCCAGGTGCAGATTCTCCAGGGCGCCTCGGCCTATCCGGACATCGCCGGCGGTGGTGGCATGGGAACCAACACCACGCAGTTCAAGGTGCGCACCACGCCAACCTATCCGGCGGGCAAGCCGATGAATCTGGTGCTCAACCTGACGACCGCGCAGGGACCGCTTTCGATTCCGTTCTCGATCGTCACGGCGGGCGGTGTTCCGACCTCCATGGCGGCGACCGGGCCGGTTGCGATCCCGGACAACGACGGCATCGGCGCCTCGATCACGATCCCGGTGGCCGGGTTCAGCCAGGTTCTGTCCAAGGTGGCGGTCCGCGTACGCATTACCCATACGTTCGACGGCGATCTGGTCCTCCGACTGCGCGGCCCGGACAACACGGTCGTCCTCCTTTCCTACCAGTTGGGCGCCAACGGCGCGGGCTTCGGCACCGACTGCCCGGCCGATGGCAACGACACGACCTTCGACGACGAGGCGGCGACCTCGATCCTCACCGCCACCGCGCCGTTCGCCGGGTCGTTCCGCCCCCAGAATCCGCTCTCGGCCTTCGCGGGCAAATCCGGTGCGCAGGTTAACGGTAACTGGACCTTCGAGGCGGCCGATCTCGGCGCGGTCGACATCGGCAACATCGAATGCGTCACCCTGTTGTTGAACGGCGCCGCCGCCGGCCCGGGCTGTAACGCCCTGCCTTCGGCGATTCCGGGAGGACCGTATTCGGCGAACGAAGGCGGCACGACGGCTTTGTCCGGGAGCGGATCGGACCTCGACGGTCAGCCGGTTACCTTCACCTGGGACCTCGACGGAGACGCGATCTTCGGAGAAACCGGGGCCGGCGCCACCCGCGGTGATGAGACCGGTCCTTCGCCGACCTTCTCGGCGGCCGGGCTCGACGGCCCGTCGGCCTTCATGGTCACGCTTCGGACGTCCGACGGCATCGGCTCGACCGACGCGCCGGTGTCGATCGCGATCCAGAACGTCAACCCGACGGTCGTGGCGGGCGGGCCGTACACCGTTTCGCTCAACGGCACGGTCGGCTTGCTCGCGGTCGGCAGCGACGCGGGCGGCTCCGGCGATCCGCTCACCTACAGCTGGGACCTCGACGGGGACGCGATCTTCGGCGAGACCGGCGGTGCGGCGACCCGAGGTGATGAGGTCGGCGCCAATCCGACCTTCAACGCGACCGGGCTTGCCGCGGGTGCGGTGGTGCCGGTGAGCGTCCAGGTGGCCGACGGCGACGGTGGTACCGCGACAGCCAACGGTACGGTGACGGTGCGCGGCGGGGCGGTGATCGACATCCCGACGCTGTCGGGAGTCGGCGTCGCACTCCTGGCGATCGCCCTCGCGGCCGTCGCCGTGATGCTCGCCCGCAGGCGCCGGAGCTCGCTGATCGGCTGAGCGGGCTAGAAGGACAGCCGTAGAAGCTCGAAGCCCCCGGGCGGACCAGCGGTCCACCCGGGGGTTTTCCTTTTTATGGAGGCTCCTAGTTCCGTACGAACAGGGCTTCGCGGACGAGGGCGCGGCGCATTTCGTCCAAGCCGCCGAACCCGAGCTCGCGCGCCGCGCGTTCGAGCGCGTCCGGCCCGTCGGGGACGGGACGTCCGAGGCGCGCTTCGAAATACCACCGCCAAAGCTCGTCCAGCGACAGACCGGTGTCACGAAGCTCGGGACGGGATAGGCCTTTGGCGGCGAGCGCCGCCGTCTTCGCCTCGGCGCGTGCGGCGAGTGGGGCGTAGGCATCTCGGAGTCGGAGGTCGTCGCGCAACGCCCCCTCGATCAGCGGCTCGATCCGCGCCAGCGCCCGCTCGATCCGTGCCTCGTCCACAGCGATCCGGGTGAGCCCCGGAACGTCCAGGCGCTGTTCGAAGAGGAACGCGGCGAGGGCGTCGTCGTCGGCGAGACCACGCCGCTGCCGGAATCGGTCCACCGCCCGCTCGCGCGCCGGGGCGTCGAGGTGCAGACCGCCGTAATCGGCGAGAACGAGCCCGAGCACGCGGGTCAAAGCGGCGGCGCGGGCCTGAGCGTAGCGGGATTCGGCCGCGGGAGGCGACTCGCCGTTCGCCTCTGCGAAAGCGCCGAGCCGCAGCTCGTCCAAGGGATCGACCGCGGCCTCTTCGCCCGCCGCGGTCGCCGCGCGGGCCTCGGCGGCGACCCTCCCGGACTCCCACGCCTCCGTGCGCTGAAAGGTGAACGTCGCGACGAACGGCCCCGGATGCTCGGCTCGGGTCTCGACCATCCGGCGAAGCATGGCGAGCGCGTCGAGCTTCTTCTGATCGATCCGGCCGCCGGGCAGCCAGGCTTCGAGCGCGTTGAGCTCGGTCGCCGACAGGTCGGCGCGGCGCGCTCTTTCGAGGATCAGCGGCAGACCGCGCTCCGGATAGCGCAACGCCTTGGCGAGGACGATCAGCTCGCTTCGAGTCGTTTCGCCGATCACGCCGGCCGCCCCGGCCGCGGCGAACGTCGCCCGCAGGTTCACCATCGCTTCCGAGCCCTTCGCGTAGCCGGTCGAGCCAGGACCGTGAAACACGGTGACCTCGTCGTCGTCCGAGAGCTCGCCGGCCTGAAACGACCGGTAGATCTCGCCCACACCCCGCATGCCGAAAGGCTCGCACTCGACGGCGCGTAACGCGCCGAGACTCGCGGCGCCGAAGACGTGGATTCCCTGCTCGAGCGCCCAGAGGATCTCCTTGTGCCAGACCGAGGCGAGCCGGTCGAAATAGCCATCGACGATCCCGAGTCCCCAGGGCCCCTCCCGAGCGGCCAGGTAGAGATCCCCTTGCGCCACCGGAGGCAACCAGGTGACGGGGGAGAGCTCAGGGACTTCCCGCCGCCCTTCCTCCTCGGAAAGCGTCGGGCCGGAAAAGACGACGATTCGCCCCGCGCTCATCGCCCGGCCGCCTCGGCGAGCGCCGCCTGGGCTCGGGACCCAGGAATCCAGCCGGGGATCTCGCGTGAGGTCTCGAGGCCGGGAGCGATCACCCGGTGCACCGGCAGGCCGAGAACCGGATGGGTGAGGTCGACGTCGATGACCTCCGAGAATCCGGCCGACGCGAGGCGCGAGAGGATCGAGGAGAGGTCCTCGTCGAAGGTGTCCGCGGCGAAGTCCGGCGCGGCCCGAAAGTCGCCTCTCGGTCGAGAGTCGAGAACGCCGCGCCGGAGACTCTCAATCGCGTCGGGATCCCGCCACGACTCGTACCTCTTGAGCGGCATGTCGTCGCGCGCGCCGGCGATCGTCGTGAGCCGGCTCTGGGCCGCCTCGGTCAACGCGCGGAGGAGCGCCACCCCTCGGCTCGGATGGCAGCCCATACCGCCTCCCGCGCCGCGAACCTGGAAAGGATCTGCCTCGGCGTCGAGCACGAGGGACCGAAAGGCGGCGACGCCGACGTCCGAGGTGATGTCCCAGACGGCGACGGCGACGCCCGCCTGGGCATAGAGATCGAGCACCTCGCGGCAGAGGGGATCGTCGACCGTCGCGAGGTCAACCCGCGAAGGCCCGTCCCAGTCGTCGCCATGGCGCAGCTCGGAGAGCGTATTGGCGTCCCGCTCGATCACCTCGCACAGGCCATGGCCGATCGCCTCCAGCTCGTGGTTGCCGGAGGCGAGGCCGTTCGAAGAAAACGCGAAGCAGCCGCTGCCCGGCGGCATCGGCCGCGTCGTGTCCATGTGGACCAGCTCGTACGGAACCCACACGGGCTCCCGAGTGGGCAGGTCGATCCCATCGATCCAGAGCATCTTGAGCTCCGGATGAAAGGGGGTCGCGGCGCAGCGCGGCAAGCCGTCGAGCCGGGCCACCCGATGGCTGAAGCGGAGTTGGTTGTACGTCGCGAGGCGAACCGGCCGCTCGATTCTCTCGGCGTGCCAGAGCTCGATCGCTTCCATCAGACCGGAGGCCCGGGCCGATTCGAGATCGAGGCCCTTGCCTTGCGACACCGCGAGCGAGCGGGAGTTCGGGCGGCAGACCATGACGACCGGCAGCCCGATCACGTCGAGGCCGGTGACGTTCGCCACCCGGGTGATGCCGAAGATGGGAGCGAGGCGGCTCGCCCGCTCGACCGTTTCGCGCGGATCAGTCGACCGGTGCGTTCCCCGCCGGTAGGTCTTGAGGATCGAGCCGGGCTCCCCGTTCACGGAGTCCCGAGTTTAACGGATCGTCCGACTTCGACCGCGGTCCGAACCGAGTCCTAGGGGAGCTTGGCCATGATGATCGCGGCCACCGCGCCGCCGCAGCCGAGCTTGTTCGCGGTGTTCGGATCGACAGGAGCGACCGGGTTGTCGCCGGCCGCCGCCTTCTGCTGGTCGACGAACGCGTCGTTCTTGTCGAGCGAAGTGATCGTGCCGGCGGAGTCGACGCAGTAGAGCGCCCCAGAGTCGCTGATAAGGATCACACAGTTGGCCATCTTTGGACTCCTCCCAAAAAGCAAAACGAAGACGAGCGCCGCCCGGACCCTTTGGATCCCAACGGCGCCCGAGAGGGCTCAATACTTCGACGAACCGCCGCCGTCTCCGATCAGGGAGAGGTTGACGAACGTTCCCATGATGATCGCCGCGACCTCGCCGCTGCCGGCCGATTTCTGCTCGACCGCGGGATCGAGCTCCGCGATCAGAACCCCTTCGGCGGCCTTCTGCCTCGCGGCGACGGCGGTCGGATCGTCCGGCTTGAGCTCCACGGACTGACTGGGGTCGCCCAACGTGACGTGGTAGACCTTTCCGGTTTCGCTGACGATGACGAGATTGCTGGCCATCTCTCAAACTCCTCCGAGTCGCATAGCGCTGGAAATCTTGGTGATAGTGCACCTACCACGGTAACACAGGCGCGAAGGGGCCTCAAGCTCAATGCTATCAATGCTTTCAACGCCATTTTGCTATGGAGGCATGACCCTCCTCTCGCGCGAGGAGGACCGCCTTCAAGCCCGCATTTCGAGCCGCGCCAAGCCGCTTTCGGCGCGCGCTGCGAGCCCTGGCGCCCCTTGGGCGCGGGCGACCTCGAGCGCCTCGCGGTAGAGCCATCCGGCCCGTTGCGGCTCGCTCTGGGCCAGCTCCGCCTCGAGGCAGAGGAGGTGGGCGCGCCAGAAGAAACGCGGCCCCAAAATCTCGGCGAGCGCTCGCGCCTCCGAGAACGCCTGGAGCGCCTCGTCTCGCCTCCCGAGGTGGACGTATGCGTCGATCAGGAGCGAAAGGAAATAGATCTCCGACAGGCGGGCGCCGGAGATCCGGTACGCCGCGAGACCGTCGAGCATGCGGCGCATCCCTTCTTCCGCGTGCTCGGGCTCGCCGCTCTTGACCAGGGCCCAACCGAGCTGAAGATTGCCGAGCCCGACCGAGTTGGTAAATCCCTTCTCGGTCGCGAGAGCGAGTAGCTCCCCGGCGAGCACCGCGACCTGCGCCGGCTCATTGCACAGCTGGTGGACCCAGCCGGCCGAGGAGAGCGCGTCGGCGAGGCTGAACGGGTGGCCGATGACGTCGCGCGCCACCCGGATCGCCGAAGTGCAACGTTCGACCGCCTCCTCCGGCCGTCCGAGGTGCCAGAGGGCGACGCCCGAGATCGCAAGCGTGGTCACGGCGACGTCGAGCCCGGTGATGAAGGTCGGCGTGCGATCGCGGGCAGGGGAGTCGAGCGCAAGGCCGGCTTCGAACTCGGCGAGCGCCGCGGCGAACTCGCCCAGGAACAGCTGGGGCATGCCGGCGCAGAGGTGCGACTCGAATTGCAGCGCGCGGTCTTTGCGCCCGAGCGCGATCTCGTTCATCCGCCGGGCGAACTCGAGCGCCGTCTCGAAGGAACAGCGGACGAGATGGAAGGCCCAGAGGCCGCGCAGGACCCAGAACAACTGGGGCGCGTCGCCGACCTGGGTGCAGAGCACTCGGGCGCGGTCATAGTTCGCCTCGACCTCCGGCGCGGCGTAGCCGCGGGTGGCGATCAGCGCCGGTCCGAGCATCGTGCGCAGGTCCAGCTCCGAACGGTCGCGTGCCGGGCCGAGAGCGACCGCCTCGCACAGTCGGAGGGCCCGCTCGAGGTGAGCGATCGCCTCGAGGTTCGCGGAACGCTCGGCCGCCTTGCGTCCGGCCGAAAGCCAATAGGTGATCGCGCGTTCGGCGAGCCCCGCCTCCGTCCAATGTTGGGCGACCAGCTCGGGGCGGGTTTCGGCGACGTCCGGGAAACGCTCTTCGATCGCCCGCGCGATGCGCGAGTGGTACTGCTGCCGCGTGCTCTTGAGCAGCGACTCGTATGCGGCGTCCTGGATCAACGCGTGGCGGAAGGAATAGGTGATCGCGCCGGCCACGCCACGCTTGTAGAGGATCTCGGCGTCGACCAATTGATCGAGCCCGCGCCGCAGCTCGGCGTCCGGCTGGCTCGAAACCGCGCGCATCATGTCGAAGCTGAACTCCCGGCCGATCGCCGCGGCGAGCTGGACCAGCTCGCGCACCGACGCCAGCCGGTCGAGGCGGGCCATCAGCGAATCGTGGAGCGTCGCCGGAATCGCGAGCGGCGGCAGCGGCCCGTCGAGCTCGTACCGGCCGTCGATCGGGTGGAGGAGACCCGACTCGATGACCATCCGTGTGAGCTCCTCGACGAACAGGGGCACGCCGTCGGTCTTCGCGATCAGTTGGCGCAACACCTCCTGCGGCAGCGGGCGCCCCTCGGTCCTCTCGAGGATCAGCTCCTCGATCTCCTCGTCACTCAGCCGATCGAGCGTGATCTGGCTCGCGTAGGCGCGACCCGCCCAGGGGAGCGCCATGTCGGGCCGCAGCGTGAGCAGAATCAACAGGCGGGTGGTCGGCGCTTGGCTCACCAGCATGCCGAGGAGCTCGAGCGTCGACGGGTCGACCCAATGGAGGTCCTCGAGGAAGAAGATGACCGGACCCTTGTCGGCCATCGCGAGGACGAGCGAGACGAGGGTCTCGAGCGTCCTCTCCTTCTGCCGTTGCGGGGACAGGTCGAGCGGCGGAAAGCGATCGGCGATCGGCAGGCCGATCATCGAGGCGATCAGCGGCACCTCTTCGCCGACCAGCCCGAACGGCCGAAGCCCCTTCTCCAGACGGACGATCGAGGCGTCGATGGTCTCGTCGCCCCGGATCCCGAACAGGCCCTGGAGGAGCTCGACGATCGGCGCGAGCGCGCTATGGGTCTGGAACGGCGAGCAACGGCCATCGAGCCAGGAGCTGATTCGGCCGTTCGCCTGATCGCGGAGGTGCTGCACCAGCCGGGATTTGCCGATACCCGCCTCGCCCACGACGGCGACCACCTGCCCGCGCCCCTCGCAGGCGCGGTCCAGGCAGCGGGCGAGCGCCTCGGCGTCCCCGCGGCGTCCCACGAGCGGCCGGAGTCCCTTGTCGCGCTCGGCCTCGAACGGGCTCACGAATCCGCGCCAAGCGAGCACCCGGAAGACCTCGATCGGCTTGGCGATCCCCTTGAGCTCGTGCGGTCCGAGCGACTGGCAGTCGAACAGGCCGCGCAACAGAGGGTAGGTCTTGCCGCTGATCGCCACCGTCCCCGGCTCGGCGATCGCCTGGATTCGCGCGGCGATGTTGGAGACCTGCCCGACGACCAGGGTCTCGCGGGTGTCGACCATCGCCGTCGCGATCCCGCGCCCGGTGTGGATGCCCACCCTCACTTGGAGCCCGACGCCGTGCCGGGCTTCGACCTGCGCGCTCAACGCGGCGACCGCCGGGATGATGTCGAGGCCCGCACGCGCCGCCCGCTGGGGATCCTGCTCGAGCGCGGCGGGGTAGCCGAAATAGGCCATCAGCCCATCGCCGAGCAGCTGGGCGACATGGCCGCCGTACCGCTCGACCGCCTCGGCGCAGGCCCGCTGATAGCTCTGCACCACGTCGCGCAACTCTTCCGGATCGAGCCGGTCGGCGAGCGCCACCGAGCCCACCAGGTCGCAGAACAGGACGGTGACGGTCCGGAGCTGCTCGGTGAGGACGGAGAACGTACCGGTGATCGCTTCGACGGTCGTGGTGGGGATCGACGGGGGCGGAGGTGTCGGCGTCACGGGGACGACCACGGCCGGCTCCCCCAGCAGGGCCCCGCCGCAATACCCGCAGAAGCGCAACGCGTACCCCGCGGGCAACTCCGCCTTGCAGTTGGGGCAGGGGAAGGGGAGCGGCTCGCGGCAATGTCCGCAGAAGCGGAAGCCGGGGGGGTTGTCGTTATGGCAGCTGGAACACTTCATCGCGGATCATCCTCGCCGTCGGGTTCCCTGGGTCGCGCTCGATCGAAAAGACCCGATCAGAGAATCCGCGTGGGAGCGAGGTCGTCGCCCGGATGGCTGTGGGCCCCCGTGAGGGTGCGCGAGCCGAGGTGGATTTCTTCCAGCAGCTCCTCGAAGCGCGCTTCGCCGCGCAGAGGATCGAACACCGGGCGAACCCGCAGCCAGGCGAGATCGGCGGCCCGCCAGCGGATCGCCCGCGCCAGCTCTTCAATCGCGCTCCCCTGCTCGCCGAGGGCCGTGTGGACCTGGGCGAGGAGAACGGGCGAGACGTAATCGGTCCGCGAGCGCTGCTCGAGCTCGTTCTGGATGCGGCGCGCCGGCTCGAGCCGTCCGGCCCGGGCGTAGGCGCAGGCGAGGGCGGAGCGCATCTCGATCGCGCTGCCCGAAAGCTGGCAGGCGTGCTCGAGGGCGCCGATCGCCTCGTCGTGCCGGTCGAGCTGGGAGAGGGCCTGGCCGCGGAAGAAGTGGGCCATCGCGAAGCGCGCGTCGAGCTCGATCGCGTGCGCCAGCTCGTCGAGCGCCTCCTCGAACCGGCGCTGGAAGATGAAGACCAGGCCGACGCTCGCGTGGATGGCGAGCGACAGCGGATCGAGATCCTCGGCGATGCGCAGCTCTTCGAACGCCTCCTTGAACCGGCCGCAAGGGGCGAGCACGTTGACCGCGAACCAATGGTGCCCGGTCGGATAGCGGGGATCGAGCGCGATCGAACGCCGGAAATCGTTTTCCGCTCCCTCCCAGTCCCACTCGTAGACCGCCTCCAGGCAGGCGAGCGAGGCGTACACCTCGGCGCTCTTGCCGTCGAGGCCGAGCGCCTTTTCCGCCGACTCGCGGGCGCGCGGCATCACCTCGTCGGGGGCCGCCGCGCCGTAGATGCCCAGCAGAAGGTGGGCGTCCGCCAGACCGGCGTAGGCGCGAGCGTACGAGGGGTCCTTTTCGGTCGCCTGGCGAAACAGGTCGATGCTCTTCTTGAGCCCGGCCTCGGTGCGCAGGTTCCAGTGGAAGCGCCCCTTGAGATAGAGGTTGTACGCCTCGAAGCCGCCGGCGGGCAGGACGAGCGGCCCCGCCTCGGCGATCAGCTTCGGCCGGAGCGTTTCGACGATCGAGCGCGCGATCTCCTCCTGGATCGCGAAGATGTCCTCGAGCTCGCGATCGAACCGATCGCTCCAGAGCTCGAAACCGTCGGCGGTGTTCACCAGGCGGACGGTGATGCGGAGCCGCGACCCGGCCTTTCGGACGCTCCCCTCGAGCAGGGTCGAGACCCCCAGCCGGTCGCGCACCGTGCGAAGGTCGACCGATCCCTCCTTGATCACCTCGAAGGTCGAGGTGCGCGACGCGACGCGCAGCCCCTCGACGCGCGACAGCGCGGTGATCAGCTCCTCGGCCGTGCCGTCGCAGAAATACTGTTGGTCCTGCTCCGGGCTCATGTCCTTGAACGGCAGGACCGCCACCGAAGGCTGGGGACGCACCGGCGTCTGGCTGGGAAACGCCGCCGTCGGACCGGTCCAGCTCTCGGTCTCCTCGAGATCGCGGACCAGCTCGTCGGCGTTCTGGTAGCGCTGGTCGGGGGATTTCTGGAGCGCCCGCGCCACGACGTCCTGGAGCCGGCCCGGAACGTGGGGCGCGACGTCCGCGAGCGGCTTCGGGTCGAGGTGCAGCACGGCGTAGAGGGCCGCCTGCGGATGGTCGGAGCGGAAGGGCTTGCGCCCCGAGAGCGACTCGTAGAGCACGACGCCGAGCGACCAGAGGTCGGCGCGGGCGTCGATGTCGTCGCCCCGGGCGTGCTCGGGCGACATGTACTCGACCGAGCCGACGATCTTCCCCACGTGGGTGACCGGCGAGCCGCCGACCAGCTTGGCGATGCCGAAGTCGAGCACTTTGACCAGCCCTTCCTTGGTAATCATCAGGTTGGCCGGTTTGACGTCCCGATGGATGATCCCTTGCTGGTGGGCCCGCCCGAGCCCGCGCGCCGACTGGGCGAGCAGGTTCGCCGCCTCGCTCGGCGACAGAACCCCCTGCTTGAGCCGGGCCGAGAGGGTCTCGCCGTCGTAGTAGGCCATGACGATGAACAGCTGTCCCTCGTCGGTCTCGGCGATCTCGAAGATCGTGCAGGTGTTCTGGTGGTCGAGGGCGGAGGCGGCGCGCGCCTCCTGGAGGAAGCGCTGGTTGGTCTCGACCGTCGGGCTGACGTGCGGGGGGAGGAACTTGAGCGCGACCTTCCTGCCGAGCTTCAGATCTTCGGCCTTGTAAACCACGCCCATGCCGCCTCGACCGAGGCGCTCGAGCACGCGGTAATGGGAAACCACCCGGCCGATCATGTGCGGTCACCACGGAGGAGGGCGACCGGGCCTCCCCTTGGGAAAGGACCTAGACCGGACCGCGATCTCGCTTCCGAAGCTCTGGAGCTCCTTCTTGAGCGCGGATCATAGCAGCGGAACGAGCGCTCCCCGCAGTCGCAGAAGGGGGGCCTTCGGGGCGGAACGGAGTCAACGCAGCCAGCTCAGGCAGCGCGGTCGGTCCGTCCGCCCCGGGGGGAAGGGTTACTGCACTTCGCCGGTGATCAGGATCTCGAGCTTCGGAACTTTCTGGCTGTCGGTGTTGAGCACCAGGTTGGTCGCGAACGCCCCCTTCGGCGCGTTGGGCGACAGGGTGAGCCGGATCATGTACTCCCGGCCTTCCTGGATCGGCTCGAACACGGCCTCGAGCCCTTTGGCGGCCAAGGGGTTGTCGATCGAGGTGAGCTTGATGTCCTCGCTCGCGAAGTTGCGGACGTTCATCGTCTTGGTCAGCTTCTCCTTGAGCGCGACCTTGCCGAAGTCGCCCGACGGGGGGGTGACCGCCACCACCGGCCGGACGAAGCCGGAGATCGGAATCTGCACCAACTTCTGTTTCGGATGGGTCGTGTGGACCGTCAGGTAGTCCGCGAGGCTTCCCACCGGGGCCGCGAAATTGTCGAGCGTCATCTCGATCTGCCACTGCTTGCCCTTGGCGTCGGGCAGCCGCTCGGTGTCGGTCGCCGGGTGGAACGTCGCCTTGATGAAGGGGAACGGCGACGAGACGCTCTCGATCGCGAAATCCGAGCCGTCCGGCGCCCAGAGGCTCTGGACGATCACGCCCGCCTTCGCCTCGCCCTGCACGGTCAGATAGCGCGCGTAGCCGGGCTTGACCTGGATGTAGGGCTCGATTTTCGCCTGGATGGTCAGCTGGATCCGCGGGTTGTCGGTGTCGCTGGTGTAGACCGTGATCCCCTTCGAGATCGGACCGTTGAAGGTCGAAGTCTCGACCACGGCATGGACCTTCCCGGTCTGGCCCGGAGCGATCGTCTTGTCGAACTGCGCGACCGTGCAGCCACAACCCGGTTCGACGCGCTGGATCTCGAGCGCCCCCTGCCCTTCGTTCTTGATCAGGAAGTCGTGAACGATTTGCTCGCCTTTGGCGACCGTGCCGGCGTCGAAGGTCGCCTCGACCACCGTCGCCTTCGGCTTCGTGGTCGGAGTGTCCTCCGCTCGGGCCGCGAGGGCGAACGGAAGGGCGAGACAGAGCGTCAAAATGGCGCGCTTTTCCAGACGATTCATAGTGGCCTGCTCCTTGGCTAAAGACGTCTCGCCCAAAGGTCGAATGGGCGGATGCTACACTCTGCGGTCCCGAATCAGACCTCGTCCGCTCCGGATCTTCGACTCCACGACGACCCCGATCTTGAACATTCACCTCATCGCCATCGGTGGCACGGGCATGGCGCCGCTCGCGTGCTTGCTGCAAGAGAAGGGCCACCATGTCAGCGGCTCCGACGGGCCGCTCTATCCGCCGATGAGCACGCTGCTCGAAGGGGCCGGTCTCCGCCCTCTGGTCGGCTGGAATCCCGCGCATCTCGAACCACGTCCGGACCTGGTGATCGTCGGCAACGCCGTCCGCCGCGACAATCCGGAGGTGGTCGAGGCCGAGCGGCTCGGCATCGAGCGCCTGTCGATGCCGGAGGCGCTCGCGCGCTTCTTCCTTTCCTCCAGGCGTCCGCTCGTAATCGCGGGAACCCACGGCAAGACGACCACCACGGCGCTCGCGGCTTGGGTCTATACGCAGTGCGGCCGCGACCCCGGGTATCTCGTCGGGGGAGTACCCCGGGGGCTCCCGTCGAGCTTCCACATCGGGAGCGGCGAGCGCTTCGCGATCGAAGGCGACGAATACAACGCCTCCTTCTTCGACCGCGGCGCGAAGTTCCTCCATTACCAGCCCGAGACGCTGATCTTGACCAGCGTCGAGTACGACCACGCCGACCTCTACCCCTCGCCCGAGGCGCTCCGCGACAGCTATCGAAGGCTGATCGCTTTGTTGCCCCCGAGCGGTTGCCTGATCGCCTGCGGCGACGACCCCGAGGTTCGGGCATTGGCCGAGCAGGCGCCCTGCCGGGTGGTCCTCTACGGACTGGGCCCGGAATGCACCCTGCGGCCGCTCGAGGAGGTCGAAGCGGCCGCCGAGGGGAGCCGCTTTCGAGTGGCCGATCCGTCCGAAGGGGAGATCGAGCTCCGCCTGCGCCTCGCCGGCGAGCACAACGTATCCAACGCCCTCGCCGTCTGGGCCGCGGCGCGGCGCGACGGATTGCCGGCCTCCGAGGTCGCCGCGGCGCTCACGAGCTTCGAAGGGGTGAAACGCCGGCTCGAGGAGCTTGGCACCTTCGGCGGCATCACCGTGGTCGACGATTTCGCCCACCATCCGACGGCGGTCGAAAAGACGCTGGGCGGCCTGGCTCAGCGCTACCCCGGCCGCCGCCTCGTCGTGCTGTTCGAGCCGCGGAGCCTCACCGCCGGACGAAGCTTCTTCTACGACCTCTACCGCAAGGCGTTCGACGTGGCCGGCCGGGTCCTCTTCGCGCCGACCTTCCACGCCGGCCGCCTCGCCGAGGGCGAACGGCTCGACTTTTCCCGCCTCGCCGAAGAGCTGAATCGCCGCGGCGTGAGCGCCGCCGCCATTTCGACCAACGCCGAGCTGCTCGCCGCCGCGCTCGCCGAGGCGCGCCCGGGTGACGTGCTGATCACCATGTCGTCCGGCTCGTTCGAAGGAATGCCCCAAAAGCTCGCCCAGGCCCTGGGAGGGCGCTAGAGGGCGGGCCCCCCGGGCGGGCTCGGGCGCTTCCGCGCCGCTTGCCCCGCCCCTCCCCTTGGCGCACAATACCGGCCGTGCGTTTCCGTCCGATCCACGGGATCATCGCGGTGGTCCTGTTCGTCGCCGTGGGCATGATCGCCGAGCTCGCCTCGACCGGGCGGCTGGGACGTTCCTCCTTCGAGCAGGTAAGCGCCGGTCCGGACCAGTCCGTGTCGATCGACGTCTCGAAGCTGGCGCCGCTCGAGGTGCGGTTCTTTCGCTATCTCAACCCGGCGAACCAGGAGGTCAAGTTCTTCGTCGGCCGCGACGGCGGCGGAACGATCCAGGTGGCGTTCGACGCGAGCGAGGTCTGTTTCAAGTCGAAGCGGGGCTTCCACCCTCAAGGCGAATGGGTGGTCTGCAACAAGTGCGACAAGGCGTTCCGGCTCGCCGGAGTGAACAACGGGCACGGGGGGTGCGAGCCGGTGCAGCTCGCCCATCGCGTCGTCGGAGATCGGGTCTTGATCGCCGAGCAAGACGTCCTCACCGGTTGGCGCTATTTCCGCTAGGCTCGAAAGAAGCCCGATACAAGTTATTTGGAATCAGCGTTTTGACCGGAGCGGGCCGGGTGGTGTATCTTCCGGCCGATCCTTTGACGAGGTCAACCGATGGCTTCAGCCGATTTCATCCTCTACGAAGAGGAATACGCGAGCTTGGAGGAGGCTCTTCGGCGTCTGCGCCAAGAGGCCAACGCCAAGGCCGTCTTCCTGATCGACAAGAACGGCCAGCAGATCGCGGCTGCGGGGGAGATCGAGCAATTCGACGCGACCTCGCTCGCCTCCTTGACGGCGGGTAACGTCGCCGCGACCGACGGCCTTGCCAAGCTCATCGGTGAGCGCGAGTTTTCGGTCCTCTTCCACGAGGGCCAGCAGGACCACATCCACATCTCGATCGTCGCGCGGCGGGCGATCCTGGTCGTCATCTTCGACGAGCGCTCGTCGCTCGGCTTGGTGCGGCTCCGGGTCAAGCGCGCGAGCGTCGATCTGGAGCGAATTTTCGAAGTCATGCTGCAGAAAGGGGAGCGAGGGGATCCTTCGGCCGGCCCCACGAGCCCGTTTTCCGAGATCACCGACGAGGATATCGACGCTCTGTTCAGCGAGTGACGGCCAGGGGTTTCGCCCGGTGTCTCGGTTCTCTCGCTCCTCCATCCGTTCGCTGTCAACGTCGCCGACCGAGGTTGTTCGAACATGACGTTCATCAATTACGCGAGCAAGGAGATCAACTGCAAGATCGTTTACTACGGGCCTGGGCTCGGTGGGAAGACGACCAACTTGCAGTACATCTACAACAAGACCTCGCCCGACTCGAAGGGCAAGATGATCTCCCTGGCCACCGAGGCGGATCGAACCCTGTTCTTCGACTTCCTGCCGCTCGACCTCGGCAGCATCCGGGGCTTCACCACCAGGTTCCATCTCTACACGGTACCCGGGCAGGTGTTCTACGACGCGAGCCGGAAGCTGATCCTCAAAGGGGTCGACGGCGTGGTCTTCGTCGCCGACAGCCAAGAGGAGCGGATGGAGGCGAACATCGAGTCGATCCGCAACCTCGAGGCGAACCTCAAGGAGCACGGGTACGACCTGCCCACGATCCCCTACGCCCTCCAGTTCAACAAGCGGGACCTGCCCGGGGCGTTGGCGGTCGACCAGATGTACCGGGTCCTGAACTACAAGCGCGAGCCGACGTTCGAAGCGGTGGCGACGACCGGGATCGGCGTCTTCGACACCTTGAAGTCGGTCGCCAAGCAGATCCTGATCGAGCTGCGTAAACGATAGCCCGAGGAGACCGCCGAAGAAGATGGCCAAGCGTTGGCAGAAGGAAGACCTTGCGTACCTGAAGCGCTACGGCAAGACCAAGAGCCTCGACGAGCTTGCCGAACGGTTCAAGACCGATGAAAAAACCGTGCGGGCCGCCCTGATCGAGCTGGGCGTCTTGGACGCCAAAGAGAGCGCGAAAGGGGCGAAGGAGGCCAAAGAACCGGCCAAGGAGCCGAAGGACAAGCCGGCCGCCGTCTCCGCCCCGCCGAGCGGGCCGCGCCCCGGGGCCGATCCGTTGGTCGAGCAGCTGACCAAGGGGCTCGCCCATCTTCAGAAGCAGGAATGGTCCAAGGCCGCAGCCCAGCTCGAGAAGGTCGTCGCCGGCGATGAGCCCTCGCTCGCGGCGCGCGCGCGCCAGTTCCTGGCGATCTGCCGGCAGCGGCTGGCCGAAACCGATGGGGCTCCGGCGGCCGAGCCGGGCGATCCGTTCATCGAAGCGGTGATGCTGCGCAACCAGGGCGACGGCCACGGAGCTCTCGAGCTCGCGCGGCGCGGTGGGCGGGACAAGAAGGACGACCGGTTCGCTTTCCTCGTGGCCTCGATCCACGCCGCCGAGGGGCGGCTCGACGAGGCGGCCAAGGCGCTCTCCCAGGCGATCGAACTGAACCCCAAGAACCGAGTCCATGCGTTCCACGACGCCGATTTCATCGAGCTTCGCCGACACGCCGAACACCGTCAGCTCTTCGAGCTCCCCTAAGCGCTCGCAGCACGCCGGCGGCCTCTCGCTGGTCGCCGTGGGTGGCGGTACCGGGCTTTCCGTCCTCCTGCGCGGCCTGAAGCACCACGTCGGTTCCCGGCAGCTCCGGCAGCTGACCGGGGTGGTGACGGTGACCGACGACGGCGGCTCGTCCGGGCGGCTGCGTCGCGAGCTCGGCGTCCTGCCGCCCGGCGACATCCGCAACTGTCTGGTGGCTTTGGCCGACGACGAGGCGCTGCTCGCCCGCCTGTTCCAATATCGCTTCCCGGCGGGCGACGGTTTGCTCGGGCACTCGTTCGGCAACCTGTTCCTCACCGCGCTCACCGGCATCACGGGCGACTTCCACCAGGCGATCCTCACCGCCGAGTCGATCCTCTCGGTGCGCGGAAAGGTCTATCCGGCGACCCTCACCGACGTCGTCTTGCGGGGCCGGGGCGTCTCCGGCGCGGTCTACCAGGGCGAGTCGGAGGTCGGCGGGTCGAACGAGCCCCTGGCCGGCATCGAGATCGATCCGCCCGCCCCTCCGGCATTTCCGCCCGCGTTCTCGGCGCTCGAGCGAGCCGACCTGATCCTCCTCGGTCCCGGCTCGCTCTACACCTCGATCCTGCCGAATCTTTTGATTCCGGGGATCCGCCAGGCGATCCAGCGTGGGCGAGCCCGGGTCTTCCTGCTGCTCAACCTGATGACCCAACCGGGAGAGACCGACCGCATGATGGGCGCCGATCACCTGCGCGAGACCCAACGCTACCTCGGAGCCGGCCTGGTCCACGGCGTGCTCGCGAGCGCCACGCCGATTCCCCAACGTTGGGTCGACCATTACGCCGAGGTCGGGTCGGAGCCGGTGCGCTACGTGCGCGAGGAGCTCGAGGCGATGGGGGTCGAGGTGGTGGAAGCCGACCTGCTCGCCGACTCGGCGGGCGAGGAGTTGGTGCGCCACGACTCGAAGAAGCTCGCCCGGGCCGCGCTCGAACTCGCGGCCCGCGGTCCCCGCCCCCAGGGCGAGGCGGGAGAGCGCCGATGAGCCGAGAGAATCAGGGCACCCGCGCCCGGATCGCGGTGGTCCTCGCCGCGGGGCAGGGGACGCGCATGCGCTCGGACCTGCCCAAGGTGCTCCACCGGGCGGCGGGCAAGACGCTCCTCGCCTGGGTGCTCGACGCCGCCCGGGCCGCCGACTGCGAGCGGATTCTAGTGGTCGTCGGCCATGGCGCCGATCGTGTGCGCGAGGAGCTTCAAGCCCCCGACGTCGAATGGGTGCTCCAGGCCGAGCAGCGTGGCACCGGCCATGCGCTGCAACAGATCGAGCCCTACGTCCGCTCGGACCCGGGCCACGAGGCGACGCTGCTCGTTCTTTCGGGCGACGCGCCGCTGATCCGCCCGGCCACCTTGAATGCCCTCGCCGAGCGGTCCGAGAGCGGCGCCGCCTGGGGGGGGCTCGCGACCGCCGACCTCGCCGACCCGGGCTCGCTCGGCCGCGTGTTCGGGACGCCGGACGGCGCCCTTCACTCGATCGTCGAGGCGCGCGACGCCACTCTCGAGCAGCGCCTGGTGACGCGGGTGAACGCGGGCCTCTACGCCCTGCCGGCGCCGGAGATCTTCGAATTTCTGAAGCGGCTGCGCGCGACCAACGCCCAGGGCGAGCTCTATCTGACCGACGCCGTCACCGATGCCGCCCGCGCGGGGCACCGGGTCGAGCTCCACACGCTCGAAGACCCCTCCGAGAGCTGGGGGATCAACGACCGACGGGAGCTCGCCCAGGCGCATCGGCGTCTGATCGACCGGCACCTCGACGACCTAATGCGCGCGGGGGTGACGATCCTCGAGCCGTCGCGCACGTCGATCGAGCCGGGGGTCGCGGTCGGTCGCGACACGGTGATCCACCCCGAGGTGTCGTTGTCCGGGGCGACGGAGGTGGGCCCGGGCTGCGAGCTACGCCAGGGCGCCTGCCTCGCCGATACGGTCCTCGCCGAAGGGGTCACGGTCGAGGCGTACAGCGTGCTCGCCGGGGCGCGGATCGAGACCGGCTGCCGCGTCGGCCCGTTCGCCCGCCTGCGGCCCGGAACGGTGCTCGGTCGCGGCGCGCGGGTCGGCAACTTCGTCGAGGTGAAGGCCTCCGATCTGGGCGCGGGCGCCAAAGCCGGGCACCTCGCCTACCTGGGCGACGCGATCGTCGGGGCCGACGTAAACATCGGGGCCGGCGTCATCACCTGCAATTACGACGGGACGTCGAAGCACCGGACCGAGATCGGCGAGGGAAGCTTCGTCGGCAGCGACACGTTGCTCGTGGCGCCGGTCAAGATCGGCTCGAACGCCCAGACCGGCGCCGGGACCGTGGTGACGCAGGACGTCCCCGACGGCGCGCTCGCGGTGACGCGCGTCCGCCAGAAGAATTTGGCGGGGGCGGTCGAACGTTTGAAGGGGCAGCGCCGGGCTCGGGCGGACGGCGAAGCGTAAGCAAGGAGCGGGAACCATGTGTGGCATCGTCGGATATGTCGGGCACCGGGACGTGGTGCCCCTTTTGATGGACGGCCTGGGCCGGATGGAATACCGCGGTTACGACTCCGCGGGGATCGTCGCCGTCGCGGACGGGGCGTTCCAGACCGCGCGGGCGGAAGGCAAGCTCGAAAACCTTCGCAACAAATTGGCGGTGTCGCCGGTCACCGGTGTCTACGGCCTCGGCCATACCCGCTGGGCGACGCACGGACCGCCGAGCGAGCGCAACGCCCACCCGATGGTCGACTCCAAGGGGCGGGTGGCGCTGATCCACAACGGCATCATCGAGAACTTCCTGCCGCTCAAGAAGCGGCTGCTAGCGGAGGGCTGGACGTTCTCCTCCGACACCGACACCGAGGTGGTGGCGAACCTCATCTCCTCCTATCTCGACGGCAGCACCCTACGCGACGCGGTCGCGCGCGCGATCTCCGAGGTCGAGGGGATGTACGCCTTCGCCGCCGTCACCACGGAAGGGGAGGGCCAGGAGATCGTCGCCACGCGGATGGGGCCGCCGCTCGTCCTGGGCCTCGGAGGCGAAGGGCAGAACGAGCAGTTCCTCGCCTCGGATCCGGGGGCGCTGCTCGCCTATACCCGCAACGTGATCTTCCTCGAGAACGGCGACCTCGCCGAGCTGACGCCGGGCAAGATCGACATCTACGATCGCTCCGGGCGGCTCCTCGCGCCCGCTGAACGGCCCGTGCAGCGGCTCAACTGGGACCCGGTCCAGGCGGAAAAGGGGGGCTACAAGCACTTCATGGCGAAGGAGATCCATGAGCAGCCCCAGGCGGTTCAGGACACCTTCGCCGGCCGGGTGGATTTCGAGACCGGCGAGATCCTGTTCGACACCGTATCGCTGCCGGCCGAGGAGATCCGCAAGATCGAGCGGCTCCACCTGCTCGCCTGCGGCACCTCGTGGCATTCGGCGCTGGTCGGCAAGTTCCTGATCGAGACCATCGCCCGGCTCCCCGTCGAGGTCGACTACGGCTCGGAGTATCGCTATCGCGATCCGATCGTCGACTCCCGGGTGCTCGCCGTCGGGATCTCGCAGTCGGGCGAGACGGCCGACACGCTGTCGGCCATGGAAGCCGCCAAAGAGCGGGGCGCGCGGCTCTTTTCGGTCTGCAACGTTGTCGGCTCGCAGGCGACCCGCATCAGCCAGGGGGTCATCTACACGCACGCGGGACCGGAGATCGGCGTCGCCTCGACCAAGGCGTTCACCACCCAGCTGGTCGCCCTCTACTTGCTCGCGCTCTATTTGAAACAGCAGCGCGAGGGGAGCATCGACCGGTTCTATCTGGAAGATCTCGCCCATCTGCCGTCGGCGGTCGACCAGGTCATCCGCCGCCAGGAGGCGCATCTCGAAGATCTCGCGCGCCGGTACCACAAGGCCTCGAACTTCCTCTACCTAGGGCGTGGCATCAACTACCCGATCGCGCTCGAGGGGGCGCTCAAGCTCAAGGAGATCTCCTACATCCACGCCGAGGGGTACCCCGCGGGCGAGATGAAACATGGACCGATCGCCCTGATCGACGAGAACCTACCGGTCGTGGCGGTGGCGACCGGCGACGGCGTCTACGAGAAGGTCCGCTCGAACCTCCAGGAGGTCCGGGCGCGCGACGGTCACCTCCTGGTCGTCACCGACGGCGCCGCGGAAGATTTCGAGTCGCTCGCCCACGAGATCATCGAAGTCCCTCGCGTCTCGCCGCTCCTCCAGCCGATCGTGAACGTCATCCCGCTCCAGCTACTCGCCTACTTCATCGGCGTGCGCCGCGGCGCCGACGTCGACCAGCCGCGGAACCTGGCGAAGAGCGTCACGGTGGAGTAGACGCGATCCGGAGGGCGGTCCGCCCCACGGTCCGCCCTCCGTTTCGATTACACGGTCGAGGAATTCGATTTTCCGGTCCACGAATTCGTTCATCCGGTCCGGAAATTCGATTTTCCGGTCCACGAATTCGAATTTCCCGCCCCCGAAATCGTTCTCGCGGCTCCCGAATTCGAATTTCTCATCCCCAAATTCGATTTTCCGGGCCGCAAATTCGTTCACGCGGCCCAGAAATTCGATTTTTCGGCTCGCGAATTCCATTTTTTCTCTCAGGAATTGGATTTCGGGAGATCTTTGGACATTTCCGGGAGGCTGCTCCTCAGCAACTCGCCCTTACGACGGAACCGCCTCGTCTTCAAAAGGAAGGTCGGCCAGAGCGGCGAGGATCTCGACTTCGAGCGCTGCCGTGATCTCCGTAGCAAGCTCTTCGCGTGCCGATGTCGGCGCGGTGGCGGCCGGCCTCGCGGCATCGGTGCAGATCCGGCCTAAGAGAGCGAGCAGCTGATCGACTCGCGCAGCGCCGACACCCACGCTCGCCGCCATTCGGTCCAGCGTAGGGCGGGATGGGGTGGAATCTCCCGTCTCGTACCGACCGATCGTCCGCCGATCGAGGCCGGTTAGTTTTCCGAACTGGTCGCGAGATCGGCGGGATTTAGCCCGCAGAACGACTGCCACGAGGCGTACCGCTTCCCGTTCGGTTGAATTTCCTCTCATCAAAACGCTCCCCGACGCGCGTAGCATCCTGCGCCATGCCGCGTCGAAAATTCGACACCCTTGAAGCCTTCGGGCTCACAGTCAATTTCGGAGGGGCACACACGGCCCTAACGGCCGTGTCGGCTGGCGCCCTCCTTAGAGGATCCTCAAATGGCCACTCGACGTCGCGTTCTTCAGGTTCAGGTGTTGTGCACTTGTCTTCTCGCTATCGTCCTCGTTTTTCCCTCGCCCGCTGGAGCGCTTTCGTTGGGAACCGGAGGGGTACTCCATCGCCTGGCCATCTATTTGTCGTCTGCTTGGGGCACCAGCTTTCTCTCCGAACGGGATGTTCGGAGCGATGGACCTGCTCGTCCCGGAGCGTCCGCGCCGTTGATCTCCCGCGAGAATGGCTGCATGGTCGATCCAATGGGTCTCTGTAGCAACTGAGCTCGCGGAGCGCTCATCGCGTCCCGACCGAGCGCTCCCCGCGTTGACCCGACCAGCGGTCCAGCTCTCGCAGGAGGCGGTGAGCTCCGTCTGCTGTCGCCTCCTCCTGCAAAACGGCTTGCCAGAAGAGACGGAGGCTGGCCAGGAGCTGGTTTGGGATCTCCTGCGAGGCGAAAATGAAAGCCGTCGTCGACGCGAGGGCTTTGACCTCCTGAACCCGCCCTCGCTCCAGCTCGAGGGCAGCGAGCTCAAGCGCAGCGAGCGCCGCATCGAAGGGAATTCTCTCTCGAGCGAATGAATTTAAGACAGTGCTGATTCCCTCGGCTGCCCGGTCCCGATCACCCAAGCCGGCGGCCACTCGCGCTTCGAGCCACTGACAACGCAATTCGTCGAGAGCGTATCCCTGGTCGAAGGCGATCTCCCGCAGCTTTTCGAGGTGCTCCGCAGCTTCACCAAAACGGCCGGCGCGACAACAGTGATCGATTCTCTGAAACCAAAGACTACATCGCCAGCGAGGTTCAGCATTCGACTCAATCCACGGGGCCGCCAGTGACAGTGAGGCGAGCGCGTCTTCGTAACGATCGAGGCTTGCAAGCGTAATCGAGCGACTCAGCAATACTCGAGCTCGCCCCGCCTCCGTTGCCGAAGCGGCAAGCGCGCGATCTTGAAGCAGCAACGCTTCTTGAGGTTGGCCCTGATTGAATCGGAGAGTTGCTTTGCAAAGAAGGAAGAATCCCTCATCGAGAGGGAACGCCGGTACAGCTGCTCCGGCGGACCAGAGTTCATCCGACTTTCGGATTGCGTCTTCAGCTCTTGGCAGGTCCCCACCCACGCGCAACGCATTGCCGACAAAGGCCCACGCAAAGCCTTGAAGCCTAAACTTCCAGCATTGACTGCCCGACGTTTTCTCGGCGATCAACAGCGCCAACCGAGCCGTTTGAAGAGCTTTGCCGACACTGTGCCCTGAGAGGTTGACACTTGCTTCGCAGATCCGTTCGCAGAGCGCCCAGTTGTGAAATCTCGCGTCATCGACAGCCCGCCTGCGCCTAGCCACCTCTGGGAGGCCTCGAAGTTGAAGCCAAAGCTCATCCGCCAGGTTCCTCTCCCTTCGGAGGCGCTCGGTAACCAGTTTTGAACCTGCTTTGGCCCGAACTACAGCGGCCGAGTATTGGGCTGCTCGACCAGCGGCAGCTTCGACCGCCCGGCGCTCAGCGGGCAAAAGGCTCGCTGGAGAGACGACTTCGATCGCCTCACTCGCCGGTAGCTGCGCCTCAGCCACGAGGGCCCGATCCACTGCGCCGGAGTCGTGCCCCAAGAGACGCGCAAACCGATCAAGTTGCCTCCTGTCGAACGTTCGCTTTCCCTTCTCGTACAGCGAAACCGTTCCCCGACCGATGTGAGCCGCGGCTTCCAGCTTCCCCTGGGTCCAGCCCGCGGCCTGGCGTAAACGGCGCAGGCCGATGGCGAAGATCGGTATCGGTTCTCGCACCCAGTGCTCTCCTCTGTTTGGGCGGTCTCTGGAATGTTACGTGTTTGAGCGTCAGTTGGTGTGACAGCCCGACCCATAAGAGGTCCGATTGTCGAAATTTCGACGGTCGATCTGCCTACAAGGCATGTTCATACGAAGGTGACCGTCGAAAAAACGACGCCGCGTCGAGCGTGACGTGATCTTTCAAGGATCTTGCGTTCGACCCGCTTACGTTGATTCTAAGGTTCTCGCATGGATTTTCGGCGCTCCCGCAGTACGGTTTCGCGATCCGAAGGTGTTGGCCGACCCGCCCGATCGCATTCCAGCCCGAAACGCCAGAGCCGCAAACAGGTGTTGGCCACTCCGCGATTCAAAGGAACCCAGCGGCTTGTGACGGTGTTATACGAAAGCAACCTGGAGAATCCGATGCCCGAGAACCACCCAACCAAGGCCTCTCCGCTCACCCCCTGGGCGCTTGTTTCCCTCTCGATCCTCATCGCCTGCCCGGTTTTGGCGGCGCCGTCGATCACCCAGGTCCCGAAAGGCCTTTCCGCACAAGGGATCACCCCGGGAGGGAGAGCGATCTGGTGGAGCGTCGCCTACGAGCATCCGGATTCGTTCGTGACGGTCGTACAACGCCTCGAAGAGAAGGTGGACGACGACCTCGACGGCACCGTGGCTTTCGGCTACGACGGAGAATTGCCGGACACGTCGCTCTGGCTCGTGGTCGACGTCGCGACGGGGACGTACGGCACGTTCGCTCCGGTCGATTTCGGCGTGACAGAAACGGCCCTCCCTCCCGAGGCGGCGCAGTCCACCGCGGGGCGCGGTCCAGTAGACGAGTTCCTCGAGGCGGCGCACCCGCTGATCGACGTGCTTCTGGTTCGCCCCGGCCAAGGCGCTTGGGAGTTACGGGCGGGCGATGGCGCAGATGCCGATCAGGACGGCGGCATCGAAGGGGAGATCCGGTTCGCGATCGACGGAATGTCCCCCGTCGGGGCGACGGCGGCGCCACCGGCTCGCTACGCCGACGGCGACCGGCTGCTGTCGATCGACCTCGAGCATCTGGAGCTGTCGAGCCTGTTGGTTTCCCTCGCCCCGCCCCCTCCGGGTGCGGCCGCGGCCCAGGCGGGGGTGCGGCGATGAGAGCTCGCGCGATCCTCCTCGGTTCCCTGATCGCCGCTTCGGCCGCGAACGCCCAGCAGCACCCGAACGTCGCCAAGGGCTTCGCGCCGGACAAGATCTTCGCGGTGGGCGACGTCGACTCGGTAAACGCCTTCAACGGCAACCTTTTGCTGACCCTGGGAATCGGCGCCCGGTACCCCCTGCGGGAGGGTTTCTCCTACGGCCTCTCGGCGGTCTACAACTCGACCGTCTGGGATTTCCGCGATTTCAGCGCCGGCTCGACCTCGACCACTCAGGCGCGGATCAGCCGGCGGTCGAACGTTGGCGCCGGCTGGCGCCTGTCGCTCGGGCAGTTGTATTCGCCCTCTCGGGAGGATCTGCCGTTCAACGACACCCAAGCCTGGATCTACGTCGGCCCCGATGCGGCGGAGCACCGGTTCTTTCCCCGGCTGCACGACGAGGATCCGGAGGATCCGGGTGACGTCGGCGTCAAGGACACCCTGCAGAAGGTCCAGTACACCCGGGACGGCTCGTACCTGCGCCTTCGGCTGGACGGCCCGGGCGGCACGAAGACGATCGAGTTCCCGGACGGCCAGATCCACACGTTCGATTCCAACCGTCGACTGATCGAGATCCGGGATCGCTTCGCGCCGGGGGGCGTCCCGGCGAATTTCCTCCATGTCGACTACACGGACACCACCTGGACCCTCACGGATCATCCTCAAGGCCGCGTGCAGGTGCTCACGTTCTCGAACCTGATGCAGGACATGCAGCCGATCCAACGGCTCGACAAGGTGGAAATGACCGCCTTTGCTCTCCCCGGTCAACAGCCGCCGCCGACGGCGACCTGGACGTTCGGCTATACCTCCGCGGTGATCCCGCGCGCCTGCCCGGACTGCAACAATCTGCAAACCGACGACCCGTTGACGCCGCCGACGCTCGCCGTTCAATTCCTCACCTCCATCACCCAGCCGGACGGCTCGGTCTGGTCGATGCCGCTCTCGGATTACGTCCTCGCCAATCCGCCCGGCTTCAACGACCTCGTCGGGCGGATCAAGGGACTGACCCTGCCGACGCTCGGCCGGTTGGAGTGGGATTACGGCTTCTATATCTTCCCGAGCTCCGCGACCGAACGCCGCCCGTGGGCGCAATCGTCGCGCGGCGTCGTGGTGCGCCGAAAGAAGACCGCGTCGGGAGCGGTCGAAGGGACCTGGACCTACTCGCCTCACCTTCAATTCGAAGGGACTTCGACCGAGTCGCAATCGCAGGAGCTGACCGTCACGGTGACGACGCCGCTCGGCGACAAGACGGAGAACTTCTTCTCGGTCTACGCCTTCGGCAACAACCCGCCCGGCGTCTATCCGAACATCCTCGATTACGGCCGGCCCTTCACGCCGAAGGTCTCGGACGGCCAGGGGCGGTTTCTCTCGACGCGGGTCTACGACTGCCAGCCGAACGGCACGGGGTGCGTGCCCGTCCGTTCGACCTGGGTGCGCTACGAGCAGGACTATTCTCCTGGGGTCGGCAACGACGGCAGCGGCGAAGGGCAGCTGCTCGATCCTCGCGTAGCGCAAATGCGCACGGCGTTCGAGGACGACTGTCCGCCGGGCTCGACCACCTGCGGGATCACGACGCCGGTTCCGCCGCCGACCGGGAGCTACTACTCCGACGAGGATTTTTCGAGCTTCGACGGGCTCGGCCACTACCGGACGCGCCGTCTGGGCGGCAACTTCCCCGACGTGACGTCGATCACCGAAACGACGAGCTACAACCCTTTGCGGGGGAATTACGGCTCGCCCGGCTATTCGATGCTCCCTTCGAGCTCGCCCTGGCTCCTCGGGCTATATCAGGACATGACGCGTTCGAACAACTCCGGGGAAAACTCCACGGTCGAGAGCTGCTTCGACGGGACGACCGGCTTCCTCCAGAGGAAGAGGGTACGGAAGTTCGGTCGCACGGCGGACGACGTGCTGGTCGTCTATTCGCCGAACGGCGACGGCACGGTGGCTCGGGAAGATTGGTCCGGGGGCGACGGCGGCAACGTGCCGCTTGCGGAGCTCTGCGGCCTGACGCCGCCGGGCGCCGGCTACTCGCTCAAGCATTCCTACCAGCTGGGCATCCTGTCCAAGTCCGAATACCTGAAGGCGAGTGGCGGCGTGTTCGAATTTGCGGCGGTCGATCGAACGGTCGATCCGCGAACGGGTTTGATCTCGGCGGAAAACGACGTCTCGAAGCTGCAGACGACCTACGAATACGACACGCTCGGCCGTCTCACCTGGGTGCAGCCGGCGACGGGGCATGGGGCCTGGACGGAATACGTCTACAACCGGGCACTCAACTCGGGCTCGCTCGCGAAGGTCACGATCAACCAGCATGGGAACGGTGCCAAAGGCAACGCGATCCT
The DNA here is from genome assembly GCA_044226625.1 of Thermoanaerobaculia bacterium. Lineage (GTDB taxonomy): Bacteria > Acidobacteriota > Thermoanaerobaculia > Multivoradales > UBA5704 > DASYKS01. Next base: position 48,415 of record JBGAGQ010000019.1, read on the forward strand.
GACGACGAGCAGCCTGTTCTTCGACTCCTTCGGGCGCCTGATCAAAGAGCAACGGAAGATGCCCGGAGGCACGTTCTCGAACCGGGAAACGACCTACGACGCGATCGGCAACCGGGCGACACTCTCGGAGTGGGAGGCGGGCGTTCCTTCGCACCGGACTCAGTACCAGGACTACGATCCGTTCGGCCGTCCGCGGACGATCCAGCCGTCCGACGGCTCGGCGCACCAGGTGACGATCACCCGCTCGGGCGTGCGGAAGGTGACCACGGGGACGAAGATCTGGGGGCCGTGCGGTTCGGGCGGCGCGCTCCAGGAGTGCACGAGCGAGACGATCCAGCTCTTCGACCAAATCGGCCGCTTGTTCCGGATCGACCAGCCGGTCGTCTGGCCGACGACCGCGAACCCAAACCCGGCGCCGCTTCGGACCAGCTACGCCTACGACGTCGGCGACCGGTTGAAGACGGTCAAGCAGTTCGATGCGGTGACCCAGGCGATCGTCCAGCAGAGAGATTTCACATACGACAACCGAGGCTTCCTCACTTCGGAGACGCATCCGGAGCTGGGAGGTGTCACCGGCAACGGCTCCGTGACCTATTCGAACTACGACGCCAAGGGGCACGCGCGCCAGAAGTTCGACGGGGTGTCGACTCTCACGTTCGAATACGACAAAGCCGAGCGCCTGACCCGAGTGCGGGAACCTGGGACCTTCATCGGCTGCGGCACCAACGCCCATCCCCGTTGTTTGAAGGAGTACACTTTCGGCACGGTCAATTCCGGCAACGACCTAAAACTCGGAAAAGTCCAGGTGGCGACGCGTTACAACTACCCCGTCCTCGGCACGACCGCCCACACGGTGGCGGTGGCGGAAACCTACGCCTATGCCGGTAAAGAAGGCCGCGCGTCGAAGCGGGACACCCAGGTCTATTTCAACGGCGCCGCCACGGAATCGTTCACCCAAGGATTCGTCTATGACGACCTGGGCAATCCATCCAGTTTGAGCTATCCCCTCTGCACCCACATGGGGTGCGCGCCGCCCCCGCCGCAAGTTCCGACACCGAAGATCGTGAGCTTTTCGTACTCCGAGGGCTTGCTGACCGGCGTGCCGGGCTACGCGAGCTCGATCACCTACAACTCGAACCAGACCATCGCCCAGGTGATCCACGTCAACAACGTGACCGACGTGATCGGTCTCGATCCGAACGCCCAGCAGCGTCCAGGCTCGATCCTGTCGAAGGTGACGACGACCTCGGCGAACCTGTGGAACGCCGGGAACTATCTTTACGACGGAGCGGGCAACGTGAAGTCGATCGGCGGCTCGGGCTTCGCCTACGATCCGGCGAGCCGGCTGGTGACCGCGAACCTCTGGGACGGCACGGGCGCGACGGGCACGCCGCTCAAGACGCAGACCTACGGCTACGACCTGTTCGGAAACCTATTGGCGATCGGCGGCCAGGGCGGGCGGAACACCCCGACGAACTCGACGACCAACCGGCTGAACGGCGCCGGGATGGCCTACGACGCGGCGGGGAACCTGACCGCCAACAACGGCGCCGTGCACGAATACGACCCGTTCCACTTGATGTGGCACTTCCAGTCAGGGGCCGAAGACTGGCGTTACGTCTACACGGCGGACGACGAGCGGATCTGGTCGTTCAAGACGGGCGGTGTCTCCCGCTGGACGCTACGCGACCTGGGGAACCAGGTGCTGCGGGAGTACAAGAACGACGGCGGCACCTGGAGCGTGACGGAAGATTTCATCCATCGGGGCACGCAGCTCCTCGCGGCCGACACGACGACCGGGGTGAGCCACTTCCACCTGGATCATCTGGGAACGCCCCGGCTGATCACGGATCAGACGGGGAAGAAGATCGCGTACCACGTGTACTGGCCGTACGGGGAGGAGCTGACTTCCACGAGCCAGGATGTGGAGCGGATGAAGTTTACCGGCCACGAGCGGGATTTGAACGGGGCGGGCGGGGCGGGGGATGATTTGGACTACATGCATGCTCGGTTTTGCTCGCCCGTGGTGGGGCGGTTTTTGGGGGTGGATCCTCTTGGAGCAAATCTAAGCAACGCCCAAAGCTGGAATCGCTTCGCCTATGTTAGGGGAAACCCACTACGGTTCATCGATCCTACTGGCGAGGTCCTGGCAATTGCCGGTACGGACTCCGATAAACGGAAGGCCGAAAGCATTGCGAATAGCGGATTGTATGGGCAGGAGCTGAAGATTTCCTCCTCAGGTAAGTCCTCTCTCTCGAGCTCGGGTGAAGTGGGCCCACCAACCAAGGAGCAAGCGGCCCTCTCCGGATTACTCTCAAAGGTCATCGATGACAAAAAATCGACGAGCATCAGCGCAACTTCCAATGATCCACAGGTGGTAGTGGGCAGTTTCAAGGCGAGCAGGATTGACGTATCCGACATGGCCGCTTTTGGCAATGGTCCTGGTGCATCGCAGGCCGGAGCGTTCGCCCATGAAGTTGCTGAACAATATGAGAAGCAAGTTCATGGCTCCGACTTCCCTGCTGGACATATGAGCGCGATGAAAACTGAATCAGACGTCACGGGCTTCACGCGAGGCCAGGAAAGACCGAGCAGGACACCTCAAGGGGATGTTAAGGTCTCGGTGCAGTATTCGAACGCATCAACTCAGGTAACCGTCGACGTGGTTCTAGACCAAAATGGAAGACTCAGTGTCTCGAGGCATTGATGAGAACTTACGGATTGCTGTTCCTTCTGCTCACGACAGGGTGTGCCCGTTCCATCAGATGCAATCAGTGTCAGCCAGCCTTGGCGGATATCGTCTGGGGGTTCCATGAAGCGAGGATGGAGGCATCGCTTCGTTCTTGGGAACGGGGCGAGGAAATTGATGGACCGATGTTCATGGAAGACGTGGAGTTTTTCGAAGGCGTGACAGGCCTCGAGCTGACAAATAAGAACTATTTTGGTGTATTGCCTTCGAGCGACGATAAGAAGTTCTTCGCCAAATGGAGGTCTTGGTACAAGTCACACAAAGCGAGTCTCGAAATAGCATGCACTGCAGGGGGCAAGGTTTCCTTAAAAATTATCCAAAGCCGAGCGCCCGGCACGCCTTGAGGGCGAGGGGACTACGTTTAGTTCCTCCCGCAACGATGGCTCTCTCGTCTCGCCTAACGGTCGCGTTTGGGGGCGATTCGTGACATTCTCCTTCTCCACATGTTCGAGCCGGCCAGGGTCGCCAGGTGCTGCGGGAGTACAAGAACGACGGTGGCAAGTGGAGCATGACAGTGGATTTCATCCACCGGGGTAGCCAGCTCCTCGCGGCGGACACCTCGGCCGGAGTGAGCCACTTCCACCTGGATCATCTGGGGACGCCCCGGCTGATCACGGATCAGACGGGGAAGAAGATCGCGTACCACGTGTACTGGCCGTACGGGGAGGAGCTGACTTCCACGAGCCAGGATGTGGAGCGGATGAAGTTTACCGGCCACGAGCGGGATTTGAACGGGGCGGGCGGGGCGGGGGATGATTTGGACTACATGCATGCTCGGTTTTGCTCGCCCGTGGTGGGGCGGTTTTTGGGGGTGGATCGTGTAGGTGGGACCCTAGGGATTCCTCAGAGCTGGAATCGGTACTCCTACTCGTATGGCAATCCGATCAAGCTAGTCGATCGGGATGGGAATCACCCGGTTGTGATCCTCTTGATTGTAGCCGGTGTCGCACTGTTTTCAGAGCCTGAGGCCGCCAACGCGCCAGGTTCAAAGGCTGAGCACGATGCGGGGATTCCGGACAAGAGCAACATGGGCGACCTGTCGGCCGCAGCGAAAGCCGCGGCGGTTTACGTTAGCTTGGTAAATCTGTTTAGCGGAGATGAGAGCCGATCTAATGAGCCGGAGGACGTTGAAAAACCTGCCACGGTTCAGGACAACAAGAAGAATGGCGACGAATATCGCGACCAAGTAGCAAAGGAGATTGAGGCACTGGGGAATTCGACAAAGACCGAAGTGACAAAGAAGACGCCGTTCGGACAGCGCAAGGTCGACATAGAGGTGACCAAGGAGGGTAAGGTTGTGGGAGGCGTTGAGACGAAAACCGGTGACTCTCGATACTTGCCATCTCAGCAGGCCAAAGATGAATACCTGAAATCAACGGGCTATGACGTGGTCGTTGTTCGGAAGCCACCTCCTGGAGAGTAAATGATAAATATGGGAGATCTTCTGGGTAAATGGGTTTCCGATCCTGCAGACAAGGTGGCGCGTGCAGAGTATGGCGACACCTCGCTTGAGTTCCGTGCGAACGGCGATCTCATCTACACCATCTATGGCGCCACGAAAGACGAGATTGCGATTCTGAGCTATAGAATCTGCGGTGATGAGATAGTCACCAGCCAGTTGTCCTACCCTAGGGAGGAGGTCAGCAAATTGGCAATCGATGATCAGGGTGCCATGACGATTGAATTCGGCAATGTCACCTCGCATTATGTGCGTGCCAAGGAGTAGTTGCACGCATGTGAGTTGAGATTCCCCGGATGACGAACAGATCTGGTCGTTCAAGACGGGCGGACTGTCCCGCTGGACGTTACGCGACCTGGGCAACCAGGTGCTGCGGGAGTACAAGAACGACGGCGGCACCTGGAGCGTGACGGAGGACTTCATCCATCGGGGCGCGCAGCTTCTGGCCGCCGACACCACGACCGGTGTGAGCCATTTCCACCTGGACCATTTGGGGACGCCGCGCCTGATCACCGACCAGACGGGCAAGAAGATCGCGTACCACGTGTACTGGCCGTACGGGGAGGAGCTGACTTCCACGAGCCAGGATGTGGAGCGTAGGAAATTTACCGGGCACGAGCGCGACTTCAACGGCGCGGGCGGGCCGGGGGATGACCTGGACTACATGCATGCGCGGTTTCGCTCGCCGGTGGTGGGGCGGTTTTTGGGGGTGGATGAGGTTGAGGGCAGAGCAGATAGGCCCTAATCTTGGAACCGCTATGCCTATCGCATGGAAATCCGCTGAAAAGTATCGACCCGCACGGCAAGGATGAAATTTCAGCTCTGGCGAATGTCTATGCATCGGTCTCCCGCGCGATCGTCGGCGTAGGCTCGGCAATACAAGACGTCGTCGATTCATTAAACGAAGGTGGTGTCGTGGGCATTGCCGCCGACACAGCCCTTGGGACGGCGGGGTCAGCGGTGCAAGGAATCGGTGACCTGTTCAACCTTGGTAGGTCAAGTGGCGACGCGATAGGCTCCGATGGGGACTCGTACGATGTCGGAAATGCGCTTGCTGCGGATCTTGGGCGGGCAAGCGGAATCGTGCTCACGATCGCAGGCACGGCTCAGTACAGCCTCGGAGCTAAGGCACCCCTGTACCGTGCCGTGTCGCAGGCAGAAATGTCTAGCCTTGCAGAGTCTGGGTCCTTCCAGCCCTCGCCGTCGGGGAGTATGTCGAAAGGTTTCTTCTTCTCGAAGGGTGATGCGGAAGCTTTTGCATCTCAAAAGTCGCGTATCGACGGGCCCCACTCCGTCGTTTCTGCTGAAGCTCCGACGCAGCTGGTAAGATCTTCTCCTCCCCATGTGGCTGGAGAAGGGCCCGGCGTCTATATACCGAACAATCGACTAAGCAGTGTAACGCCGAAGGTAACCCCGAGATGAATCCCTTAGAGCTCATCATCTTCGACACCGATCCACATCTCGTAGAGACGTTTCGGCGAGGAATCGACCTTCCTTTCGTAAAGATTGTTCTAGGAAGCGGGCCGGAAGTCACCTCTTTCCAAAAGCTCGATGCGCTGTGGGGCAGCTGGATGATTGCCGAGCGTTTTGGAATTACACCGGACCCCGTACCCTATCGTGCAGAGGTCTTCCCGAACGCCGGTCCTTTAAGGGGCCTTCCTCCATTCATAGTCGCCGGTCCTAGTCTCGCACCGGGAGATAGTTTTTCGCCAAACAGAGGCCTTGAAATCAACCTGGACGGAATGCTGGATGCTGTTTCGCGATTTAACGCGAGCAGTGAGACTCCGATCCGGCGTTTGGGGACGATTCGTGAGAATCTCCTTCTCCACATGATCGAGCCGGACAGGGTCGCCGCTGCGATCGATGCAGCCTGGCGGAGACATTAGCGATGCTATGAGAGTTCCCCAAACCTGTTGGAGATAGGCGGACTGGGTGGGCGGAATACGCCACCGAATTCGGCTACGAACCGCCCCGGGGATGGCCTACGACGCGGCGGGGAACCTGACGGCCAACAACGGCGCGGTGCACGAGTACGACTCGTTCCAACTGATGTGGCACTTCCAGTCGGGGGCAGAAGACTGGCGCTAGGTCTACACAGCTGACGATGAGCGGATCTGGTCGTTCAAGACGGGCGGTGTCTCCCGCTGGACGTTACGCGACCTGGGCAACCAGATGCTGCGGTAGGCCAAGAACGACGGTGGTATCTGGAGTGTGACGGAGGACTTCATCCATCGGGGTAACCAGCTCCTCGCGGCGGACACCACGACTGGGGTGAGCCACTTCCACCTGGATCATGTGGGAACGCCGCGGCTCATCACGGATCAGACGGGTAAGAAGATCGCGTACCAAGTGTACTGGCCGTACGGCGAGGACCTAACTTCATCAAGCCAGGATTTGGAGCGAATGAAGTCACCGGCCACGAGCGGGACTTGAACGGTGCGGGTGGGCCAGGGGACGATCTGGACTACATGCATGCTCGGTTCTGCTCGCCGGTGGTGGGAAGGTCACAATTTCGGCAAATCCTTCCCTTACCAAGGGTCTTCCGTACACAATTGGTGTTGCCGCCGTGAATAGGGAGCTAGTATCTGAATGTTGTGCCCTGGACTCGCACGAAGGAATAGGAATGATCGAAAGGAAGCACCTGACCATCGGCCTCGAGTTTTATCGAGGCAACTCATCTCCAGTCGAAGGCTACTTCGAAGAGGGCGTTCCAAATCCCCGGCACCTCGATGAGCTAGGGGTCTCTGTGGATGCGGAGGAGGTATTCGACGAGGTAGCTGACTCGTTCAAACAATCCGGCCGCCTACAGGTCACTTTCAGCGGCACCCGAAGGGCATATGCAGAGCTAGGACGCTATTTCCTGGCAATGTCGGAGTTCCAAGCGCTCAACCCCCAATACCACGACCACCTTGACCGGCTAGCTAAGGTTGAAGGAAAGAGGGAGGTCGAGCTCATCGTGCGGCTACCGGGACCGCAGCGAGTAGAATGAGGTCCACTCCCCTCCTTGGAGTTGGGATTGGCGTTTTGCTGGTCCTGGCCTCTTGTGCGAGCGACGGTGGGCGAGCCAGAGAACCAAGCATCATCGAAGCATTGCGAACTTCCGCCCAGCCAGCCATTGACACTTTCACGGAGGACTTTCTGGCCGGAAAGTTGAAGCTAGAACCTCGGTGGCTGGCCGATCGGTCCATCCAACACGTTTACATTCGGATTGGTGGTTCGCGCGAAGAGGGAATCAACCACCTCGGCGTCGAGCGGCTCGGCGACTATTTCCTTTGCCTGTTGGAGATTCGTTTCAACAAGTCGACCGCGGAGATTCTGAACGACCGGAGGCTCCCCGTAGCGGATGCCTGCGCGCAAGGAGGTTGTGGACCCTGCTATTCGGAAGCATGGCCGATGAGTGACGATGCGCGTAAGGCCCTGGTTGCCTTTTGGCTCGAACGAGCGAGCGATTGGGCTAGGTAGACGCTGACTGTCGAACCCGCCACACCATGATCCCCCGCCCGCGCGCGACGGGCCGTAGCCAGGGCGCGAGGGGTTTACTTTCGAGCAGCGCCTTCGGCCGGTCGCGGAGGTCGATCTCTCCGACCACGAGATAGCCGACGTTCTGTTCGCGGAGCAGCCGTTCCAGCCGGTCGAGGTAGAGGCGCGGATTGTTTACTTCCGGTCCGAAGGCGTCGGGGATCGCGAGGTAAGGCCGTGAAAGATAGCGGCCGAGAAAGGGCGACGTCCCGGCGAAGCGGGTGTCGGCCGGTAGCTGTCTTTCGAGATTCAGGAGGGTTGCGATCTCCCACTCCGGGTGGCGCTCGATGAAGGCAGGGAGCCGGCGGAAGGCGGTTTTCGCTCCGAGGGAGAGGACGAGCGCCGTGGCGGTGAGGAGCGCGATCGTTCGCGCGGCGGAGCGGAGGGTTCGCACGGCCGGTTCGCGGAGGGGGGCGGCGAACAGGATGGCGTTCGCGGCGGGGAGGAGGCAGAGCAGGAATCGGCCCCAGGTGAAGAACGAAAAGGCGACCGCGGCGAGAAAGATGGCCCCGGACGCGAGGAGCCAGGTGGCGCTGCGATCCCTTCGGAAGATCAACCAGGCGCCGGCCGTGAGGAAGAGCGCGGCGTGAAGTGGGGTTCCGACGAGCTGGGCGAGCCCTCCCTCGGTGAAGCGCCAGAGCTCGGAAAGGCCGCCGCGGAGGATTCCGACCGGGTCGGCGCGGACGATCTCGCCCAGACCTTTGAACGGCACCCGGTCGAGGTATGACCAGTCGGGGTAGCCGTAGAGCTTCCAGGCGACGTTCTTCCAGTTCTCGTCGTGGAACGGGTCTCCGAAGGCGGCGAAGCGCCAGGCCCAGAGGGCGACGAAACCCGGTAGCGCGGCGAGTCCGGCGTAGAGGAGGTGGCGCCATCGCGCCCCCGGAGCGTCTCGTCCGCCGAACCAGAGCGCGAGAAGCAGCCCGGGGACGAGGAAGATCGCGTTGCCCCGGGTGAACGCGCCGAGGCCGAGGAGGGCACCCGCGACGAGCGCCGGTCGCGGACCGGGGCGCCGGAGGTAGATCAGTCCGGAGAGCAGAACGCCCGCCGCGAGGGCGGCGAACGTCATGTCGGTCGTCGTGTGCTGGCCGAGGATCCAGAGGTTCGGGTTGACCGCGGTCGCGGCAAACGCCCAGGCGCCGACGGACTCGCCGGCGTCCGATCCCGCGGAGCCGAGGCCCCCCTCTCCCAGCTCGCGCCCGGTGCGCCAGGCGATCCAGGCGAGCGCGGCCGCGGCGAGGTTCGAGAGGAGGCGCGCCGCCGCGAACGGATCGCCGATCGCGCCGCCGAGCGCCGCCGTGAGCAGCGGGTAGAGCGGTGGCCGGTAGGGGTCCCGCGGCAGCTCGCCCGCGAGGAGGGCTTCGGCCTGGGCGACGTAGCCGTCGCGCTCCGCAGAGCCCGCCTCTTCGACGCAGTGGTAGCGCGCTCCGAACAGCGCGAGGTTGACGAACAGGAGCCCCGCGGCGAGCGCCGCGCGGCGTGAAGCACCCGGATCTCGGTCTCGGAGCCGGGCGAGGAGGGACATCACTCGGGGACGGGGGGCGCGTCGGACGGGGGAAGAGCGATCGTCGCGGGGGTACCCACTCGGCTCCCGCGCGGGCGGGGCGTGAGGCTCTCCGTGGCCTCGGAGGCCGGAGAGGGGGGACTCGGCAGAGTGGGCGGAGCGAGCGCGACCGCGGCGGTCACGGGGAGGGGGAGCTCGACGATCACGTCCTTGGGACGGACGAATCCGAGCTCTTCCCGCGCCAGCCGTTCGAGCAGGCCGGGATCGCTCCGCAACCGGACGATCCGGGTGCGCAGCGAATCGATCTGGTCGCGGGTCGCGGCGATTCGCTGTTCGAGGTTGCGCTCGCGCTCGTGGGCCGCCTTCAGGTCCCGAAGGCTCTTGGCTCCCGCGAGCCCGGCGAGCAGGAGCAGCAACACGGCGACGGCGGCGCCGATCAGGGGCAAACGCCGCCCAGTCGCTTCGGTCGGGCTCAAGGGCGCCAGCGCGGGAAGGCGGCGGCGCCCGGATAGGTGGCCGCCTCTTCCAGCTCCTCCTCGATACGCAGCAGTCGGTTGTATTTCGCCACCCGATCGCTCCGGCAAGGAGCGCCGGTCTTGATCTGGCCGGCGCGCGTGGCGACCGCGAGGTCGGCGATCGTCGTGTCCTCGGTTTCGCCCGAGCGGTGGCTGATCACGTTGGCGTAGGAGGACGTTTTCGCGAGCTCGACCGCCGCGAGCGTCTCCGACAGCGTGCCGATCTGGTTCACCTTGACCAGAAGCGCGTTCGCCAGCCCGCCCGCGATGCCGGCCGCCAGGATCTCCGGGTTGGTGACGAACAGGTCGTCGCCCACCAACTGCACCTTGCCGCCCAGCTCGGCGGTCAGATCCTGCCAGCCGTCGCGATCGTCCTCGGCGAGGCCGTCTTCGATCGAGATCAAGGGGTAGGTGGCGATCCAGTCGCGATAGAGCGCGATCAGGTCGGAGCTGCCGAGGCCCTTCTTGCCTTCGCCCGCCAGGGCGTAGACGGTCGGCGCTTTGGCACCGCGCGCGGCTTTCCCGGCCTTGGCGGCCGGCTTGGGCTTGGCGGAGACGTCGACGAGCTCGCTCGCCGCGACGTCGAGTGCGAGGGCGACCTGACGGCCCGGCTCGTAGCCGGCTTTGGCGATCGCGATCATCAGGAGGTCGAGCGCCTCGCGGTTGCTCGCGAGGTTCGGCGCGAAGCCCCCCTCGTCGCCCACGCCGGTCGCGAGACCGCGCTCGGCGAGGACTTTCTTGAGCGTGTGGTAGATCTCGACCCCGGCACGGAGCGCCTCGGAGAAACGGGAAAACCCGATCGGCACCAGCATGAACTCCTGGATGTCGACCGAGTTGTCGGCGTGCGCCCCGCCGTTCAGCACGTTGAGCATCGGCACCGGCAGGACGTTGGCCGAGGGGCCGCCCAGATAGGCGTAGAGCGGCAGCTCTGCGGCTTCCGCGGCGGCTTTGGCGACCGCGAGCGAGGTGCCGAGGAGGGCGTTCGCGCCGAGCCGGCTCTTGGTCGGCGTGCCATCCAGCTCGACGAGGAAGCGGTCGATCGTGGCCTGGGCCCGCGCGTCCTTCCCCTTGAGCTTGGGGGCGATCTGCGCGGTCACGTTGCGGACCGCCTTGGCGACCCCCTTGCCGAGATAGCGCTTGCCGCCGTCTCGCAGCTCCAGCGCCTCGCGGCTGCCGGTCGAGGCGCCCGAGGGAACGGCGGCGCGCCCGCCGGCCCCGCCATCGAGCAGACAGTCGACCTCGAGGGTCGGATTGCCACGGGAGTCGAGGATCTCTCGGGCCACGATGTCTTCGATGACGAACATGCCGCTCCTCCGAGGAAAGAAACAGAACCGCTGATTTCCTTCGAAGGTTAGCCGTAAAGTGCGGTGATCTCAAGCTTTTTCACGCTGAAACGAGATCTGCCGCGGTGCTAGAGTCCGCCGGCGATGTCGGAGACGGCGGACGGCGGCCCGGCGAGGGAGAAACAGGCGGCGCGCGAGGACGGCGCCGCGGGAGCTCCCGCCGCCGCGTCGGGCCCCGGGCCGGCGGGCTCCGAGCTTCGCGTCGCTCGGTTCTTCGCCGTCCTCGCGATGACCGGGCTCGCCGCGGCTGCGATCTGCGGCGCGGGATGGTGGCGCGCCTCGCGCGGGCGCTCGGATCTCGCGTCGCTCTCTCCGGCCGCGCGGCAGGCGCTGTTCGAGGAGGCGCTCCACGACAACCCGGGAGCCTTCGTCCCGACCTGGTATGCCCCGGCGATCGCCTACACGCTCCGCCCGGGGCAGCGCATCTCGGCCTGGGACGACACGTTCACGGCGAACGTTCTGGGCTATCGCACCGGCCCGCCCGCCAAAGCGCCGGGGACGTTCCGCGTCGTCTTCGTTGGCGACTCCTGGACCTTCGGCATGGGGATTAAGGAAGAGGAGTCGTTTCCCCGCCAGTTCCAGGCGCTCGCCGAACAGCTCGGCGCCTCGCCCGGTCGCCCGGTCGAGGCCTGGACCTTGGCGTTGCCGGGATACAACACGCTGAACGAGGTGGCGGCGCTCGAGTACTTCTATCCTCGCCTCCAGCCGGACGCGGTGGTCCTCGCGCCGTGCAGCAACGACATGGACACCTCGGCCGTGGTGCTGCCGAACGGCTCGCTCGCCCGATCGCAGGCCGAGAGCGACGAGTTCGGCGACGACCACTCCCGCGTCTACCGGAATCATCAGGTCGCTTCCTACACGTTCCTCGAGCGTTGGCGCGCCTGTTTTCGCGCGATCCATGCCGAGGAGGAGCGCCTCGCGGCGCGCAAGGTCCCCCTTCTTCTCTTCTTCACCGCGATCTGGGAGGAGCCGTTCGTCCACCGGTTGATCGGCGAGGGAGGGGTGCGTGCGCCGTATGTGATCACGCCCAAGGCCTTCACCACCGGGCGCTGGCGCAACCCGCCCCCCTATCGCCACGGCACGCCCGAGGCGAATCGAGTCTTCGGCCGGATGGTCTATCGCGGCGTCGCCCAGACTCTGGGCTGGCCGCCGCCTCCGCCGGCGGGCGATGCGAGCGACGTCCGGGTCTTCACGGCCGTGCCGGCCGGCGACTGGCGGACGGCGAGCGACCGCCTGCTCGAATCCGAGACGGCGAAGGCGATCCCGGAAGCTTACGAGCCTGGGCCGGGACGAGACGATCAGTGTGTCGGGCCGATGGACTGCGCGAGCGGTCTTATCGGCCGGGCGACCACGGTCCTGGTCCGACGCCGCGCCGGAGCGCGGCGGCTGGTGGTCGAGCTACGCCGGCTTCCTGAAGTCGGCCATCTTTATCCCTTGGCCGTCTCGCTCGGCATCCCCTCGCCCTCCGGGGGGACCCGGGCCGAGCTCACGTTCGAGGCGACCGGGGCCGAGACGCGCAGCATCGCGATCGACCTGCCCGCGGACCTCCCCGTCGGCGCGGCGGTCGATCTGGTGGTTCGAGCATCGGCGTCGGCGATCGCGCCGGACGGCTTTTCGAGCCGTTCGGCACGCATCGTGCAAATCCGTCAGGAGTGAGATCTAGGAAGGGGGTCGGTTCAACGGCCGAGCGCTTGCTCGATCGCGATGCGGATGCGCGCCTCGAGGTCCGCCTCGGTCGGGACGGGGATCTCGGGCGTCGCCCCCTGCGTCTCGCCCCCGCGGGCCTGGAGCCGCTCGACGAGGTCCCGGCTCCGGTCCCCGTAGCTCGGCGCGGGAAACAGGGCGCCGAAATACAAATGGTCGGGCACCTCGAGGTGATGGAGCGCCTCGAGCAACAGGCGGAGGGTGAGCTCCTCTCGCTCCTCGAGCACCGCCTCGAGACCGCGGAGGCGGGGCGAGCGAGCCTGGAGCGACGCCACCGTCTGGCCGGAGGATCGGATCAGGGCGTCGAGCAGGCGGAGCGCCTGGGCGGCTTGATCGTCGGGCATGGGCGAAGTGTACCAGCCCTCCTGCTGCCCGGTTCGACGAATCCGGGGGAGGGAGGGGGCCGAGGCGGTGGAAGTCGGACGCGGTGGGGCGCCGGAACAGGGGCTAAAGCGCCTTGCCGAAAGAGGTATCCGAGTGTAGAGTCAGGTAACGATTTCATATATCAATAGGCGTATCTCCGCCTTGACATCGGTGTTTTTTGCTGGTAGCTTCCAGTGAAGCTTTAACCCTTTCTCTGTAACCGGCCTTGTACAAAGGGCTTTTGGGGGCAAACCGCGGTGTTCTTCTCGCGCTCGAAGGGTGTCGTGGGGCTCGACATAGGGAGCTCGGCCATCAAACTGGTCGAGTTGAAGGAACGAAAGGCCGGTGAGTTCCACCTCCAGCGCCTGGGCGTCGAGCCGCTGTCGCCCGAGGCGATCGTGGACGGGTCGGTCATGGACTCGGCGTTGGTGGTCGACGCCATCCACCGCCTGAACGACCAGACCAAGGTCAAGAACACCAACTACGCCACCTCGCTGTCGGGTCACTCCGTCATCATCAAGAAGATCCAGCTCCCGGCGATGCCGCGCGAGGAGCTGGCCGAGTCGATCCAGTGGGAGGCGGAGCAGTACATCCCGTTCGACATCAACGACGTCCGTCTCGACTACGTCGTCCTCTCCGACGGCGAGCCGGGGCGCGACCAGATGGACGTGCTGCTCGTCGCGGTCAAGCTCGACAAGATCAACGACTACGTTTCGGTCGTGCGCCAGACGGGCAAGGTGCCGTCGCTGATCGACGTCGACGCCTTCGCGGTGCAGAACTGCTACGAGGTCAACTATGACCTCGACACGAGGAAGACCGTCGCCCTGATCAACATGGGCGCCGCGGTCACCAACATCAACATCCTGTCGCGGGGAACGACCGTCTTCTGGCGCGACATCTCGTTCGGCGGCAACCAGTTCACGGAGTCCCTGCAGCGCGACCTGAACCTCTCCTTCGACCAGTCCGAGACGCTCAAGCGCGGCCAGCCGGTCGATCGCTACTCGCCGAACGACGCGCGCAACGTGCTCGACGCGGTGTCGGGCGACATGGCGAGCGAAATTCGAAAGACCTTCGACTTCTTCTCCGCCACCTCTTCCGAGGGGCCGGTCGACGAGCTGATGCTGTCGGGCGGGTGCGCGCTCACGCCGAACCTCGCGCAGGTCCTGCGCGAGCGGTTCGGGATTCCGGTCGAGATCCTGAATCCCTTCCGGCGTGTGCGGTTCAACGAGAAGGACTTCGACGCCGCATGGCTGCAGTCGGTGGCGCCGATGATGGCCATCGCGGTCGGGTTGGCGATCCGCAAGCTGGGAGACTAGCGCGATGATCAAGATCAACCTGATCGCCGAGGGGAAGCGGCCGACCTCGGTACGCAAGATCAAGCCGGTTCTGGAGGGCAAGGACCTCGCCCAATGGGCGCTCGGCGTTTCGATCCTCCTCTGCCTCATCGGCTTCGGCATCTGGTGGTGGCTCTTGAACCGTCAGATCGCGACCAAGGATGCCGAGATCGCCGAGGCCCAGCGGAAGGTCGAAGAGCTCGCGCCGGTGATCCGGCAAGTCGAGGATTTCAAGCGGAAGAAAGAGGAGATCGAGCGCAAGCTCGGCGTGATCGACAGCCTGAAGAGCGCGCAGCGCGGGCCCGTCCACGTGATGGACGACATCTCGCGCGCGCTGCCCGAGCTGCTTTGGCTCGACCGGCTGCGGATGACCTCCTCCAACATCGAGCTCGAAGGGCACGCCTTCAACACCAACGCGGTGGCGAACTTCATCGAGAACCTCGACAAGATGCCGGCCTTCGAAGAGCCGACGCTCCGCTCGACCGAGGAACAGGCGGGCGGCGTCTACCACTTCGTCCTCGACTTCAACTACTCGTTCGCGCAGAAGCCGGCGGCCACGGCGGAGACCGCCCCCGCCGCCGGTGGTCCGGCGGCCGCTCCGCCCATTCCGCCCGCGCCGGCCGCGGCGCCCGCGAGCTAAAGGAAGAACCGTGAAGACCGGACTCGAAGGCAAGCCCTGGTACTACGGCTTTGGCGTCGGCCTCCTGGTCGGCGCCGTCCTGCTGCTCGCCGGCTACTTCTTGAAGCTCGCGCCGATGAAGGAAGAGATCGAATCGAAGGCGTCGCAGCTCGCGGAGCTGCAGCGGAAGATCCAAGAGGGTCTGACCTTCCAGGCCGATCTGCCGCGCCTGCAGGAGGACGTCCGCAACCTCGAGCTGAAGCTCGACAAGTCGTTGCGCATCCTGCCGACCCGCCGCAACACGCCCGACCTCCTGCGCAAGATCCGTTCGCTCGCCGAAGCGGGCGATTTCGACCTCAAGCGCTTCACCCCGGGCGGGCTCTCGGACAAGGATTTCTACAGCGAATGGCCGATTGCGGTAGGCGTCGAAGGCGGATACCACAGCCTGGCGCTGTTCTTCGACAAGATCAGCAACTTCTCGCGGATCATCAACATTGAGAACCTGCAGATCGACGCGTTCAGCGCGCAGAAGAACCCGCACACGATCACCGCGAGCTTCACCGCCAAGACCTTCGTCTACAAGGAGACCCCGCCGGCACCCGATCCCGTTCCGGGCGCTCCCGCCGGGGGGCTCGCCAATCCGGCCGCGGCCGGCCCCGCCGACATCGGCGGCCCGCCGCCCGGAGGCCCACCCGGGCTCAGCGGCGGTAGCCGTGGAGGTAGCCCCGAATGAAGCCGCGCGCGATTTTCGCCCTGCTGGCCCTGTCCGCGCTCCTGGCCGGCCTCGCCGCCTTCGCGCAGGCGGGAGCCCCGCCCGCGGCGCCGGCCTCTCCGGGAGCGGCGGGCGCACAGGACTCCGCCGATCCCGTGGGCGGCTCGGATTACACCGGCGAGGGAACGGACCTCGGCAACATCGAGCAGATCCTCGAGGGGGAGGAGGAGGTCCTCTCCGGCGGCGGCTACACCTACGATCCGGGCAATCGGCGCGATCCGTTCAAGTCGCTGCTGACCAAGCCGGATCGGGTGGAGCTGCGCGGCCCGCGGCCGGAAGGAGTCCCCGGCTTGTTGATCGACGAGGTCGATCTGACCGGCATCTTCAAGACCAAGAAGGGATTCGTGGCGCAGGTCAAAGCGGCAAACCAGAACAAGAGCTACCTGCTTCGCGAAGGCGACCAGCTCTATGACGGCGACGTCGTGACGATCCGCCGCAGCGAGGTGGTATTCAAACAGATCGTCCAGGATCCGACCGCGCTCAAGCCGTTCCGCGAGGTCGTCAAGACGCTGGGTCCCTGATGGGAAACCCGGCATCGAGGTCGAGATCGTGACGGAGGCGAGTGCCATGGGAGATGTACTGATGAGAACGCTGGGTTGCAGGGGGCGACGCTTCGGCGTGCCGCTCGCGATCGGGGTCCTGGCCCTAGGCGTCGGGTGTACCTCCTCGAAGCCCGCTCGGGTGGTCGAGGCCGCTCCGGCCGATACCGCGCGTGCGGACTCGAGGCCGACCGCCGAGGTGCCGACGTCGGCTTCCGCGAGCGAGGTGCGCACGATGGACGTGCGGGAGGGCGCGCCCGAAACCTACCTGGAGCTCGAGGCGAGCGCGCCGCTGGTCTGGACCAGCTTCCGCAACGCCGACGGCCAGGTGGTGCTCGAGCTGCCCAACTCCAAGCCCGGTCCCGATCTCGCGGACCTCTCGCCTAGCGCGGGCCTGGTCTCCTCGGTGCGTATCGAGCGCGACAGCCAGGGCACGCGCCCGCTCATGCGGTTGATCCTCCAGACCCGTCAGGAGGTCGAGCACTCGGTCGTCGCCGAGGGCAACGCCTTGCGCCTCAAGCTGATGCCGGTCGAAGCGCAGGTCGCGGCCGGCACGGAATCCGCTCCGGCTCCGGCCCAGAGCCTCGCGTACGAGCCGGTCGAGGAAGAGGCCCCGGCGACGGCGTCCGAACCCGCGCCGCGCGCGTCCGAGCCGGTCGAGAGCGCCGGCCTCGGCACGCCCGACGCCCCGGTGACCGCCCCCGAGCCCACCGGCGCGCCCGCCACGCATCTCGACGAGATCGTCGTCGCACCTGGCTCCGAGCGGGCCACGGTCCGGCTCGCGGGCGACGGTGAGTTCCCCTACACCACCTTCGTGCTCGACGCGCCGAAGCGGTTCGTGTTGGATCTACCGGGGGTCACCAACCGGTCCAAGCGGTCCTCGATCCCGGTCGGCGGCCCGGTGGATCGCGTTCGGGTGGCGCAGTTCCGCGGCTCCCCGAATCCGGTCGCCCGCGTGGTGTTCGATCTGAACGGGGAAGACGCGCCGCGCATCCAGCGGCTGGGCAACACCCTGGTCGTGACCTTTGGCGAGGGCGCGGGCGGCGAGGCTCCGGTCCGGACCGCCTCGTTCGCACCTCCGCCGGCGCCGGAACCGACCGCGAGCTACGCGGAGCCCTCCACCGGAGGCAGCGGCGCCGAGGAAACGGCGGCCGACGAGCCGGCGCCGCAACCCGCCCGCCGTCCGGCCGCGAGCTCAGCGGGCGCCGGGCCGAGCGATCTCGACCTCGCCGGACGCCCGACCGCGACGACCTCGACGACGGCCAAGCCGGTCGTCGCCACGGTGCGCGCGACGCCCGCGCCCCGCCAGCCCGGCAGCGTCGAAGAAGCCGGCACCACGGGCCAGGCGAGCTCAGTATCCGACTGCATCGGCGGCGGCAGCGACGAGCATCACTACGTCGGCGATCCGATCGACCTCAAGGTCACCAACGCCGACGTCACCGACGTCCTGCGCACGTTCGCGCAGATCAGCGGATTGAACATCGTGGTCCAGCCGGGGATCGGCGGGCAGGTGACGGCCGAGCTGGAGAACGTGCCCTGGGATCAGGCTCTCGCCCAGGTGCTCAAAATCAACAACCTCGGCTGCGAGCTCGAGGGCAACGTGATGCGCATCGCGCCGACCGCGGTCCTGCGGAAAGAGGCGAGCGAGCGGCAGGAGCTTGCCACCGCCCGCGCTCTGTCGGTGCCGCTCCGCACGGTGCTCAAGCGGCTTTCCTACGCCACGGCGCAGAATGTCGCGTCGGTGCTCCGATCGGGATCCTCGGGCATCCTCTCGCAGCGCGGCTCGGTGCTCGTCGACGACCGGACCAACACGCTGATCATCAAGGAGCTGCCGAGCTATCTCGACACCGTGATCGCGGTGATCGAGAACCTCGACACCCCCGAGCCGCAGGTGATGATCGAGGCCCGGATCATCGAGACGACGAAGAACTACATGCGTTCCCTCGGAATCGACTGGGGGATCAACGCGGTCGCCGACGCCGCCCACGGCAACACGACCGGGCTGGTCTTCCCTAACAACGTCCGCGGCAGCGGCGACGTGAACCTGGCGACCGGAGGCAACAACGGCTCGATCGGCCTCCGCTTGGGCAACGTGCTCAACACGTTTACCCTCGACTTGTCGCTCCAGGCGGCGGAGAGCGACGGTCTGATCAACATCCTGTCGGCGCCCAAGGTCGCGACGCTCAACAACCAGCGCGCCACGATCCAGAGCGGCGTCCAGATTCCGATCCAGACCATCGCCAACAACACGGTCACCGTGCAGTTCGTCAACGCCACGTTGCGCCTCGACGTGGTGCCGCAGATCACCGCCGAAGGCACGGTTCTCATGCAGATCGACATCTCCAAGCGCGAACCGCAGGTCGCCCTGCTGGTTCCCGGCTCGTCGAACGCGCCGATCTCGACCAAGGACGCGAGCACCCGGGTCATCGTGCGCGATGGCGGCACCGCGGTGATCGGCGGGATCTACAAGATCTCCAACAACGACGGCAACGCCCGGGTTCCGGGCCTCGCCAACATCCCGCTTCTCGGCTACCTTTTCCGAAACAAGACGGTGAGCAACACGAACGAAGAGTTGCTCATCTTCATCACGCCGCGGATCATCAAGCTCTAAGGACTTAGGCTGGAGCGCGCACCATGAACAGCAAGCTTCGACTCGCCGCCGCCCTTCCCCTCCTGGTCCTCGCCGGGATGTCTTGCAACGCGCGCACGGAACGGACGGAGGGTACCGTGCTCCTGACCGTCAGCACGTTCGATCAGCTGCCGGCCTCGGTCTCGGTGTCCAACGGTCCGACCCAGCTGGGAACCGTGACGCTCCGCAGCGTGGCTAAAGACCCCACCGGAACGACCAGCAGCCTCCAGGACATCCAGATCCGCTCGTACGAGGTTCGTTACGCCCGGCGCGACACCGGCACGCGGCTGCCTCAGCCCTTGGTCGAGTCGCTGTTCGGCAACGTCTCGGTCAACAGTACGGCCGCTTTCAACAACCTCGTCTTCCTGCGGACGGCGCAGCTCACCTCGCCGCCGCTCTCGGACCTGTCGAATTTCGGGACCGACCAGCAGACCGGCAGCCGGGTGATCCCCCTGCGGGTCACGATGCGGTTCTTCGGCCGTACACTTTCGGGGACCGACATCGTTTCCGATGCGGTTTCGTTCGACGTCGAAGTCGTCCCCTGACGTAGGAGCTCAGACAATGAACCCGCTGCGCAAGTCCACGTTCGCATTGCTGCCGGCCGCGCTGCTCGCGCTCGCCGCCTGCACTTCGAATTCTCCGTCCGAGCCCAAAGTCGACCCCGTGCCGCCGGTGCCGCCGGCGACCCAGATCACCTACAACATTACGGTCACGGCGAGCCCGTCGACCCTCGCGATCGGCAGCGGGCAGTCCAGCAACATCACCGTGCGCGCGGTGCGCGCCGATACGGGGCTGCCGCCGGCGAACCTGACGCCGATCACCGTGGCCACCTCTCTCGGCACCTTCGGCTCGGCGGGCGGAGATGCGCAGGTCACGCTGCAGCTCACCAACGGCCAGGCCCAGACGGTGCTGTTCCCGGGCACGAGCTCCGGAGTGGCGACGGTGCGGGCTACGCTCGACCAGAGCCAAGGGTTCGCCAACGTGCAGATCGGCGCTGGCGCGACCTTCTTCATCTCCTTCGTCCAGCCCGCGGTCATCGATCCGCAAGGGGGTGAGACCGCGACCATCCTGGGCGGCGGGTTCGAATCGCCGGTTCGCGTGACCATCGGCTCGGCGAACGTCCAGGTCGTCTCGGTGGCGCCGGACCGCATCCGGATCGTCACGCCCTCAGCGGTCCAGGCGGGCGTCCCGGTGTCGACCGGCCAGGCCGTGCCGGTGACGGTCGGCGTGACGATCAACGTCAACGAGCCCGAGCAGAAATCCGACTCGCTCGCGGCAGGCGTCACCTACGCCACCGGCGGCGGCGGCATCCAGCCGGTGATCACGTCGGTCACCCCGTCGTCGGGCAGCAACGACGGCGGCACCCGGATCACGATCAACGGATCGGGATTCCAGCCGCCGGTGCAGGTCTTCTTCGAAGGTGGCAGCCCGCGCATCTCGGTCGAGGCTCCGGTGGAGTCCTCCTCCGCGACGCGACTGATCGTGCTGTCTCCGGCCGCCCGCGGCTTCGGACAAGGACTGCAGAACCAGAGCGTCGACATTCGCGTCAAGAACATCAACAGCGGCTTCGAGGGGACCACCTCGGGGGGATTCCGCTACGGATCGAACGTGCTGATCACGGCGGTCGGGCCGAACGAGGTCGTCTACAACGTTCCGACCCAGGTGATCATCCAGGGCCAGGGCTTCGACGAGCCGCTGACCGTGGGCTTGGGCGGCTTCGCGGCGTCCGTCCAGTCGGTGACCGGCACGAGGATCGTCGCCCGTTCGCCGATCGTCTCGATCACGAACTGCACCGCGGTCGCTGGAACTCCGATGGCGCAGGTAACCAACATCGAGACGGGGGACACCGCCTCCTTCGCCGGCACCTTCCGCTATCGGCCGATCGATCCGGTCATCACCGGGGTGTCGCCGTCGAGCGGTGCGCAGGGCGGCAACACGCAGGTCACGCTGACCAGCGCCGTCTCCACGTTCACCGGCTTCGAATCGCCGGTGCGGGTGCTGTTCGGCGATCAACCGGCCTCCGTGGTGAGCGTCTCGCCGGGCTCGCTCGTGGTTCGGACTCCCGCCTTCACCGGCACCTTCCGGCAGGAGACCTGCACCTCGGGTTCCCTCACCGGAATGCGCAACGCGCCGACTCCGGTCACGGTGACGGTGACCAACCTGACCACCGGTTGCGACGACTCGATCACCAATACCTTCTCTTACGTGCCGTCCGACACGACCTGCCGCGTGACGCCTCCCGCCCCTCCGGTGGCGGACTTCACCTTCAGCAGCAACGGTCTGCAGACGATCTTTGCCGATTCGTCGAGCGGCACGCCGACCTCGTGGCTCTGGAACTTCGGTGATCCGGGCTCCGGCGCGAACAACACGAGCGGTCAGCAGAACCCGGTGCACACGTTCAGCGCAGCCGGGACCTACACGGTGTCGCTCACCGTCTCCAACGCCGGTGGGACTTCGACGAAGTCCCAGTTCGTAACGGTTCCGCCGCCTCCATAGCGAGCGGTTGGGCCTTTCAGAACCTCGCATCTTCGGGGCGGTCGCCTGGACGGGCGGCCGCCCCGGTTCGTATACTGGAGCGCTATGAAGAGCCGTTCCCCTCTCTCCCTGCTCGCACTTCTCGCCTTGGTCGCGGTGGTGATCGGCATCGCCTGCGGTAAGGCGAGCCCCGTCGCGCCGAGCGGCACCTTCCTCTCGGTCAGCGCGTCGCCCACCCGCATCGGGGTCAACGGCACCGCGACGATCTCCATCCTCGGCCGCACGGCGACCGGGACGCCGCTGCGTAGCGGAACCGAGCTCCGGCTGGCGACCAGCCTCGGCTCGATCGACCCGGTGGTGACCACGAACAGCAACGGCGAAGCGACCGCGACGCTGCACGCGGACGGGCGTCAGGGCACCGCGACGGTCGAAGTGACGACCGGCGTCGCCGACACCCCGCCGATGACCAGCACCTCCGAGCCGGTGGGCAACGCTTCCGGCACCGGAAGCGCTACCGTCACCGTGCAGATCGGCGAGTCGACGTCGACCCAGCCGACGCTGCTCGTCTCGGTCAACCCGAGCAACATTCCGGTCTCGGCGCCGGGCGCCACTTCGACCTCGACGGTGACTGTGATCGCACGGAACGTGGACAACACCCCGGTCGCCGCCGGCCAGACGGTCGTGCTGGTGAGCACTCTGGGCACGTTCACCAACTCGCGCCCGCAGACCGACGCCAACGGGATCGCGACCACCAAGATCAACGCCGGCAACCAAGCTGGCGAGGCGACGATCACGGCGATCCTCGGATCGAGCGCGCCGGCGACGACCACGCTCACCATCCGGGATACCCCGACCGCGATCAGCCTGACCGCCCAGCCCCGTCAGATCCCGCGCGCGGACGGGACGATTAACCTCGTCGCCAACGTGATCAACTCGCAGGGCCAGCCGGTCTCCGGCGTCCAGGTCGTCTTCATCCCCAGCCAGGGGGTGGGCAGTTTCGATCCGTCGGACCGCGACTTCACCGACTCGACAGGCGCCGCAACCACGGCTTTGAAAGTCTTACAAGGCCAGCTCCCCCCCTCGGGCGGCAGTTTCACGATCACCGCTCAGGTGGCGGCCGGAAACGGCCAGTTCATCACCTCGACGCCGGTCGTGATCACGATCCAGTAGCCCTCTTTCGGCCGGTGGCGAACCCCGCCACCGGCCGGTTCCGAGAGGTTGGGTCGGCCGGCGCGCCGCGAACGGCAAACCTGCTATGATTCATGTGTTTAGATCCATTTTGAGCTGGCGTCCGCGCGCCGCGAGTGCCTCGCTCCGCCCTTCGACCCGAAACGAATGACGCCCAGCCGATGACCGACCAGCCGTTTCCCGATCGTGTGACCCAGTTGCGCCGACGATGGGAAGCGGACAAGACCTCTCGCCTCTTCCTGCAGCTGGCCGAGGAGTACCGCCAGCTGGGCCGTCTGCGCGAGTCGCTCGACGTGCTCGACGAAGGCCTGCGCGAGCACCCCGGCTATCTCTCGGCACTCGTCGCCAAGGGCCGCTGTCATTTGGAGCTCGACGAGCCCCAGGCGGCCCGCGAGGTCCTGGAGCGGGTCGTTCGTCAAGACGCCACCCAGGCCGTGGCGAGCAAGCTGCTCGTCCGCGCCTATATCGGCCTGGGCGAGCTGTCCCGCGCGCGAGAGCGCCTCTCCCTTTATGCTTTGCTGCATGAGAGCGATCCCGACGTCGCGGAGCTCCGACGCCGTCTCGAGGCACCCGAGCCCGCTCCTCCGCCCGTCGTGGCCGTCGCGCGGGGAGGAACCCACGATCAACCTGCCGCCGAACCGACCGGCGCACCTCTTGCAGACCCGGTCCGGAGCGACACGATGAGCGAAGACATCTTCGATCTGGGGCCCGTCTCTCGAAAGCCGGCTCCGATTCCGCCGGCCGACGACCTGCTCGGGCTCTATGACGGCCTGGAGGCGGGCTCGCGTTCCGCCGGCGTCGAAGTCGCCTCCTCGGGCGAGATCTTCGGCGGCCTCGGCGGGCCTGAGAACCGCCGCCGCTGGGCAGACGCGCTCGCCCGCGGCGGAATCTTCGATCTCGCAGACCTGGGCGTTGGCCGGCCGGTGTCCTCGTCGGTCGCTTCGCGTCCGGAGGTCGTGCAGCCGACGGCTCCCATTCCGGTCCCGGCGTCATTCGAGCCGCCGGTCTTCCAGCCCGAGCTTACGGCGCCTGCGCTCGGCTTCGAGCCAGCTCCGTTCGAACCGCCGCGATTCGAGCTGTCACCCGCCGAGGAGCGTGCCGAGCCTGTCGCGCCCACCGTACCTGACACCGAGCCCATCGGGGAAACCGCCGGGGAGCTCGAGACCGAGACCGTCACCCTCGCCGCGCTCTATCTCCGGCAAGGTCATCGCGACGAGGCGCTGCGGATCCTCGGCCAGGTGCTCCGCCGCGAGCCCGGCAACGCCGCGGCTCATGAGCTCGCGGCCCGCATCCGGCAGTTGCCCGAGCAGGCTCCGGCGGTCGAGACCACGGCTCCGCTCGATTCCCCTTCCGCGGAAGAATGGGAGCCCGAGCCCGAGCTCTCCGACCTCGCGACGCGCCTCGCGCCGATCCAGGCTCCCGCCCTCGGTTTGGGCGAGGCGCTCGCCGAAGAGGCTATCGAGGCCCCGGAGGCCTTCGAGATCGCCGAGATCGAGCCGATGGTCATTCCGGAGCTGCCCGAAGCCGTCGAGGCCTCCGCGCCAACCGCCTCCGCGCCGGTCGCGTCGGCCCCCGCCTCGAAAGCGCGAGGCAAGATCCAACTGCTTTCCGCCTATCTAGAGCGGCTGCGCCGCGGGAGCGTCCCCGGTGTTTCTTGAGGTCCTCTCCCGTATCGCGAATCGGATCGAAGGGGCGGTTGCGCTCTCCCTGGTCGCCGCCGACGGCATCGCCGTCGAATCGGTCTCGAACGACCCCGAGCTCGATCTCGAGGTGCTCTCCGCCGAGCTGATCGCCCAGGCGCGGTCGATCGGCGAGAATCACCGCGAGATCGCGATGGGCGAGATGCAGCAGGTTTCGGTGACCACCGACCTCGGCACCATCATGGTAAGTTCCCTGACGAAGGACTACTATCTCCTCCTGGTGCTGGGCAACGAAGGGAGCTACGGTCGCGCGCGTTTCGAGATGCGCCGCGCGTGCCTGCTCCTCGAGCCCGAGCTCGTCTGACGGCGGGAGCGCCACATTCACTCGAGGAAGAACGCGCCTTGTTGACATTCGAGCAGATCAAAGAATTGGTCGAGCTGATCGCCGCCCGTGGCCTTCACGGCATGGAGGTCGAGCGTTCGGGTTTCCGGCTGAAGATCGACGGGAAAGCTCCGGCGACCGCAGCTCCGAGCATTGTGAGCGCCGGCCCGGTCTACGCTCCCGCGGCCCCGAGCGCCGCGGCCGATCCGGGCGTCGCGGAGAGCGCACCTACCCACCTGCCCGGAACGGAGCCCGCGCCGCCGAGCCCTCCCGCGGCCACGTCCAACGATCACGTCCTGACCTCGCCCATCGTGGGAACCTTCTACTCCGCCCCCTCGCCCGACGCGCCGCCGTTCGTCTCGGTCGGCAGCAAGGTGAAGAAGGGGCAGGTGCTCTGCATCATCGAGGCGATGAAGCTGATGAACGAGATCGAGTCGGATACCCCCGGCGAGGTCGTTCAGGTCTACCCGCAGAACGCCCAGGCGGTCGAGTTCGGTCAACCGCTTTTCGCGATCCGCCCCAGCTGAAGCCCGCGCCGGCCGCACGATGTTCAAGAAGATTCTGATCGCCAATCGGGGCGAGATCGCGCTCCGGATCATTCAGGCCTGCCGCGAGCTGGGGATTCAGACCGTCGCGGTCTACTCGACCGCCGACCGCGACAGCCTGCACGTTACCTACGCCGACCAGGACATCTGCATCGGGCCGCCCCCCTCGGGGCAGAGTTACCTCAACATCTCGAGCATCATCTCGGCCGCCGAGATCACCGGTGCCGACGCGATCCACCCCGGATACGGCTTCCTCGCCGAAAACGCCCACTTCGCCGAGGTCTTGGCGGAGTGCAAGATCGGCTGGATCGGGCCGCGCCCCGAGGTGATCCGAATGATGGGCGACAAGGCCAACGCCCGCCAAAAGGCGAAAGAGGCGGGGGTGCCGGTCCTTCCGGGCAGCGAGGATCCCCTGGCCAACGCGGACGAGGCGCGCTCGCTCGCCGCGGAGGTCGGCTATCCGGTCATCCTCAAGGCGGCGGCCGGAGGCGGCGGGCGCGGTATGCGCATCGTCCACGACCCCGACGAGATCGCGGGCCAGTTCGCGACCGCGCAGGCCGAGGCGGAGAAGGCGTTCGGCGATGGCTCGATCTATCTCGAGAAGTACTTGGTCGAGCCGCGGCACATCGAATTCCAGGTCTTCGGCGACCATTACGGCAAGGCGATCCACATTGGAGAGCGGGAGTGCTCGATCCAGCGCCGCCATCAGAAGCTGATCGAGGAGGCGCCGTCTCCGGCGCTCACTCCGGAGCTGCGCGCGCGGATGGGCGACGCGGCCGTGCGCCTCTGCCAGGCCGTCTCCTACGAGAACGCCGGCACGATCGAGTTTCTGCTCGACTCGGACGGCAGCTTCTATTTCATGGAGATGAACACCCGCATCCAGGTCGAGCATCCGGTGACGGAGCTGGTGAGCGGCATCGACCTGGTCAAGCTCCAGATGCGCATCGCTTCCGGAGACCGGCTCGACCTTCCGAACGGTCTCCTTCCACGAGGGCACGCGATCGAATGCCGGGTGAACGCAGAGAACCCGGACACCTTCGCGCCGTCGCCCGGCCGGCTCAAGACCTTTCACCCCCCCGGGGGCCCGGGCACCCGCGTGGACACCCACGCCTACGAGGACTACACGATCCCCCCGAACTACGACTCTCTCGTGGCGAAACTGATCGTCCACGACCAGAGCCGGCTCGAGGCGATCGCCCGGATGTCGCGCGCGCTCGACTTTTTCGTCGTCGAGGGGATCCACACCACGATCCCGCTGCATCGTCGGATCATGCGCGATCCGGAGTTCATCGCAGGGCGACTCTCCACCCGCTTCATGGAGCGTTTCCTGAGCCGGCAGGCGAAGCCCGAACCGGACTCCAAATGACCCGGGCGCGGCTCGCGCCGCCCCGGATCTACGTCATCGCCGACGTCAAGACGCTCGCGCCGATCTCCCTCGCCGACGGGGCCGAGGCGCTCGCCCAGGCGGGAGTCCTCTGGATCCAGCTGCGCGCCAAGCCCGCCGGTCTGCTTTCGGCCCGCGATCTCTACGCCGAAGTCGAGTGCGTCTGCCGGCGCCTCGAAGGAAGCGCCACCGAGCTTTGGATCGATGACCGGGCCGACCTCGCGGCGCTGTTCGCGCCGCGAATCAGCGGCCTCCACCTGGGCCAGGCCGACCTGCCTCCCGCTGCCGCGCGGCGAGCCGTCGGCGACTCCCTACCGATCGGCCTCTCGACCCACGACGAAGAGCAGGTTCTCGCGGCGGATCGCGAAGCAGAAGTCGACGCCGTAGCGGTCGGCCCGGTGTTTCCCACCGCGAGCAAAGAGCGCCCCGACCCCGTGGTCGGCCTCTCGTTCGTTCGCCGGGCGCGCGAGGCGACCGCCAAACCTTTGATCGCCATCGGCGGAATCACGACAGAAAATGTCACCTCCTTGCTCGAAGCGGGAGCGGATTGCGCCGCGATCCTCGGCGCGGTCTGCCAGGGGCGGAGCGCCGCGGAGATCTCGCGCCGGGCGCGGGCGTTCCTCGCGGCGACGGAGGGAGCGTGAAGATTTACCTGGTCGGTTTCATGGGCGCGGGCAAGACCACGGTGGGGCGCCGCCTAGCCGAGCGGCTGGGCATCCGCTTCATCGATCTCGATCTAGAGATCGAGCGTGAGACCGGCCTTTCGGTCCGCGAAATTTTCCTGCAACGGGGCGAGCCCGTTTTCCGCCAATGGGAAAGGGAAGCACTCGAGCGCGCTGCCGCCGGGGACGACGCGGTGATCGCCACCGGGGGAGGTACCTTCGCTTCGTCGGCCAACGCAGACCTGATGAAGAGAACCGGCCTCACCGTATGGCTCCATCCGACGTTCGCTACCCTGGCCGCCCGCATCGGTTTCGAAGGGAAAGAGGATCGCCCCCTGTTTCGCGACGAAACCAGCGCGCTCGCCCTTTATCGGGAGCGGCTCTCGGCCTATCGCGCGGCCGAGCTGACGATCGAGATCGGACCGGAGGAGACTCCGGAAGAGATCACGGCGCGTATCTTGCTGCGATTACCGCGGCCATCTTATTGAAGGATCTCGATCTTTCCGATTGAGGTACGAATTTAGCCGGCGTGCGCGAGGAATCCCGACGCACCGTTTTAGGATGTGGCATCGCAGAAATGAAAGGCTGGGCGTGCGCTACCTGATCTTGTCCGACATGCACGGCAATTGGGAGGCTTTCGAGGCCGTCCTGCGCCGCGCTCGCCGCAAACGTGCCGACGTCATTCTGGTCTTGGGCGATCTGGTCGGGTACGGCGCCGCGCCGAACCAGGTCGTCGAGGCCGTGCGGGACCTGGGCAAGATCCGGATCGTCCGCGGCAACCACGACAAGGTGGTGGCCGGGATCGATTCGGGCGGCCAGTTCAACGCCAACGCGCTCCAGGCGGCGATCTGGACCAACCGCCGCCTGACGCCGGCCAATCTGCGCTACATCCGCGACCTGCCCCGCGGGCCGATCGAGGTCGCCGAGGGGGTTTCGATCTGCCACGGCTCGCCGCTCGACGAGGACACCTACGTGTTCTCCGACCTCGACGCCTGGGAGATCTTCACCAGTTTTCCGTCGCCGATCACCTTTTTCGGCCACACCCATATCCCGTCGATCTTCACCTACGACCGCATGGGGATCGGCGTCCGGGCGCTCAAGGGGACGGGCCGCCTGGAGCTCGATCCGAAGACCCGCTATCTGATCAACCCGGGATCGATCGGCCAGCCGCGCGACCGCGATCCGCGCGCCGCCTTCATGACCTACGACAGCGAGCGCCGCGTCCTGCGCTGGCATCGGGTCTCCTACCCGATCGCCCGCGCCCAGGAGCGCATCCGCGAAGCCGGCCTGCCGAACAGCCTCGCCGAGCGGCTGGCCTACGGGGCCTGACGGGATCGAAGGCGGGAAGGGCAAGGGAGAGGCGAAAAGCCTCCCCCGGGAGAATGCCCTACTCGACGCCGCGTCGCCGTGGCCAAAGCTCCACTCCCGGGCCGAGCAGCCGGCCGCAGATCGGTCGCCGCGAGGCGAGCAACCCACCGGGGCTCTCGGCCGAATCGGTGGCGACGCAGATCTGCCGGACCGCGGCGAGCGCCTCGGCAGGCGAGTTGAAGCGCAGCTCGAACGCGAAGGCGCCCGGCGGGGCCGGGTGTTCGGGCTCGACGAGCGCCGAGGAGAGTGGGGCGCTCGGGACCGAGACGAACAACCGCTGGTCGGCGACGAGGTCGCCATACTGCAATCGACCCTCGACCCGCACGCGCTCCTGATCGCGCCGCACACCGGACAGCGCGCCTTCGACGCGCCAGAATCGAGGCGAGTAAGCGCTCGACGGCATCACGATCACCGACATCTCGCGGCACGGCGGGGCGGCGCACGGGAGCCGCGGCGGATGGAGGTTCAGCCTCGCGATCGCCCGCCAGCGCTCGCCGCTCCAGAGCGGCCCCTGCGCGATCTTGCGGAGGTCGGCGTAGAGCGCGCGAACGTACCGGTTCTCGATCCGGTTTCGTCCCTGCCGGAGGGAATCGAGGTAGCCCGCGGGGATCGCCCTCCGGAAGTGCCCGATGCGCCAAGGGCGCTCGGCCGGAAGCCGAGCGAGCAGCGGATCGCAGAGCGCGTTCTCGTCGACGACGATTCGGTCGAGCCCCGCCTGCATCCCGGTCGCCCCGACCGCGCCGGCGACCGTCACCGAATCGACGAGGGGAGGCCCGGTCCGGTCGAAACTGGCGAGATGGGCGGCGAGCGAGTTCCCCTTGAAGTAATACCCACGCTCATCGGTGATGCCTGTTTCGCCGGCCGTTCGATGATCGTAGGCCGGCCGGTAACCGGCGCCGCTGGTCCAAGGCGAGCCGGGTAGGACGATCGCATAGAGGAGCAGCGCGGCGACCAGGAGCCCGGCGCGGCGTAGCGGCAAACGCCCGGCGACCTCGAATGCCGCCCAGAGTAGAACCGGCGTAAAGAGCCGCCCTGCCATGAAATCGCCGCCGATCCGGAGGAGGTAGGCGCAGTAGGCCGCCATGCCGAGCCCCATCCAGACTCCCGGCCGCCGTCGGAACAGAGCGAGACCGGTCCCCCCGATCAGAACGACGAGGGTAAGCGGATCCCACCGCGCCAGATTCGTCCCGTAGGCGATGCCCTGCTGCCAAAGCTCGGCCGCGGGAACGCCGTTGGCGAGCTTCGCGTACGCGGTGTTCGGAAACGGGAAGCCGTAGTAGACGATCGCGAACAGGGTCCAGGCGACGAACGGAAGGGCGCCGAGCAGCGCCCGACCGAGCGTCCGGCGCGGCGTCTCAACCGCCGGCCCGAGCAGCGCCGCGGCGACCGGCGGCCCGATCAGGAGCGCGAGGTCGTGGCGGCAGAGCAAGAGGAGCGCGGTAGTCGCCGCGAGCGCACCCGCGCTCGCCAAGGGCCGAGCGGGAAACGCCTCGTCCGGCCGCGCTCCGAGCAGCACCAAGAGCAAGGTCAGGAGGGCGAAGACCAGCGGGTTCTCGAGCCCCGACGAGGAGAAGTCGACGAAGGCTTTGGACGACAGGAGCAGACCCCAGGCGATCAACCAGCGCCGGGGATCGTCGAACAGCCGCCGGGAGAGCCAGAGGGTGACGAGACCCAGCAGCGCCGAGAGGAAGAGCGCGTTGCCCGCCGTGTCGGCGCTCAGGGTCCGAGCCGCCGAGAGGGCCAGGAACCAGAGCGGATGGGTAAACGCCTGGACCCGCTCGTGCGGATTCCAGCGCGGACCGTTTCCGGCGTGGAGCTGCTCGACGCTGCGGAAGGTGATGCGCGCGTCGTCCGAGATCCAGGCGGTCCGGACGAACAGGACGACGAACGCCAGGGCCACGAGGAGCGAAACGAAGAGCGCGAGGGCGCGCGCCCCCGCGCTCTCTCCGTTTGGCTCGTGTGGCCCGCTCAACTCACGCGGCTCGTTCGGGCAACCGCTCCAACACCCGCGCGTCCCGGAACCGGAGCGCCATCGCCAGGCCGCCACCCCCGAGCATCAGATAGAGGCCGAACCAGACCAGGCCGATCAGCGGCTTGGTCGTCACGTCGACCGCCAGGCTCGGCGGATTGCTTACCCCACCGAGCTCGACCTCGACGTGGCCAGCGGAGGCGTCGATCCGCGAGACCCGGATCGCACCGCCCCCGGGAAGGTCGACGGGTGGCGTTTCGACCTCGCCGCTGCCCGGGCTCAGCCGATAGACCGGCCGCACGGTGGAGGTCTTGCCGTTCCGGGTGACCGCGAAAATCGTCCCGATGGTGATCTGCTTGCCCGCCGACATCTGGGCGAGCGCGTTGCCGTCGGCGTTCAGGTCGAACCCCTCGAACTTGACCGTGAGGTCGCCCACCGCGCTCTCCTGCCCCTTCGCGAGCGACAGCTCGGGGCGACCCGGGTCGTACTGGATCGGCGAGACGTAGAGGTCGGAGGAGAGGGTCTTGCGGATATCGGGGTTCACCATCAGCTGCTGCGTGCGCTGGTTCAGGAACATTCGGGGGAAGAGCTTGTAGCTCTTACCTCCCGCCTCGACCACCTGGATCTCCATGCGGTCGCGCTGCTCCTCTGCGGTCGGCGGCAGGTAGCGGGTGAAGGTATAGGTTTTCCCGCCGCTCATGACGGGCTTGCCCTGGACCAGCGTCAGCTTGGTGCTCTCGTCGTAGGCCGACGAGGCGAGGATGCCGAGCAGCATCACGCCGACGCCCGCGTGGGCGAGATAGCCACCGGCCGCCCGGACCCCGCCGGCGCGCCATTTGGCGACCGTCTTGTGGAGGTTGGAGGCGAGCGCGAGCGCCGAGAACAGGACCAGCGCGATATCCATCGCGTCGCGGACCTGCCAGACGACGAAGGCGACCGCGATCACCGTGCCGACGACCAGCGGTACGAGCATTTGGTGGAGCACCCGGCCCACCTCGTCCCCTTTCCACGTGAGGTAGGGGAGGAAGGTGAGCAGGACCGCGACGGCGATCGCGATCGGCTTGTTGACCAGGTTGTACCACTCGGGTCCAACCTGGCCGACGTTGGCCTGGAGGCGGGTGAGCAGCGGTGCGGAGGTACCGTAGGTGATGACGAACGCCGAGGCCGAGATCGCGATCGTGGCGAGCACCAGGAAGGTGCCGCGCGAGAAGATCGGATCCTCGTTGCGTTCGGTAGGTACCTCGCGCCAACGCGTGGCGAGCAGCAGGACCGACAGGCCGATGAAAGCGGTCATCAAGGCGATCAGCCAACCCGAGATGCCGAGGTCGACGAAGCTGTGGACCGAGAAATCGGCGAGCACGCCCGAACGGGTGAGGAAGGTGCCGTAGAGCACCGACAGGTAGACCGCCGCCGCGATCAGGTAGTTGGCCCGCCGATAGCGCTTCTTGGTCCGCTCCATGTGGAGCCCGTGAACCAGGACGGTGAGGCAGAGCCAGGGAATCAGCGACGCGTTCTCGACCGGATCCCATCCCCAGAAACCGCCCCAGCCGAGGGTCTTGTAGGCCCAGTACCCGCCCATCAGAATCGCGCAGCCGAGCACCAGGAAGCCGAATAGCGCCCAAGGGTATGCTCGGGCGGCCCAGCCGTCGTAATCCCGTCGCCAGAGGGAAGCCATGGCGAAGGCGAACGGAATCGCGGTGGCCGCGTAGCCGATGAACATGATCGGCGGGTGGATGACCATCCAATCGTCCTGGAGCAGTGGGTTCAGCCCCTGGCCGTCCGCGGGCGACTGCGAGAGCATGACGAACGGGTTCTCGCGCACCAGGATGAAGATCAGGCCCAGCAGCGTCGCGAGGTAGATCACCATCACCGGCGCTTCGCTCTTGCCCGCAGTGCGCTGGACGAACAGCCCGAGCATCGTCCCCCAGAACAACCAGATCAAGAAGCTCCCCTTCTGGCCCGCCCAGAACGAGGCGAACTGGTAATGCCCGGGAAGATCGAGGCCCGAGTACTGGAACACGTACTCGACGCGGAAGTCGCGCATCAAGAGGACCAGGATCAGCATCAACGCGGTCATGCCGATCGCGGCGGCGAAGCAGGCATAGGCGCGACGGCCGAAGGCGATCTCCGCCGCGTCGCCGCGGAGCGCCCGGGAGTAGCCCCAGACGGCGGCGAGCGCGAAGACCAGTGCGGCCCAGATCGAGACCGCGCCGGGGAGGTAGAGATGGGTCAGTGCGTTCACGGTCGAGTCCTCCTTGTCCTTCGGCGCCCTCCCGCCGGCTCCGTTCCGGGGCCGGCGCCGGGAAACAGACCGCCGAGCTTCGCTCCCGCCCGAATCCTGCGGTTAGCTGTACGTCTTCACTTCAGCGCCCTGGTACTTGCTCGGGCACTTGACCAGCAGCTTGCTCGCCTCGAACTGCTTCGAGACCTCGTCGTAGCGGCCGATCGCGACGACGCTGATCGCGTCGTCGAAATTGCCCGGCCGCACGCCGTGATAGCGCACTCGCAGCGGTTTCGAGGTGTTGGGCTCCAGGAGCGTGAAGGAAAGCGCCTTCTCGTCGTTCGAGTAATCGGCGCTCCCCTTCTGCAGACCGCCCATCACCTGCACCATGCGCTGCGAAGAGGTCGCCTGCTCGAAGCTCACGTAGGGCGTGAGGCTCTGCTGGAACGACATCAGCGAGAAGCCGGCGAAGCCGAGCAGCATCAGGGCTCCCACGGCGTACCAGAGGTTGCGTTTCATGGCCGTCTCCTAGGACTTGCCCGTTCCGCCCGCTTCGAGACCGGCGAGCCGCCGGTCGATGCGTAGCAGGAAGAGGAAGAGTCCCGTCCAGATGATCAAGTTCACCGCGAAGATCCAGAACAGTCCGCCGAGCTCCATGGTGTCCCTTTCCCGAATCGAAGGTTACTCCGCGCCGGAGCCCGTTACGACGGGTCGTCCTCGCGGGCGTCGACGAGCGCTTGGGTGCGCGCGCGCAGGTTGTGAATCCAGAAGAACAGCACCGAGTAGGCGAGCGCCGAGCCGATCAAGACCGTGAACATCCGCGGATCGACATCGAGCTTGCGCTCCGAATTGAGCACCGGCTCCGGATGGAGCGACTCGGTGATCCGCGGCACGATGAAGTAGAAGAACGGCGTCACCACCAGGGCGATCAGGGCGTAGACCGAGGAGATCCTCGCCCGGATCTCCCGATCCGCCATCGCGCTGCGCAGCGCGAGGTAGGCGCCGTAGAACAGGAGCACGACGACGATCGAGGTCTGGCGCGGGTCCCAGTTCCAGTAGGCGCCCCACTCG
The DNA here is from genome assembly GCA_044226625.1 of Thermoanaerobaculia bacterium. GTDB lineage: Bacteria > Acidobacteriota > Thermoanaerobaculia > Multivoradales > UBA5704 > DASYKS01. The sequence goes on from JBGAGQ010000019.1 coordinate 82,366, forward strand.
ATCCGCGCCCAGAGCGAGCCGGTCACCGTGGCGAGCACGCCGAACAGCACGCCGCATTCCACCGCTGCCGCGGCCGCCCGATCGTGGCGCATCCGACGACCGCCCCAGAGGAAGCGGGCGCTGTAGATCGCCGCGGTGAAATAGGCGACGAACGAGGTCCAGGCCATGGGCACGTGGAAGAACAGGATCCGGCTCGATTGCCCGACGAAAGCAGGATCCGACCAGGCGTAGAAGAACGCGCCCCAGATGCAGAGCGACATCCCGAGCCAGAGCACACCGCGAAGTCCGAGCGAGATCGTTCGTGTCATGGGTTCCATACCGCGGGAAAGAGCATGAGCCCTGCGATGGTGACCGAGCCATCATATAGAAGGAGCTGGGGGAGCGCGGGCCCGGCCGGATCGCCCGCGACGGCGTTCCGGGTGAGCTCGATCGCGAGCAGCAGGAGCGGCATCAGCACCGGGAAAGCGAGGACCGAAAAGAGCGTGCTGCGGCCGCGCGCCTGGCTCGCCAGCGCGGCGATCAGGACGCTGCCCGCCGCGAGACCGTAGCCGCCCGCAAACAACGCGACCACCAAAAGCGCGGGCGCCTTCACCTCGAGGCTCATCACGGCGAGGTAGAGCGGCGCGATCAAGGCCTCGATGCCGAGCAGTAAGCTCACCCCGAAGGCGAGCTTGCCAACGAACAGCGCGGACGGCGGCGCGGCCAAGCGAAGCGCGGTCGCGGTATGGCTCTCCTCCTCGTGGACGAACGCCCGCGGCAGACCGGCCGCGGCGGCGAACAGGAGGATCAGCCAGAGCATCGCGGGCAGGACGTTGATCGCGAGCGATTTGTTGGTACCGGCCGGGCCGAGGGCCGCGCTGGTCACGACCAGCGTGGTCACCGCGAACAGGGCGATCGCGTTCAAGGCGTAGCGGCTGCGCAGCTCGCAGCGCCAGTCCTTCGCGACGACCGCCCGCGCGCTACCGGCCCAGCTCGAGGTGGGAGACGACACCCGAGACCTCCAGGGAGATCGGCGTGGCCACGACGACGAGGCCGCCGGCGTCCAGATGCTCGCCGAGCAGGGAACGCAAGGTGTTCTCGCCCTCAAGGTCGAGGTTCTGGAACGGTTCATCCAATAACAAGGTGCGCGGCCGGGCGAGAAGCGCCCACGCCCAGCGCAGGCGCTGCCGCATTCCGGAGGACAGGGCGCCCGCGAGACGGTCGGCCGGCAGCCCGACGCGCGCGAGCAACTCGCCCGCCCGGGCGGTCGGCAGGCCGCGCAGGCGAGCGAAGAACTCGAGGTTTTCGCCGGCGGAAAGCTCATCGTAGAAAGCGAGGTCGGGAGAGACGAAGCCGATCCGCGCGCGTCGCTCGGCGGGCGAGAGGGCGACTCCCTCCTCGACGTGCTCGATCGAGCCGCCGTCCGGCGCGAGCAGGCCGGCGAGGCAGCGCAGGAGCGTGCTCTTGCCCGAGCCGTTCGCGCCCCGGACGAGCAGCGCCTCGCCGCCGGAGACCCGGCCCGAAGCGGGCTCGAGCGCGCGCACTCGGCCGAATCGGCGCCGGAGGCCTTCGAACACCAGAGAGACGGAGCTCATCGCGAAGGAGTATATGGGGGGCTGGCGCGAGCGACACCGCCCACCGGGGCAGGAGACCCGCGCCTCCGGCCTCGCATTTGGAGAGGAACCTGGTAACATCGGGGTTTCGAGCAGTAGCTGCCTATCGAAGAAGGAGCTGAATCATGAGCGCGCTGGGGCTCGCGATGGCTCGCCGAGACGCGGAGATCCATCCAGCGATTCTCGACGGCCTGCTCGGCCTCATGGCGAATCGAGGGCGGGACGGCCGGGACGTCGCCGGAGCCCGCGGCGGCGCGCTCGGCCACCTTCATTTCTGGACCACCCCCGAAGAGGTCGGCGAGCGCCAACCGATCCCGATTCGCGGTGGCCGCGCCTGGCTCGCGTTCGACGGCCGGATCGACGATCGCGAAGCGCTCTGGCGCGCGATGCCGGAGTTTCCGGGTCCTTCCCGTTCGCTCGGAACCACGAGCGACGCGGCGCTCGTCGCGGCGGCCTACGCGATTTGGGGACTCGACGCGTTCTCCCGGCTCCTCGGTCCTTTCGCGATCGCGATCTGGGACGCCGAAGAGCGCCGGGCGATCCTCGCGCGCGACCCGCTCGGCGGCCGCGGCCTGGCCGTGGTGCTCGAAACGCATCGGTTGCTCGCGGCCTCCGAAGCCGGCGCGCTCGCCGCGGTGCTCGGCCGTGAGACGGAGCTCGATTTCGCCCGTGTCGCCTCGTATTTTTCGCTCGAAGACTCCGATCCCAGGCGCACTTTTTGTCCGTGCGTGCGTCAAATGTTGCCCGGCGAGATCCTCGTGGTCGAGGCGCAGCGCGAACGCTGGATTCGCCTTCCCCCGCCGCTTGCCGTATCGCCGGAGCTCGTCGCCGCCGATCCCGAAGAGCGCGCGCGAGAGCTCGGCCGTCGGCTCGACCTCGCGATCCGCTGCCGCCTGCGCTCGGTCGGTCGGCCGGCGGTCCTGTTGAGCGGCGGCCTCGATTCGTCGCCGATCGCGGCGCTCGCGCGGCGTGCGCTGCCGGAGCGGGAGGACCTGTGCGCGATCTCCTGGGTCTTTCCGCGCCATCCCAGGGCCGACGAGAGCCGACATCTCGCGGTGCTCGAGCGCGAGCTGGGCCTCGAGCTCCATGCCCTGCCGTGCGACGACGAGCTGCCGCTCGGCGACCTCGCGAGCTGGCCCTTGCACCCGGCCACCCCGGAACAGAACGCCTACCGCCGTTTCCATGAGCGCGCCTACGAAGCCGCGGCAGCGCTCGACTGCGGCGTCCTCCTCTCCGGAATGTGTGGCGACCAGCTCTATGGCGGCGCCGAATTCCGTCTTCGGGAGGCGTTCGGCGCCGGCCGTATCCGGGCGGCGGTGCGGGCGGTCGTCGCGCTCGCGGGCGGCGGCGCCCTGCGGCCCGCGCTCGGCGCGCTGTTTCCCGATCGATTGCGGCTGGAGCGCTCTGCCCGGCGGGCCGCCGAACGTTTCCCTTGGCTCACCGAGCGCGCGCTCGAGCTCCTCCCCGATCCGGTCGAGCGAGACGGCTGGGCGTCCGGCTATCGCCGTCCCGCCCAGGCCCGGAGCCTCCTTTCGGCGATGAACGGACACGGACTCGCCGTCGAGCGGCACTACGGCGACCGGCGAGGAGTCGACCTCCGCTACCCCCTGCGCGACCGGCGCGTCCTCGAGCTCTTTCTTTCCCTTCCCGCCGACGATCTCGGAATGCCAGAAGAGCCGAGGCCGATCCTGAAGCGCGCGATGAGATCCTTACTTCCAGCCTCGATTCTCGCGCGAACGGACAAAGCAACGTTTGAAGAGATTTTCCGCGCAGGCGTCTATCGGGATCCCAGCGGATCCTTGGCCGCAATATTGCTTTCAAAAAATGCAGCATGGCGTGAGTTTTTGCGTCCGGACTGGATTGAAAACGGCTGGAAAGATCGGAGCCTCGGCCTTTCTGGATTACTCGTTTGGTTAGCGCTTTCCTTTGAGCTTTGGCTTCGCCGACCGCTCGGCGCCTTCGAGCCCGCCGATTGGGGACGAGCTTTCGATTCCCGGGAGCAGCTGCGTCGAGCCGGACGATAACGAGGTTTCAATGTCCCATTCTCCCCATTCCCCCATGTCCGAACCCACCGCCACAGGGTTCGCCACGCCGAAGCGGCCCTACGAAGCGCCCCGGTTGATCGAGCTGGGCGACCTTCGTACGCTGACGCTCGGGCCTTCCCCCGGCATCGGCGAGAGCGGCAACCCCGCTCTGTTCAAATCTCGCTAGCGGTTGTACGAGGTGCAGACAATGTCCGAAAATCCGACGCCTCTCTCGCGCCGTCTCAATTCTGCGAAGGGTCTCGTGCTCGGGATCGCCTTTCTCGCGTTCGCCGGTCCCCTGGCTCGGCCGGCGGCCGCGTTGACCTACCGCTACGACAACACCACGTCGGGTGCCGTCAACTTCTCGGCTGCGGCCGCGGGGTCCGCGGGCTGTGCGACGCCGCTCGTGCGGACCTTTACGGTGTCCGATTCGTTCACCGTTTCGAGGGTCGGCCTGGGCTTCAACGTCAGCCACACCAACCGGGGCGATGTGCGGGCCACCCTGGTGGCACCGAGCGGAACGTCGCTCCAGCTGATTGCGGGAAACGCGGGGGGAGGCGGCGACACGGACGACAACTACGACATCCTGATCTCGTCGAACACGGAAGGTGTGCTCGACGACAACGACACCGACCCGACGGCGGCTCCCTTTTTCAATCGCATCGTTCCGGTGGCGACCATCGATACGACGTTTTCCGGCGTCGCCGCGGCAGGGACCTGGACGCTGAACGTCTGCGACATCAACAACAACGGGACGAACGGCACGTTCAACCGCGCGTACCTGACTCTATCGAGCACGACGGCGGCGACCTCGACCTGCACCGGCACTGTGTCCTTCGACTGGGGGGCCAACGGAAACGTCGTAGCGTTGACCACGGCGACGGTGGGCGACGTCACGATCACCCAGGGTGCGACAAGTGATTTCGCCGGCACCGGGGCGAGCGCCGGCGGTACGTTGGGCAACGAGATCGTCACCCGTACCACGACGAACGGTAACCACACCGGCTACTACTCGATGTCGATGGACGCCTCGGCGCTCGCCGGTACCCAGGACAACGAGGCCGTGGGTTTGGCGTCGACCCTTACCTTCTCGCGCCCGGTGCGCGATCTGCGATTCACCTTCCTCGACGTCGACATCACCGGTGCCGCGTGGGAGGACCAGGTCGAGATCGTGGCGACCGGCCCCTCCGGGAGTCAGGTGCCGTACACCATCGCGGCGGTCGCCGGCGGAAACGCCCAGCTCGCGGGCGACCTGGCCGAAGGAGACGCATCGGCGGCGGTCACCGCCACGACCGGCAATCTTGACGTGCAGTTCTCCGGCGCGGTGTCGTCGCTGACGATCAACTACAGCCAAGGGGACGACCCGGCGAACGAAAACGCTTTCATGGTGGTCGGCATCAGCGACTTCTCGTTCTGCGCTTACGACTACGGCGACGCCCCGAACACTTACGGCACGCAGCTGGCGGGCGGCGCCCGCCACGCGATGGGCGACCGCACGCTCTACCTCGGCACCAACCCGCCGGACGGCGAGGCCGACGGCCAGCCGGCCGCGGGGGGAGCGACGGCGACCCCCGACGACACGACGCAAGTCGGGGGCGTCGACGACGAGGACGGCGTGGCGACGTTCCCCAACTACGCCTCTCCCTCGACGAGCTATACGGTGAGCGTGACGGCGGTGAACCTCTCGACTACCACCGCGGCCTCGCTGGTCGGCTACATCGACTGGAACCGAGACGGCGATTTCGCCGACGCGAACGAGATCTCCGCGACGACCAACGTACCAGCGAACACCTCGTCGCCGACGGCGTTCAACGTCACCTGGAGCTCCGTGCCGACGAACGCGGGGGGCACCACTTCGACCTACGCCCGGTTCCGAATTTCGTATACCGCGTCGGAGGTGACCTCGCCCACCGGGGTCGCGACCAGCGGCGAGGTCGAGGATTACCAGATCCCCGTCAATACCCTTCCGGTGACCCTCGCTTCGTTCTTCGCCGCGCGGACGGCCCGAGGCCTCGAGGTCGAGTGGACGACCGAGACCGAGACGTCGACCGTGGGGTATGCCCTGCTCGGCCGCAAAGGCCCCAAGGACCCCTGGCGGCGCTTGACCCCAAAGATGATCCCGGCCCGCGCGCTCGATCGGCTCGCGCCCCAAAGTTACCGGGCCGTGCTGGCTGACGAAGTATGGACCGAGCTGCTCCTCGAGGACGCCGGAATCCTCGGCGAACGGACCCGTCGCGGGCCGTTCGCCCTGGACCGCCGTTATGGCCGGGTCTCGACCGCCGAGCCGATCGACTGGACGGCGGTCCGCGCCGAGATCGCGGCGGCGGACCAGGTGGACCAAGCAGCGCGGCGCGCCCAGACTCGGGCCGCGACCGCTCCGGCCGCCGAGCTGCGGGTCGACAGGGACGGCATCTACCGCGTGAGCTACGAGAGCTTGCGCGCCGCGGGGATCGACCTCGCCGGGGCGAACGTCGACCGTCTGTCGATCGAGGTCGCCCGGACCGGGCAGCCGGTGCCGATCTTCGTCCGGGGAGGCGACAAGAACTCAGGTATCTTCGGTCCCGGCGGTTACGTCGAGTTCCGCGGCGAGGCGCTCGCCGGAAGCCTCTATACCCGCACCCGGGTCTATCGCTTGACCTCCAAGCCGACCCGACCCCCGGCGCGCGTCGCGATCGAGGACGGCGCCCCCGCGGGAGCGACGGCCGCCTCCTATCCCGAAACGCTCGCGATCGACCGGGATCTGATCTACAGCTTCGCCTCGCCGAACGGCGACCCGTGGTACGAGGCGCCGGTGCTCGCCCAGGCGAGCCCGGCCGAGAAGAGCTTCCCGATCGAGGTCGACGCGCTCGCCGGATCCGACGCCCGGCTCCATCTCGAGCTCTGGGGGGTCACCAACTGGCCCTCGACGCCCGATCACCATCTCGAGATCTCGCTCAACGGTACCCAGCTCGTCGACGAGCGCTTCGACGGCCTCGTGCCGCGGAGCTACGACCTGCCGCTCCCCGCGGGCCTGCTGTTCGAGGGCACGAACACGCTCACCGTCCGCCTGCCCGGCGACACGGGCAACGCGTTCGATCTGGTCCACGTCGACCGCTATGCGCTGACGTACCCGCGGCGCTTCGCGGCGCGAGAGGGGAGCCTGCGGTTCCCGAGCGCGCCCGGCCGGATCGAGGTCTCCGACCTCCCCTCGTCCGACGTCGTCGTCTACGCGAGGTCTGGCGCCTCCCGGGTGGCCAACGTCGCCGTCGAGGGGGCGGGCGGCTCCTACCGGGCGTCGTTCTCGGTTCCCGGAGGAAGCGCCGGAGCTCGCGCGGGCTCGGTGGACGTCGTCGCGTCGTCCTCGCTGCTCGTGCCCGCGATCCAACCGGCGCGCACGGTGGCGGCCGACCTGGGCTCCCGGCGGGCGGACTACCTGGTGATCACCCACCCGAGCCTCGCCGGAGAGCTCGCCCCGCTGGTCGCGGCGCGCGAAGCGGAAGGATTCAAGGTCAAGGTGGTCGACGTCTTCGATCTGTATACGGCTTATAGCGGCGGCGAGGTCGATCCGGCGGCGATCCGGAACTACCTGCGGTACGCCGCGCAGCAGCTCGGCGCCCGTTACGTCCTGCTGGTCGGCGCGGACACCTACGACTATCTCGACCATCTCGGGATCGGCTCGGTGAGCCTGATCCCCACGCCGTACGTCCAGACAGACGACCTGATCCGCTTTACGCCGGCCGACTCGGTCTACGCCGACCTCGACGATGACGGGGCGCCCGATCTGGCGCTCGGCCGCCTTCCCGCGCGCACGGCGGCCGAGCTTCATCTGCTGATCAGCAAAACCCTCGCGTTCGACGGCACGCGAACCGGCGCGCTGCTCGCGGCCGACGGCACCGACGCGGAGGGCGCCCGGACGTTCAGCTCGATCAGCGACCAGCTCGCTCCGCAGCTGCCGGCCGGCTGGCCGCTCGCGCGCACCTATGTCGACGACCTCGGGGCCGAGACGGCGCGCGCGCAGCTGATCGCGGCGTTCAACCAGGGGCCCGCGTTGGTCCACTTCGTCGGCCACTCGGGACCGACCGTCTGGAGCTTCCAGGGGTTGTTCTCCTCGGCCGACGCCGACGCGCTCACCAACTTCACCGGGCCGTCGCTGGTGGTCCAGTGGGGATGTTGGAACACGTACCACGTGGCCCCGGAGCTCGATACCCTGGCGCACCGGATGCTGCTCGCCGGGCCGCAGGGAGCGGCCGCGGTGATCGGCTCCTCGACCCTCTCGCGCACCGAGTCGGACCAGCTGCTCGGACCGGCTCTCCTCGGCCGGCTGGCGGTTCCCGGCGCGACGATCGGCGAGGCGTTGAAAAACGCCAAGCGGGCGATCGCGGCCGGGCCCGGCGACCTGCGCGACGTGCTCCTCGGCTGGACGCTGCTCGGCGACCCCGCCCTGAAGCTCCGGCGATGACGGACCTCCTCGGGCCGCGGCCGGGGGAGGCGATCCTCCGGTTCGGCCCGGGCGAAGCGGGATTTCGTTACACCCTCGTCGACCGTACTCTCTGGACCGACCGGCCCCTCCTCTGCCTCGGGCCTCCGGAAGCACGCGGGCTACTGCCGCCGCCTTCGCCGTCGTGGAACCCGCCGTTCGACGCGAGCGCGGAGCCCGACCGCTTCGAGGAGCTCGCGCTCGGCCCGCCGATCCTCACCCTGCTCGCCGAACGCGGCGTCTGGGCCCTGCACGCGAGCGCGGTGTTCCTGGGCGACCGGCTGTTTCTGCTGGTCGGAGAATCCGGACGTGGCAAATCCACGCTCGCGGCGCATGCGGGGACCACCGTCCCGGGTTGGCGGCGCGCCGCCGACGACCTCGTCCCCTTCGAGCTCCGCGATGGCCGGCTGCTCGCCCACCTCGACTATCCGCAGCTCAAGCTCGACCCGCCCCGGCGGTCCGTCGCTCCCGCGCCGGCCACGGCCCTGATCGTCCTCGCCGGCCCGGGCTCGGCGGTCCATCCGGAGCTCACGGCGCTCCGGCCGAGCGAAACCGCGCAGCTCCTCTGCGCCCAGACCGTCGCCGCGCGCCGCTTTCCGCCCGATCTGCTGGCCGCCCACTTCGATGCCTGCGCCGAGTTGGCAAAGGTCGTACCCGCCTACCGGCTCGCGCTGCCGCGCGATCTGGCGCGCCTCGGCGAGGCGGCGGCCCAGATCGACACCATCCGCTCCTGAGCCGCCCCGGCTCGCGGCCGCGGATTCGTCGCGTTCCCATCGTCATCTCGGCGGTCCGTTTCCGCTTCTTCCGGTAGGGGAGTGCCTCGGGTGGCCCGAGGCCTGCCGTCCCGATCGGAGAACGCGCCATGCCGAAACCAGGTTCCTTCCGCCGGGCCGCCCTCGCGGCGGCCCTCCTCCTCGCCTCGCTGATACCGCTCCTCGTCGGACCAGCTCGCGCCGCCGTATCGGTCGGTCCCGCGATCTGCATCGAGCCGGCGCCGGTCGATCCTCCCGGTCCGACGCTCACGCCCTGGAACTACGAACGCGACTCCGGCGAGTACGTCTGGGGCGAGCATCAGTTCTACGAAGATCCGGGCGATACGGTGTTCACCCTGGCGCGCGATCTGATCAGCCTGGGAAGCCAGCAGCCGGCGGCCTACACGGACGTCCTCCTGTTCAACTTCGCGCAGTTCGATCCGCCAGAAGGGATCCCCGTTCCGCCGGGAGGGACCCGTCGCCTGATGGAAGCGTCGCTCGAGAACAAGGGTCTGTCGCTCCTGGTCAACTACAGCGACGCGCTGATCGATCCGGCCCAACCGGTCCGGTACGGCAAACCGACCTTCTTCCAGTCGATCGACGGCCACCACCAGAACACGCAGACCAACCCGACGGTGCCGTGGAGCGGCTTTTCGCAGACCTTCGTCTCCGCGACTCGAGGCGCGTTCGGCTGCGCGTTCGACAAGCTGCCCGTGGCGGTCGACCCGGTGCCCGTGGGCCCGCTAGCCCGGCTGGCCGCCCCGGCGGCGCCGGCGGGCGGAACCGCGGGGATCATCGTCACTCCGGCGACGCCGATCTGCGACGACCTCTACGTCACCGCGGGGATCGGCTACGGCCTCTCCGGTCTCGATCCCGACCCGGCCCAGCAGGTGATGGCGGCACAGGCGCAGACCGATCTGCTGATGCGTCGCGACCCGACCACCGGCCGTTGGAACGACGTATCGCAGGAGATCTGCCCCTCCGGCGCGCCGCGCATCCCCGCCGCGGCCACGGCCGGCAACAGCTCGGGCGTTGTATTCCAAGATCTGACCGGCGACGGTTGGGCGGACCTCTACGTCGGCCGCCAGGGAGACGACTACGCGGGGGCGACCAACGTCCTTCTGATCAACGACGGCACCGGCTGTTTCCGCGACGAAACCGGGACGCGAATCCCGGGAGAGCTGGTCCGCGCGACGAACGAGGTCGCGGCGATCGACCTCGACAAAGACGGGGACCTCGACCTCGCGGTCGCCGACCGGTGTGCTCGCGCCGGGTGCGGCCCGGAGAGCGAGGACTACGTGTTGATCAACAACGGCACCGGGTTTTTCACCGTGGCGTCGATCGCCCCGGGCGTCCGCACCGACAGCCGGAGCGTCGCCTTGGGCGACCTGAACAAAGACGGCTATCCGGAGATCGTTTTCGGCAACGCGGGGTCGGACGGCTTCAGCCAGAACCTCGTCCTGACCGCGGCCGAGGACCACCGGATGGAGATCTACGTCAACAACGCGGCCACCGGCGGGACGCTCAACACGTTCACCGACTTCATGTTCCCGATCCTCGACACCGGCGCGCCGAATTTCCCGGTCGAGCACATCGTGACCGCGCCGCTCACTCAGCAGGTGCTGCTCGCCGATCTGTTCAGTCCGAATGCCAACGTCCCGGACGGCTGGCTCGATCTGGTGATCGTCTCGCATCGCGACATCCTGAAGACCGACACCTACGTCGGCGCTTCCGCCCGCGTCTGGGTGATGGCCAACACCGCCAACTGGACCACCGCGCCGCCGCCGTACCTGCGCTCCTACACCGCGGTCGGCCAGCCGTGGGTGAAAACCGTGGCGATCGCCGACTTCGACAACAACGGCTTCAAGGATCTGTTCGAGGGGCGCGGCAACCGGTGGAGCGGCGTGCTGCCCGATCTCGCCGCGAACCTGGGGAGCGCGGCTCCTCCGTTCAACCCGTGGAACGGCAGCGATCCGTTCGTCGGCTTCAAGAGCTACCAGACCATGCCGGCAACGGAGCACGGCTACGGTTTCGATTTCGCCGACCTGGACGGCGACGGATCGCTCGACGCGCTCCAGACCTCGCGAGGCTACGACTACCTGGTGTTCAACCTGCTCGGCGCGAGCGAGGCCGACCATCGCGAATACGCCTCGCCCACCGCGGGGACCGGCAAGACCAGCAACAAGCGAGGCCGCCAGGTACCGCAGGGAATGGAGGACGGCGTGTTCGCCGACTTCGATCGGGACGGCGACCGAGACGCTCTCCTCGGCTCGCAGCGCACGCCGGCCTGGCCGTTCTGCGCCGACACGAGCCCGGACTCGATCGTCCTGGTGAACGCGGGCAGCGGTACGTTCGGCTATGACTCGCTCTACACCGCCTCGACCTGCTCGACCGACGACGCGCGGATCGACTTCGGCGCGCGCACCTCGCAGCCCTATCCGGGCATCGGCGACCGGGCGGTCGCGGGGGATCTCGACAACGACGGAGACGTCGATGCGATCGTCCATCTGTTCGAAATCCTGCCGAGCGGCTACTCCGGACCGACCCCGCTCGTCTCGGCGCCGCTCTTCCCGAACGCGATCGGCACCTACTCCTTCGGCTGGCGCTATCTGAAGAACATCGTCGGCGAGGCGGGCGCCGGGGCCCACTGGTTCAAGGACGTGGCCCCCGCCCAGATGAAGAACGCCTCCGGTGCCTACGATCCGGCGTGGAACCGTGGCCTCGGCATGGACGTGCTCGCGGACTTCGACAACAACGGGGCGCTCGATCTCTACTCGACGCTCGGCTTCGCCAAAACCGCGGCCGAGGTTTCAAGCGTCTCGCAGACGCGCGATCTCTTGTTCCTGAACGGCGTGGGCGGCCAGCCGAAAGGCGACCTCACCGAGTCGTCCGCGGCGAAGCTGGCGCCCTCTTGCACGGATCAGGTTCTTGGCGACACGTCCTTCGTTTCGTGCGGTTCATTTGGCATCGCGCAGGGCGACGTCGACAACGATGGAGACGCCGACGTGGCGGTCGCCCATTTCGCGCAGGGGGCTCGCACCAACTACCCCTGGCTGTTGATCAACGGCCTTCCCTCCGGCGGCACGATGGTCGACGCCTTCGTCGCCCGCACCCAGCCCGCGCTGTTCTCACCCGTCATCCACACCGCCCCGACCGACCCGGCGGGCAATCCCACGCCGGGCATGGATCACGCGATGTTTCCCACTTTCGCCGATCTCGACGCGGACGGCGACCTCGACCTGGTCTATCAAGTCGTGGACGACCTGCCGCGGGTGCTGCTCAACACGGGGACCGACTCGAACAACGACGGACTGATCAGCGCCGCCGATTCCCCGCCGCCCGGCAATTTCATCGACGTCACGCCGACGATCCTCACCCAGTATCGGCGTTCCACCGATTCGCAGGATCTCGTCGCGTTGGACGTCGATCAGGACGGAGACCTCGATCTCGCCAACGATCCGTTCTCCGATCGCGTCACGTTCTGGCGTAACGACCTCCCCGCCGACCCGGGCCGCCCGGTGGTCACCGAAATCTGGCCGCGCGTCGGCTCGATCCGTCGCGCCAAGATCCGACTCGAAGGGGTGGAGCTCACCGGCGTCGTGAAAGTTCAGTTCCGCTTCGCGGGAGGCGTGATCTGCGAGCAGGCGACCACCGCCCCGGTGGGCACCGACGGCAAGCACCTCGACGTGGTGATCCCGCAAACCTGCCCGCTCGGCCTCGCCCAAGTACGCGTGCTGCGCGCGAAGCCGTTGTGCTCGAACCCGACCGTGACGGTCCAGAAATGGAGCCGCCAGTACTTCGGCTACTTCATCCAGGGGTAAGGCGACCGGTCCGCGCAACTCCTCGTGTTTCATCGCGCGTCTCGGTCGCGCCGGCGGCGAGCCGCGCATCACGCCGTACGAAATAGGAGAACGAAAGTATGTTCAGGCTCAACAAGTTGCGTCGCATCGTGGCCGCCTCCCTGATGCTCACGATGCTCGTCCTCTGCGCCCCCCCGCGCGCCGCGAAAGCCGACGAACCGGTCACGGTCACGACGGTCATCGTGGTCGGAGCCGCGGTGACCACGATCGCCACCGGAGCCGTTTGGCTCTGGGATCGCTTTTTCGGCGACGACAAGAAGAAGGTCTGTACGACGACGACCACGACGACCACCACGACCGATTCGTCCGGACATACGACGACCACGACGACCACGACCACCAGCTACTCGATGAGCCCGGCGCAGATCCGCATTCCGGAGGACGTTCCGGGGCTCAAGCTGCCGCCGGGAGTGAAGATGTCGGAGACCACCTGGTTCGACGGCCGGGACGACCAGCATCTCGACCTGCGCTACCAGAACGTGGTGGGCCACGCGAGCATCCTCGATCCGGGTCTTCCGCCGGACGTCGTGGAGGTCACTTACGACGTCAACCGGGAGACGATCTTCCGCTGGGACCGCCCTCCGGGCACCGCCGGACAGGCGAGCCTTCTCGATCTCTCTCTGCTCGC
>JBGAGQ010000020.1:0-95898 GCA_044226625.1 Thermoanaerobaculia bacterium
GCGATCAGGTAGCCGTCCATCCCCGAGCCGACGAAGACGCCGATGCGCCGGCCCTCGGCGTCGAACCGATCGGGATCGATCCCCGCCGCTTCGAGCGCCTCCCAGGCGACCTCGAGCAGCACGCGATGCTGCGGATCGAGCAGCTCCGCCTCGCGCGGCGTGAAGCCGAACAGCCCGGCGTCGAAGAGATCGGCGCCGTCGAGCAGGCCGCGCGCCTTGACGTACGCCGGATCGGCGATCTCCGCCTCCGAGACGCCGGCGGCGCGCAGCTCGTCATCGGACAGACGAGCGATCGTCTCGCGCCCCGCCGCGAAGTTCGCCCAGAGCGCCTCGACCGTCGAGGCCCCGGGAAAACGGACGGCGAAGCTCACGACGGCGATTCCCAAGGCGCCGGACATGCCGGATTCTGGGGCGTCCGAAGGATCGCCGTCGGGGGTGGGCGGGGCGGGGGTCGCGGTCGGCTCGTGGATCATGGCTCTCTCGATTTCCGTCTTTTTCCATCTCGAAGGCAAAAACGTCATCAGATTCGTCGCCGGACGCGAGCGCGCCGCCGTTCGAGCTCGGCGAGCCCTTCGCGGCGCTCGACGCTGCGCAGCCGGGCGGCCGACAGTTGCTCGACCTGACGCGCCTCGACCTCGGCTCCCCCGGTTTCGGAGAGGCTCGCGGCGAGCCGGCGCAGCGTCGGATGCTGAAACAAGGTGACCAGGGGAATCTCGCGGCCGATCTCGACTTGGACGCGGCTGTGGAACCGCACCAGCGAGACGGAGCTCGCCCCGAGATCGAAGAAGTTGTCGTCCAGGCCGGCCGCGCCGAACAGCTCGGTCCAGAGCCCCAGGAGACGCGCCTCGAGCCCACCGGCCGGCGGCGCCTCGAGCGATCGCGCCTCGAGCGTCCGCGCCTCCGGAGCGCCGAATGCGGGCAGCGCGCGGCGATCGACCTTCCCGCCGGGCGCGATCGGCAGCGCGGGGAGGACCGCGATCGCCGCCGGGATCATCTGGACGGGGAGCCGTGGGGCCAGGTGGGCGAGCAGATCCTCGGGCGACGGAGCGGCGGACGGGGCCGCCACCCAGGCGACGAGGCGATCGGCGAAACGGTCCGACCGTTCGACCCCCGCGACCGCCGCGGCGACCGCCGGGTGGGTCATCAGCGCCGCCTCGATCTCTCCCAGCTCGATGCGGAAGCCGCGCAGCTTGACCTGCCCTCCGGGACCTTCGACCCGGCCGAGGAACTCGAGGTCCCCGCCGGGCAGGTGGCGGACGAGGTCGCCGGTCCGATAGAGCCGCGCGCCGCGATCCCCCTCGGCGGTCGACGGATCCGGCACGAACCGGTCGGCGGTGAGGTCGGGGCGATCGAGGTAGCCGCGAGCGAGGCTTGGGCCGCCGAGCAACAGCTCCCCCACCACGCCGCGCGGCACCGGTCGGAAATGGGCATCGACGACGGCGACGCGGATGTGCGGCATCCCGCGGCCGATCGGCAGGCGCGCCGGCACGTCGCTCGTCCGCGGGATCGGCCAACCCGCCGCGATGACCGTGGTCTCGGTCGGGCCGTAGACGTTGACCAGGCGGAGGGCGGGCTCGCGCGCGAGGAGGTCGCGCACCGAGTCGCCGTGCCCTGCCTCGCCGCCGAAGCGCACCTCCCGTAACGACGCCGGACAGCGCAGGTCCTCGGCCGCGATCGCCGCGCAAATCTGGCTCCAATACGCCGTCGAGAGGAAGACGACGCTCACTCGCCGCTCCTCGAACTGACGGAGCAGCTCGCGCGCGCCGGGCACTTCGGTGCCGCGGATCGACAGCGCGCCCCCGGCGGCGAGGGGAGCGAAGATCTCCTCGACGCTGCCGTCGAAGCCGAGCGACGAGAACTGCGGCATCCGGTCGTCAGGACCGAGTCCGAGGACCTCCGTCTGAGAGGCGATATAGGCCTCCAGCGCGCCGTGCGAGACGGCGACCCCTTTGGGCCGCCCCGTCGAGCCCGAGGTGTAGGTGACGTAGGCGAGCCGTGCCGGATCGAAAGCCGGTGCGGTAGGAACCTTCCGCTCGTCCCCTACGTCGTTCTCGAAATCGGTACCCGGAGCGGCCACGCGTTCGATCCGGGCATCGTTCAGCAGGACCACCGGCATCGTGAGCGTCGGAAGCCGCTCGGCCCAGCGAGCGGCGATCCGGAACGCCCAGGCCCGCTCGTCCGAGCGCCCGGCCTCGCGCGGGGCGACCAGCGCGCGGCAGGCGCTATCCGCGAGAACGAAGGCGATTCTCTCGGCGGGATACCCCGCGTCGAGCGGCACGTAGGCGCAGCCGACGGAGAGGATCGCGTGGATCGCGATCAGCGCCTCGAACGATCGATCGAGCGCGATCGCCACCCGGTCCTCGGGGCGCAAATCCAAGGCGCGGAAGCGGCGGGCGAGCGCCCGCGAGCGCGACACGAGCGCGCCGAACGTGAGGACCGCATCGCCGAAGAATGCCGCCGGCCGGTCGGGCGCCCGCTCCGCCCAGGCCGCCACCCGCTCGGTCCAGGGCGACACCTCCGCGGGATCGTGGCCGGCGCGCCATTCGACCAGGACTTGATGGCGCTCTCCTGGTCCCAGCATCGGCAGGTCGCCCCAGGGCGCGCCGTTCGGGTCGTCGACCGCGGCGGCGAGGAGGCGGCCGAGCTGATCCACCCAGCGCCAGGCGGTCGTCCGATCGAACAGGTCCGCGGCGATCTCGAGCCGTCCCGCCATGCCGTCCGGCGTCCGCTCGATCGACAGCAGCAGCTCGAATTTCGCGTCGATCGTCGAGCCGTCAAGCTCCTCGAGGTCCGCGAGGACCGTCAAGGAGAGATCGCCGAACCGGGCTCCCCGGAGCGGGCTCTCCGCCTGCCAGTTAAGCGCGGCCTGGACTAACGGCGGCCGGCTGGGATCGCGATCCCGCGCGACTACTTCCACCAGGCGCTCGAACGGCATCTCCGCGTGGGCGAGCGCGTCGAGCGCTCGGTTTCGTACCCGGCCGAGCAGATCGGCGAAGCTCCCTTCCGCTCCTGAGAGACCGACCCGGTCGATTCGCAGCGGCACGACGTTGGCGAAGAATCCGATCAGCGGCTCGATCTCGGGCCGATCGCGGCCAGAGACCGGCGTGCCGAGCAGCAGCGGCGCCCGTCCCGAAGCGACCGTCCAGCGCGCGAGCAAGGCGCCGAATCCGGCCGCGAGCACGGCGAACGCCGTCGTCCCCTGCGCGCGGGCGAGCGCCTCGATTCGTTCCGCGAGACCGAGGCCCCAAACGAGCGGTACGGCGAGGCCCCGGGTGGAAAGGACCGGCGGACGCGTCCGGTCGGTCGGCAGGTCGAGCACCGTGGGTACTTGGGCCAGCTCGTGGCGCCAGAACTGGATCTGGCGAGAGGTCTCTTCTCCCTCGACCCTGCCCGCGGTCTCACCGCTAGCCTCCCGGCCGACGAGGGCGTCGGCCCAACGCCGCCGCTGCCAGGCGGCGTAGTCGGCCACCTGGATCGACAGCGCGGGAAGCGCCGCGGCGCGCCCCGCCGAGAGCGCCGCAAGCGCCTCTCCCACCTCGGCGACCAGCAGGCCGATCGACGCGCCGTCGGAGACGGCGTGGTGGTGCTCGAAGAGCAGCACGTGGTCACCCCCGTTCGTCGCCGGGTGCGAAGCGAGGCGCAGGAGCAGGGCGCGGAACAGCGGACCCACGGCGAGATCGAACGGCAGGCGCGCGCGATCGCGGGCGAGGCGCCGAACCTCCGCGGCGCGGGGCGTGGCATCCAGCGACGCGAGATCGATCGCGGGGAGCGCCATGAGCCCGGGCGGCGCGATCGCGAGACGCGGACGGCCCTCCCGCTCGGGGAAGCTCGCGCGGAGCCCTTCGTGCCGCCGAGCGACCTCGGCGATCGCCGCGGCCAACCGCGGCGGTTCGAGCGGCCCCGTGAGGCGCAAGGCGACCGGTAGGTTGTAGGCCGCCCCGGCGCCCATCCGGTCGAGGAACCAGAGCCGCTCCTGCGCGAGCGAGAGGGGGCGCTCCGCCCGGGACGGAAGCGGAACGATCGGCGGGCTCGCGGCGACCGCTTTGGCGGGGCTCGAGACCGCGGAAACGCCGGCCGCGATCCGCTCGGCGAGCTCGCGCACGGTCGGCCGCTCGAACAGGGCCTTGAGCGGCAGCGCCAGACCGAACCGGCGCCGAACCGCGGAGAGCACCCGGGCCGCGAGCAGCGAATGGCCGCCGAGGGCGAAGAAGCCGTCGTGGGCGCCGATCGGTTGTCTCTCCCCGACGGCATCGACGGAGCCCAGAACCTCGCCAAAGATCTCCGCCACCTTCGTCTCGATCGGCCCGGAAGGAGGCTCGTACGACGGCGCCCCGGAGTCGGGCTCGTGAGGTGCGACCGGCCGGCGCCTTTCCGGCTCAGGCGCGAGGCGGCGGTCGATCTCGGACAACGGGAGCGAAGGATCGTCCACGGCCGCTTCCAGCAGCTCGACGAAGCTCCGCGCCCAACGCTCCACGCTCGCCCGAGCGAAGAGGTTGGCGTCGTATTCGAAACGACCGACGAGAATCCCTTCGACCTCTCGGAGCGCAAGCGCGAGATCGAGCTTCGCGGTCGCGGTCGAAAGCTCTTCGATCTCGATCGCGAGGCCCGGGATGTTCGGCGGGGCGAGCGGCCGGTCCTGGTAGGTGAACAGCACGGAGAAGAGAGGCGGCCGGCCGTCGCGCCGTGCTGTCGCGGCGCCCAGCTCTTCGATCAAACGCTCGAGCGGCAGGTCGCCGCGCGAGAGGGCCGAAAGCGCCGCGCCCCGCGCGCGGAGGACGAGGTCCGCGAAGCTCGGATCGCCGTCGGTCCGCAGCCGAACCGGCACGGTGTTCACGAACAGACCGATCAGCGGCTCGATCTCCTCGCGGGTCCGCCCTGCCACCGGAACGCCGATCACCAGATCGTCCTGCCCCGCGACTCTCGCGAGCAACGACGCCAGGGCGGCGAGCGTCCACTGGAACGGCGTCGCCCCGAACGACCGCGCCCGGGCAAACAGCCGCGTCGAAAGGGCCGCCGAGAGGGCGACCGGCACCTCCCCGCCGCGCGATCCAGCGCGGAGCCGGTCCATTCCATCAACGGGAAAATCGGTCGGTAGATCGAGCCTCTCCGGCGCCCCTGCGAGCTCGGCCCGCGCGAGGTCGAAAGCAGGCTCCAACGCGCCGCGCGCCAGCTCCTCGCGCTGCCACGCGGCGAAGTCGGCGTAGGCGATCGGCAGCTCGGGCAACGGCGACGGCCGCCCGGCCTCGGCCGCCTCGGCCACCTCCATCAGGACTCCCAGCTCGCGGGCGAACAGGGCGAGCGAAGCGCCGTCGGCCGCGAGGTGGTGGATCGTCGCGGCGAGCCGCGCCTCCCGTGGGGCCAGCGCGAGCCAGAGCGCACGCAGGAGCGGCTCGCGGCCGATCGCGAACGGGCGGCGCGCCGCCGCGGTTTCGATCCGCCGCGCTTCCGACGCCCTGGCGTTCGAGACGGCCCGGAGATCGACGCGAGGCATCCGAAGCAGACGAGACGACCAGGGGATCTCCCATCCACGGACGTCCGTGATCCAGGAATTGCCGACGAGCGTCTCGACCTCCACGAACCGGGTGCGGAGAGGTGCGTGGCGGCTGAGGATCGCACCGAGCGCCGCGGCGAACCGTGGCGCGAGCCGGTCCGGTTCGCCGCCGCGGATCCCCAGGACGAACGGCAGATGGTAGGCGGCGGTGCCCGGCTCCAGTCGTTCGAGGAATTCCATCCGCTCGACCGCGAACGAGAGCGGCTCTCCTTCCGGATCGCGCGTCCGGCGCGTCGGGGGAGATCCCCCTCGCCGTTCGTTCGCTCGAAGCTCGCGTGCGAGCCCCGCGGGGGTCGGCGCGGCGAAGAATCGGGCGAGCGGAAGCGTCGCGGCCCGCGCGCCGAACACCTCCCGCACCCGCGCGAGCAGCCGCGCCGCGAGCAGGGAGCCACCGCCGAGGGCGAAGAAGTCCTCTCGGACCGCGACCCGCTCCCGCCCCAGCACCTCGGCGAACAGAGCGGCGACCGTCGCCTCGATCTCGTCGCCCCCAATCGACTCGCTCGCCCCTCCATCCACGGCGTCGCGCGCGGGGAGGAAACTCGGACGCAAGGCGCGACGGAGCCGAAGCTCCGCCTCCTCCTCGGCGCGAAACACTGGCACCGACGAGAGCGGCGAGCCGGAGCCAAGCGAGAGGGCCGAGACGAACGAAAGCAGGCGATCGTAGGCGGCGAGCCAGCGGTCGATCGTCGAGCGATCGAAGAGATCCGAGTCGTATTCGGCTGAGATGGCGAGACCGCCGTCGGGAGTCGGCGTCGCGTCGAGCGTCAGATCGAAGCGCGCGGTGCCGACGTCGACCCGGCGCGGTGAGAAGGTGACGCCACCCACCTGCCAAGGAGAGAGCGGCTCCTCCAGGACGAAGAGGACCGGAAACAGCGGGCTCCGCGCCGTATCGCGTCGCGGCGAGAGATCTTCCACCAGGACCTCGAACGGCAGGTCGCGGTGGGCGAGTGCGAAACGCACCGCGTCGCGCGCTCGCGCGAGAAGCGCTTCGGCCGCCGGGTCGTCGCCCAGGTTGACGTCGAGCACGAGGGTGTTGCCGAACATGCCGATCAGCCGCTCCACCTCGACGCGCGGCCGGATCTCGACCGGCGTGCCCAGGGGGATGCGCGGCTCGCCGGTCAGTCTCGCGAGCAAGGCGAACGCGGCGGCGGAGAGCGCCTGGAACCGGCTCGCGCTCGATCGCCGCGCGGCTTCGTCGAGACCGGCGACCACCGCCGCGGAGATCGATCGGGATGCGACGTCTCCGCGGCCCGAGCGCGCCTCGGGCCGGTCGCGATCGGTGGGGAGATCGAGAAGCGGAAGGCCGGAGAGGCGTTCTCTCCAGGTCGCGAGAAGGGTCTCCAGCCGCTCGGGGTCGAGCGCCTCGCGTTGCCAGACCGCGAAATCCGCGAACTGGATCGGCAGCTCCGGAAGCCGCCCCGCCCTCGCCTCGACCGAGGCCGACCAAGTCTCGGCGAGCTCGGCGGCGAATATCCCGAGCGAGCCGCCGTCGGCCGCGGCATGGTGGAGCGAGAGAGCGAGCCGAAACTCGTCCGGCCGCTCCCCGACCAGCAGAGTACGGAGCACCACGCCGCGGGATAGATCGAGCGGCAAGGTCCCCAACGCCTGAACGAGGCGAGCGCCCTCGTTCTTCCGACGTTCGGCGGGGACAGCGCGAAGATCCGCGAAGGGGAGTGGTGGGATCGATGATCCGACCGGCCGCGCAATCTGGCGCGGCCCCGCCGAACCGTCGCGGATCGCGGTCCGCAAGACCTCGTGCCGCGCCACCACCCGGGCGAGCGCCGCCGCGAGACGCGCGGGCGCCGCACCGTCGAGCGCCCCCGCGATCTCGACCTCTCCCGCCAGGTGGTAGGTCGGCCGCCCGGGAGCGAGCTGGTCCAGGAACCAGATCCGCTCCTGCGCGAAGGCGAGCGGCAGGCCCTCCTTCGGACGGCCGCACGCCACCAGGGGCAACGAAGCCACGGGCGATCCAGCCTGCGCACCTCCTTCGGCGAGCCGGACTCCCAGCCCCGCCACGGTCGGCGCCTCGAACAGGTCCGCGACGGGCAGCTCGCGGCCGAGCCGCCGAGCGACTCGAGCCGCCGCCCGCGCCGCGAGCAGCGAATGTCCGCCGAGGGCGAAGAAGTCGTCGTGGACCCCCACCTTTTCGCGCCCCAACACCTCCGCGAAGATCTCGGCGAGAGCCACCTCGATGCGGTTCCGCGGCGCGACGTATTCGGCTCCGCCGGGCTCTTCCGCGGCGAGCCGACCGAGCGCCTTGCGGTCGAGCTTGCCGTTCGGCAGACGCGGCAGCGTATCGAGCCGCGCGAGCGTCCCCGGCACGAGATAGCCGGGGAGGCGCCCTTTGAGCTCGGCGAGGATCGCCGCGGTCTCCGCCTCTCCGGCGACGAATCCCGCGAGCCGACGGTCTCCCCCCTCGCCCACCACGGCGACCGCCGCCTCGCGTACGCCCGGCACGGCGAGCAGCGCCGCCTCGACCTCCCCCAGCTCCACGCGGAAACCGCGCACCTTCACCTGGTTGTCGATACGGCCGAGGTAATGGAGCGTCGGCCGGCCGAAATGCGGATCTCGAAGGTCGAGTCGCGACCGGTCGCCCGTCGTGTAGAGCCGTGCCCCTGGAACGCCGGAGAACGGATCGGGAACGAATCGCTCCGCGGTCAGGTCGGGCCGTCCGAGGTAACCGCGCGCGAGACCGGCTCCGGCGAGACGCAGCTCACCGGGCACGCCCGCGGGCAACAGCTCGCCGAACCGTCCAACCACGTACCCCGAGGTACCCGGAAGGGGTTGGCCGATCGGCGGCGGCGGCCCCTCCTCGCCTCGGCGGATCTCCTGCCAGGTCGAATACGTCGTGTCCTCGGAAGGCCCGTACAGGTTGTTCACCCGACGCACGCTCGGGCTCGAAGCGAAGATCCGCTCGACGAGCGTTCCGGGAAGCGCCTCGCCCGCGAGGTTCACGGCGAGGATGCTCGCGGGCAGACCCTCGGAACGGACCAGCTCGGCGAGCGCCGACGGCACGGTGTTGATCAGCGTCACCGGATGCCGCGCCGCCGCCACGGCGAGATCAAGCGCGTTGTCGGCGAGCACCAGCGCCCCCCCAGAGGAGAGCGTCGCGAACAGCTCGAAGACGGAAAGATCAAAGCAGACCGAGGTGGCGAACAGCACCGCCTGCAACTCGTCGGCAGGGAACGCCGAGAGCGACCAGGAGATGAACCCCGCGGCAGTCCCGTGATCGATCGCCACGCTCTTCGGCCGCCCGGTGGAGCCCGAGGTGTAGATCAGATAAGCGAGATGCCGCGGCTCGGGGCGGGCCACCCTCGCGAGATCTCGGCCCGTCTCCCGATGATCGATCAAGTCCTCGATCGGCAGGGCGACCTCCGCCGGAACCAGATGGGCGAGCCCGCGCTCCACGAGGCAGATCCGCGCGCCCGAATCGTCGAGCAGAAAGCGCAGGCGCTCCTCCGGATACGCCGGATCGAGCGGCACATAGGCACCCCCGGCGGCGAGCACGCCGAGGAGCGAGGCGACCAGATCGGGCCCCCGCGAGAGGAGGACCCCCACCCGTTCCTCCGGCGCCACGCCGCGCGCCCGAAGCACGTCGGCGAATCCCTGCGCGCGCGCGGCGAGTTGGCCGTAGGTCAGCCGCTCCTCCGCGCCCACCACGGCGAGCGCGCCCGGCCGCTCGGCGGCGAGGGCGAAGAAACGCGCGTGCAGGAGCGCAAGCCCGGGAGTCGGCACCGCCGCTCCTCCGTCGCTCGCCGCGAGGATCTGCGCCCGCTCCGCATCCGTGAGCAGCGGCAGCTCGGACAGGCGCACCGGGGTACCGGAGGCGATCGCTTCGATCGAGCGCTCCCAGGCGGCGAGCCAGCGCTCGATCGTCGCGCCGTCGAATCGCTCGGTGTCGTACTCCGCCCAGATCTCGAAACCGGCCGCGGCGGGAACCACCGCGAGCGCCAGATCGAGCTTAGCCGTCCCCGAATCGAGCCGGCGCGGCAGCAGCTCGAGCGCGCCGGCCCGGCGCGGCGCGAGCGGCGGCTCGAGCGAAAGCAGCACGTCGAACAGCGGGTTCTGCGCTAGGTCGCGACGGGGCGCGATCTCTTCCACCAACAGCTCGAACGGCAGCTCTTCCCGCGCATAGGCGGCGAGCGCCCCGGCGCGCATCCGTTCGAGCAACTCGGGAGCCGTCGGGTCGTCGCCCGTTTCGAGGTCGAGGACGAGGGTGTTGGCGAGGAAGCCGAAAACGCCCGCGAGCTCCGGTGCATTTCGGTTCGCGACCGGCGTGCCGATCGCCGTCTTCGCCCGTCCCGAGAGGCGCGCGAGCAGGGCATGGAGCGCCGCGCCGAGGAGCATGAACGGCGTGGCGCCGAACGACCGTGCCCGCGCGGCGAGACGCTCGCCGAGGCCGCCGCCGAAGCGGGCGGAGAGCGTCCGTCCCGCACCGGTCCGGCGCGCACCGCGCGCGCGGTCGGCCGGCAGGTCGAGCGGCTCGAGATCGGCCAAACGATCGCGAAAATAGGCGAGCGGCTCGCGGACGCGAGAGGCGGTGAGATGCTGGGTCTGCCACCGCGCGACGTCGGCGAGCTGGATCTCCGCCGGAGGAAGATTCGGCGCCGCCCCTCGGCAGAACGCGCCGTACGCCGCCTCGAACTCTCCCCAAAAAAGATCGAGCGAGGCACCGTCGGCGATTAGGTGGTGGAAAACCGAGACGAGCTGGGCGCGCGTCGGGCCGAACATCAAGGAGGCGAAGCGGACCAGAGGCCCGGCCGCGAGATCGAAGGGCCGACGCGCGAGCTCGCGGGCCAACCGTTCCGATTCCGCGGCTTCAGGGCCTAGCGCCGACAGATCGACGCGAGGCAGGAGGGCACCGCTCACCGCGGAGGCGATCTGGTAGGGCTCCCCTTCTTCGTTGGGGATCGCCGTCCTTAGGGCCTCGTGGCGCTCGACCAGCGCTATGAGCGTCTTTTCGAGCGCGCCCTCGTTCCGCTTGCCGCGAAGCTCCACCGCCCCGGCGACGTGATAGGTCGCCCGTCCCGGATGCAGCCGCTCCAGGAACCAGAGCCGCCGCTGCGGGAAGGTGAGCGGCGAGCGTTGGCCGCGGACTCCAGATCGGACTCGTGGCAGCGGCTCCCCACCCGCGTCTCCCTCGGTGAGCCTTTTCGCCAGCTTTTCCGCCAACCTCTCCGCCAGGCCGGATACCGTCGGCCTCTCGAACAGCGCCACGAGCGGCAGCTCGCGTTCGAAGGCCCGCCCCACGCGCGCCGCGGCGCGCGCGGCCGACAGCGAATGGAGCCCGAGCCCGAGGAGGTCCTCGTGCCGACCGATCGGACGCGACGTTCCCAGCACCTCGGCGAAGATCCCCGCGACGATCTCCTCGGTGGCGTTCTTCGGCGGCTCGTACGCTTCCCCCCCGGTCCCGAAGCTCGGCTCGGGCAATCTCCGCCGATCGATCTTGCCGTTCGGAGTCAGCGGGATCGCCGAGAGCTCGACGAACGCGCTCGGGATCATCGCCTCGGGCAACCGCGCCGCGAGCGCCGATTTGAGCCGTTCGACGTCGAAAGCCCGCTCGGTCGGCACAACGTAGGCCGCGAGCCGCGCCCGCTCCCCCGTTCCGAAGACGGCGGCGGCCGCCCCCGAAACCCCTGGCGCGGCCAGGATCGCCGCTTCGATCTCCCCCAGCTCGATCCTCTGGCCGCGCACCTTGACCTGCGCGTCGATTCGGCCCAGGAAATCGAGCACCCGCGACCCGTTCCCGTCCACTTTCCAACGGACCCGATCGCCGGTTCGATAGAGGCGCGCGCCCGGCTCGCCGGAAAACGGATCGGGGATGAACCGCTCGGCCGTCAGGTCCGGGCGCCGGTGGTAGCCGCGAGCGAGCCCCCTCCCGCCGAGCGCGAGCTCTCCCGCCTCGCCAAACGGCGCGAGCTGACGGTTGCGATCGAACGCCCGGTCGAGGACGTAGGCGCGCACGCCGTCGATCGGCCGTCCGATCGACGGCGCGCCTTCTTCTTCGCGCGGATCTCCGGCCCGCACCTCGCCGGCGGTCGCCACCACCGCGTTCTCGGTCGGCCCGTAGTGATTGACGAGCGCGAAGGGAAGCCCGGCCGGCGGGTTCGAGCGCAGCCGGTCGCCGCCGGTCAAGATCACGCGGAGCCCGCGGCCTGGGCGGGAGTCCGCCGGCTCCCTTTTCGCCAATGCCCACGTACCGGCGAGGCACGCCTCGGCGATCGGGGTCGAGAGGAAGGCGACCGTCGCCTCGACGCGCTCGAGCCACGCGGGCAGGCGCTCCGGATCGGTGCGCATCCCTGCCTCTGGCGCGACCAGGGCGGCGCCCGCGGCGAGCGGCGGCCAGGTCTCCCAAACCGCCGCGTCGAACGCCGGGCCCGCGAGCAGCGGCGTCCGGTCCGAAGGGGTCAGGCGGTAGGTTGCGAGATGCCACGCGAACAGGTTCGCGAGCGCACCGTGCGGCACGACGACCGCTTTTGGCCGGCCGGTCGAGCCGGAGGTGTAAATCGCGTACGCCGCCTGCTCCGGCGCGACGTTCGCCGGCCGGGTAAGGGGCCGGCCACCTGGCGCCTCGAGATCGAGCACCGGGCAGGAGAAGATCCGCCGGGCTCGCTCGAGCATCTCGCGGGAAGCGAGCACGATCGCGGCTCCGCTGTCGGCGATCTCGAAAGCGAGCCGCTCGTCGGGATGAGCCGGATCGAGCGGCAGGTACGCCCCGCCCGCCAAAAGCGCCGCGAGCTGGCCGATCACCGCCGCGGCCGAGCGTCCGGCGAGAAGGGCGACGAAGCGCTCCGCGCCCACCCCGCGCGCCGCGAGATCCCCACCCAGCGCGAGCGCCCGGTTCCAGAGATCCCCGTAGTTGAGAACCCTGCCCGCTTCGACGATCGCAACCGCCGTCGGGTCGGCGGCGACCCGCGCGGCCACCGCTTCGGGGATGAGCTGGAGCGGGCCTCCCTTGGCTCCTGAAACTCCCGCCCCTCCCTCGTCGATCAGCTCCGCCCGCTCGGCGGCCGAGAGCAGCGAGAGACCGCTGAGCGGAGCCTCCGGTCGCGCGATCGCCGATTCGACCAGCCGTTCGAGCCGCGCGAGCGCCCGTTCGATGGTCTTCGCCTCGAACAGATCGGCGTTCGCCTCGAGCGCCAGATGAAGCGAGGAACCGTGCGTGCCGTTCGACCGCGCGGCATGGAGCGCCCATTCGAACGGCACCCGCCGCTCGGGCAGGGCGAGCGCCCGCACGGTCTGCCCGGCGAGGTCGACGTGCGCCCCCTCGATTCCCAGCGCGAACGCCGCGAGCTCCCCCGCCCGCTCGAACGTCGCGGCGACCTGCGCGAGCGGCGGCCGAGAGGGATCGCGGCGCGGCCGCAGCGCCTCGGCGAGCCGCGAGAACGGAGCCTCCGCCGCCGAGGCGACGGCCGCCGCCGAGGCGCCCCGGATCCGCATCGCATGGACGGCGAACGACGGATCGCCGTCGATCTCGACCGGGATCGCCGCCGGTTGGACGAGGTAACCGATCAGCCTCTCGAGGCCCGCGTGCTGTCGACCCGAGGTCGGCGCGGCGATCGCGAACCGCGATTGGCCGGTGATCCGATGGAGATACGCGGAGAACAGCGCGACGAGCAGAGCGAAAGGGGTCGATCCCGTCGAGCGCGCGAGCCGGTCGAGGCCGATCTCGACCTCCGGGGAGAGCGGCTGCGCGCGGAGGAGCCCGCGGAAGCTCCGAACCGCCGGACGCGGCCGGTCGGTCGGCAGGTCGAGGTCCTCGACACCGGTGAGCGCCGCCCGGCGCGCCGAAAACACGGAGCCCTCGCCCGTCGGCAGCTCGACAAGGCGCTCGGCGCGCCAGGCCAGCAGATCGGCGAGCGAGATCTCCGCGGGAGGCGCCAGCCGGGCGAGCCGGCAGGAGACCTCCGCGGCGTAAAGAGCCGTCAGGTCCTCGACGAACAGCGCGAGCGACGCGAAGTCCGCCACCAGGTGATGGACCGCGAAGCCGATCGCCGTCTCCCCGCCCGGACGCTCGAGCAGCGCGAGGCGGACGAGCGGTCCCGTCGCAAGGTCGAACGGTTCGAACAGGAGAGCGCCGAGACGATCGGAGAGATCCCCGTCGCCTTCGACGTGCTGCTCGCGAATCAGGTCGATTCGAGGCGAAGCGAAGGTCTGGATCGCCGCGCTCCGCTCGCCGCCCGCTTCCGAAAAGACGGTGCCGAGCGCCGGATGGCGGGCGACGGCGCGCTCGGCCGCCGCGGCGAGCGCTTCGGCGTCGAGCCCCTCGGCGAGCGCGGCCACCGCGATCGTGTAGGCCCCCGGCGCGAGGCGTTCCGCCGCGAAGAGCGCTTCCTGTTCCAGGCCGAGCGGCAGGACCGTGGCGCCCGCGGCGGATCCAGCGCGAGGACCGGAAGAGCCCCGCGCCGCCGAGGCGCCGGCCAGCAGGTCGGCGAGGCTTCCACCGTCGAGCAGCTCGGAGAGCGGCAGGTCGACCCCGAGCGCCCGCGCCGCGACCGACAGCTCGACCGCCGAGAGCGAATCGAGCCCCTGGGCGGAGAGCGGACGGGCCGGATCGAACCGTTCGGCGGGAAGACGGAGGATGCGCGCCGCGACGGCGGAAAGGGCTTCGAGCGTCGGACGTTCCGCTCCGGATCCGCCCGCTGCTTCGTGGCGCGACGTGTCCGCCCGCCGGACCGCCTCGCCGAGAGTACCGGCGAGATAGGCGGCGCGCGCCGCGCCGCGCCGGACCTTGCCGCTCGTCGTCTTCGGAAGCGCCCCGGGCGCGAGCAATCTAACGTCCGCCACCTGGACTTCTTGCCGCTCGGCGATCGCAGCGCGCACGGAGTCGCCGATCGCCTCCGCCGTCGCGCGGGCGTGGCGCGAGACCTCGGCGACCAGGATCAAGAGTTCCTCAGTTTCCTCACCTTCAGCGATCGAGAACGCGGCCGATCCCCCGGCGATCAGATCCTCATGTGCTCCTTCGGCCGTCCGCTCGAGGTCCTGCGGGTAGTGGTTACGACCGCGGAGGATGATCAGGTCCTTGAGGCGGCCGGTGACGTAGAGCTCGCCCGCCACGACGAACCCGAGATCGCCCGTCCGCAGATAACGGTCGGTCGAGCCCGCAATCCGCGCACCGAAGGTCGCGGTGGAAAGCTCCGGCCGATTGCGGTAGCCCGCCGCGATCGACGGACCGCTCACCCAGATCTCGCCGATCCGGCCTTCCGCGCAGTGGCGCCCGAGCGACGCCGTCTGGCGGTCGTCCCCAACCTCGGCTTCGACGATCGCGAGCTTCTGATCTCCCCACGAGGCACCGCAGGAAACCAACCGGCGCGCGTTGCGCGCCCCTTCCGCGGCCGGCCGCGCCTCGTTGGCTTCGAGCCCTTCCGCGTCGAACGCGGCGACGCGCGGCGGTCGGCCGAGCGTCGGCCCGGCGACGAACAACGTCGCCTCGGCAAGGCCGTAGCACGGATAGAAGGCCTCCTGCCGAAAGCCACTCGGCGCGAAGCGACGCGCGAAGGCGACGAGCGTCTCCGCCCGCACCGGCTCGGCGCCCGAGAAGGCGACCCGCCACGACGAAAGATCGAGCCGCGCGGCCTCCTCCTCGCTCACTTTGCGCGCCGCGAGCGCGTAGGCGAAATCGGGGCCGCCACTCGTCGTCGCGCGGTATCTCGCGATCGCCTCGAGCCAGCGCGCCGGCCGTTGCAGGAACGCGACCGGCGCCATCAGGATGCAGCGCCCCCCACTCCACAGCGGTTGGAGCACGTTCCCGATCAGCCCCATGTCGTGGTAGAGCGGCAGCCAGCCGACCACGATCGAGCTCTCGTCCTGGTCGAACGCGGTCGCGATCATCGCGAGGTTCGCCGCGAGGTTCGCGTGGCTGACGATCACGCCCTTCGGCTCGGAAGTGGAGCCCGAGGTGTACTGGAGGAACGCGGTGGCGCTCGGGTCGATCTCGGGTAGCGACTGCGGGGACGAGGCAACTCCGCCTTGCGTCTCGGACAGCGCGATCCACGGGAGATCACGAAGCGCCGGCACACCGGCGGCGAGCGACGGTCCGGCCGCCGCGATCTCGGCCGTCGTGAGCACCGCCCGGGGCGCGGCATCCGCCGCGACGCCCGCGAGGCGCTCCCCCTCGCGCTCCGGCCGGCGTAGCGACCGAGGGGGGTAGGCGGGAACCGCCACCACGCCGCCGAGCAGGCAGCCGAAGAAGCCGATGAGAAATTCGAGCCCGGGAGGGAACAGCAGGAGCGCCCGATCGCCGGTCGCGAGCCCCATGGCGTGAAGGTCGCGCGCCACCCCCTCCGCCCTCGACCGGAGCTCACCCCAGGTGAGCGACGCGGCTTCCGTTTCGCCGTCCGCGAGCCAGGTGTAGGCGAGGCGCCGAGGTGTCGCCTCCGCGCGTTCGATCAGGCGAACGACCACCGACGCCGTCCCAACCCCAATCGGCGGGAAAGCCTGAGGCTCCCCGGTTTCGATGCCGGGGGGCACGAAGTCGACGCGATCGTTCATCGAATCGTCGGGATCGGAGCTCGAGCTGCGATCGGAAGCGCGAGGCGCGCCGGGCTCCATGAAAACCGGTTCGGCGCGGATCGAGCGTCCGGCGCATCGGCGGGCCCCCCGAGCCGGAGCCCATCATCCGCGGTCAACCTCAGAGTGCCGACCGGCCGCTTTATGGGGACTCTGAGAAGACCTTTTCAGACAGCCAGCGCGTGAGCATTCGCAGCGCTTCCGGGCGAATCTCGTGCGCCATCGCGAACTCGCGGTAGAGCATTTGGACGCCGAACGTTCGCAGCCGCTCACGGCTGTCGCGGGCGCGCTCGATCTCGATCATCCGATCCTCGGTCCCGTGGAAAACCAGGACCGGCAGCGCCTCGTGCTCCGGGAGTTTGGGGAGGCTGTCCGCCAACGGTTCGGGGAGCCAGGTCGAAAGGGCCGCAATGCCGCGGAATCGCGCCGGCTCGCGAAGGCCGAGCTCGAACGCCATCAGACCGCCCTGGCTGAATCCCCCCACGGCCAGCCGCTTCGGATCGATCGGATAGGTTTCGATCGCCTCGTCGAGCCAGGCGCGCAACGTACCCGCGCGCTCGCGGAACTCCGCCTCGTTCGGGGGCTGCCCCGGCACGAGCTGGAACCAGCCGTAGCCCTCCATCCCGGGACCGACCTGGAGCGTCACCTCGCCCTGGGGGCAAAGGACGAGCGCTTGCCCCCCGTGGAGATGCGGAGCCAGCCCGAGCAGGTCGTGGGCGCTCGCCCCCCAACCGTGGCAGAGGACGAGGGTGGGAAACGGGCCGTCGCCCGCCGGAAGGTGGGCCGTGTGCAGAAGCTTCATCCGCGCAGGATACCAGGCGCCCCCGCGGCCTCCGCTATTGGAGCGAAATCCGAAGGAAATTCGAGGTCGGTGGCGCGAGCTACGGTACCGGAATCGCGGGCGCGATCGGAGCGAGGTCGGGCTCCCCCTCGTAGAGGACCCGTTCGAGAAAGAGGCCGGACGGTGGCGCGGTCCAGGCCGCGGTGTTGGCGGCCCCGGGCACCGGCCGGGCCTCGAGCAGCGTCTTGAAGTCGCGCTCCGAGAGCTCGCCCGTCCCCGCTTTGACCAGGCTCCCGACCACCCGGCGCACCATCTTCCAGAGGAAGTGCGAGGCCTCGATACGAAAGAGGATCAGCGAGCCCAGGCGTTTGATCTCCGTGCGATGGACTACCACCTGGGTGCTGGGCTGGTCGTCGGGGCGCTCGCAGAACAGCCGAAAATCGTGGGAGCCCGGCAGCAGCGCGGCGACGCGCGCGATCCGTTTCGCGTCGAGCGGCTGTTTGACCCACCAGACGAAGCGCTTGGCGAGCGCCGTCCTGCGCGTCGAGATCTGATAGAGGTAGACCCGGGTGGTCGCGTGATGGCGCGAGTGGAACCGTTCGGCCGCGAGCGTGCACTGGTTGAGGTGAATGTCGCTCGGGAGCGATTCGTTCACCGCCCGGCAGAACTCGCCCGCGTCGACCGCCTGGGCGAGGCGCAGGTGCGCCACCTGGGCGAGCGCGTGGACGCCGGCGTCGGTTCGCCCGGCTCCTCCCAGCTCGCGGATTTCGCCCACGGTCTCTTCGATCGCGCGACGCAGCTCGCCCATCACCGTGCGGGCGTTCTTCTGCTCCTGCCAGCCGCTATAGCGGGTTCCTTCGTATTCCAGATTCAGTCGGTAGGTCGGCACGGAGCGAATTATCCCAGAAAATCCAAACCGGCCTCCCTACGTCCCGTTCCGGCGGGCCCGCTACACTGGTCTTCGGCATGCCCGTCGAACCACCGACCTCCGCGCGATTTCCCTCCTATGACCGCCCCGGGCGCCGGCTGCGCCGTACCGCGAGCGTGCCACGGGAAGACCGTGGCTGCGGCTGGATCGAGACGCTGCCGCCCCCTCCTCCCGCGCGAGTCTTCACTGCAACCGCGGGCGACGACGCCTCGTTCGACGCGGTCG
The DNA here is from genome assembly GCA_044226625.1 of Thermoanaerobaculia bacterium. GTDB lineage: Bacteria > Acidobacteriota > Thermoanaerobaculia > Multivoradales > UBA5704 > DASYKS01. The sequence continues at coordinate 17,995 of JBGAGQ010000020.1, forward strand.
TCGTCGGCGCCGGATTCTCGGGCCTCGCGGCTGCGCGCCGGCTGGCTGAGGCAAGTCCCGGAGGGCGGATCGCCCTGATCGACGCTCAGCGCGCCGGCGACGGCGCCTCGGGACGTAGCTCCGGCTTCGTCGTCGACCTCGCGCATTTCATCGCCCGGATGGAGCTCTCGGCGTCGCGCACGTTCGTCGCCCTCTCCCGCGCCGGGATCGGCGACCTGCGGCACCTCGTCGCCGAGCACGGAATCGGCTGCGACTGGGACGACAAGGGCTGGCTTCACGTGGCCGCCGGCGAGCCGGCGATGGAGGCGCTGCCGGTCCTCGCGTCGTGGCTCGATCGGCTTGGCGAACCGTACCGGACGCTCGATGCTGCGGGGGTCGAGGAGGTCACGGGAACGTCGTTCTATCGCGGCGGCCTGCGCCTGCCGGGGAGCGTACTGGTCCAGCCCGCGGCGCTCCTGCGCGGACTCGTGGGAGCACTGCCGAGCCCGGTCGAGCTCTACGAGAATTCGCCGGTCCATGAGATCCGGTGGGACGGCGCGGGCTTCCGGCTGCGGGTGGCTGGAGGCACCCTCCGCGCGCCTCTGGTGCTCGTCGCCGCCAACGGCTACGCGCCGGCGCTCGGCGTGTTCGAGCGGCGGCTGTTCCCCCTCTACACCTTCGGCAGCCTCACCCGTCCGCTCACGCCGGAAGAGCAGGAGACCTTGGGGGGCGAGCGCGAATGGGGGGTGCTCGCCGAGGACGCCATGGGCTCGACCGTACGGCGCACCCGGGACCAGCGGATCCTGATCCGCAACAGCGCCCGCTTCACCCGAAATCACGTGCTTCCCGAGGCGCCTCCGAAGGAGATCCTCGACCTCCATCGGGGGGCGTTCGACAAACGCTTCCCCCGGCTCGCCCACGTCCCCTTCGAGTACCAATGGAGCGGACCGCTCGGCGTCACCCCCGACCGCTCGATCGCGTTCGGCGCGCTCGAGCCCGGCCTCTTCGCGGTCGGGGGCTACACCGGCGCCGGCATCGCCATGGGCACGACCGCCGGTCGGCTGCTCGCCGATCTCGCGCTGGGCGAGAGGTCGGAGGAGCTCGCGGCGATGCTCTCGCTGTCGCGGCCGAAGCGTCTTCCACCGCAGCCCTTCCTCGACTGGGGCATCCGCTTCCAGGTCCGGCGAATGAACGCGTCGGCCGGCGCGACTCTCTAATCGAATCGATCGACACGTGCGGCGCAGGCCACCTATGATCTGATCGCTTCCATCCAGAGAGAAGCGAAGGGAGGCTTGATGGCCGACCCTGGATCGAACCGCCCGGAACGAGCTTTTCCCGTCCATCTGCCGTTCGCAGAAAGCCCTTGGCTCGAGGCGGAGATCGCCGCCCGCCCCGACCTTTCGGACGACGACCGACATCTTCTCCGCTCTTACCACCGCGACGGCCTGATCCGGCTCGATCGGGTCGTGCCCGACGAGCTCATCGACCGCATCCGAGACGAGGTCTCGGGCTTGTTCAATCCCGAGGTTCGCGAGGGCCCGGCAAGCTTCTACCGCCGGCAGGATGCCTGGGAGGTCTCGCCGGCGGCACGGGAGTTGGCCCTCCTCGACCGCCTGCTCCAGGCGTTGGAGCTGCTTTACGGGCGAAAGCCCGTGCCGTTCCAAACGCTCAACTTCCTCTACGGCTCGCAGCAGGCCGACCACTCGGACGCGATCCTCTTCAATACCCTGCCGCCCCGCTTCATGTGCGGCGTCTGGGTGGCGCTCGAAGACGTGACCGAGGAGAACGGCCCCCTGTTCTATTACCCCGGCTCGCATCGCTTGCCCCAGCTCTATCCGGAGGATTTCGACCTCGGCCGAAAGACCCCCGACGAGCTTTTCAACACGCGCTACTGCGAATACCTCACCGCTCTGATGGCTTCCCACGGCCTGACGCGCCAAACCTTCCTCGCGAAAAAAGGCGACGCGATCGTCTGGGCTTCGAACGTCGTCCACGGCGGCATGCCACGGACCAATCCGGCGCGTACACGCTGGTCGCAGGTCACCCACTATTTCTTCGCCGACTGCGTCTGCTACGTCCCGCTCTATTCCGAGCCCGTGGCGGGCGAGTACTTCCTGCGCGAGGTGCGCGACTTCCGCGGCGAGGGCCTGGTGGACCAGACCTACAACGGCCATCCCTTTGCCGCCGTCCCGGCCCGCGCGGGCCGGTCGATGCTGCGGTTCGAGCACGGTCCGACTCCCGCAACCCCGTTTTCGACCAGCGGCCGGGCCACCGTGCTCGACCCGGGTGATCCGATCGCCCATCTGGTCCGCATGGGAACGCCCGCCCCCGATTCCCGCTGTTTTCTCGACGATTGGCGCGATCACGAGGACGGCCTCCTGCTCGCCGGCTGGGCGACCTCCGACGAAAATCCGACGAGGAAGGACGATGAGATCCGCCTCGTCGTGTCGACCGCCAACCGGGACGCCGAGCGGGTCTACCTGATCGCCGCCGAACGCATGGAGCGTCCGGACGTCGCCGCCGCCTTCGGCGCCGCTCATCTCCATTCCGGTTTCCGCGCAGGGCTAGACAAGGAGGACCTGCCCCCCGGCCGCTACGAGGTCGCCCTCCTCGTCACCGGCCCGGAACGCGCACCGCGTCTGGTGCCGCTCGGCAGGAGCGCGAACGTCGGAGCTTGAACGTCCCGAGCGAACGGAGGGAGAGGCGCCGTCTCATTCTCGGCTGGACGCGGCACCTTCGAGCGTATAAGGTCCGCCGCTCGTCATGATCCGTCGACAGATCGCCTGCTCCATCCATAAGTTCGGCGGCGCCGCGCTCGCCGACGCGGGCTCGATCGAGCGCGCCGCGCAGATCTTCCGCGCCGAGGGGGGACCCAAGGTCGCGGTGGTCTCGGCGATGGCGGGCGTCACCGACGCGCTGCTCGAGGTCGGCGCCCGCGCGCTCGCCGGCGACGAGATCGAGGCGCTCGCGATCGTCGGGCGCCTGCTTTCCCGCCACCTCGAAACCGCCGAGGCGCTCGCCCGTTCCGGGCGCGACCGCGAGTCGCTGCTCGCCGAGATCGAGGCTTCGTTTTCCGAGCTCGGCGCGCTCGCCCGTGGGCTCGCGATCCTGCGCGAGCTGTCGCCGCGCACGTCCGACGCGATCGTCGCGCGCGGCGAGCTGCTCTCGTCGCGCCTGTTCGCGGCCGCCCTCGCGGCGCGCGGCGAGCGCGCGCGCTGGATCGAGCCCGGCTCGGTGATCGTCACCGACGGACGATACGGCAACGCCTCTCCCGACCTCGCGGCCACCGATCGCGCCGCGAGAAGGACGCTCCAGCCGCTCCTTTCGCGTGGCATCTCGCCCGTGGTCCCGGGCTTCCTCGGCGCGAGCCCCGAGGGGAGGCTCGCGACCTTGGGCCGCGGCGGCACCGATCTTTCGGCGACCCTGCTCGGGCGCGCGCTCACCGCCTCGCGCGTCGTTCTCTGGAAAGACGTGCCCGGCTTGCTCACTGCCGACCCGCGCGTCGTTCCGGCCGCCCGCGTGCTGCCGAAGCTCGATCTGCGCGAGGCCGCGGAGCTCGCCTACTACGGCGCGAAGATCCTCCACCCGCGGGCGCTGATTCCGCTCCAGACGCCCTCGGGCGCTCCGGGCGCGGAGCGCGGAGCCCCGCCGTCGGTGCGCTTGATCGTCAAACCGTTCGCCGATCCGGAGTCGCCCGGCACGGAGATCGCGGCGCTCGGCCGACCGAAGCGATCGCAGCCCGTGCGCGCCCTCTCGGCCGTCCGCGCCCAGGCGCTGGTCACCGTCGCGGGCAGCGGCATGCTCGGCGTGCCCGGCATCGCGGCGCGCACGTTCGGCGCGCTCCATCACGAGGGGATCTCGGTCTCTCTGATCTCGCAGGCCTCCTCCGAGCATTCGATCTGCTTCTCGGTGCCGCGCGCCGATTCCGAGCGCGCGCGCGTCGCCCTCACCGAGGCGTTCCGCGACGAGATCGCACGCCGCGAGATCGACGGCGTCGAGGTGCGCGCGGGGGTCGCGACGCTCGCGGTCGTCGGCCTCGGCATGCCCGGCACGCCGGGCACCGCGGCGCGCACCTTCCGCGCCCTCTCCGAAGCCGAGATCAACGTCGTGGCGATCGCCCAGGGCTCCTCCGAGCTGAACCTCTCCATGGTGGTGGACGACCGCGACGCCGAGGAATCGCTGCGCCGGATCCACGCCGCGTTCCAGCTCGACAAGATCGGCGGCGGCCATGCCCACGCGCGTCCGAACGCCGTTCCTTCCGACGTCGTGCTGCTCGGATTCGGCGCGGTCGGCCGCGAGCTCGCCCGGTTGATCTCGAAGCTCAAGGAGGCGCCCGTCCGGCCGGTCGCGGTGATCGACCGCTCGGGGTACGTCTTCCGGCCGCAAGGGATCGGCAGCGCCGCGCTTCGCCGCCTGATCGAGGTGAAAGAGGCGGGTGGCGCCCTCGCCGAAGCGCCTGGAGGAAAGGCCGCGTCCCCCGCGAAGGCACTCGAGGAGATCCGCCGCCACGCCCTCGCGCGGCCGATCCTCGCCGACCTGACGGCCGACGAGACCACGCCTCTCCTCTCCGCCGCGCTCGAAGCGGGGATGCGGCTCGCGCTCGCCAACAAGCGCCCGCTCTCCGGTCCTCGCAGGGAGGCGGCGGAGTTGCTCGGCCTCGCCCGCGCGCTCGGCCGCGACCTCCGGTTCGAAGCCACCGTGGGCGCAGGGCTACCGGTGATGGACACCTACCGCAAGCTGCTCGAATCGGGCGACCGGATCGAGCGCATCGAGGGGTGTTTCTCCGGCACGCTCGGCTTCCTGCTCACGGAGGTGTCGCGCGGCCGGCGCTTCTCCGAGGCGCTCCGCGCGGCGATGGCCGCCGGCTACACCGAGCCCGACCCGCGCGACGACCTGTCCGGCATGGACGTCGCGCGCAAGGCGTTGATCCTCGGCCGCCTGCTCGGCTTCGACGGCGAGATCGGCGACGTCGCGGTCGAGCCGCTCGTCCCCGCCTGGGCGCGCGAGATCCCGCGCGAGGAGTTTCTCGCCCGGATCGAAGAGCTGGACGCGCCCTGGAGAAAGCGGGTCGAGGAGGCGCGCGCCCAGGGCGCGGCGCTCCGCTACGTCGCCTCGGTCTCCCGCCGGAAGCTCGAAGTGACGCTCGCCGCGGCGCCGGAGGGATCGCCGTTCGCCGCCCTCGCGGGCACCGCGAACCAGGTGGTGTTCACGACCGCGCGCTACAAGGCGAACCCGCTCGTCATCACGGGTCCGGGCGCGGGGCTCGGCGTCACCGCGGCCGGCGTGCTGAACGACCTCTACGAGCTGGCGGGCGAGCCTTGAGCGGACCTCCGCGGGAGGTAGCCCGCGTCTTCGCGCCCGGCTCGATCGGCAACCTCGGCCCCGCGTTCGACAGCCTGGGTCTCGCGGTCGCCGGCCTCGGCGACACGGTGACCGCCCGGTGCATTGACGGCGGCCCCGGTTCGCCGAAGGTGGAGCAGGTACGCATCGATTCGGCCGGGCACCCGGATTTGCCGCTCGACCCGGATCTCAACTCGGCCGGCATCGCCGCGCGGGACGTTCTGCGTCGCGCCGGATCGCGGATCGCCATTGCGCTCTCGATCGAGAAAGGGCTGCCGCTTTCGGCGGGGCTGGGCGGTAGCGCCGCCTCCGCGGTCGCCGCGGCCAAGGCGGTCCACCTCCTGCTCGGCGGGCCGCTCCAGATTGACGACCTGCTCGCCGCGAGCCTCGCGGGCGAGGCTGCCGTGGCCGGCTGCCATCTCGACAACGTGGCTCCTTCGCTGCTCGGCGGCGCGGTCCTGGTCCGCTCGATCGAGCCGATCGACGCGATCCGCCTGCCGGTTCCGCCAAGCCTGCTCGTCGTGCTCGCGACCCCCGACGCGGTGATGCGCACCGCCGAGGCGCGGCGGGTCCTGCCGCGCGACATCCCGCGCGCGATCGCCATTCATCAGCTCGCTCACGCGGCCGCGCTCGTCGCGGGCCTGTGCACCGGCGACCTCGAGCTCGTCGGGCGCGCGATCGACGACCGGATCGCCGAGCCGGTCCGCGCCCCGCTGCTCGCCGGTTTCGCCGAGGCGAAGGCGGCGGCCCTTTCCGAGGGCGCGCTCGGCGCCTCGATCTCCGGTTCCGGACCGACGATGTTCGCCCTGGCCGGCGAGCGCGAGACCGCGGCGCGCATCGCCCGAGCCGTCGAGGCGGCGTATGCCGGGCGCGGCATCGGCTGCACGGCGCGCGTCGCCGAGGTCGACCGGCTCGGCGCCCGCGAGATCTAGTGACTTGCTCCTTTTCGAGGGAGGACGGATGACCTTCGCCCCGGGATCCACGACCCTACAAATCTGCGCCGCCTGCGGCACCGAGCTCGGCGCGCTCGATCCGCGGTCTCGATGCGACTGCGGCGGCCTGCTCGAGGTCCGGCAGCCCGCGCCCGCGCTTCGCGGCGCCGCGCTGCGCCGACTGTTTTCCGAGCGCCGCGCCGCGGGCCGCGGCATCGAGACCTCGGGGGTCTGGCGCTACCGCGAGCTGGTGGCCGCCGGAGCCGGCGACGAGGAGATCGTCTCCCATCCGGAGGGGAACACCCCTCTCCTCGCGCGCCGCTCGGTCTCGCGCTTCGCGGGCGTCGCCGATCTCTCGATGAAGCACGAGGGGCACAACCCGACCGGATCGTTCAAGGACCGCGGGATGACCGCGGGAGTGACCCAGGCGCGGCGGGTCCGCGCGACGGCGGTCGCCTGCGCGTCGACCGGCAACACCTCGGCGGCGCTCGCTTCCTACGCCGCGCACGCGGGCGTGCCCGCGCTGGTCGTCGTTCCGGCCGGTCAGATCGCCCTGGGCAAGCTCGCGCAGTCGCTCGCTTACGGCGCGAAGACCCTTCTGGTACGAGGCGATTTCGACGACTGCCTGCGGCTGATCGAACAGGCGAGCCGGGAGCTCGACGTCTACCTGCTCAACTCGATCAACCCGTTCCGTCTCGAAGGGCAGAAGACCATCGTGCTCGAAATGCTCGAGCAGCTCGATTGGCAGATTCCCGACTGGATCGCGCTCCCCGCCGGCAACCTGGGCAACACCTCGGCGTTCGGCAAGGCGCTGGTCGAGGCGCGTGAGCTGGGCTTGATCGACCGCCTGCCCCGCCTCGCCGCGATCCAGGCGTCGGGCGCCTCGCCGTTCGCTCAAGGGTTCGCCGAGGGATTCCGCGTGCGGCGAACGATGAAAGCGGACACCGTCGCCACCGCCATCAAGATCGGCGACCCCGCCTCGTGGGACCGCGCCGCGCGCGCGATCCGCGACACGAACGGCGTCTCGATCGCCGTCACCGATGCCGAGATCCTCGAAGCGAAAGCCGCGATCGACGCCTCCGGGGTCGGCTGCGAGCCGGCGAGCGCGGCGAGCGTCGCCGGGGTGAAAAAGCTGGTCGCCGAGGGGACCATCCGGCCCGACGAAAAAGTCGTCGCGGTGCTCACCGGTCACGTCCTCAAGGACCCCGGCATCCTGATCAGCTACCACCGCGAGATGGACCCGCCCCCACCGGGAGCGAACCGCCCGATCGAGATCGACGTCGACCTCAAGGCGGTGGAGCGGGCGCTTCGCGCCTAGCGCTTCGAGTCTAGCCTTCCGGCGCGTAGTACACGGTGAAGATCGCCCGGCGCGGGCGGTCCGGCGAGCTGTTCTCGAACGCCGCGGTGAAGGCCGTCCCGGCGGGTCCCCGCCGGATCCCCGGATCGAGCGGGAACCGGCAAGCGCCCACGGGGCAGTCGGCGCCGGCGCGGCAATCGCGCGAGGCGCCTCCCTCCTCGACCTCGTAGCGATAGCCGGTGAAGCGCGCTTCCGGCGGCAGGACGATTCGCAGCAGACGGCAGCTCCCCTGCAACCCTGCTTCGGCCTTGGCCGAATCGCGCTCGCGAAGACGGGCCTCGAGCCCGTCGCCGCACGGCGCACTCCCCGCGGGGACCTCGACCTCGACCGACAGCGCTTCCTCACCGGCCTTACATTCGAGGCAATTGCGGCTCGAGTAGGCGCGGCGCTGGAGCTTCGGCTCCGGGAGAGCCGCTACCGGCGCGGGCACCGCCGGAGCCGGAGCCGAAGCGGCCGGTGTCGGACTCGTGGGAGGCTGCGTCGGGGTGGGAGCCGCTGCGGGCGTGGGCGAAGGTTTCGGCGTCGCGGCGGGTGGGACGCTCGGGGCCGGCGTGCTCGGCAGGGGCGGCACCGATTGGGGAGCGGATGCCGGGGGAGGGGCCGTGGGGGCCGGAGCGGACGGGCTTGCCGGCGGTGAGGCCTGGACCGGAGCAGCGACCGACGGCGGCGGCGGGGTCGGTCGAGACGCGGAGGTCGGAGACGCCGCGGCGGCCGGCGGAGTAACGGCGGACGGCGGCGAGGGCGGCAACGCCGGAGGGACGGTCGAAACGGGTGCCGAGGCGGGCGCTGTATCGGGTTGCGCCGACGGGGCCGCAGTGGGCGCAGGCGGAGCGGCCGACGCCGGAGGTGTAGCCGCGGCGAGCGGGGCGGCTGCAGGTGGGGCGGCCGACGGTGCGGCGGGCTTCTCCACGGGTGCCGGTGCCGCGGTCGGAGCCGGGGTGGGCGCGGTGGACGGAACGGCCGGCGCCGGCATAGGCGCCTTCGCCTCGGACGGCGCCGCGGGTGCTGCCGGTTCCGCTGGCGCGGCGGGCGCTGGCTTTCCTACCTTCGGCCCGCTGGCGGGATCTCCGGCCGCACGGCCGGCGCGCGGACGACCGATCGCTACGCGTAGCGTTTGAGTCCCGCCAGGGGTGTTCTCTTGGAAGGTCGAGAGGACCGCCGGCTTCTTTTCGCCGGACAGGACGAACTCGGCATGGATCGTGAGCGCGCCGTCCTTCTTTACCTCGAGCGCCCACCACCCCTCGGCGAGGGTGAAGAAATACGCCTCGCCCTGGTCGTCCGTGGACGCGATCGCCGGCCCTGTCTTCGGCTCGACCGCCTGATAGAGCAGGCGGACTTTCGCGCCCTCGACCGCTTTGCCTCCGGAGTCTTCGACCCGCACTTCCAGAGACGACGGTCCGCGCCAGACCTCCGCTGCGGCGACCGGCCGAGCGAGCCCCACCGCGAAGGCGAACGAGATCACGAACGAGAGAGCTTTGCCGCGCATCCCAGGACCTCCCACCAATCCGTCGATCGGATGAAACTCTATTCTAGCCGCCCGCCTCCTCCATCTTCCGATCTACTCCATCCCCGCATCACTTCACTCGGCCATGATACAAACCGGCCATGGCCGGCTTGCTCCGCACCCTGTACGAGAAGCTCCTCGCCGACCCCCTCGGGTTCGCCGCTCCGGCGGAAAAACCGCCGCGGGTCTCCGCCTCGGTCGTCCCCTGGAGGATCGGCGACGGCGGTGAGGTCGAGGTTTATTGGGTGCGCCGTTCCCCTTCGCTCGCGTTCATGGGAGGGTGGCACGCGTTTCCGGGAGGCGGCCTCGCCAAAGAGGACGCGACGCTTCCGATCCACGGCCTCCCCCGCGGCATGGCCGAGGGCTCGACCGTCGCGTTGCCGCCCGAGGCGCTGCGGCTGGGCGATACCGCGCCGGATCTGATCCCCGGCCTCGCCGCCTGCGCGCTGCGCGAGCTGTTCGAAGAGGTCGGCCTGCTCGTCGCGTACGGCCTGCCGGCGGGGTTCGATCTCGAGGCCGCCCATCGCGCGCAGCTTTCCGACGCCGCGCAGCTCGGTCTCCAGCTCTCCGAGGTCGACGCGCTGCTCGACGCCACGAGGTTGGTCTTCGCCGGCCGATGGCTCACGCCGCCGTTTGCGCCGTTGCGCTTCGACAACCGGTTCTTCCTCCTCAAATGGCCGGCTTCCGAGGTCCATCAACCCACGGTGATCCCCGGCGAGCTGGCGGGAGGGGAATGGATCTCCGCCCGGCAGGCCTACGAGAGGTTCCTCGCCGCCGAGGTGCTCGCCGCGCCGCCGATCCTCCACCTGCTCAAGGTTCTCGCCGAAGATGGGCCCGATCGCGGGCTGCCGCGCCTGCTCGTCCCGTCCGAGGCGGACTGGGGGCCGATGCGAAAGATCGAGATGCGCACCGGCATCGCCATGCTGCCGGTCCGCACCCGCACGCTCCCCCCAGCGGCGACCACGAACGCCTACCTCCTCGGCCGCGGTGAGGCCGTGCTGGTCGATCCGGGCTCCGACCTCCCCGACGAGATCGATCGCCTCCACGCCGCTCTTGGTGCGGCCAACGCGCAGGACGGGCGGCGGGTGGTCGAGATCTGGCTCACCCACCATCACCCCGACCACGTGGCCGGAGCGCTCGAGATGCAGCGTCGGCTCGGCGTGCCGATCGCCGCGCACCGCGAGACCGCCGAGCGTCTTTCTGGACGCCTCGCGATCGATCGCCTGCTCGAGGACGGCCAGCGGATCGAGCTCGCCGGAGACGGCGGGGCGATGACCTTCCAGGTCCTGCACACGCCGGGGCACGCGCGCGGCCACCTCTGCTTCTTCGAGGAGGAGCAGGGCTCTCTGATCTGCGGCGATCTCGCCGCGGGGATCGGCACGATCGTCATCGATCCGCCGGAAGGGGACATGGGGGACTATCTCGCCTCGCTCGATCGGATGATCGAGCTGCCGCCGCGAACCCTCTTCCCCGCCCACGGCCCGGCGATCGAGGACGCCCAGGGAAAGCTCCGGGAGTACGTCGCCCATCGCCTGCGCCGCGAGGAGAAGGTGCTCGCGGCCTGGGAGTCGGGTCTCCGCACTCCGAGCGAGATGGTCGCGACGGTCTACGACGACGCGCCGGACGCCGCGCGCCTGCTCGCCGAGCGCCAGATCGAGGCCCACCTCGCTCGCCTGCGGGCGCTCGGGCGGGTCTAGAGGATCGAGAGGAATCGAGCACCCGTCGCTTCGAGTTGAAGAGGGTAGGAGGGCTCCTCGAATGTTCCATCGAATCTTGATTCCGTTGGCCTTCAACGACGAGAACGAAGCGGCGATCCGCGTCGGCTGCGATCTCGCCCAGCGCGAAGGCTCCGAGGTCCTGTTGCTCCACGTGGTGGAGACCATCCGCGGCATCCCGTTCGAAGAGATGCGCGACTTTTACGAGCGCCTCGAACGTCGGGCGGAGACGGAGCTCGGCGCCGTGGCCGAGCGATTCCGCGCGCTCCCGGTGGAGGTGAAGAGCGACGTGGTCTTCGGCGCCCGCGCCGAGCAGATCGTCTCGTACGCCCAGGAGCGCGGCGCCGACCTGATCGTCCTCTCCTCGCATCCGGCGAGTCCCGACAGTCCGGCGAGCCTCGGCACGATCAGCCACCGCGTGGCTCTGTTCGCGAGCTGCCCGGTCCTGCTGGTGAAGTGATCAGAGGGAGACCGGCGATGTCGCCCCGCCCGTCGTAGGGCCTCCGTCCCAAGCTCGATCACGGGCACGGGTCGCTCCTACGCTCGGCCGCGGCCGCGTTCGGCTACACTCCCCGGCCATGAAATCGACACGTGCGGCGGCATTGCTGGGACTCTTGTTCTGCGGCCGGGAGGGGTTCGCCTTGGACGGCAAATGGACACCGGAGCAGGTGCTCCAGATCGACGCGAAATGGCTGCGCGAGCAGGGGCTGAACGTCGCCCCTTCCGCACTCTGGAGCGCCTCCGGCGCCGGATTGCTCGATGCCGCGGTGGGCATCGAAGGGTGCTCCTCCGGATTCGTCTCGAGCGACGGCCTCCTGATCACGAATCACCACTGCGTCTTTTCGATCCTCCAGCAGCATTCGACGCCCCAACGCGACCTGATCACCCACGGTTTCGTCGCGAAGACTCGAGCTGAAGAGCTGTCCGGCGGCGGCGTCCGCGCGGCGATCCCGCATCGCGAAACCGACGTCACCGCGCAGGTGGAGGCGAGCGTCCCGGCCGGCGCCGACGACCTCGCGCGCGCCCGGGCGATCGAGCGCAAGGGCAAGGAGCTGGTCGCCGAGTGCGAGAAGCAGCCCTCCCGTCGCTGCCGCTGCGCGGTGTTCGACGGCGGGGTCTCCTATCGCCTGATCGAGACGATCGAGTACCCCGACGTCCGCCTGGTCTACGCGCCACCGCGCGCGGTCGGCGAGTATGGCGGCGAGGTCGACAACTGGAGCTGGCCGCGCCATACGGGCGACTTCGCGCTGCTGCGCGTCTGGGCCGCCGACGACGGCTCGCCCGCGCCGAAAGGCGATGGGACCGCGAGCTATCGGCCGCGCCACTGGTTCCCCGTCTCCCCGACCGGCGTCAAACCCGGCGACTTCGTGATGCTCGCAGGGTATCCGGGAACCACCTACCGCTCGCTGACCGCCGCCGAGATGCGCGAGAGGGCGGAGCTTTTCTTTCCTCGGAGAGCTGAGCTCTACCGCGCTTGGATCGACCTCATGGAATCCGCGTCCGCCTTGGGTGACGCGCCGCGGCTCGCGCTCGCCGATCGGATGAAATCGCTCGCCAACCGAGAAAAAAGCGCCCGCGGCCAGGTGGCGGGGCTCGCCCGGGGCAAGGTCCTGGCGAACAAGCAGGCCGAAGAGCAAGAGATCCTGACCTGGATCGCCGGCCATCCGGCCTACGCCCCGGCAACCGCTGCACACGCGGAGCTAGCCGCGCGGATCGAAGAGCGGCTCGCGACCTGGGATCGCGACTTCCTGCTCTGGCAATCCCACGGCGGAGCCAAGCCTCTCGACCTGGCCCTCACCCTCGTACGCTGGGCGGAAGAGCGCGCCAAGCCCGACCTCGAGCGCGAGCCGGAGTACATGGCGCGCAACAGCGACCGGATCGCCGAGCGTTTGAAGCTCGACCAGACCAAGATGTACGCCCCGACCGAAGAGGCGTTGCTCGCCGACTGGCTCGGACGTATGGCCACCTTACCGGCGGAGAGCCGATCGCCGGCGGTCGAAGCGCTTCTAGGGTCTTCCGGCACCGCGCGGACGCCCGAGGCGATCCGCGCCGCGGCCTCGGCGCTCCTCGCCGGATCGAAGGTCACCGACGCGGAAGCGCGCGAAAAGATGGCGACGGAAAGCGAAGCCCAGCTTCGGGCTCGCCGCGATCCCCTGCTCGACTTCTCCTTCACGCTCGACCGAGAGCTGCGCGACCTCAAGGAACGGGACGATCGCCACGACGGCGCGATCTCGCGGCTCCGCCCGGTTTGGCGCAAAGGGGTCGCCGCCTGGGCGGGCAAACCCGTGGCGCCCGATGCCAACGGCACGCTCCGTGTGACCTTCGGCCACGTCCAGGGCTACCGTCCCCGCGATGGCGTCTGGATGGAACCGCAGACCACGCTCTCCGGGATGGTCGAGAAGAGCACCGGGGACGAGCCGTTCGCCGCGCCCGCCGCCCTGCTCGCCGCCGCGCCGGGTGCCGCCGCGAGCCGGTTCGCCGACCCGCGGCTCCATGACGTCCCGGTCGGATTCCTCGCCGACGCCGACACCACCGGCGGCAACTCGGGAAGCCCGGTGCTCGACGGCGATGGCAAGCTGGTCGGAGTCAACTTCGACCGCGTCTGGGAGAACGTCGCGAACGACTTCGGCTTCAATCCGGAGGTCGCCCGCAACGTGTCGGCCGACGTGCGCTACCTACTTTGGATGCTCGAGAGCATCGAAGGCGACGCCGCCCGTCCGCTCCTCGAGGAACTCCTGGGCGGGAAATCAAAGCCGTGAGACGGGCGCTCGGCGGAGAGCTCGACCGGGCCGCGGGCGAGTCGCGTCCGCCGCGCCCTTCGCCGTTCCGCTGGCTGCTGGTCTGGCTGCTGCTCGCCACCGTCTACTTCGTCCTCCGCTTGGGGATCCGCTGGGCGCTGGGCGACGCCGTGGGAGGGATGGAGCTGGTGACCGCGGGATTTCGTGGCCTCGACGGCAGAGAGCTCGCGGTGGTGCCGGCCGTACAGACCTTCGCCCTCACCCTGCTTGCCGAGCTACGACGCGCCGTCAAAGACGTCCCCGACGAAACGGCTTGAGCGTCGTTCTCTCAGCGTAGAGGCCCCCTCCTAACCTCCCCCCGCAAGCGGGGGGAGAGACACTTCGGCGAGCGGTCGTGCCGGACCGAGCGAGGCGCAAAGGCCGAGCACGGCGGGAAACACACAGACCTACCGAAGAGCCTCCTCCCCCGCTTGCGGAGGAGGATCGAGGTGGGGGCGCCTCTGCGGCGACGAAGGTCCCGTCCTAGGGCTCACCCTGAGAGCAGGGGGAGGGACACCTCGGCCGGTCAGCCTACGGTCTCGTCGGGATCTTGGTCTTCGAAGGTGAGGAGGACGACGGTGACGTTATCGGTGCCGCCGCGGGCGTTCGCATCGGCGACCAGGGCGCGGCAGGTCTCGTGGAGCGAACGACCGGAGAGGAGGCAGTCGCGGATCTCGCGATCGGAGAGCATGGTCGTCAGGCCGTCCGAGCAGAGCAGGAAGAGGTCTCCCGGCGCCATCTCCAGCTCCCGCACGTCGATCAGGATCTCCGATTCGCCGCCGAGAGCGCGCGTCACCACGTTTTTCAGCGGGTGCGAGCGGGCCTGCTCTTTGGAAAGGAAACCCGCGACGACCTGCTCGTGAACCCAGGTGTGGTCCTGGGTGAGCTGCTCGAGGACCCCGTCCCGAAGGCGGTAAGCGCGGCTGTCGCCGACGTGGGCGACCGCGCCCGAGTCGCGTTCGAGGAGGAACCCGACCACCGTGGTCCCCATGCCGGACAGCGAGTCGTCCTGCTCGATCGCCCGCAGCACCTTGTGATGGGCCGCCTTGAGCGCCATCTTCAAGCGCCGCGCGCCGTGGCCGAGAGCGCCGTCCGGGCCGAGCGGGATACCGTCCTGCGCGCTCTTTTCGATGTAATCCCGGATCGCCCGCACGGCAACCTGCGCCGCGACCTCGCCGTGGTTGTGCCCGCCCATCCCGTCGGCGACCACGTAAAGGCGGTGCTCGGGATCGATCTCGAAGTAATCCTCGTTGTGCAGCCGGGTCAACCCGACGTCGGAGAGGCCGCAGGCCTTCACTTTGAGCATCAGCCGCTCCGTCCGAACAGGCCGCGTCGGCGCGCGGGGGCGAGCGCTTCCAGGGCGGCCGCCACCTGCGGATCGTCGCCGCCCCAATTGAGCGCCTCGCGATAGAACCGCTCGGCTTTCGGGACGTCTCCCGCTTCGGCGGCGAGACGCCCGGCGAGCTTGAGATACGCCGGGTTCATCGGGGCGAGTTGGCAGGCGCGCTCGATCGCGATGACCGCCCGCGACGCCTGTCCGGGCGCCTGCGAGCAGGCCAAGGCCAGATGGTGCCACGCCTGCGCGTTGCCACGCTCCTCTTGGACGGCCGCATCGAAGTTCTCCACCGCCGCGGGGTAGTCGCGCTCGCGGTAGGCCTTGATGCCACGCTGCAGGTAGACCCGGCCCAGGTTGCGTGCCTCGGTCGTCTGCGCCGATTCGTTGGGCCGGGAGAGCGCGCGGTCGTGCTCGCGCCGCTGCGTCGCGTCGGAGAGGACGTTGAAGGCCTGGGTGATCGCCTGGAAGTCCTGCTCCGCCTTCTCCTTCGCCGCGCCCTGGAAACGGTCGGGATGCCGCTCCCGCGCAAGCTCGCGGAAACGAGCTCGGACCTGCTCCTCGGTGGCGTTCCGAGGCAAAGCGAGTACCGCGTAGAAATCGGTGGACATGGGTCGGCGATTATTGAAGCTTGATTCTATACAAACGGAGAGCGGTCGAGCGCACGACGTCGGGAATGTTGCGGTCCCGACCGAGCTCGCGAAGATCGCGCACCGCCAGGCGCCCGACCAGCCGCATCGCGTGGACCACCGGCGTCCGCGGATTCTGCACCAGCGCCTTGATGATCGGATATTTCGCCGCCCACTCCCTGCGGTTGGCGATCTCGGAGAGGACCTCTTCGCACACCGCCCGGTTGCGCGCGATCTGCTCCGCCTCGGTGTCGGGAATGCCGTTGTTGGTGAGCACCCCGACGGCGATCTGGGCCACCGGATCGCGAATCAGGATGTTGCGCAGAGGCTTCGCTGCACCGCGGGTGAGGCGCATCCGCGCGGGCACCGGCAGTAGGCGGATCTGCCCTTCCGAAAGGCCCGTCTGCTCGTCGAACTCGCCCACCGCCGGCTCGGATTTGACCGCCGCCACCGCCGCGACGAACGCCTCCTCCGAGATCTCAGGAATGTCGTGCGCGGCCGAAGGCGCGCGCGGCAGGAGGTGCTGCCGGTATTCGAGGATGCGCCGGTGGGCGTAGATCGAGATCTGCGGATTCGCCTCCAGCGCATCGAGGATCGCCGGCTCCTCGACGATCGCGTCCTGGCGAAGGATGAGGATCTCCTGCAGGTCGGACGGGAGCCAGCGCGCCATCTCCACGAGCAGCGGGCGCGGCGCGTCTCGGCGCCGGAGGATCGCTTCGAGGACCACCGGATGCCGCAGGCGGTCGACGCAGTACGAGAGCACGTCGTACGACGGAATCCGCTCGACCAGGCGGGAGAGCATCCTCGGATCGAGCGCGGCGAGCGCGCCCCCGGCGAGCGAGGCGAGCTCCGCGTCGGCCGAGCGCGCGAGCTCGATCTGAAGGGGGACCAAATCTTCCGGCGGAAGCGGCAGCAGGCCGGTGGCGGCCAGTCGACGAAGCTCGACGTTGGTCCCGGATCGGACCTGCTCGATCAGGGAATTGCCACCCTCGGCCACGCTTAGGGCGACTCTTTCTCGCTCTGGATCTGTCGCAACGTGTCGAGGTCGATCGAGCGCCGGACGACCTCGCCTTGCCGCCGCGGCAGGGAATAAGGCAGACCGTTCAACCGCGCGTCGACCGCGCCCGAGCTGCCGAGCGTCAGCTCGATCGTGCGGTCCGCCTCGAGCTGGAGCGTCTCGCCCTGGACCCGCTTCTCGCTCACGTGTCGCGCGCCCGCGTCCATAACCGCGTCGACCCAACAGTCGGCCGTGAAGTCGAGCGTCAGACGAAGCGCCCGAGCGGGAGTCGCCGGCGCAGGCGCCGGTGGAGGCTGGGGCGCTGGGCGCGTCGCGGCGGGAGGCGCGCTAGCGGCCGCGGGCGCCGCGGCCGCTCCGGAACCGAAGCCGGCCGGCGCGGCGGGATGGGCGCGCCGCTGATCCGCGAGCCAGGCGGCGAGCGCCACGACGCCGAGCAGCGCCGTGGTCGCGAGGCCGAGGAACAACCAGCGCCGCCAGGCGCCGCTGGACGACGGCCGCGACATCGTCAACGGCGGACCGCCGGCGAGCGAAACCGAGGAACCGGTGAATCCCTCCGAGCTGCCGGAGCCGGAAGAGCCGGCGGAACCGCCCTCCCGACCCTCGAGACCTTGGGCCGCGAGGAAATGGTTGACCACCTCGTCCGGATTCAGGCCGACGTACCGCGCGTACTCCCGCAGGAAGCCGCGCGCGAACACCGGCGCGGGAAGCAGGGCGAACCGGTTCTCCTCGAGCGCCTCGAGATACCGCAAGCTGATCTTCGTCCGCTCGGCGATCTCGCGCAGGCTCACCTCGCGCGCTTCGCGCTGCCGGCGCAGCCAGATGCCGAACGAGCCCGGATCGCCCTCGACCGGACGCTCGATCGGCGCCGGGGGCGCCGCCGGTCCGTCGGACTTGGCGCCACGCGACCGTGGCTCGACCGGGGAGGCCAATTCGGTTTCTGCTCCGCGTTGAGGAATTCGGCGTCGTTTGAAGGATTGTTCCGCCACTTGGCTTCGAACTCTACGCGCCCGCCCCCTGGCGGTCAAATGCTGCAATCGAATAAATCGCCCTCTCGGACGACCGGCGTCCGCTCGGGCAATGAAGGGCGGACGAACGACGAACGATCGACGGAAAAACCGCTTCCGATCATGGGAAAGCGAAGGACGCGTGCCTCAGCCGACGCCGCCCGAAAGCAGCTCGGCGCGGCGCCGGAGCGGGGTCGCCAGACGGCCGTCCGCGGCGATGCCACGAAGCTCGTCTTTCCGCAAACCCGGCAGCAAGGGGAGCGCGATCGCCACGGGCGTCTTCGGGTTGCGACAGATCAGGAGGCGGAGATCGTGGCGCGCTCCCCAGCGCGGGTTGGCCGCGACGGCCTGAAGGAGGGCGGGCAGCGCCCGTTCGCTCGCGAGCGCGGGACCGAGCAGACCTTCGGTGAGGCGAGGGTTCTCGAGCAACGCGGCGATCACCCGGGGGGTCGGGTCGCCGCGCAACACGGCGATCACGCCGGCCCCGCAGCGCCGGGCGATCGCGATCTTCTCGCCGATCGCGAGCCGAGGAAGCCGGACGAGCAACGCCGTCTCAGCCGCGCGTCGAACCGTGGGCCGAACCCTCACCTCGACGCTCACCGCGAGCAGGTCCGCCCAGTAGAGCCCTCCGACGAGATCGAGTGCGACCACTTCGGGTGCCCGTGGGCAGAGCGCCAGGGCGCGACGCACCGAATAGGCCGAGACGAGGCCCGGCCGCTCGGAGATCATGCGCGCGCCATCGCTCTCGAGGAACGGATTGCGCAGGGCCGCGACCGCCTCGTCCGGGCCGAACCGCTCGAGGTGCTCCGCGAGCAAACGGGACAGCTCCTCTGGAGTCGCTTCGCGCAACCGCCGCGCGAGCTCGGTCTCGGGAGCCGCGGGCTCTTCGACCGACGGATCGGCCGCCTCGGCCGACATCCGCTCGTCGGCGATGGGGGCGATGGGATCGGCGCTCACCCCGGGGAGCTTACCGCCGAAGACGCCGGATTCTGCTATCGTTCGCGGTCCCCTATGGCGATCTCCCGGAACACCCAGACCCAACTCTCCAAAGGCGACTTTTCGGCCATCGAGTCCGATTGGCTGGCGAAGTCCGAGTCCTCTCCGGAGGACCTCGATTATTTCGTCGGCGTCGCCCGCGCGCTGATCGGCAACGGCGAGGACGACCGCGCCGCCACGCTGCTCGAGATGCTCGACGACGAGCTCAAAACGAAAGAGCTCTGGCGCGTCCGCCTGAAGCTCCTGTCGCGCGCCGGCTCGCTCTTCATCGCGGGCGAAAAGCTGCACGCGGCGATCATGGCGACGCTCAAGCGGCTCCACGGCGCGCGCCCGAGCTTCCAGGGCCTGGCCGAGGCGGCCGGCCTGACCCGGGCGACCCACGATCTGCCCAAGACATGGGAGAAGGTCGAGCGCTTCGAGAGCTTGCTCGCGTTCGACATCGGCTCGGTCGTCATGATGGAGGGCAAAGGGGTCGGCCGCGTCGTCGAGGTCAATCTCGGCCTGGAGAGCTTCAAGGTCGATTTCGAGCGGATTCGCGGCATGAACGTCGGCTTCAAAGCCGCGGCGAAGCTGCTGCGTCCGCTCGAGCCCGATCACATCCTGCGCCGGAAGCTCGAGGCGCCGGACGCCCTCAAGGCGCTCGCCAAGGAGCGCCCTTCCGAGCTGCTGCGCGGCGTCCTGGTGAGCTTCGGGCGGCCGCTCAACGCGACCGAAATCCGCGAAGCGCTCGCGGGCGTCGTCACCGAAGCGCAGTGGACCGGTTTCTGGAACGCCGCGCGCAAACATCCGCAGGTGGTGGCGGCAGGCACCGGCAAGCAGACCTACCGGTGGGCCGAGACCAGCGCCGACGCGCTCGACGACGTCTGGCGTTCGTTCAGCCGCGCCGAGCCCCGACGGAAGATCGAGCTGTTCCGACGCGACGCCGGGCGCGACGCTGCCCTCGCCGGAAAGATGGCCGAAGATCTCGGCCGGATCGCCGAGAGCGTCAACGACACCGAGCCCGGCCTCGCCTGGGAGATCTGGTTCAACCTGGAGCGCCAGGTCGGCGCGCCGGAGGGTGTCGATTGGGCCCCCGACGCGCTACTCCAAGACGCCGAACCGCGACGCCTGGCGGGAGGGATCGAGGACCGCCTTCTGCGCGAGCGCGCCTACGCGATGTGGCGCGAGAAGAGCGAGCGCTGGCCCGAGATCTTCCGCGACCTGTTCGGCATCGAACAGGATCCGCGGGCGCTCGACCTGCTCGCCGACGGCCTCGCGGTCGCCGCGCCCAAGGACTACGAGCGGATCCTCGACGGTCTCCTCTCCCAGCCGCATCGCCAGCCGGCCGCCTTCGCCTGGCTCGCCGAGCGGGCGGCGACCGACGAATCGCTGCGCGCGCGCAACCCGCTGCGCCTAATGCAGCAGATCTTCACCGCCGTCACACGGGACGAGTTCACCTCCGTCCGGCTGCGCCTGCTCGCGCTGGTCGAATCGGGGAGCACGGTGCCGCGTCTGCTCTCGCATCTCTCCGAGACGCAGGCCCCGCAGGCCTTCGACGCGGTCGAACGGGCCGCGGCCCTCGAGCCCTATCAGCGCCAGCAGCTCGCGAACGCCCTCGAACTCCGCTTCGCCTCGCTGCGTAAGGACGACGAGACACCGCTCTACGCCCTGCGCGGCTCGATCGAGGAGAAACGCCAGGAGCTCCAGAAGCTGCTCACGATCGAGATCCCGGCGAACCGCAAGGCGATCGAAGAGGCGCGCGCGCTCGGCGACCTGCGCGAGAACTTCGAGTACAAGTCGGCGCGCCAGCGCCACGAGTACCTGAACGCCCGCGCCGCGTCGCTGAACGGCGATCTCACCCGAGTCCGTCCGATCGAGCCCCCTTCCGACCTCTCGGAGGTCCGCATCGGCACCCGCGCGAACCTCGCGGGCGGCCGGACCCTGACGCTGCTCGGCCCCTGGGAAAGCCAGCCCGAGCAGGACGTCATCTCCTACGAGTCGGACCTGGGTAAATCGATCCTCGGCTTGAAGGCCGGCGGCGACATCGAGCTCGACGGCACCAAGTTCCGCATCGAGTCGGTCGAGTCGGCAGTTTAGGGGCGCTCGGACTTAGCTGCCGTTCCACAGCTCCAGCGTGTCCCGCTGGTCGCGGAGGAGGACTCTCTCCCCTCCGGAGAGCAGGTAGCCGAGATCGCGGAAACGGGCGAGCAGGCGCCGGCCCGCCGGGCTCGAGGCGAGGACGACGCGGTGCGGATCGCGCTCCCGGATCCCTTCTTCCACCCAGAGGTTGTCGTCGTTCCACACGAAGGTCCGCCCGGCGACCTCGCTGGTCGTCGGAGGCTGGAACATGTAGCCCTGACTGGTGACGCTCACCACCTCCCGCGGCGCCTTCAAGGCGAGCGCCTGGGCGCGCTCGGCCGAGAAATCGCGGAGCAGGCCGACGGCGATCAACGCCACGGCCGCCGTAGCGAGGGTGGCGAGACCTCCCCACCCGCTCGCGAGGCGAGCGAACAGGGACCGGCGCGGCGCGGGTGGGCTGCCCGCGGCCAAGACCGAAAGGCGCACCCGCTGGGCGAGATCGGCCGGCGGCGCCGAGCGCGGGATCTCGGCGAGGCGCGAGACCGTGACGCGAAGGCGCCCCAGACGAGCCCGACAGTCGGGGCACGATTCGAGGTGCAGGTCGAGCCGCCGTCGCTCAGCGAGCGGCAGCTCGCGGTCGAGATACGCCGAGGCGACCTCGGTCGAGACGTGTTGCGATGGGCGATTCATGACGGGTTCTCCAGCAAGTCGCGCAGGCGTTCCCGCCCGCGCGCGATTCGCGAGCGCACGGTGCCGATCGGCACGCCGAGCGCGGCGGAGATTTCTTCGTAGGCCAACCCTTCGAGGTCGCGGAGCACCACGGCCTCGCGGAATTCGATCGGCAAGCGGCCGAGCGCCTCGCTGACGCGGCGCCCGTCGTCGGAGGCGACGGCGAGATCCTCAGGACCTCGGCCGAGATCCGGTAGCGGCTGGGCGGTCTCCTCTCCCTCTTCGAACAAGCGGAGGAACGACCGGCGGCCGCCGCCGCTCAAACGCCCGCGGCAATGGTTGAGGGCGATCCGGTATACCCAGGTGCGCAGGGCGGACCGGCCACCGAAACCGCCGAGATGGCGGTAGATGCGTAGGAAGATTTCCTGGGACAGATCGGCGGCCCGGTCGGCGTCGCCGGCCAAGCGGAGGGTCAGATTCCAGACCATCTCGGCAAACTGGGAGTAGACCTCGTCGAAAGCCGTGCGGTCGCCGGCCCGATGCCGTTCGACCAGCTCGAGCTCGGCGTCCCGTACCTCGGTGGAGGTGGAGATCAAGGCGACGCTCACCGGGTCCTCCCCGGCCCCGATCCCGGTACGGCTCGGGGCCTCAACGCAAGCTTAGACCCATCGGCCCCCGAAATGGTTCCCGACCTTCTGGCGTCGGGGCCGACGCGCCCCCTGTCGTAGACTCGAACGCCACGATGACCCTCCCTTTCGGCCCGCCTCCGCCCAGCGACTCGGTCGAGAGCCTCCAGGGAGCGATCGAGCGGATCGTCTTCCAGAACCCCGAGACCGGTTGGACGGTGCTGCGCCTGGCCACCACGCGAGGGCGAGAGC
The DNA here is from genome assembly GCA_044226625.1 of Thermoanaerobaculia bacterium. Taxonomy (GTDB): domain Bacteria; phylum Acidobacteriota; class Thermoanaerobaculia; order Multivoradales; family UBA5704; genus DASYKS01. The sequence continues at coordinate 40,184 of JBGAGQ010000020.1, forward strand.
CGACCACCGTGGTCGGATCGCTCGCCGGAGTCCAACCGGGCGAAACGCTTCGGCTCGAGGGCAAGTTCCTCCACGACCCGAAGTTCGGCCGCCAGTTCCGCGCCTTGTCGTTCCAGACCGTCGCCCCGTCCACCCTCGTCGGTATCGAGCGCTATCTCGCCTCGGGGATGATCCGCGGCGTCGGGGTTGAAATGGCGAAACGGATCGTCGCTCGCTTCGGCCTGGAGACGCTCGAGGTGATCGAGCGCTCGCCGGACCGCCTGACCGAGGTGGCCGGGATCGGCTCGAAACGGAGCGCCGACATCCGGCGCGCCTGGGACGAGCAGAAGGGCGTGCGCGAGCTGATGGTCTTCCTCCAGTCGCACGGCGTCTCGACCGGCAACGCCAACCGGATCTACCGGCGCTTCGGCTCGGACGCGCTCGCGGTGGTGCGCGAGGACCCGTTCCGGCTCGCCTCCGAGGTGTTCGGCATCGGGTTCAAGAGCGCCGATCGGATCGCCTCGGCGCTCGGCCTCGCTGCCGACGCCCCACGCCGGCTTCAAGCCGGGCTGCTCCACGCGCTCACCGAGGGGAGCGAGCGGGGACATCTCTACCTCCCGAGGGAGCGGCTGTTCGCCGAGGCCGCGGCCCTGCTCGGAGGCGTCCAGCCCGAGGCGCTCGACCGGGCGCTCGAGGCGATCGCCGCCTCCGGCCAGGCCGTGGTGGAGCGGGGCGGATCCGGAGAGTCGGCCCTTCCCACGGCGCGGCCGAGCGAAACCGCGGTCTATCTCGCCGCCCTCCACGCCGCCGAAACGACGCTCGCCCAGAGGCTCCGGGGCCTCGTCTTCGGCCCGCCGCCGTCCCGTCCCCTCGAGATCGATCCGGACCGGGCCCTCGGCTGGCTGAGCAAGAAACAAGGGATCGAGCTCGCCGACCAGCAGCGGGAGGCGATCCGCCGGAGCCTCCTGAGCCAGCTCCTGGTGATCACCGGCGGCCCGGGCACGGGCAAGACCACGTTGATTCGCGGCCTCGTCCGCATCCTGACCAAGAAAGGGATCAAAGTGGCGCTCGCCGCGCCCACCGGCCGGGCGGCCAAACGGCTCACCGAGGCGACCGGCGTCGAGGCCTCGACGCTCCACCGCCTGCTCGAGTTCGATCCCCGCCTGCGCCGCTTCCAACGCGGTGCCGAGCTGCCGCTCGACGCCGAGGTCGCGATCGTCGACGAGGCCTCGATGGTCGACGCCCAGCTCGCCGCGAGCCTCGCGCAGGCGATCCCTCCTCGCGGCCGCCTGATTTTGGTGGGCGACGTCGACCAGCTCCCCTCGGTCGGTCCGGGGAGCGTGCTCGGCGATCTGATCCGTTCCGGCGTGGTGGACGTGGTACGCCTGACCGAGATCTTCCGCCAGGCCGGCGAGAGCGCGATCGTGGTCAACGCCCACCGGGTCAACCGCGGCGAGATCCCGACCTCCGCCCCCGCGGGGAGCGATTTCTTCCTCATCGAGCGGCGCGATCCCGAGGAGATCGCCCGGACGGTCGAGCAGCTGGTCGCCGAGCGGATCCCCGCGAGCTTCGGTTTCGATCCGATCGCCGAGATTCAGGTCCTGGCGCCGATGAACCGCGGGCCGATCGGCGTCGAGAGCCTGAACGCGGGGTTGCGCGCCCGGCTGAATCCCGGCGGCGCGCCGATCGAGCATGGCGGGCGGGGCTTCCGGGTGGGCGACAAGGTGATGCAGATCCGCAACGATTACGACCTGGAAGTATGGAACGGCGATCTCGGCCGCATCGCCTCGGTCGACGAGGAGGGAGCGAAGGTGACCGTCAGCTTCGAGGGCCGGCAGGTCGACTACGCCCCGGAAGATCTCGACCAGCTGCAGCTCGCCTACGCCACCACGATCCACAAGTCCCAGGGCAGCGAATACCCCTGCGTCGTCGTGCCGCTCCACAGCCAGCACCACCTGCTGCTCCAGAGGAACCTGCTCTATACGGCGATCACCCGGGCGCGGCGTCTCGCGGTCTTGGTCGGAGAGCCGCGGGCGCTCGCTGCGGCGGTCGCAAACCGCCGCGGCGAGCCCCGTTTCACCCGCCTGGCCGAACGGCTACACCCTCAGCCGGCCGGCTCGGTGGGTGGTTTGGGCGCCGCTTCCTCAGCCGGCTCGTTCGCGGGCTCCTCCTCCGGCAAGGAGGTCGGAGAAGGATCGAGCGGAGCGTCGATCGGATCGACCGAATCGAAGCGTTCGACACCGACACCGGGGTCGACCGGCGCGATCGGCGGCAGCGGCGGCACCGGAGCGAGCGGCGCTTCGTAAGGGTCGGGCGGCAGGTCGTTGCCGCCGCGCGACCGGCGCGGCCCCATCGCGAAGCGGGTGAGGACCACGCCGCCGAAGCCGAAGGTCCAAGCCGCGTAGGCGATCAGGAACCCGGTGAGGGAGAAGAACCAGCCGAAGGCGTCGAGCGGCCCCGAGCCGAGGTGCAGCAGCTTGCCGAAGATTCGGCAGACCTCGATCGTGAATAGACCGACCAGGGCGGTCGCCACGGCGCTGCCGAAGCGGCGGTCGAAACGGTGCTCGATCAAGCGGCCGACCCGCAGCGAGAAGGCGCTGAATCCGACCAGGCCGCCGAGGATCAGGGCGAGGAAGAGGAAGGGGTAGAGGATCAGCAGCGGGATCCCGATGATCGACACCACCAACACCACTGTGACCAGGACGAACAGCGGGATGAACAGCAGCTGCGAGAGCAGGCCCGCGAGCCCGGCGAGCCAGAAGTCGCTCGCGAGCTTCGCCTCGACGCGCGCCACGGGCTCGCGGCCGACGACCACCGTGACCGCCACGAGCAGGGCTAGCAGCGCGAGGGTGAGGATCGACCACATCAGGCGCATCGCCCCGGCGAACGGGCCCCACCAGGGCCAGAAGTCGCGATCGCGCCCACCACCGATGTGGATGCCCGGACCGATCCCGGCGGCCTCGTTGATCTGACCGTGCACCTTGGCCCCGGGCTCCCGTTCGACCGTGCCACCGACGCTCGTGACGTCGCCGTCGATCTCGGCTTTCGGCCCGAGCCGGACGTCGCCGCCCACCGACGTGACATCCCCGCCGACGCGGCCGTTGATCCGCACGTCGCCGCCGATCGCGCTCACCTCTTCCCGGACCGCGCCGTCGACGGCCGCCGAGCCGCCGATCACCACCACCTGCTCGGCCTCTTCGTTGGCGTCGACCCGGGCGTTGCCGGTGAACCGCACGATGGTGCCGAGGTGGACGTCGGCATCCTCGTTCCACTTCGATTCGCTGTCCGGCGGCTCGGGGGGCGCGGGCGGGGACGGCACGTCCGATGGCGAGGGGAGCTCGGTCGGGGTCGAATCCGCCGGTTCGCCCGAATCCACCTCCTCGTCGCCGGGATCGGTGCTCGAGTCCGCGCTTGCCCCCGAAGAATCCGCGGACGACTCGGCGCTACCCGACAAACCGAACAGAGCGCGGCGTTCGGGCGGGGTGAGGTCCAGGAGCTTCAGCAGCGGCCCGGCGTCTTCCCCTACCCAGGCGCGCAGCACCTCGCGGCTGACCCGCGCGCCGTTGACCGCGATCGAGCTGCCGTTCACCTCGATCGAGCGCACGCCCGACCGCTCGGTGCGGGGCCGCAGCACCACACCGTCGCTCAAGGGAAGAACCTCGTAACGACTTTCGATCTCCTGCCGAAGCGGAGCGGTGGTCTGGTTCGCCCCGGTCGTCCCGGTCGTGGCCGTGGCCGCGGGCCGGCTGGAGGCGGTCGCCTGGGCCGCCATGGGAAGAGTGGCGGAAAGGTGTCCACAGAGCAGCAACAGCACCGCCGCCGCCGTCGGGCGAAGGGATCGGAGGGCGCCGCGAAGAGTCAAAGGAAGCTCAAAGGTCGACATAGGACCAACTCCTCTCACGTCGGATCAGGTTCTCAAGGAGGAGGAAGGCAGCGCCCGCCACGGCGGCCAGAATCGCGAGGCTCCAAAGCACCGTCGGGTGGTCGAAAGGAGCGATGAACGCCCGGCACATCGCACCCAGCGCGTTCGCCCAACCCGCGAGGGAGATCAACGCCGCCCCCAGCCGGTCGAGCAGATCGGCGGCGAGACGGACCCCTCCCTGCGCCGAGGGTCGCGGCAGGAGCATCCACACCAGGGGCAACACGAAGAGCACCGCGAATCCGGAGAGCGCCACGCCGCCGAGCAGCGAGGCGCGCGCCCACAGGTGCGAGAGCGCGTGGACCGGCCGTGCTTCTTCCCGGGTCCGGGTCATCACCCGGGCGGCGAATCCCGACGACGGCCAGCGCTCGGGCAGGTCCGCCATCAGCTCGGCGAGCGCCGCCTCGGCGACCTCGTCGTCGAGGTCGTCTTCGGCAGCCAGCCATCGCGTCAGGTGCTCGGGGGTCGAACGGTTCATCGCGTCCTCCAACGAGCCTTACGGGCGCCGTGCGTTCGGAGTTTCGCCACCGCCGGTCGGACGCGTCGCGCCCGCCGGGACCTCCGGGATCCGCCTCAACGGCGGAGCGGGGCGGAGCCGGCCGGAGGGGCCGCGGCGGCACCGCGCGGCCGAGGGCTCGGCCGCGAGAGGAACATCTGATGGCTCAGCGCGGCGAGGCACCGGTGGGTGATTTTACCCATGCTCGTCGCGCTGTAGCCCAGCTGCTCGGCGACTTCTTGCGGCTCGAAGCCGATCAGGAAACGGAGCCGCAACACTTTGCGGCACTTCGGGGGAAGCCGCTCGATCAGGCTCTCCAGGTCGGCGAGCAGCTGTTCCCGCTCCTGGGGCGGCGCGAGCGGGGTCGCGAGCCATTCGAGCAGCGTCTCGTCGACCGCGTTGTAGAGGCTCCGCCGCCGTTTGCGCCAATACATGAGGCATTTGCGCTTGAGCGTACCGAGCAGCCAAGCCTCGGGATCGTTGATTTCGTGCGCGGTGTAGAGAAGGGAGAAGAAAGTATCCTGAAACAGATCCGCGGCATCGTCGGTGGGGATCCGGTACGACCAGAGGAGACCCTTTAGCCTCGGCTCGACACGTTCCAGCAGCTCCTCGAACGAATGCGCCTGCTTTCCTGGATCCTTTTCCTGCATTTGTCTTGTCCAAAAGTTTCCAAAGACGGTATCACGAGAACCTTGCCAGGGCGAGCAACCCCACCCCGGCCTGGGCTCCCACGCTCTCGCCGCTCGGACAGGCCCCCCTTCTCAAGCCAGTTCGCGCAGCCGGTCGCGAACCAGTTGCATGTCCTCCCAGGTGGGGCGCTTGAGAGCGGGATTCCGCAGCAGGGCGGCCGGGTGGTAGGTCACCATGGCGGGAACCCCGAGGACGCGGAACCAGCGCCCGCGCATCCGGCCGATGGGATCCTCGTTGCCGAGGAGTGTCTGGGCCGCGATCCGGCCGAGGGCGACGATCACGCGCGGCTGGATCAGGGCGATCTGCCGTTCGAGGTACCCGCGGCAGGCCACCACCTCGTCCGGCTGTGGGTCCCGGTTGCCGGGCGGCCGGCATTTGACGACGTTCGCGATGTAGACGTCCTCGCGGCGAAGGTCGATCGCCTGGACGATCCGGGTGAGCAGCTCCCCCGCCCGGCCGACGAAGGGCAATCCCTGCCGGTCCTCTTCGGCCCCCGGGCCTTCGCCGACGAACATCAGCTCCGCGGCGGGATTTCCGGAGCCGAACACGGTGCGGTTCCGTCCCTCGCTCAGCCGGCAGCGGGTGCAGGCCGATACCCGCTGCTCGATCTCGGCGAGCTCCGCCACGCGGGCCGCGAGGTCGGCCGGCGGCTGGCGGGCCGGCATGGGCCGCTCCGGCGCTGTCGTGGCCATGGCAGGAGCATCGCCCGGGGGCGTCGGGGTCTCCGGCGGGGCGCTCGTGGGAACTGGGGTGGCTCGGGCGTCGCCCATCGAGGCAGCCGCAGGGTAGATCTCCCCGTAGCCGATGTCGGCGAGGTATCCGAGCAGGTCGCGAAGCGCCGGATCGAGCGCGGCCATCACCGCGGCCCGGCGGCGGTGATTGTGGGGGCGGCGGGGGCGGCCACGGAGGCCCGCTCCGACATCGCGCGAGAGAACAAGTCGAGCAGGGCGGCGGCGACTCCCGCCTTGCCCTGGCGAGGAATCGCGACCGGCGCCCCCTCGCGAGAGAGGACGAGCACCTCGTTGTCGTCGCGGCCGAACGCGATGTCGGTGCGGCTCACGTCGTTGGCGACGATGAAGTGGACGTCCTTTTTCATCAGCTTCTTGCGGGCGTTCTCTTCCACGCGTTCGGTTTCCGCCGCGAATCCGACGCGGACGGCCTGCGGCGCGATGCGTCCCAAACCGGCGAGGATGTCCTCGGTGGGCTCGAGGTCGAAGGTGGGAAGCCCCCGTTCCTTCTTGATCTTCTGGTCCGCTGGGGCCTTCGGGCGGAAATCGGCGACCGCCGCCGCGAGAATTACCAGGTCGGCCGCAGGAGCGGTTCGGGCGACCGCCGCGGCCATCTCCGCCGCGGTCTCGACGTCGATCCGCTCCACTCCCGCCGGGGTGGCGAGCGCCACCGGTCCGGCGACGAGGATCGTGCGCGCCCCGCGACGGGCCGCCTCGGCGGCCAGGGCGAAGCCCATCTTGCCGCTCGAACGATTACCCAGGAAACGGACCGGATCGACCGGCTCGAACGTCGGGCCCGCGCTCACCAGGATGGTCTGGCCGAACAGGGGCCCCGGCCCGCTCGCGGCGAGCGCTTCGGCCGCGATCCGTTCCGGCTCGGCCATACGGCCCATGCCGATCTCGCCCGAGGCGAGCGGCCCTTCGACGGGTCCGACGAGACGGGCGCCGCGCGCCTTCAACGTCTCGACATGCAGCTGGAGGGCGGGCTTGCGCCACATCTCGAAATGCATCGCCGGCGCGAGGACCAGGGGTCCGGAAAACGCGACCGCCGTGGTGGTGAGAAAATCGTCGGCAAGGCCCAGCGCCAGCCGTGCCAGCACGTGGGCGGTCGCCGGAGCGATCAAGAGGACGTCGGCCCAGGCGGCGGCGGTGATGTGCAGCTCCTCGCCCGAGCCGTTCGGCTCGAGGTACTCCTCGCCGTAGACCGGGCCACCCGAGAGGACTTCGAGCGTCAGCGGCGAGACGAACGACCGGGCGCTCGCGGTGAGCGCCACGCGCACCTCGGCGCCCGCCCCCTTCAAGCGGCGGACGATCTCGGCGGCTTTGTAGGCGGCGATCCCCCCGGTGACCCCCAGCAGCACGCGCGGAGGGCGGCTCAATTCCTGGCTCCTGTCCCCATCGCCGGACCGCTACGCGACGTCAGTTCGAATCCGTCTCTGCCGCTTCTTCGGCCGCGGGCTCGACCGGCGCGGGACCGATCCCCCACGCGACGAGGTCGCCGTCGATCTCGCCCATCGCCACCCGGGTCGGCTTGCCCCCCTGCGAGGCGTCGTTCTTCGGCCGGGCGCCGCGCATCAGGTACTCGGCGCGGCGGGCGGCGACCAGGACGTAACGAAATTTGCTGTCGATGTTCGTGGCCATGTCGATCTCTTCCCGATCTTTGGAGTTCAGAGCTTGAGCCCGGAGCCTGGACGGCGCGCGCCGAAGCGGCTCTACCGGGCGACGCGGCTCACGACGCGCCCCGCTCTTGGAAGTCTTTGAGGATGCCCTGGAGCCGACTCTCCATCCGCTCGCGACGGTGACGCTTCTCGAGGAGGATCGCGGCGAGCGCTTCGCTCGCCCGGCGGGCGTCATCGTTGACGATAACATATCGATACCGATCGTAACGGCGGATCTCCCAGAGGGAGACGGCGAGGCGGCGGGCGATCGCGTCCGCGTCGTCGAGGGCACGGCCGGCGAGGCGCCGCTCGAGATCGGCGTAGCTCGGCGGCATGATGAAGATGCTGTGCGCCTCCGGGTACCGGGCGAGGACGCGCTCGGCGCCCTGAACGTCGATGTCCATGAGCACGTCGATCCCCTGCTCCAACCGGGGGAAGACCTCCGCCATCGAGGTGCCGTAATAGTTGTTGTGGACCTCGGCCCACTCGAGGAATTCCTCGGCGACGATCATCCCCTGGAACGTCGCGACGTCGATGAAGTGATAGTCGACGCCGTCACGCTCCCCCTGCCGCGCGCCGCGCGTCGTGTGGCTCACCGAGAACGCGATCTCGGACAGCCCGAGCATGCCGCCGTGCAGCAGGCTGTTGATGAGCGTCGTCTTGCCCGCCCCGGAAGGGGCCGACAGGATGAACAGCTCGCCGCGGTGGGGGGGATTTTGGCTCAAGCCTGGATCGAAGGCACGGAAATGAACGACCGATGCTACCAGAACCCGGACCTCCGTTTCGCGTCATTCGACGTTCTGGACCTGTTCCCGGATCTGCTCGCAGACGACCTTGGCGTCGAGGACGATCCGAACCACCTCCGGATGCCGGCACTTGGATCCCAACGTGTTCAACTCGCGGAAGATCTCCTGGGTGAGGAAGTCGAGGCGCTTGCCGACCGCGTCTTCGTCGTCGGCGAGCGTCCGGAAGTGCTCGAAATGGGCCTTTAGGCGGTCGATCTCCTCGGAGACGTCGCTCCGGTCCGCGAGGATCGCCGCCTCCTGCGCGAGCCGGGCGGGGTCGAGGGCGGCCGCCCCGGCGAGCAGCTCGGTAAGCCGCCGGTCGAGCGCGGCCTTTGCTTCGGCGAGCACGGGGCCGCGGAGCGCGTCGATCCGCGCCACCTGATCGGACAGCTCGCCGAGCCGGCCCACCAGCACCGCTCGCAGCTTTCCCCCTTCGAGGCCCCGCGCGGCGACCAGCTGCGCGAGCGCCCCCTGGGTCGTCGCGCGCAAGAGATCGCGATCCTCGTCGAGCCAGTCGCTCGCGGCGACCTCGACCTTGAACGCCTCGGGAAGGCGGAGGAGGTCGCCCGCCGCCAGCTCGCCGCTCACCCAACCGCGCGCCGCCAGGTCGCGCACCGCCGCCTGCGCCGTCTCGATGACGGCCGGGTTGATCCGCACCTCGGCCGGGCGGGCACCGAGGGCCCGGATGTCGATCCGCAGCTCGACCCGGCCGCGCTTGAGCTTCGATGCCAGGAGCTCGCGCACCTCCGGCTCGACCGAGCGGTACGCCTCGTCGAGCCGCACCTGCACGTCGAGCATCTTGTGGTTGACGCTCCGTAGCGTCGCGGTGATCGCGTAGCGCGAGCTCTCCGCCGTCGCCTGGCCCGATCCGGTCATGCTGCGCATCGCACGGCTCTCCCTCGGAAAGGTCGGTAGTGTACCGGGAAGACGTACGGGCGGTCGCTGAAGGCCTTTGACGGTTGTCGCCGGGGATGACCGATCGCGCGGAGCGGTTGCAAGAGGTGCGCGAATTCTCTAGCCTCAGGCGGAGTTCCCCACTCTCCGGGAGGTCCCGCTATGCGTCGTTCCGTCTCCCTCGTTTTACTCGCCGCCCTGGCAGTGCTTTCCGGCTGCATGAAAAAAATGGAGACGGGGGAACAAAGGGAGAGCGCCCCGGCTTCACGGCTTGAGATCCGCCTGCCCGAACAGGGGTTCGTCGCCGGCCAAGCGGGGCAGATCGAGATCCGTTTGATCGACGATCAGGGGTTCCCCGCGCCGACGCCGCAGGCGGTGACGCTGGAGCTCGCGAGCGGCGCCGGCCTCGGTCTCCCCTCGTCGGTGGAGATCTCCGCCGGCGGCGCGGGAGTGGACATCGCCGCCAACCCTTCCGCCGCGGGGCTGTTCGACGTCGAGGTGCGGGCGAAGAACGCGCCGCTCGAGCCGGCCTACGCCACGGCCGCGACGCTCGAAGCGCCGAAGCCGACCCTGATCCCCACGACCTCCGTGGAAAAGATCGCGGCTCCCGTCGGCGCCCCTCCCCTTGCGGGCGCGCTGGTGCTCAAGGAACTGAGCCTGGACGAGATCCAGGCGCGCCCCGAGGGCCGCTGGGCGAAGATCTTGCGGACGACCGGACCGATTCCCCACGTCGCGGTGGAAACGAGGGACCAGGAGGTCGAGGACCACGGCTCGGACACCTCGAGCACGCCGTCGCCGCCCCCTTCGCCTCCGCCAGGGATCCCGCAAGATCAGCCGCCGGTCGCGCCTCCGATCGCGACCGAGGCCGGCCAGATCGTCCTCAAGGCCTCGCCCGCCGAGGTGGTCTGCGGCCCGGGCGGCTGGCGGCCGGCGCGCATCGACGCGTTCTGGATGGTCGGCAAGAAGCCCGCGAAGACCCCCGAGGCGATCGCGATCAGCCTTACTTCGCGCGGCCGCGGAGGCTCGGTCGATCCGAACGCGCTCACGATTCCGGCCAACGGTTTCCAGAGTGCCGCGCCCGCCGCGGTCCAGGGGGAGGCCGCCGGACGGATCGAGATCGAGGCGCTCGCCGCGGGGGTAGAGCCGGCCGCGCCGATCGGCGTCGACATCGTCGCCGACCCGGGCCGCCTCGACGTCCAGGGTGACCGGACGGTGCGCGGTCTCGCGGTCGCCCATCCGAGCGTCACCTTGCAATTGGTCGATCCGAAGCGACCCGATCTCGCCCTGCCGGTCTCTCGGGCCATTCCGGTACTGCTCCGGGTGAGCGGTCCGGTACCGACCCCGTTGAAGACGGTGACCATCGACCCCGCGACCGGCACCGGTTCGACGACCCTCGACCTCGAGCGCCACGGGGTGTACCAGATCACCGCAAGCTCGGCCTGCATCGCCCCGGGGAGCCTGAAAGTCACCTATGCGCTCGACTGGGCGATGATCGCCGTGGCGGCGGGGGCGGGCCTGCTCGGCAGCCTGCTCGCGCACCGCCCGCGACGAGGTACGACCACTACTCTCGAGAAGGTCGCGCGTCTGGCGCTCGGCGCGGGGGTCGCGGCGTTGCTCGCCGTGCTGCTCGCGAGCTTCGGCCTGCTCGCCTTGCTCGAAAAGCTGCTGCCGGAGGGAGGGCTCTGGGAGTCGCTCCAGAAGCTGCCGGCCGCGAGCCTCACGGGCACCGCGCTCACCGGGTTCTTCGCCGGATTCCTGAGCGAGAAGATCTGGGCCGCCCTGCGCAAGACGAAGAAGTAGCAGGAGGCCCCTCCGGGCCGGGAAATCCTACGAGGCTTGAGGGGCCGGGGCGTTCGCCCCGTTCCCCACCACGCCTTTCTCGACCAGCGACCAGCGCTCCCGGCGCGGCTGGAAGGGGTACCTTCGCTGCGCGAAGCAGAAGAGGTCGAACAGCTTGAGCCGCCAGCGGATCGCGAACGCCGGGCGCGGGAAGACCTCCCCGGCGAGCAGCGAGATGATCGCGCGATGGATCTGAAGCGGCCCCTGGCCGGACATGAACAGATCGCGGAACGCCGGGTCGTAGAACAGGTGGACCATGCGGAAGAACGCCGAGGAGCTTCCCGTGACGTAGCGGATGTAGCGCTTCCGCGCCGCTTTGGGATTCTTCTCGCCTCCCGAGAGTAGCCCGGCGACCTCTTCCGCCGCGCGCACCGCGCTCATCATGGCGAGGCAGACCCCGGTCGAGAAGATCGGGTCGACGAACGTCGCGGCGTCTCCGACCAGGAAGTAGCCCGGTCCCGCGTACGGCTCGCAGCGGTAGGAGAAATCGGCGATCACCCCGTTGTTCCCCGAAAACTCCGCCTTCTCGGTCCAGCGGGCGACCAGCGGACAGCGCTCGATGCCCCAGGCGAGCATGCGGTCGGCCGGGACGTTCACCTTCCGCGCGCGGTAGTCGTCGAGCACCAGACCGATCGACGTCCGCTCCTCGTCGAGAGGGATGAGCCAGAACCATCCCTCCTCGCACATCACGATCCGGATGTAGCCCCCTTCGACCCCCGGCGCCCGTTCGACGTTCTTGAAGTGCCCGAAATAGGCGACTTTCTTCAGGTGCGGCAGCACTCGGCGGATTCCGAGATGCTTGCCGACGATCGTCGACTGGCCCGACGCGTCGATCAGCCAACGCCCCTCGACCGTACGATCGTCCGAGAGCTCGATCGCGACGTCCCCGTCGTTCAATCGAGGAAACCCGCGCACGGCGACCCCCTCGATCACCTCCGCCCCCGCCTCGCGCGCGGCCTCGAGCAGTGCGGCGTCGAACGGGCCGCGCTCCAGGTTCATCGCCCGGTCCGAGCCCGGAACGATGCCGTCGGCGAACCGGATCGAGCCACCGTCCTTGCCGTGGCCGGTGACGAAATCGGCGCCGAATTTCGGCACCTGCGGCAGCTTCGCCAGCCGCTCCGAGAGCCCGAGGTCGTGGATCAGTTGGAAATTGCGCGGCAGAAGCGATTCGCCGATGTGGAAATGCGGGAACTTCGCGCGGTCGACCAGCAGCACGCGAAGCCCCTTCCGCGCGAGGGCGAGGGCGGCGGTCGAGCCGGCCGGGCCGGCACCGAGGATCAGGGCGTCGTAGCGATTGGGCATCGAGGACCTCTTCCTGCCAAGTGTTTCGGATCGGACGCAGGAGCGTCAAATCTCGCCGCGGCTCCATGAACGGCGATCTCGGTAGACGGCGGCGCGACCCGGAGCGTACTTGCAGGAGTTAACTCTTGGAGATTCGCGACGTGCCCATCGCCTCGCCATGGCCCCTGGCTCTGTATCTGCTCGCCGCCGCGGCGATCGCGGCGGGGGCGATGCGCCTCCGCCTCGGCCTCCTGCGGCGCGACGCGGCGATCCTGATCCTCGTTCCGCTCGTCTTCGTCGGGCCCGCGCTGATTTCGGGCCGCACCCTCCATCCGGTCGATCGAGCCTACCGGGTCCAGCCGCTCGACGCCCATCGCGAGCTGCTCGCCGGACGGCCGTCTTCGGCCGCGATCTTCCACGATCCGTTCGCCTTGATCGCCCCCTGGCGCGCTGCCGTGCGCCACGCCTTCGCGATGGGCGAATGGCCGCTGTGGAATCCCTGGTCGCGGTCGGGCGAGCCGCTCGCGGGCATGGCGCAATCCGCGCCGTACGCCCCGGTGAACCTGCTCGCCCTCCTGGTTCCGCTCGAGGACGAGCCCGCGCTGGTCGGCGGGCTCCAGCTCGCGATCGCGGGCTTTGGAGCCTTCGTCGCGTTCGCGTCGTTCGGCCTTTCGCGCCGCGCGGCGCTGTGCGGCGCCGTCGCCTGGATGTCCTCGGGATTCCTGCTGTTCTGGAACCTCTGGCCGGTGACGCCGACAATCGCGTTCTTCCCCTGGGTGCTGTTCGCCGCCGTGCGCCTGGCCCGCGAGCCGAGCCGCGGCCACGCGGCGCTCCTCGCCTTTCTGCTCGCGCAGATCCTGCTCACCGGCCACTCGGAGTCGGTGGCCCACTCAGTCCTCATCGCCGCGGTCTCGGCCGCCTTCGCCCTCCCCTGGCGTGCGATCAAGTTTCTGCTGCGGGAAAGCCCTGGTGTCCGCTCGATTGTCCGCTCGATCGGCCGCTCGATCGGCCGCTCGATCGGCTGGGCGCTCGGCGCGGGGATCGTCGCCGCCGCGCTCACCGCGTTCTTCCTCCTTCCCCACTTGGAGGCGATCGACCAGACCATGGAGCTCGTGCTCCGTCGCGGCGCGGCAGACAAGGCGTTCCACGCGCGGAGCTACGGCGAATCGGCGGCGCTCCTGCGCGCCGAGCTCGTCCCGTACGCGTGGGGAATCAGCAACGACGAGGTGGGGCGACACCCCGACCACGGCTTCGCGCTCTACGGCCCGAGCCGAACGTTTTCGGGCGGCCTGGTCGCGGCCCTCGCCTTCGCGGGTCTCGCCGGGCGCCGCCGACGGATCGTCGCCGCGGGCGCCGCGTACTACCTGTTCGGCCTCCTCGCTGGAATCGGTTTCCGACCGCTTCACGAGCTGCTCGCGCGGCTGCCGATCTTCGACATGGCGTTGAACGACCGGCTCGCGTTCGTCGGCGCCTTCGGCCTCGCCCTGCTTGCGGCGGCGGCGATCGACGCCTGGGAATCGCCCGCCCCCGGCGGGTCGAAGATCCCGTGGCTTGCCGCCGGCGCGGCGCTCGGCCTCGCTCTGCTCGCCGCCTGGTTCTGGCAGGACGCCCTTCCGCTCGGGCTGGATGGCGCGAGGTACTTGTCGCGGACCGCTTGGCTCGTGGTTCCCGCGCTCCTCGGGGCCGCCCTACTCGCATTCTCGGCGCCGCGAGGAGGGTTCCGCGAAGGGGCGCTCCTTCTCCTCCTCCTCGCGCTGCTCGTCGAACGTAGAGCCGAGACCGATCACCTGTTCGTGCCGCAAGCGAGGGATGCGTTCTTTCCCAAGGTGGCGCCGCTCGACGCGGTTCCCGACACCGCGGAGCCGCAGCGGGTGCTGGCGCTCGACGTGGCGCTCCCTCCGAACACCTTCACCCACTACGGCTTCGAGGACCTGCGCGGCGACAACGCGATGACGCTCAACCGGCTGGCCCAGTTCCGCAACTATCGGAACGACCCCAAAGATCCTTCCTGGACGCTGATGCGCTTCAACCGCCTCGACGATCCGGTGGTCGACCTGCTGAACGCCCGCTATCTCCTGGTGCCGCGACCGAAGGTCGCTCCTCGCGGGTGCCGCCGGCTCGCCGCCGGCAAGAGCCTGGTCCTGTACGAGAACCGCCGTGCCCTGCCGCGCGCTTTCCTGCCGCGCCGGGTGGTCGTCGGCGCCGACCCGGTCGCTCTCATGGCGCGAACCGCGGCCAATGCGAACTTCCGGCAGCTCGCGACGATCGAGCCGATTGGATGGGCGCCGCGGCTCAAGGAGCGGCACAACACCCGCGGCCGGATCGCGACGAGGAAGAAAGGGCTCGGTTTGGAGATCGAGGCCCGCTTGGCGGCCCCCGGCTGGATCGTGGTGAGCGAAACGCACTGGTCCGGCTGGCGCGCCACGGCTCACGGCCGGGAGCTCCCGCTCGCCTACGCCGACCATGCCTTCCTAGGAATTTACGCCCCCGCCGGCCGCAGCCGGATCGACCTTCGCTACCGGCCGCGGTCGTTCGACTGGGGGCTCGGGATCAGCGCCGGAACCGCGCTCGGGCTCGCGCTGTTCGCCGGTATCTGGGGACTTCGGCGGCGCCGACGCTCCGCGGCGTGCTTGGAGCCTTGACGGGCCACAGACGGCGAGCGGGGCGGCGCGCCGTTCGCCGTTCAATCGGCGAGGGCACGTCCGCCCCGTTGCCGCGGTGATCGGCGGGGAGCGCCGAGGAGCATCGGAGGGTGGAGAGCTAGCTCCGTCGGCTGCCGCCGCCGAGGACGCCGGCGCGGAAGAGGTAGTAGACGACCGTCATCAGCGACGACACCACCGCCGCGACGTAGGTCATCGCCGCGGCATTGAGCACGCGGTCCATCCCCTCGCGCTCCTGGGGCAGGATCAGGCCGTTGTCGACCGCGAGCTTCTTCGCTCGGGCCGAGGCGTCGAACTCGACGGGCAGGGTGACGATCTGGAACAGCAGCACGGCCGAGAAGATCACCGCGCCGAGGATCACGATCTTCGGCGAGTGGAAGACGAGGCCGGCGAACATTACCCAGTAGCCGACGCTCGAACCGAAGCCCGCCGTCGGGACCAGCGCCGAGCGGAGGCCGAGCGGGGCGTAATGGGTCGCGTGCTGGATCGCGTGGCCCGCCTCGTGACAGGCGACGCCCACCGCGGCGATCGAGCGCTGGCCGTAGACCGGCTCGGAAAGCGCCAGGGTCTTGGTCGACGGATCGTAATGGTCCGAAAGGGTCCCGGCGTGGGGGACGATCTGGACGTCTGAGATACCCGCCGAGCGCAACATCTCGGCGGCCGCCTGAGCGCCGGTCAAGCCGCGCAGGCTCGCCACCTGCGAATACTTTTTGAACGCTGAGCGGGTCCTAAAGCTCGCCCAGAGGGACAACAGCAGCGCCGGTCCGACGAAGAGCAGATAGGTGGGATCGAAAACCATGCCTTCCTCCTTCGCCCCAGTCTAACAACCGGCGGTGCGGCGACATTTCAGGGACCGGGGGAATCCGCGGGGGAATACGAAAATGGTCCCGAGCCCCAGGTGAGGGACTTCCACCCGACGGCCCGGTTTCCCACCGGAACGGGCACCGGCTCAGTGGTTTGCCGCCACCCGTCCTTCGTCGGTCACCCGGTCGCTCGGATAGATGATCACGCGCTCCCCCGCCGCCAGGCCACCGAGGACTTCTACCGCCAGGGCGCTTCGGTGACCCGCGCGGATGCCGCGGCGGTGGGCCCGCCCGCCTTGGACCACGAAGACGCTCCAGCTCTCCCCAGTGCGAAATACCGCTCCCGCCGGCACCTGAAGGACGCTCTCTCCGCGCCAGAGGACAATCGAGGCGAGGACGCGGAAGCGGTCGCCGACTCGCGCGTCGGTATCCAACAGATCGCCGATCACCCGCACCCGCTGCTCTTCGACGCCGAGCGGCGAGACCTTGGTGAAACCGGCCGGCTCGATCGTCCGGAGGCGCCCCCGGAGCACCTTGCCGCCGCCGACGTCCAGGCGTATGGAATCGCCGGAGGCGAGGCTCACCGCGTCGGTCGAGAGCACGTCGACCACCGCCTCGAGCCGCGCGGGGTCGCCGATCTCGAGAATCGGCGTGCCCGCGGGCACCACGCGTTCGGACTCCTCGAAGCGACGCAGAACCTTGCCCGAGACCGGCGCGGCGAGCGACACGACGCCGCCGGAGGCCGTCCCTTCGAGCAGCGCCGCGCGCGCCCCGGCGAGCTCGCCGGCCGCCGCCTCGGCGCGATGGCGGGCGGCGTCGAGCAGCTCGGTCTGGGTGCGCTCCGCCGTCCGCGCCTGATCGAGCCCTTCGGCGGCGAGCGTTCCGGCGGCGAACAGGCGCTCGCTCCGTTCGCGGGTGATCCGGCTCTGCGCGAGCGCGGCCTTCGCTTCGGCCACCCGGGCGAGCGCCTCCGCGTTCCCCGCGCGCGCCGCGGCGACCGCCGCCTCGGCCTGTCGACGGCTGCGCGGATCGAGCGGCGACACCGCGAGACGCGCCACCACGTCGCCTGCGACGACCGCGTCTCCTTCGCGTAGGGTCGGCGCAAACAGCCGTCCGGCGACGGGCGCCGCGATCGTGAAGCGGGGCTCGATCCGCGTTTCCCCCTCCGCTTCGAGCGTCGTCTCGAGCGGTCCGCGGCCGACCGTCGCGAGGTCCACGGGCACGCGCTCGGGGCGTAGCGTCCAGGCGGCCGCACCGACGACGGCGAGCGCCAGGAGAAGGCGCAGGGTCCAACGAAAGAGGGTGCGTGTCCGTTTCGTACGAGGCGCCATGGCGTTCACTCCCGGGTCTTGAGCACGGAGATCAGATCGATGCGATCGAGCCGACGACGAACCGCGAGCGCGGAAAGCAAGGCCGCGCCGACGACGACCGCCGCCGAGCCGAGGAGGCTTCCCGGAGAGATCACCAGCGGCAGGCGGAACAGCTCGGTGCGGAAGCGCCAGACGATCAGCGCGCAGAGGCCGATCCCGACGGCGAAGCCGAGCGGAATCCCGAGGAGGGTGAGCGTCCGCTGCTCGCCGAGCAGCAGGGCCGCCACCTCGCGGCGTGAGAAACCGAGCACCCGGAGCGAGGCGAGCTCCCGGCCGCGCTCGGACAGGGCGATCCGCGCGCCGTTGTAGACCATGCCGAAGGCGATGACGCAGGCGAAGGCGAGCAACGACGAAATCGAGATGCGGAAGCTCTCCGCGAGCGTCTTCTCGAAGCTCGCGAGTGCGGCGCGCCGCGCGCCCACGCCGACCACCCCCGGCAACCGCTTCAAGCGCGCGTAGAGATCCTTCTCCGCGCGCGGATCGATCGACAGGAACGCGCCGGAAGCGAGATCCCCCTCGCCCATCAGACGGCGCGCGGCGTCGAGATCGAGATAAGCCGCGACACCCACGAGCTCGTCGACCTCGCCCGCGACGAGCATCTCCCGCACCGGTCGGCGCCCTTCGAGCACTTCGACGGCGACCCCGTCCCCCGGCTCGACGCCGAGCCGGCGGGCGAGCTCCGACGTCAACAACAGACCGTCCGGAGGCGGCCGAAAACTACGGCGACGGCGATCGACGATCCGGCGCAGCGCTCCCTCCGCGGGAAGGCCGAGAAGCGCGGTCCTCTTTTCTCGAGAGCCGTGGCGAAGGCGAACGGCGATCGCGCGGTAGGGCTCGACCCGAAGAACGCCCGGCATCCGCAGGAGCTCGCGAGGTGCGCCCGCGAGCGGGGTGCGGAACGAAACCGTCACGTCTTCGCGCTGAACCAACTCGAACTGGAGCTCCTTGATCACGCCGACGGCGTCGAACATGAAGATCCCGACCAGGACGATCGCGACGGAAAGCGCGAGGCCTACCGCCGACAGAAGCGCCTTGCCCGGCCGCCGCTCGAGGTGGCGCAGGATGCTTCGTGCCGCCGGCGGCAGCCAGCGGACGGGGACCAACCGCTCCACCGGGCCGGGACGGAAGCGGGCGGGGGTCTCCGGCCTCATCGCCTCGGCGGGCGCCAGGGCCGCCGCCCGGCGCACCGCGTCGAGCGCGCCCAGGACGGCGGCGCCAGCTGCGGCCGCGATCCCCCAGGCGATCACCTCGGCTTGCGGCACGAACGGCGTCTTCGGCAGGGCGAAGAAGCGAGCGTAGACGTCGGCCAGCCGCTCCGCGAGCCAAAGGCCCGCGGCCGTGCCCATCGCCGCCCCCGCCAACGACGGCACGAGCGCCAACTGGAGATAGTGCCGGGCGATCGCGCCCGAGCCGTAACCGAACGCCTTCAGCACCGCGATCTGCTCGCGCTCCGTGCCGATCAGTCGTCCCATCACCAGGTGGAGCAGGAACGCGGTGACGGCGAGAAAGATCGCTGGCAGCAGCAAGCTCGTCACCTGGGTCTCGGCGATCTCGTCGGAGAAAAAGCGATGCGACAGCTGGTCCTCGCGTCCGTAGGCGCCCAGCCCGCCGTAGGGAACGAGAATCCGATCGAGACGGGCGATCACCTCGGGAAGGAGCGCCTCGGGAGCGAGCGTCAGCGACACGTCGTTCCAGGAACCGGTCAGGTCGAAGGCCGCGGCGAGCGGTTTCTCATCGAGCCAGAGAACGCCGAAGCGCCGGTTGTCGGGAAAGATCTGACCGGCGCCGATCTCGTAGACGTATTCCGGGGAGCTCGCGGTGCCGACGATTCGCAGCCGCAGCCACCGGCCGTGGAGCACGGCTCCCACCGTGTCGCCCACCGCGAGACCGTTGGCGCGGGCGAAGGCGTCGCTCGCGAGCGCCTCGTCGCGGCGACCCGCCTCGGGATAGCGACCGGAGCGCAGGTGCACCTGGTTGAGCGACGGCGCGCGCGGCACCGGAATCGAAACCAGCCGGCCGGTTGCGGGCTCGGCGAGGCCCGGCACGTCGAGCAGCACGTCCGCGACCACCCGGGTCGAAACCACCGTCACGCCGGGGATCTCGGCGATCCGCACGGCGGCCGTTCGAGGCGCCCGCTCGCAATGCGCGAAGACCTGGGCGAAGCGTCCGGATTCATAGGTCGAGCGCTGCGCCCCGGCGAGGTAACCGTGCATGCTGCGCATCGAAACGAACAGGGCGATGCCCGAGGCCACGACCAGCGCCACCGCGGCGAAAGGCCCCCGTAAGTGCCAGAGGTCGCGGCGGAGCTTGCGATCGAGGGCGGTCATCGGGAGGCTCGAGCTCGAGTCGGTGTCACCACTCCAACTCGGAGGGTGACCGACGCGTGGCGTTTTCCTTAACCTCGACGATCCGCCCGCTGCGCATGCGGATCACGCGATCGGCCATCCCGGCGATCGCCGCGTTGTGGGTGATCACGGCCGTGGTGGTGCCCAGTTCGCGGTTCAAGGTCTCGATCACTTCGAGCACCAACTTGCCGGTCTCGTAGTCGAGGGCGCCGGTCGGTTCGTCGCACAAGAGCACGTCGGGCCGCTTCGCCACGGCGCGCGCGATCGCGACCCGCTGCTGCTCGCCGCCCGACATCTGCGCCGGAAAGGAGTCGATCCGCTCCCCCAATCCGACCCGCCGCAACGCCTCGGTCCCGTCCATAGGATCGTCGGCGATCTCGGTGATCAGCTCCACGTTCTCCCGCGCGGTGAGGCTCGGGATCAGGTTGTAGAACTGGAAGACGAAGCCCACGTGCTCCCGACGGTAGCGGGTGAGCGCCTCGTCGTCGTCGGTCGCGAGGTCGTGGTCGAGGAAGCGGACGCTTCCCGCGCTCGGCGAGTCGAGGCCGCCCAGGATGTTCAGGAGCGTCGATTTGCCGCTGCCCGAGGGTCCGAGCAGGACCACCAGCTCGCCGCGATAGAGCTCGAGATCGACCTCCTGAAGGGCGGCCACCTCGACCTCGCCCATCCGGTACGTCTTCGACAGGCCGACCGCGCGAAAGACCGCCTCCCGCGGCAAGCCGGAGGGAGAACCCAGCGCGCTCGAAGAGATCGCGTCCATTGCGAAAGTAGCGTACGCCGCCCCGGCGGCTCTCACCCCGCACGTGAGGGTGGGCGAGCGCGCCGGGAAATGCAGCTCGTCAAAAGGCGTCCACATCCCCCAGCAGGTACGCCCGCGCCGGACCCGGACGTCCCGGGACGAAACGACGTACGGTCCGGATCGGCAGGCCTCCCGTGCGGGGAAAGATGCCGCAAACTACCTCGAAGTCGGAAAAGGCGCAGGGCTCGGCGCGGCCGTCGCCGTCGACGTCCCCGAGCGCGGGGGTCGAGGGGCCGAAGGCCTCGATCGCCGGCCGAAGATTCAGACGCAGCTCGGGCGCCCCCTCCCCCCGTCCGACATCGCAGATCACCAGGCCGTCTCGATACAGGCAGAGCTCGGCGCGCCCGTCGCCGTCGACGTCGCCCAGGAGGACATCGTCCGACGCCCGGCCAAACGAGCCTTGGGGCTCGAGCGTGCCGTCGCGATCGAGATCGCAGAGAAGACGGTCGCCGCGCCGAACGCAGGGATCCGCTCGCCGGTCGCCGTCGACGTCGGCGAAGAGAGGCCGATCGCCCGGTTCGCCGCGGACTCGGCTCTTCCCTTCGCCGCCCCCGCCGTTGTGTTCGAGGTCGCACGAGAAGAGCCCCTGCCGATAGACGCAGGGATCGGCACGCCCGTCGCCGTCCCAATCGCCGAGCAGGGGCGTCTCGCCCGAACGGCCGGAGCCGAAGACGATCCGTAACGGAGGGCTCGCTCCGGTACCGCCGACCCAATCGCAGACGAAGGCGCGGCCGACGACCGAGCAGGCATCGGCGTCGTGGAGCGCCCGAAACGTCTGCGCGACGACGGGGACGAGCCGAGAACCGGGTCTCGGGCTCGACCGCGGCGCCGTCCACGCGGCAACCAGCCGGCCGTCGTCGGCCAGGGCAACCCCGGCATGGCGTACCTCGAAGATCTGCTGGGACTGGATCGAGCCGAGCTCGACGGTCGAGCCTTGCGGGGCGAGGTCCGTATCGAGCAGGGCGAGCCGGACGCGATCTCCCGCCCGCCAGACGACCGCGAGATTGCCGTGACGGTCGACGGCCAGGGCCTCGAGGGAATCGGCCCCTCCCGAGGCGTCGACTTGCCCACCGCCGCGGACGACGAAGGGCACTCCCTCCGCCGTGAACCTCTGTAGCCGAACGGAGCTCTCCCGCACCGGAAGCCGGCGGTCGATCCAGCCGACGACGTATCGGCCGTTCGGCAACAGGGCCAAGGCGTCGGCAAGGCCTACCCGGTAGCGCGCAGCGAGTGGATTGCCGTCGCGGTCGAACCGGCGGGCGTACACCACCCCGCGCCGTCCGTCCGAAACCGTTTGCTCGTTCCAGAGGAAGAGGACGTTGCCGCCGCGATCGACGCCGATCATCGGTCGGCTCGCGCTCCCCTGCGCGGTCGGTGCGGGGATTGATACGACGGGTACGACCGGCCTCCCCGCGCCGTCAAAGATCTGCATCGCGACCGTCGTGCGGTCGACGTCGCAGCCCTCCGATTCCTCCCAGGCGATCGCGAAGCGACCCTCGGCGTTGGCAGCCAGGCGAGGATTCCATTGGCAGAAGCCCTCCCGGGGATCCCCCAACGGGCGGGCCTCTCCGAGCGGGTATCCCTGCTCGTCGAACCGCCGATAGCTCACGTCGGCGCGGCCGAACAGGACGGTATGCCAGGCGCCGATCATTCGGCCCCGGCCGTCGAACGCGATCGAAGGCGACTCGGGGGCGACGTCGAAAGAGAGCGATCCGCGGGCCAGCCCCACCTCGCCGACCGGTCCGCCGAGGAGCCCCAGAAGGTCCGCGCCGCAGCCGTAGCGGATGTCGTTGAGCTCCGCGGATCGAAGCTCCGAGCTGGAGGCGACCGCGAAACCAAGAGGGCCGCGAACGGCCACCTGCGGGTCGAAGCAGAACGAATCGCCCGGAATGGACGGATCGACCGCGCACAGGGGGGCCGGCGGACGGAGGGGAACCAGCTGGCCGAACGAGGCGGATGCGAGGAAGACGAGCGGGAAGGCGAGGAGGACGAGGACGATCCAGCGGGCACGCATGGCGGATCCCTCCACGGAGGCGGCGCCTCCGTTCGAGCGGAGCGCCGCGATCCGATGATAGCCATTACGCACCTTTTGAGAAGACGTTCGAACGGGTGGCCTGGACCCGCCCGGGGGAAGGGGCCAGCCGCTTCGGCTCGGTACCGGGGCCCAGGTCCGGTTCAGTTTGAGCGGATCGGGTGGGCCGCTCAGAATCCAGACGATTCGAGCGGCGTCGGCTTACTCCTCTACGATCTCCCGCCCCCCGTCGGCGGTCCGTCGCAACGCGAACCGAACGGCGCCCGGCACCGCGAACGGCAGCCGCTCGGCCCATTCGACGACCTTGAGGCCGGGGCCGGCGAGGAGCTCTTCGAGACCGATCCCCTCGGCTTCCTCGGGCTTCAGGCGGTAGAGGTCGGCATGGACGAGGCGGCCTCGGGGACCCTGGTGCTCTCGGATCAGGGTAAAGGTGGGGGATTGGATCTCATCGGGGTCGAGGCCCAGGTGGAGGGCGAATCCCCGGGTGAGCACGGTCTTGCCGGCACCGAGGTCGCCGTCGAGCAGCAGGACCCCGTCGGGGGGAAGCGAAGCCGCGAGGTGGCGGCCGATCTCGACCGTTTCCTCCTCGCCCGCCGAAACGAAACGCCGCGCGGCCGCCCCGCTCACTCCGCCGACTCCTCGGCCAGGCGGCGCGCCGCCTCGGGGAGATGGTCGATCAGGTCGGAGGCGATCAGCCGCTCGAGCCCCGGATCGACGCTCTCGCCGGCTCCGGCGGCGAGGTCCCCCGCGAGGCCGTGGAGGTAGACGCCGAGGCGCGCCGCGTCGAGTGGATCGAGCCCCTGGGCGAGCAAAGCGACGAGCAGGCCGGAGAGGACGTCGCCCGCTCCGCCGGTCGCCATGCCCGGATTGCCGGTCGGATTGATCCAGACCCCGGCTTCACTCGCGACCAGGGTTCGGTGTCCCTTGAGCACCACCACCGCCCCGGTTTCCTTGGCGGCGCGACGGACCGCCGCGAGGCGATCCGCCTGGATCTCCGCCGCGGAGACCTCGAGCAGGCGCCCCAGCTCCCCGGGGTGCGGCGTGAGGATTGCCGGGGCACGCCTCGAGGCCAACGTCGCCGCGGTGCCCGCGAAGGCATTGAGTCCGTCGGCGTCGAGGACGAACGGAACCTCCACCTCGAGCGCGAGACGGCGGATCTCCGCTCGCGCGCTGTCGCTCGTTCCCAGCCCGGGACCGAGCGCGAGCGCGTTCCTGTCGCGTGCCTCCGCGAGCGCCCTCTCGGCCGCTCCGAAGGCGAGCCCCCCTCCCTCGTTCGACGGCAGACCGAGCGTCATCGATTCGAGGGAAGCGGAGTCCACGTGGAGTAGGAGCGGCTCGGGGACCGCGACCGTCACCAGGCCCGCGCCCCCACGCACGGCGGCCTGCGCGGCGAGGATCGCCGCCCCGGACTTACCCGGCGATCCGGCGACGACGAGGGCGTGGCCGGCGCTCCCCTTGTGCGCCTCCGGCACGCGCCGCGGCAGCAGCGGAGCGAGATCCTCCGGAGTCATCAGGAAGAGATCCCCGTCGGCCTCGTCGATCAACCACGGGGGAAAGCCGAGCTCGGCGACCGCGAGCGCGCCGCAGGCCTCCGCGGCCGGCGAGAGGACGTGCGCGACCTTCGGCGCCGCGAAGGTCACCGTGAGGTCCGCTTGGACATGGGGACCGATCCGGTCGCCGCGGCTTCCCGCGAGACCGCTCGGGATGTCGACCGCGACCACCGGCGGGCCGAGCCGGGAGATCGCCTCGACCAGCTCCGCGGCGGAGCCTTCGAGCGGGCGATCGAGCCCGGTCCCGAACAGAGCGTCGATCACGAGATCGCAGGTGCGGGCGCGCTCGAGCGCGGCGGAAGCCGAGCTTCCCTCGATCTCCTCAATCTCCTCGATCGGGAGACCGAGCGCGCGGGCGATCGCGAGCTGGGTCGCGGCGTCGCCCGAGAGGCGCCGTCCCCCAAGCGCGAGGAACACCGCCACTTCGACCCCGCGCGCGTCGAGCCGGCGCGCGATCGCGAGGCCGTCGCCGCCGTTGTTTCCCGGTCCGCAGAAGATCGCCGCCGAGGAGGCCTCCGGGAAACGCTCGAAGATCGCCTCGACGACGCCCAGGGCCGCGTTCTCCATCAACACCATCCCGGGGAGGGCGATCTCCTCGATCGCCCGGCGGTCGATGGCACGCATCGCCTCGGCGGTGACGACTTTCATCGGACGACCTCGGCCGGGACGGTGAACCGGCCCCAGCGTTCGAGCAGCGCCCGCGTCCTCGGGCAGCCGCCATCTTCGGCGCGAAGCTCCTCGGCCAGGCGGGCGAGGTCGGCCGGGGTGTCGCAGTCGCACCCCACGGCGAGCCGTTCGACGCGCAGACCGAGCTCGTCCGCGCGGGCCAGCGTCTCGGCGAGCACCGTCTCGGTGCTCCAGGCGATGCCTTCGAAGAGCCGCGGAGACAGCGCGCTTCGCCGCGCCGCGAGCAGGTAATAACCGCCGTCGTCCGCGGGGCCGAGCACCAGGTCGGCGCCCGCCTCGAGGCGCGCGAACGCTTCCTCGACGCGCGCCACCGGGATGGTCGGGTGGTCGGAGCCGAGCGCCGCGACCCATCGAGCCTCCGCGTCTCCCTCCCTCCCGTTCGGCGACGAAAGCGCCGCGAACAGCCGAGCCCCCAGATCGTCCCCCTGCTGCCGCATGCCCGGGAAACCGTAGGGATCCGGGATCGGAGACTCGGCCGGCAGGTCGTCGAGCGCCCAGGCGATGGTGGTCGAGAATGCGCCGCCGCGTAGCCGGTCGAGGACGTCTTCGACGAATGCGGTATGGATCTCCGCCGCCTGCTCGGGCGTCAGCCCGGCGGGAGGCGCGCCGATCAGGCGCGTCTTGACCCGCCCGGGGCGCGGGGGCTTGGTGAACAGGAGCAGTCGGCGTTCGGATAGGCTCACGGCGGAGCCATTGTATCCACGCGAAACGCCGCGCGATTCGAAACCGGCTCTCCGGAGGGACGCCCATGCCCCCGATCCTCACGCTGCTCACCGATTTCGGGCGCGAGGATTGGTACGTGGCGGCGGTCCATGGGGTGCTCCTCGGCCGCGCTCCGGGCACGACGATCGTCGACGTCGCGCACGACCTCGTCCCCGGCGACGTGGAAACCGCGTCGTTCCTCCTCGCGGCCGCGGCACCGAGCTTTCCGCACGGCACGGTTCACCTCGCCGTGGTCGATCCCGGCGTAGGAAGCGACCGCCGCATGCTCGCGGTCGAGGCGCGGGTCGGGTCGGGCACGCATCGGTTCGTCGCGCCCGACAACGGCCTGCTCGAGCCGTTCCTCGACGGAGCCCGGGTCGTTTCGATCGAGCGCCCCGATCTCTATCTCGAAAATCCCGGCAACACCTTCCACGGCCGCGACCGGTTCGCTCCCGCCGCGGCGTTCCTGCTCGCGGGGGGCGCGCCGGAATCGCTCGGCCCCCCCGTCGCCGACCCGGTGCGGCTCGGCATCCCAGAGCCTCGGCGGGCGGCGACCCGGCTTTCGGGCCGAGTCGCCCACGTCGACCGCTACGGCAACCTGGTGACCGATCTCCCGGGCGACTGGCTCGAAGCCAATGCGAAGCTCCGGGCGATCCTCCGGAGTTCCGAGGGCGCAGAAGCGGCCACGTCGGCGGTTCGACGCGTCCGCTCGTACGCGGAACTGGCGGACGGCGAGGCGGGTCTACTCGAGGGCTCCCTCGGCACGATCGAGCTGTCGCTCCGCGGCGCGAGCCTCGCCGCGCGCTGGGGGATCAAGCGCGGCAGCAGAATCGAGATCGAGTTGGAGCTAAAATAGCCGCCGGTTCGGCCTCCGAGCGGCCGTTCGCGCGAGGGAGGACCGGGGAAAGAGGGTGTGCGATGACTCAGTGGGAATACAAGATCATCAACATTCGCAGCGAGAACTACCGGCTCGATCCGAACGCCACGGTCCAGATGAACCTGCTGGGCGAGGAAGGGTGGGAGCTGGTCTCGATCGCCTCGGTCAACTTCAAGTCGGGGGCGACCGACAACATCGCGATGGTCTTCAAACGACCGCTCGCCGCCTGAACACTCGTCGGCGGCACGCCCCTCCTGATCGGGTCCGAGCTCGCGCCCGCGGAGCGGGAGCGCGCGAGCCCGCGAAACCGAAGGCGCTAACCTCGGGCGTGCCGCTCTTTTTTCTTGTTCTTGCGCCACCGGAAGGCGAGCGCGAAACCGACGGCCCCCGCGGCGACCGCGAGCAGGATGGGTTGTTTCTTCGGCACGATGCCGAGATCGCGCGACACCGCGTCGCGCACGGCGTCGGCGCGGCGCTCCGCCTCGCTGCGCGCTTCGGCGAGCAGCATTTCCGCCCGGCGGCGGCTCTCTTCGAGCGAGCTCAAGGGAGTTCCTCCTCGAAATCATCGGGAAAGACGTCATTGGCTTCCGGCGCCCGGCGTCGCGCTCCCCGAGCGCCCTCGTCGGGCGTGTCCGCAGCTTCGGCGGCGCGGGCGAGCAGGCGGCTCTGAACCCAATCCATGTGATCCTCGAGCCGGCGGCGGATCACAGAAATCGGGTTCTCGACCTCGGCGAACGAGCGCTTACCGATCGCCGCGAGCCCTGCGGCGATCCCCGCGAACAGCGCGGCCACGATCAGCGCCGAGGCCCACAGCGGAAGCCAGATCGCGATCGCCGCGATTCCCGCGACGACCAGCGCACCGATCGCCCAGAAGCCAAGCGCGACCGCGACTCCGATCAGTCCCGCGCCGCGACTGAACGCGCGCCCGGAGCGCGAGAAATCGTCCTCGAGCGCTTGCAGCTCGGCGCGCAGCACGTCGAGCCAGGACTGCCCGAGCTCGCGGACCAGCCTGCCCCATCCCGCCATCGCTTAACCGCCCACCTGGATGCTGCGAGCAACGAACGAAGAGGCGTTGGCGACGTCGTCACGCAACCCGACCGCCACCTTCTGCTCGCCCGCCCGCATCAGCAGGCTCAGGGTGTAGGTGTAGTACTTGCCGCCGATCGACGAAACCTGATCGTTCGGAACGCGAATCGGCACCGCCGCCTGCTGGACCTCGGAGACGCCACCTTGGGTGTCCTGCGCCGCGACGAAGACGCGGGTCGCCGCCTCGCTTTCGGTCTCCCGCGGAATGAGGACGAGCTTGCCCAAGGGGATCCTCACGTCGACCGGCACGACGAAGAACCCGTCGGAGCGCCGGGTGGGATTGCCGAAGACGATGTCGACGCCGAGCGGGTTGCTCTGGAACGGAAAGCTGAGCGCGGCGAGCGTGCCGTCGCTCATCTCGGTCTCCGCGGATTTGTCGCGATACCCCTCGCGGTTGCGCGCGACCAGCCCCTTCTTCTTGAGCTTGACCTTGATCTCGTGGTACCGGCCGTCTCCCGCGTGCTGGGGCGAATAGCCGAGCGAATAGTAGGTCCGGAAATCCTCGGCAATCTTCTCGAGCCCGGGCAGGAAGGTGTTGGAGTTGATCAGCGCTTTGCCGCCGGTTTCGTCGGCCATCAAACGGATCGAGCTCTGGAGGTTCTGGATCTGGATCTGGTCGATGAACACCCCCTGACCGGGGGTCTGGTTCTCGGCCGAGATCGACGAATAGCTGCGCAGGCCGGCGGCGTCGATCGTGTAGAACGTGACGCGGTTGGCGTTGGCCGACGCGGTGAGCTCGCGGAAGCGGCGCGAGGTGTCGTAATCGAACGAGCTGGTGATGCCGGTCGAGTCCTTGAACTTTTCCTGCACCGCCTGGTAGACGTCCTGTCCGACGATCAGCTGCAGACCGTCGCTCACGTAGACGACGGCTTTCCGACCCGGCATGCCGGCCAGGCCGTTCACGATGTCGCGCAAGGCGTCGATCGAGAAGGCGAGGTCGTTGTACTGGGACTCGGCGTACTGGCGAGCGTAGCCCAGCGCCTCGCTCGGATCGTTCGTCTCCTCGATGCGCTGGAGGGCGTCGCGCCGCTCGGAGTCGGCATGGGTCCCTTGCGCCGAGACCTTTTCCAGCTCGACGAGCTGCGAGTTGACCAGGCTCGGATCGCTGGTGAGCGGCTGGCGCACGTGGACCGACCGATCGTAGGAGACGAGCATGACCAGGTCGTCCCGCCGGAGCTTGGTGTTCAGGAACACCCGCAGGTCCTTGAGCACCCGGTTCCGGTTGAACGGCCGCAGGTTCAGGTTGTCGATGTAAATCAGCAGGACCAGACGCTGATCTTCCGCGTTCGGCACGGCGGGAGGCGGCTCGGGAGCCGGGGCCGGGGTCTCGGCGTTCGGCACGACGAGCAGAGGCGAGCCCGTCGGCGCGGGTTTGCCTTCGTCCATGGCGAGGAAATTGGTGATCGCCATCGGTCGCCCGTCTTCGAAGATCTGGAAGTCGTCGCGGGTGAGCCCCTTGACCCGGTTGCCCTTCGAGTCGGTCACGTAGACGTCGACGTTCACCACGTTGACGTTCACGGTCTCACCGATGAATCCGGCGGTCACGTCGGCCGCGCGCGATCCTTCGGGGGTCTTCTTCGCCGTCTTCTGGGCGAACGCGGGACCGTGGGCGACGGCCGCGAGGAGGGCGGCCAACAGCAGGAACTTTTTCATCGGCTCTCTCTTCTCAATACTCCAAATCCACGGCCGCATTATATGGGCTCGCCACGAGGTCGCCTCACGAGCGCCGATTCGCATCGCCGCCACGCCCGGTATCCGGGCGCGGCGACGGGAACCGGCCTCATTTCGGCGGGTTGACCTCCACCTGCGCCGCGAGCATTCGGCCGCTCGCCGGATCGAAGATCGACAGCACGAGCTTCTGGCGGATCTTGCGCAGCTTGAGCGTCGTGTCGTAGCGCATGAACCCTCCCGGCGTCGGGGCGTTCGGGGTCGAAACCACGAGCGGCGTCACGGGGACGTCCGAGCGGTATCCCTTCTCGTCCACGGCCGCGGCGCGCAGCTCCAACTGGGCCTTGTACTTCCCCTCGATCGGCAGGAGCGTGATCGCGTCGACCGGCACGGCGACCGTGATCGGTACGGCGATCTCGCGCTTGCCGGCGGGTTTCACGGCGCCGAGCTGCACGGGCATACTCTCGCTCCCCGGCGGGTTGCCGAAGAACAGCGCGCTCTCCACCATCAGGGAGACCTCGGTCGACTTCGACAGGTCCTTGAAGGAGTCGCGGAATCGGACCTTCAGCCCCGGCCTCACGGTCTCCACTTTGATCCGATGCCGAATGTCGTCCCCCTGGCGGGTCGGGGTGAAGCCGAGCCAGTAGAACGACCGGGTGTCGGTGGTCGTCCTTTCCATCGCCTTGAGGGCGTTGCCGTTGAGCAAAGCCGTGCCGCCGGTCTGGCGGGCGATGAAGTCGAGCGAGTCGTGCAGCTGGTTTTCGCGCAGGTTGAGCGCGCTGGTCGCGGGAGCCGGGCCCTCCTGGCTCGCGTCCGTGACGCTCCCCTCGAGGCCAGGGACGTCGACCGGATAGACGGTGTAGCCGAGCAGGTTCGCGGTATCCGAGAGGGAACCGAACAGCTTCTCCCCTTCCGGCACGTCGCGTTCGGAAACCGGCCGGTTCGGGTCGTTGATCGCGTAGTCCGCGGGCGCGTACGGCCAGCCTCCAGACAGCAGCAGCATGACTTTGCGTCCCGGCGGCGAGGCGAAGCCGCGCAGCGTCGTCACCGCGGCGGAGACCGAGCGCTCGACCTGGCTCGCGAGCCCCTGGGCGAACTGGAGCTCGTCGATCTCCAGGCGGGAGTTCAACCGGTTCTCCCGGTCGCCGAAGAAGCCGCTCACCTGGCGACGCGTGTTCTCGAAGCTTCGAAGCTCTGCCACCCGCTCGAGGCCGTGGGCGCGGCGCACGAGCGCCTGGTCGAACGCGCGCGACAGCGCGTTGGCGGAGGTCGACCAGGTCGAGAGCATGTCGACCGTCTTGCCGTCGAACGCGACGATCGCCATCCGGTCCTGCGGTCCGAGCCGAGACAAGTTGTCTTTGAGCGAGCGGATCACCTTGTCGCGCTGGGCGGCGACCGAAAAGAAGTCGTCGATGAACACGAGATAGCTGGTGCCGACGTCGCTGCCCGGAGAGATCCCGGCGAGGCCCGGCACCGGTGCGGCGACGGCCGCCGTATCCACCGTGCCGGCGGCGATCGCCTGTCCGCCGCGGATCTCGGTGAAGTACTCGATCGGCACGGTCTTGCCGTCGACCTTGAGGAGGAAATCGCTC
This sequence comes from Thermoanaerobaculia bacterium, assembly GCA_044226625.1. Taxonomy (GTDB): domain Bacteria; phylum Acidobacteriota; class Thermoanaerobaculia; order Multivoradales; family UBA5704; genus DASYKS01. Next base: position 70,624 of record JBGAGQ010000020.1, read on the forward strand.
GACTTCAAATCGGGCACGCGGTTGCCTTGCTTGTCGGTCACCACGACCTCGACGTTGACCACGCGGACCTCGATCAGCTCGCCGAACACCGCGGGCTCCGCCCCTCGGGGGGCCTGGGCTAGGGCCGCGGGGGCGGAAGGGAGGATTAGAGCCGCCAGGGCCGCGAACGAAAGCTTGGAGAGGTGGTGCATACCCTTGAATTCCTTTTGGATCTACCGACCGCGATCTGGTCCTACGATCGGTCAATGATGCCGGTCGAGCTACCGGTGGGCAGATTGCCCCGGGGAGCCGCGATTCGCAACCCCTCCTCGACGCAAGAAGCGTACCCGCAAATACCTTCGCCCGCCCAGGGCTTTCAGCCGTTCCTCCGGGCGGTCCGTCCCCCGGCGGGGACATGTCGCCCGCGGGCGGGGTCGCTCAGGGTTTCGCTGTCCCGGCAGACGCCAGGGCGGACGAGGCGGCGGCCCGATCCCGGGACGAGGCGAGCCGATGGCCGACGATCCGCCCCCCGTGATCTCGAGAATTCTCGATGAAGATCCGATCGGTCGCTCGCCCGGCCTGGATCGTCCCGGCGACATAGATCCCCGGAACGTTCGATTCGCAAGTGGCGGGATCGAACGTTGGGGCCAACGTTTCGGGGTGGATCTCGACGCCCGCGCGCGCCAGGAGATCCATCTCCGGCCGATAACCGACCAGAACGTACACCGCGTCAGCTGGAAGGGTCCGCCGCGACTCGCCGCTCTCGTCGCCCACCTTCGCAATCTCCACCTCACCGGGACGGATGGCGCGGATCACGGACTCGAAATGCGCGGGGATCGAGCCCTCGGCGATCCGGTTCTCGATGTCCGGCTTGAGCCAGTACTTGACCCCCGGCTTGGTCGCCGCCCGGCGATGGACGAGAGAGACGCCCGCACCGTAGCGCCAGAGGTCGAGGGCCGCCTCGACCGCCGTATTGCCGCCGCCCACGATCACCACGTCCTCACCGTAGTGGAGATAGGCCTCGAGATAGCGGTCGTGGACGTGCGGAAGGTCTTCCCCGGGAACGCCCAAACGGTTCGGATTCCCGAAGTAGCCGGTCGCGAACGCGACCGCGCGCGCGCGACGGACCCGAGGCTCCCCGATGCGCGGCAGCGCGGGCGAGCAGACCACGCGAAAACCGCCCCCCGGCTCGGCGGCGACCTCGGTCACCTCCTCGTGCAGGACGAACGGAATGCCGTGGTGCTCGACCACGAATCGGTAATAAGCGAGAGCCTGGCGCCGGGTCGGTTTGGCTTCCGGGATCGAAAACGGAACTCCGGCGATCTCCAGGCGGTCCCGGGTGGTGAAGAACTCCATGAACGTCGGATAGCCCTGGATCGCCGCGGTGAGCCCTCCGCGGTCGACCAGCAATACCGAGAGGCCCGCGCGACGCGCCTCCGCGCCGATCGAGATGCCGGTCGGTCCGGCCCCGACCACGAGCAGGTCGAGCGCGCCGTCGTCTCCGTTCGATCCGTTCGCGTCCTGATTTCCTGCGGAGATCGTCAAGCGAATCCCTCCCCTCGGGCGATGCGGTAGAGATGGTCGACCGGACCGGCGCCTGCCCCCAGGGGATAGGCCGCGCGGATCGCCCCGTGCAGGTAGTCGATCGCGCCGTTCACCGCCTCGGCGAGCGCTTCGCCGCGAGCGAGCCGCGCGGCGATCGCCGAAGAGAGCGTGCAGCCCGTCCCGTGCGTCGATCGGGTGGCCACCCGGGCGTGGACGAACCGGAAAACCTCCTCCCGGGTCCAGAGCAGGTCGACCAGATCGCCCTCCGGCTCCTCCATCAACGCGTGACCTCCCTTGGCGAGAACCGCCGGGCCGATCCCCCCTATTTCTGCCGCCGCCGCCAGCCGCTCGCTCTCGCCGTCGACCGGCAAGCCGGAAAGCTCCGCGAGCTCGGGAAGGTTCGGCGTCACGAGTGTTGCCAGAGGCAGAAGCTCCTCGCGGAGGGCGGCGACCGCCTCTTCGGCGAGCAGCCGCGCGCCGCTTTTCGCCACCATGACCGGGTCGAGGACGACCGGCAGCCCCGGCCGCGCGTGGACCCGCAGCCGGTCGGCCACCGTGCGGACCAGCTCGGGGGTGGCGAGCATTCCGATCTTCACCCCGTCGACCCCAAGGTCTTCGAACACGACGTCGATCTGTTGGGCGACGAATTCGGCCGCCGCGCCGTGAACCGAGCGCACTTCACGCGTGTTCTGGGCGGTGAGCGCCACGATCGCGCTCATGCCGAACGCGCCATGGGCCGCGAACGTCTTCAGATCGGCCTGGACGCCCGCTCCCCCGCCGGAGTCGGAGCCCGCGATAGTGAGCAGTCGCGGGGGGACCGCCTCCACCGCCGTCGACCTCCCGCGCTCCGCCGTCAAGCCGCGCGGCGCGCCGAGGCCGGCACGGGGCGAGCGGCCGGTCGACGCGTCCAAAAGATGGCGAGGAGGGCCAGGATCGCGAGGCTCAAGCCCTGGGCGACGGTGAGCGAGCCGAGGAATCGGTCGTCTTTGGCGCGCAGGAATTCGATGCCGAAGCGTTCGAGCGCGAGCAGGGAGAGGACGATCACAGAGACCGTGCCCGGGCGGATCGATCCGCGCGACGCGGCCCGGCGCAGGAGCCAGAAGCCGACCGCCCAGATGCCGATGCCGAGGACGGTCTCGTAGAGCTGGGTCGGATGGACCGGCACCAGTTGGGCATCGGGCACCGTGTCGGGCACCCGATAATGGAAGATCTCGCGCAGATTTCCCGCCGTGGTCTCGGGCAGGCCGTGAGGGAAGATCACGCCGAACGGACCGTCGGTCGGCCGCCCGTAGTCGTCGCCGACCAGGAAGCAACCGATCCGGCCGATGCCGTAGCCGAGCGCGAGACCCGGCATCGCCGCGTCGGCCGTCTGCCAGGCGGGCAGTTTCCGCTTCCGGAGGGTCCAGATGACCGCCACCGCGCCAAGAAAGAAACCGCCGTACCAGACCAGACCGGAGCGGTCGAGCAGCAGGTGCCAGTCGCCGTAGAGGATCGCGTAGTAGACCTTCGATCCGACGATGCCGCCGACGCCGGCCGCGAACACCAGGGCGCTCGCGTCCTCGTCGTCACCTACCCCCTGATGGATCAACCCCCAGCGCAGCTGCAGATAGCTCGCGACGAACGCCGCGACGAGCATCACTCCGAACGGGCTGATCGGAATCCCAAAATAGGGAATCTTGAATAACTCCTGAATCATGCGGAAGCTCCCCGAACCGGCGCATCGTACCAGGCCGGCCGGTCAACCCGGGGAACGCCCCTTCAGACCTCTTCGGAGAGGACGTCGTCGATCTCTTCGAAGTAGCTAGGGGGCACCAGGATCTCGCGCGCCTTGCTCCCCTGCGAGGCTCCGAGCAGACCGTCGCGCTCCATCATGTCGATCAGGCGCCCGGCCCTGGAGAAGCCGATCCGCATCCGCCGCTGGAGGAAGCTCGCGGAGGCTTGCCGTTCGCGGACGACCAGCCGAGCCGCCTCCTCGTAGAGACTGTCGTCGCCGTCGTCGTCCAGACCCTCGCCGCCCGCTCCTCCCCCTCCGCCTTCGCGGTCGCGAAGCACGTCGGGGTCGAGGTCGGGTTTGCCCTGCTTCTTGAGCCAGCGGATCAGCCCCGCGGTTTCCTGCTCCGAGACGTAGGCGCCGTGCAGGCGGACGATGCGCGAGCTGCCCGGAGGCATGAACAGCATGTCGCCCTTGCCGAGCAGCTTTTCCGAGCCGACCTGGTCGAGGATGGTCCGGGAGTCGTGACGCGACGGCGTCGCGTACGCGATTCGACAGGGGAAATTCGCCTTGATCGTGCCGGTGAGGACGTCGACCGACGGCCGCTGCGTGGCGACGATCAAGTGGATGCCCACGGCGCGTGCCATCTGTGCCAGGCGTGCGATGGAGGTCTCGACGTCGCTCGAAGCGACCATCATCAGGTCGGCGAGCTCGTCGATGATCACCACGTAGTAGGGCAACGGTTTGAAGTCGCCCGCGCTGAACGCGTCGCCGGCCTCGTCGGAGAGCGCGAGCCGCTCGCGCACCTCCGGATCGGCGAGCGCCCGGTTGTAGAAGGCGATCGACCGGACGTGGACCTCGGCGAGCAGACGGTAGCGCCGCTCCATCTCGGCCACGGCCCAGCGGAGGGCGTTCGCCGCCTTCTTCGGGTCGACCACGACCTCGGTCTTCAAGTGCGGGATGTCGGCGTAGACCCCCAGCTCGATCCGCTTCGGATCGATGAAGATGAACTGCACCTCGTCGCGCCGCGCCTTGTAAAGGATCGAGGTGATCATGCTCTGGAGGCCGACCGACTTGCCGGCGCCGGTGGCGCCCGCCACGAGCAGGTGGGGCATCGTCGCGAGATCGGCGAAATAGGGCTCGCCGTAGATGTCGGTACCGAGCGCGACGGTAAGCACCGAGGGGAATTTCTTGAAGCGCTCGTCCGAGAGCAGGGTGCCGAGGCGGATCACGCGGCGATCGCGGTTCGGGATCTCGATGCCCAGCGTCGAACGGCCGGCCATCCGGTCGATGCGCACCGACTCGGCCTTCATCGCGAGAGCGAGGTCGTCCTGCAGGTTGACCACCTGGCTCACCTTGACGCCCGGGGCCGGCTGCAGCTCGAACACCGTGATCACCGGTCCGGGGCTGATTCCCTCAATCGTCCCTTCGACGCCGAACTCGCCGCAGCGCGTGCGGATCGCCTCTCCGAGGCGCACCAGCTCCGTCTCGTCGACCCGGTTTCGATGGTCCTCGATCTGAAGCAGGTTGACCGGCGGCAGCTCGGAGGTCGCGGCCTCGGCCGGGAACGGCAGCGAAGGCTGCGGAGCGCCGCTCGGCCCCGCGCTGGGAGCGGCCGAGGAGCGCCGGAGGGGCATCGCGGGCGAGAGCGCCACGGCGGAGACGGGTCCCGTCCGCACCGGCGGGGGCAGCGCGGCGACGCGGGCGGCGGGGGCGGAAGCCGCCGGCCGGCGCTCGGGCTCTTCCTCGCGCTCCATCGGGTCGAAAGCGGGCGGCGAATCCGGGCGCACGCGGCGGAAGGAGAACTCGTGGGCGCCGCTCCGCTCGGTCACCCGCAACGGCAGGTCGAGACGAGGCTCGAGCGCGCCGGCCGCGGCCGGCTCGGGTCCAGGCGCCGCGGAGGAGTCGGCGGCGGGCCGGCGGACGACCGAGACGCGCCCCTTGTCCTGCTCTTGCGCCTGCCTCCGCTCCTCGACCACGCGCTGGAGGTGTTTGGTCACCACCCGTTGCCGCGCCCGCTCCTTACCGCGCCTCTCCCGCTTTCGCTCGCGCGCGAGCGCCTGTTCCTCCATCCGGTGCGCGAGGCGCGCGCGCCAGGAGGCCAACAGATCGCCCAGCGTGGATTGGACCGCCAGGGCGGCACCGATCACCACGGCGAAGCCGAGCACCAACGCGGAGCCGGTGAAGCTCAAACGCGCGTCGAGAAAAGCGGTCAGAAGATGACCAAACGCGCCGCCGGCCTGGACCGACCCGCCACGCGGCCACGCCATGTCACCCAGGCAGAGGTCGAGCAGGCCGGGCAGCGCGATGAGCAGGAGCACCGTGCCGATGCCGCGGCCGACCACCCGTTCCGTCGCCTGCCGGCGCAGCCGCCGGATCCCGGAGACCAACAGGAGGCACGGGATCGCGAGGCACGAGACGCCGAAGAAACCGAAACCGACCGCCGAGGCGTGCGCGCCGACCGGACCGATCAGATTGCGCGCCCGCACCTGGGAGGAGACGGCGCGGTGCAGCACGCTCGGATCGCGAGGATCGAAGCTCGCGAACGAAATCGCGGTGAACAGGGCGGACGCGAGCAGGACCAGACCGAGGAGCTCTCGCCCCTTCTCTTCCGACAGGGTCGGCCGTTCGGTGCGCTCGGCGCTCTTGGCGAGGGCTACGGACAAGGAAAGTTCTCTCGAAAGGATCTCAGGGGTTCGGTGTTAAATACCGACAAATTCTAGCATTGATCTACGTTTCGACCGAGGCTCGATAGATTTCCAGAAAGTCGGCGAGCCCGAGGGTTTCGGCGCGCGCGTTCGGCGGGTGTCCGACGCGGTCGAGAACCGCCGCCGCGCGCTCCCGGCCCCACCCCGACCCCAGAGCGTTCTTGAGCGTCTTGCGCCGTTGGCTGAAGGCGAGCCGGACGAAAGCGATGAAATCGGGCATTTCGGCCGCGGGAAGCGGCGGGGGGCGGCGTTCGAGGCCGACGAAACCTCCGTCCACCTTCGGCGGCGGTCGGAAGCTTCCCCGTTTGACCTGTCCGAGGAAATGCGCCTCGGAATAGGCCGCGACCAGCACGCTCAACGAGCCGTAGGCCTCGTCGCCGGGGCCCGCCACGAGCCGCTCTGCGACCTCGTACTGGACCAAAACGGCGACGCGCGGCACGGCGGAGGCGCGGGTGAGGATCCTCTCGATCAACGGCGTCGCGACGTTGTAGGGGAGATTGCCCGCGACCGCGGTCGGTGCCGCCAGACGCTCCCAGGGGATCTCGAGGGCATCCCCGAGGGCGATGGCGGGAGCGGCGGGGCGATTGCTGCGATCGGAGCCTTCGGGACCACCCGCGAACCGCGCCCGGAGCGCAAAGGCCCAATCCGGGTCGACCTCCCAGGCGAGCACCCGGGCGCCCGCGCGCACCAGCTCGGCGGTCAACACCCCCCCGCCCGGACCGATCTCGAGAACGCGCAGGCCGGCGACAGGCTGGAGGAATTCGATCAGGGGGCGGCAGAGCGATCCGTCGATCAGGTGGTGTTGGCCCAGTGCCTTCTTGAGGAGGGGGCCGCGCGGGGACATGGCCGGAAGGTATCACCCCGAAGGCTCGAGGATCCGGCCAATCTGGCACCCGGTGCCCGGTATCTCGTCCCCGCGCCCACGGCGTCGGGTTCCCGGAGGCCCCCTTGGGGGGCCCTTCGATGGCATTTCGATTGCACCAGCGCGGATCGCCATGGAACTTGCCGTCGCCCCCGCCAGAAGAGATACCAACGGAGACGTAGACCGCGAGCTGCTCCACCTGAAAAGGGTGGAAGCGGAGCTGCGCAAGATCATCGTCGGCCAGGATTACCTCCTGGACCGAATGCTGGTCGCCCTGCTCGCCCGAGGTCACGCGCTCATCGAAGGAGTGCCGGGCCTCGCCAAGACCCTCGCGGTCAAGGCGCTCGCCCAGACGCTCGCGCTGGACTTCCGGCGCATCCAGTTCACTCCCGACCTGCTTCCCGCTGACCTGGTGGGCACGCTGATCTACGAGCCCGCCTCAGGACAGTTCCAGGCGCGCTCGGGACCGATCTTCACCAACCTGCTGCTAGCCGACGAGATCAACCGCGCGCCCGCCAAAGTGCAGTCCGCGCTGCTCGAAGCGATGGAAGAGCGGCAGGTGACCCTCGGCGACCGGACCCGCCCCCTCCCCGATCCGTTCCTGGTCCTCGCGACCCAGAACCCGATCGAGCAGGAGGGCACCTACCCGCTTGCCGAGGCTCAGATCGACCGCTTCATGCTCAAGCTGAAGCTCACCTATCCGACGCGCGCCGAAGAGGCCGAAATCCTCGACCGCATGCTCGTCGAGCGCAAGATCGAAGCCGACGCGGTGCTCGACGCGCCTCGGCTCGCCGCGCTCCGGGAGGTGACCGACGGGGTCTATCTCGACGGCAAGATCAAGGGCTATCTGCTCGACCTCGTCGGCGCGACCCGCGAACCGCGCGCCGCCGGGCTCCCCGATCTCGCCGACCTGATCTCCTTCGGCGCCTCGCCGCGCGCGACGATCTACCTTGCCCGCGCCGCCAAGGCGATGGCGTTCGTCCGCGGGCGCGGCTTCGTCATCCCCGAGGACGTCAAGGAGATCGCGCCGGACGTCTTGCGTCACCGGATCGTGCCCACCTACGAAGCGGAGGCGGAGGAGATCTCCTCGGACGACCTCGTCGCGCGGATCCTCGAGCGGGTCCGCGTCCCGTAGGCAAGGGAGGTCTCGCTTGCTCGGTCCGAAGTCCGGCTCCTGGATCTCTCGGTTGATGTCGCGACCGGTCGCGTCGGCGCCGACGCTCACGAAGGCTCGCACCCATCAGCCGGAGCTGCCGGCCGATCTCATGCGCAAGGTGCGGCGGATCGAGATCGCCACGGATCGCCTGGTCGACCAAGGGATCGCCGGCGATTTCCATTCGGTCTTCAAGGGGCGCGGCATGGAGTTCTCGGAGGTCCGCCCCTACCAACCGGGCGACGACGTCCGCTCAATCGACTGGAACGTCACGGCCCGGATGGGCGCGCCGTTCGTCAAGCAGTTCGTCGAGGAGCGCGACCTTTCGGTGTTCCTCGCGATCGACGTGTCGGGAAGCCTCGGCGTCGGATCGCGCGCGATCCTCAAACGAGAGCTCGCAGCGGAGGTCGCCGCGCTGCTCAGCTTCGCGGCCCTGCGCAATCACGACCGCGTCGGAGCGGCCCTCCTTTCGGGCCGGCTCGAGCTCTACCTCAAGCCGGCCCGTCGCCGGGCCCAGGTGCTCCGGATAGTGCGCGAGGTGCTCGATCGCCCCGCGCACGGCGCCACGGATCTCGAAAAGGGGCTCGCCGCAACGCTCGCCAACCTGAAGCGACGCTCGGTCCTGTTTCTGATCTCCGACTTCGTCGCCGCTGCCTGCCCGAGGGCGCTCAAGGCCGCTGCCCTGCTCCACGACCTGGTGGTGATCGAGATCGTCGAGCCGCGCGATCTCGAACCTCCGACCGCGGGCCCCGTCGTTCTGGTCGACGCCGAGACCGGTCGCGTGGCTCTCGGAGGCGGCGCCCGGTTCGCCCGCGCGGAGCGGGAACGGCGGACGCGTGAGCGCGCCGACCTCGCGCGGTTGATCGCGAAAATCGGCGCCGACCACCTCGTGCTCCGGACCGACCGGCCGTATCTCGCGCCCCTGGTCGCCTTCTTCGAGGCGCGCAAGAAGAGGCTCCGGCGATGAGGCTCCTTCCGGCGCTCGCGTTGATCGCCGCCTTAGGCCCCGGCGCCCGCGCGTTGGGAGCGGCGGCACCTCTCGCCGCGCCCACCCTTTCGGTCGACCTCGCGCTCCCCGACGCGAGGCCGCTCACCGTCGGCGACCACGCGGTGGTGACGATCGAGGTCGCCTCCTCCGGTGCGGTCGCACCGAGATTCCCCGCCTGGGCGAAAAGCTGGGGCGAGGCCGAGGTGGTGAGCGCGACGCCGGTTGAGCGCGCTGCCGGACCCGGCGGCGCGACCCTCTGGCGGCAGAAGATCACGGTCGCCGCGTTCAAGCTGGGCCGGGTGCCGCTGCCGCCGGTCGCGGTGACGGTTCCGGACGGGGATGCCGGCAGGGGCCGCCGGCTCCAAACGCCCCAAGGGCTCGCCCTCACTGTCGGCTCGGTCATCGCGGGAGATCCGCGCAAAGCGCAACCCGAACCGCCGGCGATGCCCCGTTCCCTCCCGTGGGGAAAGCGTTTCTGGTGGACGTTCTCGGCGATGGCCGCGCTCGCCGCCGCGCTCGGCGCTTGGGTTTTCGCCCGAAAGCGCGCGGCCCTCGCCGCCGCCGCGGTTCTGCCCCCCCTCGAAGAGCTGGAGCGCGAGCTGGCGCGGATCGCGGCGGAGATCGAAAAGGGATCGGGGCTCGAGACGGCCGGGCGCACGGCCGCGGCGCTTTCGGGCGCTCTGCGCCGGTATCTGGGACGGTCGCTCGGCTTTCCCGCCCTCGAAAGCACGACGACCGAGATCCAGCGCCGGTTGCGCATCCGGCAGGCTCCGGACGGGGTCGCGCGCTCGAGCGTGGAGCTCCTGCGCGGGCTCGATCGCGTGAAGTTTTCGCCGCGGCGCCGAGGGGATCGCTCGGAGACCGCCGAGAAGGCCTATTTCACCGGAGCGATCGACGCAGCGCGCTCGATCGCCGGCGACCTCGAGCGGCATCTCCATCCCGTACCGGTCGTAACGGATCCGCCGGGCGCGCAACCGACCGAGCCTCTCGCTCCGAGGCGGGCGGGGGCCCTCCGATGATCCCTTCCGGCGTGTTCCCGCACTGGTCATCCAACGGGTTCCCCCATGTGGACGATCCGCTTTGGCTGCTCGTTCTGCTGCTGGTCCCCTGGCTCGCGTGGCGGCACCATCGCCGGCCTTCGTTCGGCGCCCTGCGCACGAGCCGGATCGTCGGTTCGGCCGGCCTCGGCGGCGCGTGGCGTCTCCATCTGCCGTTCTACGCCCGCCTGCTCGCGCTCGCGGCCATGGTTGCGGCGCTCGCACGGCCACAGCTGGGCTATGCGATCGAAGAGAGCCGAACCGAAGGGATCGACATCGAGATCGCGCTCGACATTTCGGGCAGCATGGCGGCCGAGGATTACCAGCCGAAGAATCGGCTCGAGGTCGCCAAGACCGTGGTCGACGACTTCATCGACCGGCGTCCGGCCGACCGGATCGGACTGGTCACGTTCTCGGGCAAGGCGCTCGCCCGGGCGCCGCTCACCACCGACCGCGACATGCTCCGCCGCGTGCTCGGCTTGGTCGATTTCAACGACACGCCGGATGGGACGGCGATCGGCGTCGCGTTGGCCAACGCCGCCGCTCGCCTCCAACGCAGCCCCGCCAAGACGCGGGTCATCATCCTGGTCACGGACGGGGCGAACAACGCGGGGGAGATCGACCCCGCCTCGGCGGCCGCGGTCTGCACCGGCCTCGGCATCAAGGTCTATACGGTGGGGGTCGGTACGGCGAACGGAGGGCCGGTCCAGGTTCCGTTCCCCGTCATCAACCCTCTCACCGGCCAGCGGATCGTGCGGCACGTGACGATGTCGCTCCCGGTGGACGAGGCCCTGCTCGGAGCGATCGCGAAACGCACCGGAGGCCGTTACTGGAAAGCGACCGACGCCGAGACCCTGCGCCGTATCCTCGGCGAGATCGACCGTCTGGAGAAGACGCCGCTCCAAGTGAAGCGCTACGTCCGCTATCGCGAGGCGAGCCAGCCGCTCCTCTGGGCTTCCCTCGGACTCTTGCTGCTGCCGCTCGCCACCGCGGGCGCCCGCGTGACCGCCGAGCCATGAGCTTCGCCGAGCCCACCTGGATCGCCCTCGCGGCGCTCGCCCCCATCGCGGGACTCCTCGTCCTGTGGCTCTGGCGCCGCCGCCTCTCCGCGGACGCCGCGTGGTCCGCGCCGGCCCTTTGGCCGCGCCTCGGCCGCGTCGCCTCTCGACGCCGCATCCTCGCCACGGCCCTCGCCCTCGCGCTCGCCGTGTTGGGTTTGACGCTCGCGCTCGCGCGGCCGCGCTGGGGATCGACGACCCGCGAGGTCGAGCGGCGCGGCGTCGACGTCGTCTTCGTGCTCGATTCGTCCCTCTCGATGGCGGCGTTCGACGTCGCGCCCAGCCGGCTGGAGACCGCGAAGATCCTCCTCCGCCGGCTCGCGGCCGCCATGCCCGAGAACCGCCTCGGCCTGGTCCAGACGGAAGGAGAAGGGCTCGCGCTCTCTCCGCTGACGCTCGACGCCGCGGCGATCGACCTGATGCTGGACGCGGTCGAGCCCGGTTCGCTTTCGATCCCCGGCACCGCGCTGGAGACCGGGCTCTCCCGGGCGATGGGCCTATTTCCCGAGGGGAGCGAGCGACACCGCGCGGTCGTCCTCCTCTCCGACGGTGAAGACCATGGCGGCGAGCTGGAACGGGAGATCGATCGGCTCAAGAAAGCGGGCATCGTCCTCTCTGCGATCGGCATCGGAACGGAGGCGGGGGGGCCCCTCAAGATGCCCGCCTTCGACGGCGAGGAAGGAGACCCCGACGGTTACAAGCGCGACCGCGACGGCCAGGTAGTGATCAGTCGCCTTCACGAGGAACCCCTCGAAAAGCTCGCTCGGGCGACCGGCGGCGTCTACTTGAGGGCCTCCAACGCGGGGCTCGATCCCGAGCCGATCGCGCGACGGATCGGCCAGATCTCCGGCCGCTCTCTGGCCCGGGATCGTTTCGAGGCGCTCGAGGAGCGCTTCCAGTGGCCGCTCGCGCTCGCGGCCCTCGCCCTGCTCGCACATCTTTCGATCCGCCCCTTCGCGGCCGACGGCAAGCCGGCGGGAGGGACGAGGTGAAAGCCTCCGCCCTGCTGATTTCGTCGGTGCTCGGTCTCACCGCGCCCTTCTCGCTGCCGTTCGGCCTTCACCTTCCCCTGTGGGCCGAGCGGATCCTCTGGAATCCGCGCGAGCGGACCGAACGAGCGCTCTCGGAGCTCCGATCGGCCGGTGACGCCCGCGGGAAGGACAGCCGAGATCCCGCCGTCGAGAAGGCGCGTCGGAAAGCGGCGGCCAACGCGCTCGCGGCCGCGGAGGTGGCGGAACGCCTGGCTCCCGCGGACCCGACGGTTCAGTACGATGCCGGGACGATGCGGCTCCTGGCCGGCAAGAACCGAGAGGCGATCCCCGCGCTGGAGCGCGCCGCTCGAACCGCCCCCAAGACGCTCGCGGCGGATGCGCACTTCAATCTCGGGACCGGGAAGCTCGTTGCGGGCGACGCGGCCGGTGCCGTCTCGGCGCTCGAACAAGCGCTCCGCTTGGACCCCGGCCACGCCGCGGCGAAGCACAACTTGGAGCTGGCGTTGATCGAGCGCAAAAAGGAGCGCCTGCGGGCAAAGAAGCCGGAGGAAGGACCGCGCGGAGATCAGGGCGGCGGTCGCGACACCGGACCGCGATCCGGAGGAGACGGCTCGCCGTCGAACGGCAAGCCGAACGAGAAACCGAACGATCAGGGAGCCCCTCCCCAGCCGAAGGGCGGAGGCGAGAGCTCTCCGCAGCCGGGTCCTCGGCCGAAGACGCAGGGAACGGGAGACGATCCGCTCGATCGATTTCGCGAGCAGCCCGACATGAACGCTCGCGAGGCCGCCGCGATCCTCCGCTCGGTCGAACGGCTGGAGCGCGAGCAGCGGCGGCTCGCCGCCGAGCAGCGGGCGCGGGCCACCTCGGAGCAGGACGTGGATTGGCAGGACTGGTGACGACGACGATGACGAGGATGTCCGACGCCGCGCGGCTCTGCCTCCTTCTCGCCCTCGTGCCCTACGGGCTCGTCGCGAGCCCCGCGAAGGCCGCGAACCAGATCACGCTCGACGTCCATCTCGCTCCGGAACGGATCGGCCTCGGGGAGACGGCCACGTTTTCGATCGAGGCGAGGACCGGCCTCGCCCGGGTCGATCTGCGGCCCAGCTTCGGCCTGGAGAACCTGGAGATCGTCGCGGGGCCGTCGCGCGTCGAGGAGATGACGCTCGAAAACGGTCTCTTCAGCCGAACCGTCCGCCTGATCTGGCGAGTTCGCCCGCTCGGGCTCGGTCCGGCTCGCGTATCGGCGATCCGGATCGGCATGGGCGGCCGGATGGTCGGCATTCCGCCGCAGACGATCCAGGTCCAACAGGAACCGACCGGCGGCGAGCCCCTGCCCGATCCGAACGACTCGCCGTCCGGCGAAGACGATCCGTTCGACCGGCTGCTCGGATCGATGATGCCCTGGCGGCGCCCCGTGGCGCCCCCGGCGAACAACGAAGCCCCCCTGGCCTTCCTGCGCTCCGAAGTATCGACCGATCGTCCCTTCGTCAACCAGCAGGTCGTCTACACGATCTATCTCTACTCGCGCGTCGAGCTCGCGGGGGTGAATCCGGTCACCACGCCCGAGCTGCGCGGCTTCTGGGCTCGCGAGGTGCCGTTGCCGGATCGCCTGCCCACGGAGATCGTGACCCTCGGCGACTTACGATACGGGCGGGTGCCGCTCCTGTCGCGCGTCCTCTTTCCCCTGCGCGCCGGACCGCACCTCCTGGAGCCGGTCCGCTTCCAGGTCGCCACGACCCAGGTCGAGAGAAGTTTCTTCTCGCCCCCGTTCGCGCACCCCGTGACGGCCGAGCTCGCCTCCCCCCCGGTCCAGGTCGACGTGCGCCCCTTGCCCGAAGGGCCCGCGGGATACCAGGGTGTGGTGGGGCCCCTTGCGGTCGCGGCCTCGCTCGAACCGAAGATCCTCCGCGTCGGCGAAGCCGCGACGCTGAAGGTCCGTTGGTCAGGTAACGGAAACCTGGAGGGCGTCGCCGCCCCGACGCTCTCCCTGCCCGAGGGTCTTCGCGCGTTTCCGCCGCGAGACTCCGGCAGCGGACGGCAGGCCCGCTCGAACCTCAAGTCCGAGCGCACTTGGGCCTACCTGATCCTTGCCGACCGACCGGGGGTGTATTCGGTCGCCCCACCCGAGGTGACCTATTTCGATCCGGCCAGCGCCTCGTTCCGCCGCGCGGAGGCGAAGCCGCTGACGCTCGAAGCGCGGAACCCCGAGCCCCCTTCCGCGGCGATGGCGCGAAGCGGAGGACCGGCGCTGCGAGAAGGCTCGGGATTCACGCTTCCCGGAGCCCCGACGGCGAAAAGCCGCCCGGCGCTTCTCGCGGGCCGGCGCCCCCTCGTCTGGCTTGGCTCGATCGCCGCCTTCCTCGGGCTCGGGTCGTTTTTCCTCTGGAGGATGCGCTCCCCTCTCCCCGAGGACGAAGCCCTTCGACAGTTCGAGGAGGAGCTGGCCGCCGCACGCTCGGAGGAGCGGCCACGCCGGGCGGCGGCCGCCATCGAATCGGCGTGGAGCCATCTGCTCTGCGCGCGCGGTCTGGCCGAGACGCCCACGAGAGCGTCCCTCGAAGCGTCGGCCGAACGCCTTCCGACCGACCTCGTGGCCTCGCTATCCCGCGTCGCCGACGACCTTCATTTCCTCCGCTCGGCGCCCCAGCTGTCGAACGCCGAGGCGCTGCGGGACGAGATCCTGGGGCGCTCGTTGCGGCTCGCCGAGGAGCTGTCACGGCCGCGCGGTCATCTGCTATCTTCTCTACTCAAACAACTTGGTTTTCGAGCCGCCCGAGGATCCGCCTCCCGACCATGGCCGCGCCCTCCCCAGCTAGCGATTCACGCCGGCCCTCCTGGCCCCTCCGGCCTCTCCAGAGAGTCGGCGCGTGACCCCTCGGCGGGAAGCGAGTCTGCGCGGCGCGGTATGCCATAGCCTCGAGCCGTTTCAGCTCGAGCGGTTCCTGGAGCGCCGACGCGCGGGGCGGCATTTTCCCCTCGAGCTGTCCCTGGTGGAAAACCTGGCGGAGATCCTGCGGCGTGCGAACGGCTTCGTGCCCTCCGAATCGGGCTCGATCCTGCTGGACGACCCGTCGGCCAAGAAGAGCGACCGCCAGAGCAATGAGCTGACCTTCATCGTCGCCTTCGGAGAGAAGTCGGAGCTGTTGGTCGGCCGCGCAATCCCGGCGAGCTCGAGCATCGCCGGGCACGTCTACCTCGCCGGAGAGGTCTACACGACCGCCGAGGCGTCGGCTGACCCCTTCTTCTTCCGCGACGTCGACGACGACACGAAGTATCAGACTCAATCGCTGATCGCCGTGCCGATCCGAATCGAACATGAGGTCTGCGGCGTCCTGGAGCTGATCAATCGAAGGAACCGCTCCGGCTTCTCGGATCAGGACAAGAACCTCCTCGAGGTGTTCGCCGGCTACATCTCGATCTCGATCCAGAACGTGCTCGACGGCCGCCAGGCCCAGGAGATCGCCAAGCGCGACAACCTGACCGGCCTGTTCAACGACCGCTATCTGCACGTCGCGATCGCCGACCAGGTACGGCTTTGCCAGGAGTCGGACACCGATCTCGCGACGCTGTTCCTGGACCTCGATTTCTTCAAGCGGGTGAACGATTCCCACGGGCATCTCGCGGGCAGCCAGGTCTTGCGGGAGGTGGGGCGGATCTTGCGCCGGCGCACCAGCGCGGTCGGAGGGGTCGCGGCGCGATACGGCGGGGACGAGTTCGTGCTCATCCTGCCGGGCCAGGACCTCTCCTCGGCGATCGACGTGGCGGAAGAGGTGCGGGCGGAGATCCTCTCCACGACCTTCTGCGACGAGCCGGGCGAAATCCAACAGGAGCCGCTCCATCTGCGGGGTCTCACCTGCTCGGTGGGCGTCGCGACCATCCGGGCGCACGTACCCGAAGAGCTGTCGTTCGAGGATGCGAAGAGCACGCTGCTGCGCCTCGCCGACACGGCCATGTACGTGGCCAAAGAGACGGGAAGGAACCGCACGGCGGTGGCCGGCCAACCGATCCGCCGGCGGCCGATGCAACCGACGACGATCTGAAGAAGATCCCGTTGACTTCCGCGAACCCCTCGCGTACGATCCCGCCCCTCGAAGGAGGGAGGTTAGCTCAGGGGTTAGAGCACCTGCCTTACAAGCAGGGGGTCGCGGGTTCAAATCCCTCACCTCCCACCAAGGCGGACTCCTTGAGGTTCAGCTTCGAGATCACGCGGGGTCGTAGTTCAGTCGGTTAGAACGCCGGCCTGTCACGCCGGAGGTCGCGGGTTCGAGTCCCGTCGGCCCCGCCAATCGAATATCACGATCCTTCGAGCCGCCTCCCCGCAGCGGCTCGAGCGGTCCAGCTCTTCCGGAGGCGCTCAGAGCGATGCGCGACAAGATCAAGTTGGTTTCCTCCGCCGGTACCGGCGTCTTCTATACGACGACCAAGAACAAGAAGCTCTCGACCGAGAAGCTGCGGCTCAAGAAGTACGATCCGAAGATCCGCAAGCACGTCGAGTTCGTCGAAGAGAAGATGCGCTAGACGGCGAAATCCGAAGAGCTTGTCGCGCCCCGGTGCGCCCTTGGAATTCTCCTCGGGCACCGGGGCGTTTTCGTGTCGAAGGGCTTTGGGCTCCTCGGCCCTTCGCGCGGTTCTCGAATCGAATAACCTCAAAAGGAGACTTCCCGTGCACACGGTACCGTCGCTCGCCTATGCCTTCGACGCGCTCGAGCCCCATATCGACGCGCGCACCATGGAGATCCACCACGACAAGCATCACGCGGCCTACGTGGCGAAGCTGAACGGCGCCCTCGAGGGGCAGTCGGACCTCGCCGCCAAGCCGCTCGAAGAACTTCTCCGCGGAATCGATTCGATCCCCGAGAGCATCCGCACGGTGGTGAGAAACCACGGCGGCGGCCACGCGAACCACACCCTGTTCTGGGAGGTGATGGCACCCAACGCCGGCGGCGTGCCCTCCGGGAAGTTGGCAGAGGCGATCGACCGGGATTTCGGAAGCTTTGCCGCCTTCCAAGAGAAGCTGACGAACGCCGCGGCGAACCAATTCGGCTCCGGATGGGGCTGGCTCGTGGCCTCGGGCGGCAAGCTGGAAGTGCTGGCGCGCCCGAATCAAGACAGTCCGCTCATGGAAGGCAAGACGCCGATCCTCGGCGTGGACGTTTGGGAGCACGCCTACTACCTCAAGTATCAGAACCGGCGCCCCGACTACCTGGCGGCCTGGTGGAACGTCGTCAACTGGCCCGCCGTCGCCGCAAAGTTCGCGGCCGCCCACGCCTGAAGCTCGGTTCGACCCGGGGCTCCCCGTTCCTCCTGGAGCCCCGTTTTTCTCCCAATCCACCTCGCCAACGTGGACTGAACTTCTAGTTATAGAGAAGTTTGCACCTTTATGCCCATCCTGAGGGCGGCACCATCCCTCTTGTTGAGCGCAACTCCAAGTCAGATTCAAGCCAACCTCTCTACACTTCCGGTAACAACGGGAGGCACGGAACCGTGCTCCAACCAAGGGAGACTGGCGATGGCGATCATTGACCGCAGCGTGAGTTTCGGGCGTGAGGAACGACATCTCACCAAGGTGTTCAAGGCGCTCTCGGACGGAACTCGCCAAGAGATCTTGCGCCTGCTGGAAACCAACCAGAGGACGGTGGGCGAGATCGTCGGCAATTTCAACCTCTCACAGCCCACCATCTCGCGGCATTTGTCGGTGCTCAAGGAAGCGGATCTCGTTTTAGATCAGCGGCACGGCCAGAACGTCATTTACCGTCTGAACGACCAGATGCTCTCCACCTCGATGCGCGACTTCTTCGGCCAGTTCCGTAGCTGTCAGGAATCGTTGCGGTAGAGTCGATTTCTGCAGATCGAAGGTCCCCGGGCCGGCGGACGTCTCCCCCAGCCCGGGGTTGAAGCGACCTTCTCGATTCCGCTTCGATTCGTCCGATTCGATCGACAAACGGCTTCCGGGCGCCTGGCGATCGCCGGGGGGACTCGGTATAATCCTCGGCCCCGGGGTTTTCCTCGGTCTTCCGGCGGTGTAGCTCAGTTGGTCAGAGCAAGCGGCTCATATCCGCTGTGTCAGGGGTTCAAGTCCCTTCACCGCCACCATCCTCCTTTTGTCGCCTCCCGGCGTCTCGATCCGCTCGGATCGTGTCTCGGTACGCCGCGATGAACCTCCCAGAGACCCTGAGGGATTTCTTCTCTCGACCGGCGTTCTCCGCGCCAGGCTCGTTCGTTGTCGCATTCTCGGGTGGCACGGATTCGACCGCGCTGCTCGCCGGTCTCGTGGCGCTCCGGGCCGAAGTTCGGTCGCCGGTGACGGATCTCGTAGCGGCCCATCTCGATCACGGGAGCGACCCCGAGTCCGAGGCGCGAGCCCGTCACGCCCGGGACCTCGCCCGGCGCCTGGAAGTGCCCTTCGTCGACGAGCGCCGCGAGATCTCGCGCCTCCGGGCCTGCGGGGAGAGCTGGGAGACCGCGGCGCGCCGGGTCCGGTACGCCTTCCTCGAAGAGGTCCGACGGAGGCGTCACGCGGCCTGGGTGGTCCTCGCGCATCACCGCGACGACCAGGCCGAGACGGTGCTCCTCCGCTGGCTGCTCGGATCGGGCCTGCGCGGCCTCGCGGCGATGCGGCCGGCGAGCGGCACGAAGCTGCGTCCCCTCCTGACCCTGGCGAAGGCGGACCTGGCCGCCTATGTCCGCGAGCAAGGGCTGCTCCCCTCGGAAGACCCTTCGAACCGCGGATCCGAGTCGCTCCGCAACCGAATCCGCCACGCCCTGATCCCGGGCCTGGCCGCCGAGGAAGACCTCGCCGATCTGGCGCCGCGCCTCTGTCGCCTCGCGGAGAGGGCGCATCGAGCCTCGATCGCGGTCGATCGAAAGCTCCTGGAGATCTTCCCCGGCCTGGAGGAACGGCCGCCGGCTCTCGCGCGGGACGCCCTGTCGCGGCTGCCGAGCGAGCTCTTCGGGCCGGCGGTCGCGGCCCTTCACCGAGCGGCCGGCCTTCACCCTCCCCCTAGCCGCCGGGCGATGGGCGAGCTCCGGCGGCAGCTCGGCGTCGGGACGGACGAGGAGCGGGTCGCCTCTGTCGCCCCCCGCCACATCTGGCGGATCGAGGCGGAACGCGTGACGGTCGAACGCCTCCCCGAGCCCCCGTCGACCGAAACGTCTGAAAGTTCGGGTTTCTCGTATACTTTCTCGGCTCCGGGACGTATAGAGGTACCGGAGGCTCGCGTGACCCTGACCCTGAAGCGAAGCGAATTCGCTCCATGGATGCTCGAAGGGCACGCCGATCGGACCGCGCTCCGGCTCCCCGCGACGTATCCCGGCGCGATGGAGGTGAGAAGCCGCAAGCCGGGAGACCGGATGCACCCCCTGGGGGCTCCGGGATCCCGCAAATTGAAAGACGTCCTGATCGATCGTCGAGTCGACCGCGCTCGCCGCGATGCCCTGCCGCTCCTTTGCGTGGACGGCTCCATCGCCTGGGCACCGGGCGTTGCGATCGACGAACGCTTCCGTGTCCTCGGTACCGAAGGTCCGGTTTGGGTCGCAGAAATCGAACCATGGCTCGGCCCTTCGACACCGACGCCCTCGACCGGTGGTGTCGGCCCCCGCGGGAATCCTCGGGGCTCGCACGCCGTTACTTCGATGGAACGCGAGCCCCATCCAAGCTCGCACGATGAGGTAGCCGAACTTTGAATTCCACGCTCAAGACGCTTCTTCTCTGGATGGCGATCTTCGTCGTCGTGATCCTTCTCTGGAACACCTTCCAGGCCGGCAAGACGGTGCACAAGGATCTCGACTTCAGCGCCTTCCGCTCGGCGCTCGCCCGCGGCCTGGTCACCGAGGTCACGATCAAAGACAACAGCCGCATCTCCGGCAAGCTCAAGGGCGGCGCGGAGTACGCGGAAGGGACCGAGTTCACGACCAGCCTCCCCTTCAAGTCCGACACGGACTTCGTCAAAGAGCTCGAAGCCTCGCACGTGGTCATCAAAGCCGAGGAGACGAAGGAGAACCCGGTCATCTCGATCCTGCTCGGCTGGGCACCGCTGATCCTGATCGTCGCGTTCTGGATCTTCTTCATGCGCCAGATGCAATCCGGCGGCAACAAGGCGATGTCGTTCGGCAAGAGCAAGGCGAAGCTCCTGAACACCGCGGGTAAGAAGGTGACCTTCAAGGACGTCGCCGGGATCGAGGAGGCGAAAGAAGAGCTGCAGGAGATCGTCGAGTTCCTCAAGGAGCCGCAGAAATTCCAGAAGCTCGGCGGCCGGATCCCGAAGGGCGTCCTGCTGATGGGCCCCCCGGGGACCGGCAAGACGCTCCTCGCCCGCGCGATCGCCGGGGAGGCCAACGTGCCTTTCTTCTCGATCTCCGGTTCGGACTTCGTCGAGATGTTCGTCGGCGTGGGCGCCTCGCGCGTCCGGGACCTCTTCGAGCAGGGCAAGAAGAACGCCCCGTGCATCGTCTTCATCGACGAGATCGACGCGGTCGGCCGGCACCGTGGCGCCGGGCTCGGTGGGGGGCATGACGAGCGCGAACAGACGCTCAACCAGCTGCTCGTCGAGATGGACGGCTTCGAATCGAACGAAGGGGTCATCCTGATCGCCGCCACCAACCGTCCGGACGTGCTCGATCCCGCTCTGCTGCGACCGGGCCGCTTCGACCGCCGCGTGATGGTCGACCGCCCCGACCTGTCCGGCCGGCTCGGCATTCTCAAGGTCCACACCAAGACGATCCCGCTCGAAGACGCGGTCAACCTGGCGAACATCGCCCGCGGCACTCCGGGCCTCGCTGGCGCCGATCTGTCGAACCTGGTTAACGAGGCCGCCCTGATCGCGGCTCGGCGCAACAAGAAGAAGGTCGCCATGGAGGATTTCGAGTACGCCAAGGACAAGGTCCTGATGGGCGTCGAGCGGAAATCCATGGTCCTCACCGAGGCCGAGAAGAAGCTCACCGCGTACCACGAAACCGGGCATGCCCTGGTGGCGATCTTCACCATCGGCTCGGATCCCCTGCACAAGGTGACGATCATCCCGCGCGGCCGGGCGCTCGGGCTGACCATGCAGCTTCCCTCGGAAGACAAGTACACCTACCGCAAGACCTACGTCGAGGCGCAGATCGCGATCCTGATGGGGGGCCGGGCGGCCGAGGAGCTCACCCAGGACGACATCACGACGGGGGCCGGGAACGACATCGAGCGCGCGACCGACATGGCCCGCCGCATGGTCTGCGAGTGGGGTATGTCCGAGCTCGGACCGCTGTCGTACGGCACGCAGGAGGAGCCCGTCTTCCTCGGGCGGGATTTCTCCCACCGCGCCGACTACAGCCAGGAGACCGCCGAGCGCATCGACAAGCAGGTCTCGGCGATCGTCAACGCGGCCTACGAGCGCGCCAAGTCGATCCTGATCGAGCACCGCGCGGTGCTCGAGAAGATCGCCGAGGAGCTGTTGGACCGCGAATCGCTGGAAGGCGCCGAGGTCTACTCGATCGTGCGCGAGATGACGGGACGCGATCTCGCTCCCCGCGTCGCCGAGGTGAAGGAGGAGTCGAATCCCACCCCGACCGCGACGCCGCGCCCCGAGTCGCCGGTGCCCGTGGGCGGTCCCGGAGGTTTCCCGGGAGATCTCGCCACGGCGTAGCCGCATCGAACGTTTCGGATCGAACGGGCGGCGGAGCCTCGGCTCCGCCGTCCGCTCGTCAAACGGTACACTCTGGAGGCGAAGAACGCTCCTCCGCTCATGACGATCGCCCCTCCCCCGACGACCTCCCACCCCACGGCCTTGCGCCTGCCTCGAGGACGCCGGCTGGATCTGTCGGGACGACCGAAGGTCATGGCGATCGTCAACCTCACCCCGGATTCCTTCAGCGACGGCGGGCTCGTATTCGACCCGGCGGATCCCGATCGAGCGGTCGCGGCTTGCCTCGCGAAGCTCGCCGAGGGCGCCGATCTGCTGGACCTCGGCGCCGAGTCGACCCGGCCTGGCGGGGGTGTCTACGGCGCAGGCGCCCGCACCGTGTCCGCCGGCGAGGAGATCGACCGGCTCCTGCCCGTGCTCGAGAGACTCCGCGGAGAGACCAAGACCCCTTTGTCGGTGGACACCCGGAAAGGCGCCGTGGCGCGCGCGGCTCTCGCCGCCGGGGCGGATCTGATCAACGACGTCTCGAGCTTGGCCGATTCCGACTTGGTCGCGGCCTTGGCCGAGCCCAGCGCCTCCGAATGCCCCTTGGTCTTGATGCACAGCCGCGGTGAGCTTTCGACCATGCAGGTCGACATCCGATTCGAGGACGCCGTCGCCGAGGTGGCCGCCGAGCTGGACGAAGCGCTGATCCGCGCCGAGGCCTCGGGCATCGCGCGCGACCGAACGATCGTCGATCCCGGCATCGGCTTCGGCAAGACCCGACGCAACAACCTCGAGCTGATCGGCCGGCTCGACGCCCTCGCCTCGCTGGGCCGACCGATCCTCCTCGGCGCCAGCCGCAAGAGCTTTCTCGGGGACGCCGGAGCGCGCCCGGGATCCCCGGTGCCCCCCTCCGATCGTCTCGCCGGCAGCCTCGCCGCGGCGGGCTGGGGGGCTTTGCTCGGCGCTTCGATCCTCCGCGTGCACGACGTCGCCCAGACCGTCCGGTTCCTCGAGGCCTGGACCGCGATCGGCGAGGCACGGGCATGAACTGGCCGCGGTTCTTCGAGCTGCTCACCTGGCGCGATCCGATCGACATCCTGGTCGTCGCGCTGGTGATCTACAACCTGCTGCTGCTGATTCGCGGCACTCGCGCGGTGCAGATGCTGCTCGGCATCGTCTTCGTCGGCTTGGTCTATTACGCGGCGCGGCTCGCCGATCTGCCCACCGTGCAGACTCTGCTCGAGAGCCTCCTCTTGGTCTTGCCGTTCGCGGTGATCGTGCTGTTCCAACAGGAGATCCGGCGCGCGCTCGCCAACTTCGGACGCAATCCGCTCTGGGGTCTCGCGCGCCAGCAAAAATCGGCGTCCACCTTCAACGAAGTCGTGCTCGCCGCGACCACCCTGTCGTCGCGGCGGATCGGCGCGCTGATCGTTCTCGAACGGCTCCAGGGCCTCCGCAACTTCGTCGAGAACGGCGTACGCCTCGACGCCGAGCTTTCGTACGGCCTGTTGATCAACATCTTCACTCCCGACACCCCCCTTCACGACGGCGCGGTGATCGTCCAGGATGACCGCATCGCGGCGGCCGCCTGCTTCCTCCCGCTTTCGGCGAATCCGGAGCTCTCGCAGGAGTTCGGAACGCGGCATCGCGCCGCGCTCGGCCTCACGGAGGAGACCGACGCTCTCGCGGTGGTGGTTTCGGAGGAGACCGGCGTGATCTCCGTGGTGATCGACGGCGAAATCGTCCGCAACCTGGACGGCAAGGGGCTGCGCAACACGTTGTTCAAGTACCTGATCACCGATCTCTATCCGCAGCCGGGGAACGCATGAGCGACCGGCGCAGGATCTGGGGCTTGCGCCTGCTGGCGCTCTTCATCGCGATCGGCATCTGGAGTCGGGTGTCGCTCGAAGAGCGGGAGGAAACCACCGAGAAGTTGGTGGAGGCCGGCGTCTCCTACAACCTGCCGCGCGGTTATTTAGTGATCGACCCGGTGCAGAGCGTCCTGGTACGGCTGCGCGGCAGCCGTAAGGCGATCCGCGGTCTGAACCCTTATATGGTCGACGTTCAGGTCGAGCTCTCGCCGACCGGTCCGGAGACCGTTACGGTCCAGCTGGGGGCCGACAACCTTCTCATGCCGGAGGATCTGGAGCTGGTCGCGATCGAACCGAACTCGATCCAGGTCGAGCTGGATCGCGAGGTGACCCAGCGGGTCACCGTCAAGGTCCGGCTCCAAGGCAAGGTAGCCGA
Organism: Thermoanaerobaculia bacterium; assembly: GCA_044226625.1. Lineage (GTDB taxonomy): Bacteria > Acidobacteriota > Thermoanaerobaculia > Multivoradales > UBA5704 > DASYKS01. The sequence goes on from JBGAGQ010000020.1 coordinate 94,509, forward strand.
GGGCACCCGAGCCGGCGAGGCCGAGGTGATCCCCGCTCAGGTCCTCGTCTCGGGTCCCGAGAAGCGGCTGGCACGGCTCACCGCGCTCCCGGCGCAGACGATCTCCCTCGAAGGGCGAACCGAGACCTTCGAGGAAGAAGCGAACGTGCTCTCCCCCGATCCGCTGATCCAGGTCGTCCAACCCTCGAAAGTCACGGTCCGCGTGCCCGTCGCTCCTGAGGAGAAACCCGACCGATCCAAGAGGTCGAAGAAAAAGAAACGATGAGCTCTCCCGCCCGCCTGTTCGGAACCGACGGAATCCGCGCACCGTTCGGCGTTCCGCCCCTCGACCGTCGAACGATTTCCGCGCTCGCCCTCGCCCTCGGAGCTAAGCTCCGCCGTGAAGCCGCAAAAGGAGACGCTCCTCCGTTCGTCGTCCTCGGAGGCGACACCCGCGCGAGCACGCCGGAGACCTGTTCTTGGATCGCCGCGGGTTTGGAAGCTCAAGGGATCGAGACGCGGTTCGCCGGAGAGATCCCGACGCCCGGCGTCGCCTACCTCGCCCGGCGGCTCGGCGCGACCTGCGGCGTTGCGGTCTCTGCGAGCCACAATCCGGTGCCGGACAACGGCGTCAAGCTGATCGATGGCGGCGGTTTCAAATGGCCGGAAGAAGCGGAAGCCGAGCTCGAACGACAGCTGCTCGCGCTGCGCGACGCGCCGACGTTCGAGCCGACGCCCTCGCGCGTCCTCCAGGTCGAAACCGGGCTCGCGGCGGACTATCTGCGGTCGCTCGAAGGCAGCGTTCCCTCCGGGGCGCCGTTTCGTGGGCTCAAGGTCTCGATCGATTGCGGCCACGGCGCCGCCTCGCGCTTCGCCGCGGAGCTGTTCTCGGACCTCGGCGCCGAGGTGACCGTCCTCCATGCCGAGCCGAACGGAACGAACATCAACGCCGATGGCGGCTCGACCCATCCCCAGGCGGTGGCGGCCAAGGTTTTGGAGACGCGATCCGACCTCGGGATCGCCTTCGACGGCGACGCCGACCGCTGCATCCTGGTCGACGAAAGAGGCGAGGTTCGAGACGGCGACGCCATCCTATACCTCTGGGCGCGAGACCTGGCGGCACGATCGGAGCTGCCCCACGGCAAGGTGGTAGCTACCTCGATGAGCAACCTGGGGCTGGTGCGCGCCCTCGCCCGCGAGGGGATCCAAGTCGTGCGTTGCGACGTTGGAGACCGCGCGGTCGTCGCGACAATGAAAGAGGAGGGGATCGTGCTCGGTGGCGAGCAGTCGGGGCACATCGTCCTTCTCGGGCTCGCGAGCTCCGGGGACGGGATGTCGACCGCCGTTCAGATGGTAGCCATCGGCGCCCGCTCGGACAAGGCGATGTCGGAGCTGCTCTCCTGATTCGGCT
>JBGAGQ010000117.1:0-9947 GCA_044226625.1 Thermoanaerobaculia bacterium
GACGACCTCCGCCGGATCGTCGGCGTTGCGCAGCACGAGATGGTCGCGCATCCCCGCTCCCGCACGGACCCCGGCGTCGGCGTCGAAGAACTGCTTCCACTTCGCGAAATCCTGAACTTTGTGACGGACGAGCACGTAGGCCATCGGGGTCTCCTTCGCTTTTCGGTTGGGCGTTCTTTGGCTTCTACGGCAAGCGGATAGGAACGGATGAGGTCGCTCTGGGCGCAACCTCTTTCCAAGACTCGCCTGGATCCGCCGTGCGCACCTTTCGAAGGCGAGAGAGGCCCTCTCGCCGATCGCGCGCCGACGCGACTCGAAATCTCCGGGAGCGGCCGTCTCATCCCGTGACGACGCCGCGCGTCCTCGTTCAGGGGCCGCGCCTTCCCACAGGAGAGCTCGTATGGCCACCAAGAAACCGGCGCCGAAGAAGTCGGTCGTAGCGAAGAAAGCCACGCCCAAAGCGGCGGCGAAAAAGGCGTCCCCCTCTCGGTCTCGTTCTCCCCGGCGGGCCGGCATCCGCCGCATGGCGGTGATCGCCTCCGCGTCCACGCTCGATCTGTCCGTCTCCAAGACCGGCGGCCCCATGTCCACCCATGCCCGCGTGGTCTCGACCGGCACCGATTCGCGGTCGTTCGAGGATTCCCAGCTAACGCCCGGACCGGCGACGATGCCGCTCGATGGGGCGAACTCCTACACCGTCGTCTGGACGATCGCCTTCGTCGAAGCCGGATCGGCGACCCTCGACGCGGACGTCTCGGGCGCGAACCCATCGCACGACTCGGTGACCGTCGACGGCGACGCGGGCGACATCAAGAAGCGGTTCGTGGTGATTCCGTGAACGCCCGCAATCTCCTCCGCCGTCCCTCCCGGATCGCGCTGATCCCGTGCGCGTTCTCGATCCTGCTCCTCACCCCCACTTGGCTCCGTGCCGAAGAGGATCCCTGCGCCTTCGAAGGGACGTTCCAAGACCTCTTGAACGAGGTCCCGGACACGCCTGCCCAGGAGGCGCAGGCGGCGACCGCGGTGGACGCCGAGTCGCTCAAGGCCGAGCTGCTGAGCCGGGCGAACGGCGACGGCCTCGCGCCTGGCCGGGTCGACCTGATCCGGCGGGCGTTCGTCGCCCTCGGTCTCGGCAACGTGACCGAAGAGAACAAGGATCTGGTCTTCAACTTCAACCCCGACTTCCTTGGCTTCTCCGCGGGCCAGCTGTCGCCCCGCGTCGTGCTCCACGAGAAATCGCTCTACGGCGCGCTCACCGAGAAGATCGACACGTTCCCCGAAGGAACGCGGGCGGATCGCAACAGCGCGCTCGAGGGTCAGCTCGGCGACCTCGACGACGTGGAGCTCAAGCTCCGCTGGACGAACTCGCGGGCGGGCACCCGAGCGGCGCTCCAGCCGATCGTCAACGAGCTGTTCGAGAAGGCGTATGAGGACGCCGCGGGCGAGGTATCCGACGACGAGCTGGGGAATCTCTCGAACCAGGTGAGCCAGGCCGTCCGGACCGCGTTCCCCGGCGAGGACGCCAAGCGCATGTCGGTGGCGAAGATCTGCACGTCGCCAGAAGCCAAGGCCGTCCTGGTGAAGAACGTCGCGGAGATCCGGACGCGGGTCGCCCGGGACATCGAGACGCTGCGCACGGCGCTCACCGACAACCGGTTCTTCGCGCTGGCCGACCTGATCGAAGGGCAGCCGAAGTTCATCTTGGACGGCTCGTTCCGCCGTCGGGTGGGGCCCGCCGGCCCGAACGAGGGCACGCTCAATGTCACATGGCAGATGAGCCCGATCTCTTATAACGGCGCCCAGAAATGGGCGAAAGGAAAGCTCACCGCCGCCAAGGCCCAGCAATATCTCAAGGAGAAGGGGCGGCTCGAGGACGCGTTGCCCCTCTTCTCGCTCTCCGCGCAGTACACCCGGACGAACGACTTCCGCGTCGCCATCCCGAACGAGATCGAGGAGTTCCTCGCACCCGGTGGCCACGTCTTCACCGGCAAGGTGACGGCGGGCGCATATTTCGGGGGCGGCAAGGACCGGCGTCTCGACTTCGAGGCGACTTACGACGACGTGAGCGACGATCCGATGAAGAAGGATCGGTTCGTCGCGAAACTGAGTTGGACCGAGAAGCTGAACGCCGAGCTCGCGAAGCTCGCGGGCGGGAGCGATTTCGTGGCGACCCTGATCTACGCCAACAAGCCGGAGTTTCGCGGCGAGGTCGACGAAGACTTCGGCGTGCGCGCCGGCCTCAAGTGGTCGCTCGGCGGCAACTAGTCAGGGGAGCCATGGCACGGCGAGGACTTCGTCGGTGCCCGGGATCGTCGGCCGCCGCGGGCGGAGGCCAGCTCCGCCCCAACGCCTGAAAGCATCGCGCACCGATCCCCTGGTCCTTCTCATCGGACCAGGGGATTTCCTTTACGTTGTGGGCTGCGGCCGGCCCCTACGATGCCCGCAGTGCGATGGTCGGCCGGGTGCCCATCGCCTGGCGCAGCGCGGGGAGGCAGGCGCCGAACGCCGAGCCGAGGAGGACGGCGCCGACCATCACGTAGGTGAGCGGGTCGTTCGCGGCGAGGCCGAAGAGCATCGAGGAGAAGCCCCGCGCCAGCAGGAGCGAGCCGAGCAGGCCGAGCAGCGCCCCCGCTCCGACGAGGCTCGCGGTGCGGCCGAGGACGAGGCGGGCGATGTCGCCACGCTCAGCGCCGAGCGCTTGCCGGATGCCGAATTCCCGCTCCCGTTGACCGAGCGAATAGGCGAGCAGGCCCGCGAGGCCGGCTGCGGCGATGGCGAGGGCGAGACCGGCGGCGATCGCGAGCAGCGCCGCGGTCGCGCGTGGGGCGGCGAGCGATTCGGCGCGCGCCTCGGCGAGGGTTCGGGCTTCGGCGATCGGCTGGTCCGGATCGGTCGCGCGGATCGCGGCGCGGATCGAGGGTACCAGGGCGCGGATCGCCGGTCCGCGCAGGAGGAGGATGTCCGCCGCCCCGCCGCGCACGGCGATCGGGGCGTAGATCTCCGGCACGACCGGCTCGTCGAGCGTCCGCTGATGCACGTCGGCGACCACGCCGACGATCGTCCACGAGATCGTGCCGTTGGCGAAGATCACCTGCCGGCCGAGCGGGCTCTCGTTGGGGAACAGCTGGCGGGCGAACGTCTCGTTGACCAACGTGACCGGGTGCGCCTCGTCGCGGTCGTTCTCCGAGAGCGGCCGGCCGGCGACGAGCGGGATGCCGAGGGTGTCGAAGTAGTTGGGCGAGACGGTGCGGAAATCGGCGCTCGGTCCGGCCGACACGGGATTCGGGGCGACCGTGCCGATCGCCACCCGCCGGTTCCAGGGGAGCGCGGCGTTGAGCGGGTAGTTGTCGACCAGCGCCGCCGCCTCGACCCCCGGCACGTCGCGCACCCGCGCGAGCAGGCGCTCCGCGTAGGCGAGGCGGGTCGCGTCGTCGGCGAGCTTGGTCCAGTTGTGCGGCACGCCGAGCGTGAGCACCTCCGCGTGGGCGAAGCCCGCCGGCACCCGCTCGAGGTTCCACAGGCTGCGCAGGAGGAGGCCCGCGCCGATCAGCAGCACGAACGAGGTCGCGACCTGGATCACGATCAGCGCGTCGCGCAGCCGCAGCGGCCCGCCGCCCGACGTGCCGGAGAGGCTGTCGGCGCGGAGCAGGGACGCGAGGTCGCTCCGGCGGTTGAAGGGACCGAGGGTGGGGATGATGCCGATCGCGAGGCCGATCGCGAGCGAGAGCCCGAGCCCGACCGTGATCGTCCCCCAGCCGAAGCCGATCTCCGCGGCGCGCGGCGTGAGACGCCCGAGGAACCGGACGAGCAACCCCTGGCATGCGAGGCCGAACAGCAGGCCGAGGGCGCCGCCGAGCAGGGCGAGCAGGCACCCCTCCGTCGCGAGCTGGCGGGCGATCCGCGCGCGCCCGGCGCCCAGCGAGACGCGCACCGCCATCTCCGGCTCGCGCCGCACCCTCTGCGCGAGCGTCAGGTTCAGCAGGTTCACCGACACCAGGAACAGCACCGTCGCCGCGGCGGCGGCGAGCAGCCAGAGGGTGGGGCGCGCCTCCGCCGACAGCGCGAGCCGGAGCGGCGTCAGATGCGGGCGCAGCGAGAGGTCTTTCGGATAGGCGTCCGGATAGCTCTTCGCGAACGCGTCGGCGAGGCCGGACAGCTCGGCGGTCGCCGCGGCGAGCTCGATGCCCGGCTTGAGGCGACCGGTGACGACGAGCCCGCGCGCCGTGCGCGAGAGCGCCCAGTGCTCCCCGGCGCGGAACGGGCAGGCGGAGACCGGCATGTATACGTCGTTGTCGTCGGGCGCCGCCGGCAGCGGCGGCAGGATGCCGATCACCGTGTGCACCTTGTCGTTCATGGTGAAGTCGGCGCCGACGATCGCCGGGTCGCCGCCGAGCTCGCGGCGCCAGAACCCGTTCGACAGCAGCAGCACCGGCCGCGCCTCCGGCCGCTCGTCGTCGGCGACGAAATCGCGGCCGATCGCCGGCTGGACGCCATGGACGCCGAAGTAGCCGGACGAGACGACCCCGACGCGCACCTCGCGCGGCTCGCCGTGGCCGAGCAGGGTGAACCCCATGGTGTGGTACTCGGCGAGCCCGTCGAACGAGCGGCTCGCCCGCGCGTAGTCGGCGACCTCCGGCGGCGACAGGCCGAGCGCCTCCGCGGAGCCCAGCTGCCGGTACTCGAACCGCACTAGCCGCTGATCGTCGCGATAGGGGAGCGGTCGGGCGACCACGGTCCAGAGCGCGTTGAAGATCACCCCCGCGGCGCCGATCGCGAGCGCGAGCGTCACCACCACGGTTCCGGCGTAGGCGGGCCGCTTGCGGAAGCCGAGCAGCGCCCCTTTGGCGTCGCTCGCGAGCTCGTGGAAGCGCGCGAGCGCCCACGCCTCGCGCATCTCTTCTTTCGCGCGATCGACGCCGCCGAAATCGAGCAGCGCGGCGCGGCGCGCCTCGGCGTCGGAAAGGCCGCGCTCGCGATATTTCGCGGCGGCCGATTCGAGGTGGAAGGCGATCTCCGCCTCGAGCTCCGCCTCGCGGCGGGAACGGGAAAACAGGGTCGAGACTCCTCGACGCAGGCGGTGCAGGTGGCGCATGGGGATCTCCCGGATCTTTCCGAGACTCAGACGAAATTCAAGACGCGGTGGACCGCGGCCGAGAGGCGGAGCCACTCCTCGGTCTCGCGCTCCAGCTGGCGGCGGCCGGAGGGGGTGAGCCGGTAGTACTTGGCGCGGCGGTTGTTCTCCGAGGTGCCCCATTCGCCGGCGATCCAACCGTTCTCCTCCAGCCGGGTGAGCGCGGGATAGAGCGAGCCCTGCTGCACTTTCAGCTCTTGCTCGGAGATCTGCTGGATGCGCTGCGCGATCCCCCAGCCGTGCTGCGGCTCGAGCGCCAGTACCTTGAGGACCAGGAAATCGAGGGTGCCTTGCAACAGATCGGGTGCGGGCTTGGCCATGTCGTTCCTCCAGATCGTCTACAAGAGAATGGAGCTTCTCTTGTAGATTGTCAATAGGAAGGAATCGCACCGGCTGCCACTCGGCGCTCGAAGGCGCTACGACGGTGCTCGACGGCGCTTCGGGTGTTTGGCGAAACGAAGGGAGAAGCGCGCCGACCGGCGGAGGCGAGAATCGGATCGGGCGGGGAAGGTTCGGGGAAAGCCGGGCGCGACGTACGCCTGGAGAGCCGGGAAGCCGCGCGGCGTGGGGGAGGAGGGTGGAGCGTGCCTCCCGGACCTTCGCCGCGCCGGCTAGGGCCGCGCGGCGAAGCGCCCGGGATTCGTCCGGTTCCGCGGACCGGCCTTACTCGATCGACATCTCCATCAGCCCGACCGGAGCCGCCGACTCCGCCCGGATGGTGATCGCGAAGTTGTTGTTGACGCCGAAGTTCCGGCTGCAGCCGTTGTTGGCTCCGATGCTGCCACAGCGCTCGACGAAGCTCGTCCCCGGCTCACCGGCCGGGATGCTGCCGGTCGTCGGCGTCTCGCCGATCCGCCAGAAGACGTCGCTGCGGCTCGGGTTGAGGCGGACCGAGATGGTGTTGTCCACCTCGCTCGAAAGGTCGACGTTGCCGTACGGGAAGCTCACCGTGAAGATCGTGCCGAGGGTGCCGGGAGGGGTGATGCCGGTCACCGTCACGGTCGTTCCCGGAATCAGCGTGCCGGTTCCGTTGCCGCAGGCGGAGTTGGCCGCGCCGCTGGACGTGCAGTCGGTGAACAGGGTCATCGTGGCGTCGAACGGAGCGGTCGAGGCGAGCACGAACAGGTCGACGTCGATCGAGCAGATGAAGCGGTTGGAGCCGCCGAGGACGATCTTGTCCGCCAGGCTGCACGCTGCGCCGTTCGCCACCGGCGCGACCTCGGCGCCCTGGGTTGCGACGTGGGTAGTGTCGTAGATGATCGACGAGCCGACACAGTTCGCGCCGCGCGGCAGGATCAGGCCGGAGCTCTGCGGGCTGATGGCCGACCCCATGGTTTCGCCCTGGGCGTGCGCCACGGCGGTGAGGGAGAACAAGCAAAGAGCGGTGGACAGAGCTGCTCGCATCGTCGGCCTCCTGTTTTCGTTTTTGAAAGGACAATGCTAACGATTCGCGGGAGAGAGCGCTAGAGGGGGGTTGCCTCGGCCGATTCGAAAATGTTTTCGTTAGGTCGTAACTACGACGTTCCGTGTGGTTCGGGTTCTCTGCGGTCCCAGGGGCTCGGCTCGAAGCACGTTCGAATGGAAAGCAGATTCTGCGATAAGCTTTCGCGCATCGATCCGTCGGATTTCGAAAGGAGAGTGGACGTGAAGACCAAGCGACTTCGCCTGTCCCGCGAGACCATCGCCAACATCCAGACCGGCCAGCTGCGAGAGGTCGCCGGCGCCACCGGCGCCGAGACGTGCGAAAAGGTGTACTGCTCCGGCGACAGCAACTGCAACTGGACCTGCGGCGCCTACTCGGAGTGCTTCTTCACGCATTGTTACTGCTACACCGGCTACGTGAGCGACTGCACCTGCAACGCCTGCTGAACCGCCGGCTCGGCCTCGATCCGCTCCCGCCATCTCTCGGGATCCGAGCGCCCTTCCTTGCGAAGGGCGTTTCGCGTTTCCGGCCCCGAGCCCGCTCAAGGCGTGCGCCGGCGCCGCTCGTCTCGAGATCAGGGCTCGGTAGGCGCCGCCTCGAACCCGAGAACCGCGTTGGCTAATCCTTCGACCACCTCGGCCATTCGCGGATAATCGAGCGACTCGGGCGTGTCGAGCGCGTCGTGGTAATGCGGATTGCGGAGGAACGACGTATCGCTGAGGACGAGCGCGGGAATCCCCCGATCCCAGAAGCTCACGTGATCGGAAGCGTCGAGGCCACCGATGTACGGGCCGGAGTAGCTCACCATCGGGACCGTCGATCCGCCCTGAAACTCCGGCTTGAGGGCGCGGACCAGCGCGCGATCGCGCCACCGGCCGGCGAGCAACACGAAGTCGCCGCGCGACGGATAGAGCGCCGCGAGCAGCGCGCTCGGCCAAGGTTGCCGCCGCGAGAAAAAACCGATCATTTCGAGCGAGACCATGCCGCGGGGGCGGCGTCCGCTCGCGAGCATTCGATCGACGTGGACCGCGCTGCCCATCTGGCGCGAGCCGAAGAAGGGCGGCTCCTCGGTCGAAAACGCCACCAGCTCGAGCCCTCCTGGGACCGTTCTGCCGGAGATCAGCCGCGCCAGCTCGAGCAGGCCCGCGACCCCGCTCGCATTGTCGTCCGCGCCCGGATTCGCGCCGAATTCGCCGAACGCGTCGTAGTGTGCGCCGAACACCCACGGCGATCGGCCTTCGCCGATCCGAACGACCACGTTCGCGTACGTTCCTCCTCGCGCCTCGTAGCGCTCGATCTCCGGAGCCCACCCGGCTTGCTCGAACCGGCGGGCGATTTCGGCGCAGGCGCCTTCGAGATTTTTCGGATGGGCCGCGTCGCGCGGCGCCCACCGCCGGGCGAGCGCCTCGACGTCGGCGCGCAACCGGCGAGGATCGGCGTGCCCCTCCAACCGCTCCGCCGCCGCGCGCATCGGCTGACGGACCAGCAGGAACGCCGCGATCCAAGCCACGGCGAGAAGCCCCAGCACGGCGGCGACGATTCGGAGGAGAGAGCGCACCATCGCCGACTTCTACGACGCGAGGGCCTCGCGCGTCGTTTGATCTCGGGTCCCCCCTCCTAGCCTCCCCCCACAAGCGGGGGGAGGGACGCTTCGACGAGAGGCTGAGGAAGTTCCAGAGGTTGGACTTGCCGGAAGAGATCGAGAGGCCGGGAGGAACCCGCTCAAAGATCGTTCGAAGTCCGGGTCCGTGGAATCAAGCGCACCTCCATCGCAGGAACCTCCTCCCCCGCTTGCGGGGGAGGATCGAGGTGGGGGCGGTGCGGCAGTGTGCGGCCCATGGCGGCCTAACTCCCCTCGGCGAGGCTGGGAAGTTTCGGCGTTGGGATCGCCGGTACTGCTCGGAGAGACCGGAGGAACCCGCCTCAAAGATCGTTCGAAGTCCAAGTCCTTTGAATCAAGTGCGAGTCCATCGCAGGAGCTTCCTCCCCCGCTTGCGGGGGAGGATCGAGGTGGGGGTGATCCGGCCCAGAAGGTGCCGTGAGCCAGCGTTTCTGGCGCCTTCAGAAATCAGCAGGGTTCCTGGCGACCGGATCGAGCGCACCCGTCCCCGACGCGACCGCTCGATCGCGCCCTTGCCGCTCTCCAGATTTTAGGGAGATGGTGGGGAAGGGATGCGCAGGCTGCGCGTCGAGGTGCCTAAACCGCTTTGCCTTCGCGCCAGATGCCGAGGCCGGAGGTGCTCTTCGTGTAGCGCTGGCGGTAGGTGCGGTCGATCGCCTGGCGCAGGGCCTCCATCCGGCCGTGCTTCGCGGCGTCGGAGGCTTTGACCTCGAGCTGCCAGTCGAAATCGACGTTGTCGATCACCGACGTCTTCCAGGTGTCGGCCTTCTCGTCCCACCGGCCGCCGTCCCAGCGGAGGTGCCAGCCGTTCGGCAGGTAGCTGCGGACTTCCGTCTCGTTGTAGCTGATCTCGCTCATCGTGCCTGGATCATGCCACGCCGAGGGGGGATGGGGAAACCCCGGCGCCCCGCCGCGATCCACCTCCACAAGCGGGGAGCAAGCTCCTGCGGCGGGGACGCGCGTGGTCTGTTGCGGCCAGGCTTCTACAAGTCCGGCGCACCGACTCCAACTTTCGGACCTCTCGAACCTCTCGGCGAAGCGTCCCTCCCCCCGCTTGCGGGGGGAGGCCAGGAGGGGGGCCTACCGAGGCCCCGCCACCGGCAGCTCCAATCGGCTCGGGTGCTCGCGGTCGTGGACCAGCCGGACGTGGACCGTTCGGGCATCCTGGATCGACTCCTTCGCCACCACGCCTCCTCCGGCGTAGTTCTTCTGGACTCCGATCGTGTTCGGGCTGGTGATCACCAGGCGTAGACGGCTCCCCGCGGCGATCTCCCGGGAGAAGAAGGTGAAGGTGTCGAAGGTGTAGAGGAGCGGCTCGGTCGTCTGGACGAGCTTCTCCTCGCGGACCGACTCGCGATACCGGGCGCGGCCTTGGGCGGCGGAAAGTTGGATGCTCTTGCCGCTCGGCAGGACCTCGTGGAGCGAGACGTAGAAGTCGACGTCCGGAGCGTCGAGCGCGATCCAGGCCGAGACGCGCGGCCAGCCGGTGATCGGCGTCGCTTCGGCGAATGGTGCCGAGACGTAGACCAGGCCGTTTCCCGCGAGGCGCATCGTCCCCGACTGGTCGGTGAGGAAGTCCTCGACGTCGGCGGTTTCCCAAGCGACCGAGCGCAGGTCTTTCGGGTCGTAGACGTAGGCGTCGCCTCCGCTCTGCGTCGCCTCGGTCGCGAGGCGCCCGGCGTGGAACGCGTCGGTCGCCGCCCCCGGCGCGCCGTCCGAGCCGAGGAAGAGCGTGCGCGTCTCTTTCGAGATCTCCTCGACCGAATCGGCGT
>JBGAGQ010000021.1:0-88459 GCA_044226625.1 Thermoanaerobaculia bacterium
AATACCGCGCGTTCCTGTTGGAATTCGGCGTGCCGTTCGATGAACGTTACGTTTGGGATTGAGGGAAAGGAAAGAAAATGGAGCGGGCTTTCAGCCCTAGAAATTTCCCTCCGCGGCTCGGTTCCTGGGGCGTTGCCCCATGCTATTATCGAGCGGGCCTTCGGCCCTTATCTCTCGGCCATCCGGATCATCGGTGCTCAATGGGCAACAACCTGTTACAAAGAGCCCTGCGAATCCAGGACGGTTGTCTCTCGGCGGAAACACCACGACGGCATCGCCGTTCGAGCAACTTTTCTTTGTGAGCCGCGAGAGATGAGGCGGGCTTTCAGCCCTTGAAAACTCGGTCCGCGGCTCGGTTCCTGGGGCGTTGCCCCAGGCTATTATCGAGCGGGCCTTCGGCCCTTTTTTCTCGGCCATCCGGAGCGTTGGCACGCGGTGGGCAACGATCTGTTACAAAGGGCCCTGTTTCTCGGCGGAAACACCTCAACGGCACCGCCGTTCGAGCAATGTGACGTCGGGGCTTAGCGACCCGCGTCCACCAGCCTGAAGCGCCGAAGGCGCGACCCATAATAGCCTGGGGCAACGCCCCAGGTAGGCCGTGACCCACTCCACCCAAGGGCTGAAAGCCCGCCCCATCCAACGTCCCGGACCGCGATCCCGAAGCCAAAAATCCTCTCCCTCTCGTCGCGGCACCGCGGACGAGACGCCCAGCGGTGCTCCCGTGCTCCTGCGCTGGGCCGCTCAAGACCGGTGACGCACCGCGCGCGGGTGGGGCGGGACGACCGAGACCCCGGGAAGCGCTGCGCAGCCTCCGCGAACGATGCCCGAAACGCCGCGCTTCGGTGCGGCACGATCGAGCACCACGTCGGTTTCGCGGTGCCTTCGATCCGCAACACGAAGAACCGCAGACGGAACACGACGCACCGGTGCAATCACACGACGCACCTTTCCCGCATCACAACGCATCGATGCCAGGAACCTACGGTATACCGCACAGGGGGAAATTTCCCCTTCCCGGGCTCGCGGGAGTCGCTCCAGGGCGCTGAGTAACGGTTCGCACCGGCTCGGAGCCGAATCTCGACATCTGATCACCGGTCCTTAGCGTTGCGTCCGGGGCGACGCGTCTCAGGGGACCCCCTCTGAGCGTCGCGGAAGGAGTGCGTAGCGTGATTGCACCGGTGCGTTGTGTCCCGTCACCCGAACCGCGGGGGCTTGCTCCGGGTTCCTGCCCGGGGAATGCTGGCTCTCGCTTCAACCTGAGGTCCCCTTTGCGTTGCGTCGGGGTTTCTTGCAACGCAACGCGCACCACAACGTCCAAAACCCCGAAACGAGCCTGGCGACGGCTTTGCACACAGCCAGAGCCAGGATTCGGGGCGTTACTCCCAGGATGTGACGCCGAAGAACCTCCGTCCGGTACGACCGGACCGCAAGCTACCCGCAAGGGAGAGACCTATGCCGCTCGTCGTGCGCGCTTTTCCCGTGGTACCTGGCAAAGAGGACGAGCTCCGGGCCTTCGCCTCCGAGCTGGTCGGCACCCGCCGCGCCGAGGCCGCGGAGTTCTATCGCCAGTTCGGAGTGAGACGAGAATGTTGGCACTTCCAGCAAACCCCGAACGGGCCGTGGGTGATCGCCATCACGGATCTGATCGAGGATCCTGCCCTCGCCGCCCAGGCTTATGCCGAGTCCGAACGACCGTTCGATCGCTGGTTCAAGGAGAAGGTCCGCGAGATCTCCGGCAGCGATCCCGATCTCGAGCCGCTCGGCCCGGCCACCGAAGAGATCCTCGAATGGAGCGCCGAACCGGAGTCTTCCAGCTGACCGTCCGGCCCGTGGATTCGCACTGAGAAGACGTTGTTCGGGAAGTTTTAAGGCTCAAGCGGTACGGGCCGATCGCGCACGCGGTCGACGATGCAGAGGAATCCGAGCGGCCCGCCCCGGTCGGCGCGAAACTGGTGGGGCGTCTCGGGTGCAACGTAGACGCAGTCGTGCGGCGCGAGCGGCAAGGTCTCCTCCCCGAGCAGGACGTGGCCGCGGCCGGCGAGGACGATGACCGCGTGGGGATGGCCGTGCCGCTCCAGGGTCGACCAGCCGCCGGGCGCGATCTCGAAGTACCGGGTGAGGAAAGCGAGGGCCTCCTCCCCCTCCCCTTCGCCGAGCAAGGTTTGCCGAAGGACGCCGTGGAATGTTCCGTCCTCTTCCTTATATTGGCGCTCTGGAACGCCCTGCCAGCGAAAGTCGACGGCACGCACCACCTTCGATCCGCCATTCGGCTCGGTCGTTTCGCTCATACAAAGCCCTCCCGGAGAGCGGCCGCCACCCGCGCGGCTCCCCCTTCGAGGTCGGCCTCGCCGTACAGGGCGCCGCCGATCAAAAAGATCGTATCCGGTCCGAGGTTCCGAGCCAGCTCCGGGACCCGGTCGGCCGCGACGCCGCCCCCCGGTACGGGAAAGGCCGGCCGGAGCGCGCCGAGGGGGCGGCGGAGGTGGTCGGCGAGCGCCGTCGACCAGGCGCTCGGAAACGGAAACCGCCCCCCTTCGTGCGGGTAGATCACGCCGTCGCAGCCGGCCAGGCGGAACAGGTCGCCGAGCAGAACCTCCGGCGCGATGCCGTGGCTCGGGGAGAAGAAGGCGCCCGCAAGGGCGGGGTGGGCAAGCAGCGCCAGGCCGGAGGACGAGGCGATCTCTCGGACCGTTTCGAGCCCGAGCGCGAGCGGTGCCACGAGGGCCCCTCGGCATCCCACGGCGCGCAGGTGCTCGATCCGTTCGGCCAGCGAGGCGGCCGGCCCGGAAAGGGTAGGCAGGTAGAGAGCCGAGCCGCCGGTCGCCCGGTTGGCCCGCTCGACCGCCTCCTGGCACCGCGCGACGCGCTCGAAGAACGGCGAGAGGGGCGGGTCGGAGATGCCGTGGTCGTCTTTGATCAGATCGGCCCCGCCCCGGGCGAGCGCCTCGACCCGGGCGGCGAGCGCGGCCGTGGGTAGGCCGAGCGGCTTCGTTGCGGCGCAGAAAAGAGGGCGGCGTCCGGTGGCGCCGACCAGGGCTCGGAGGCCTGAGATTCCTAACGCCGGCCCGGCGAAACGCGCGAGCAGCGAGGCCGGCCATTCGACCGCCTCGACTCGCACGCCGTACTGGAGCGAGGCGTTGCCGAAGAGCAGGACGAGGAGTTGGGCGAGATCTCCCCCGGCGGCCTCGGCCGGCAGGGCGAGGGTGGCCACCGCCTCGACCCGCCCGTTCGGCTCCGTCGGCTCGACAGTCTCGATGGTCTCGACGGGCCCCACGACCCGGCCGAAGAACGCATGGGCCTCCTCCGGCACCCGTTCGTGCGGCAGCTCGGAGGTCTGCTCGATCGCGAGCCGCAGGGCGCGCTCTTCGCCCGACTCCCCCGGTGCGAGCGCGAGCCGGTAGCGGACGAGCAGGGTGTCTGGAGAGGAAAGCATGATCGGGACCGAGGATCGGGAGGCAAGCTCCCTCGGTCCGTTTTACCCGACCGGCGAGGCGCCGTCAAAAAACGGCGGTCCGCGCGATGGTCATCCGGGAGGGGCATGGGATAACCTCCGCCCGCCCGGGGCGTGTCGGCCCGGCGCGTCGCAGCCCTTCCGCCGAGATCCTTCGAACGAGCAGGAGTCCATGAAGTCGAAACCCATCGCGCGGAGCCGCCGAACGGTTCCCGAGCCGCAGACGGCCGCCTGGACCTTTTTCACCAATCACGCCCATGTCCTGTTCGCGGTCGCGGCCGACCCGGAGGCGCGGCTTCGCGATCTCGCCGAGCGGGTCGGCATCACCGAGCGCGCGGTGCAGCGCATCCTCTCCGACCTCGCCGCCGAGGGGTACCTTTCGGTCGCGAAGGTGGGACGGCGCAACCGCTACAAAGTCAACTCGCGCCCTTCCCTCCGCCATCCGATCGAGCGGCACCGGACGGTCAAGGGGCTGCTGGAATTCATCGACGGGCGGGCTCGCTAGGAAGGCAAAAAGCGATACCGGCTCCGTTCGGCCCACGGAGCCGTACCCGAAATATCCGACGGTGAAACTTTTTCGCCGCTCGGGAGTCTTGTAGGAAGAGGGACGTACCATGCTCCCCCCGGAATCGCCTCGCTATCCCGATTTGTCCGTTTCGCTGCGCTCGCATCACCCGCTCGCCTGGGTGAGCGCGACGCGTTACGCGTTGCGCGGCGCGGGGATCGATCCGGCCGAGATCGACCGGTTCACCGAGGAGGCCGTGGGCGCGGAACGCCCGGACGCCATGCTGTCGGTCTGCTCGAAGTGGATCCGCCTGCCCGAGGAGCTGTAGGGAGGAAGGGCCGCTCCCGGAGCGACCGATATGCTGCGCGGATGGAAACCTCCGCGCTCGAAACCTCAGCGACCACCGATCCGTCCCGAGATCGCGCGAACCGGCCCCCGCGGGTCGTCGTCGTGGGCGCCGGCTTCGGCGGCCTGGCCGCCGCGCGAAAGCTGCGTCGCGCCCCGGTCTCCGTCCTGCTGATCGACAAGAACAATTTCCACACCTTTCAGCCGCTGCTCTACCAGGTGGCAACCGCCGGCCTCGAGCCCGCGGAGATCGCCCACGCGGTGCGCGGCATCTTCCACTCGCAGAAGAACTTCGACTTCCGGCTCGGAGAGGTGACGAAGATCGACCTCGCGGCGCGAACGCTCTCGATCCAAGGCGGCGAGGCGATCCCGTACGACTATCTGGTCCTCGCCCCCGGCGCTACGAACAACGACTTTGGTATCCCGGGGGTCGCCGAGCACGCGATCTTCTTGAAAACGCTCCAAGAGGCGCTCGCCCTGCGCAACCACGTGATCGAGCAGTTCGAGGCGGCGAGCGTCGACCGCTCGCTGGTCGAACGCGGGATCCTGAACTTCGTCCTGATCGGCGGCGGGGCGACCGGGGTCGAGATGGCGGGGGCGCTCTCCGAGCTGATCGGTAAGGTGCTCGCCCGCGACTACCCCCATCTGCCGATCGACCTCGCGAAGATCGTCCTGATCGAGCGCTCGCCCGAGCTCCTGTCGCCGTTCCATCCGAAATCGCAGCGCCACGCCCTGGCCGTGCTGCGCGAGCGCGGCGTGGACGTCCGCCTGAACGAGGCGATCGTCTCCGCCACGGCCGACGGGGTCCACCTGGCGAGCGGCACCTTCCTGCCGACGCGATCCCTGATCTGGACCGCCGGCATCAAGGCGATGCCGTTCGCCGAGCTGCTCGGGGTGACGCCCGGCCGCGGCGGCCGGATCGCGGTCGAGGCGGACCTCTCCCTACCCAGCCATCCGGAGGTGTTCGCGATCGGCGATCTCGCCGGAGCCATGGGGAGCGCGGCGCCGCTGCCCCAGATCGCGCAGGTGGCGATCCAAGGCGGGCGGCACGCCGCCCGGCAGATCGCCAAACGGCTCGCCGGCAAGCCCGCCGAGCCATTCCGCTACTTCGATCCCGGCGTGATGGCGACGATCGGCCGCAACGCCGCGGTCGCCGAGCTGCCGGGCGGGCTCCGCTTCACCGGGCGGATCGGCTGGCTGATGTGGCTGTTCCTCCATCTGATGTATCTGGTCGGCTTCCGCAACCGGCTGAGCGTGTTCATCAACTGGACCTGGAGCTACTTCACATGGGATCGGAGTGCCCGCTTGATCCTCGAACCGGAGGAGCGGCGGCGAGACGCCGCGGAGCACTCCGCGAATGCCTCGGCCCCCGGCCCGCCCGTATAGGATTCGCGGCCGATGTCCGCGCGCAAGAGCTCCCGCCCGACGGGAAAGAGACCGGCCTCCCCCGCCGAAGGCGATCGCACCCGACCGGCACGGACCGACGAAGGCGCGGTCCCGCTCTGGCGGCGGAGCCTCCCGGCGCTCCTGTTGCTCGCGATCACGATCGTCGCCTATCTGCCGGCCCTCGGCAACGGCTTCATCTGGGACGACGACGACTACCTGACCCAGAACGCGTTGCTGAACGAGCCGGGGGGGCTCGGGAGGATCTGGACCGAGGTCGGGGCGACGCCGCAGTACTACCCGCTGGTTTTCACCTCGTTTTGGATTGAGCACCAGCTCTGGGGACTCTCCGCCACCGGCTACCACCTGACCAACGTCCTCCTCCACGCGCTCGCCGCGATCCTTCTCTGGCGTGTGCTCGCCCGGCTGCGCGTGCCCGGGGCGTTGCTCGCCGCGGCGCTGTTCGCGGTCCATCCGATCCACGTCGAGTCGGTCGCCTGGATCACGGAGCGGAAAAACGTCCTGTCCGCCGTCTTCTACCTGGCGGCTCTCCTCCTTTTCCTGCGCTTCCGCCCCGCGGGAGAGGCTTCGCCCGGCTGGCGGAAGCGCCCGGCGATCGACTACGCGCTGGCGCTCGCCGCCTTCGTGGCCGCGCTGCTGTCGAAGACCGTCGCCGTCTCCCTTCCCGTCGTGATCCTGGTGATCGACGTCTGGAAGGCGCGCCGGGTGCGCGCGAGCACCTGGCTCCCGACCCTGCCGCTCTTCGCGCTCGGGCTCGCGTTCGCCCGGATCACCGCGAACCTGGAGCGGGTGAAGGTGGGCGCCAAAGGAGAGGCCTGGGATCTCTCGTTCTTCGAGCGCCTGCTGGTCGCCGGCCGCGCGCTCTGGCACTACCTGGGCAAGCTCCTCTGGCCGCACCCGTTGATCTTCATCTACCAGCGCTGGCGGATCGACGCGCACGACGCCGTACAGTGGCTGTTTCCGATCGCCGCCGCCGCGGCGTTCGTAGCCCTCTTCGCCCTGCGCAAAAAGATCGGCGGCGGTCCGCTCGCGGCGGCGCTCTGCTACGGCGCGATGTTGTTCCCCGCGCTCGGCTTCGTGAACGTCTTCCCGATGCTCTTTTCGTGGGTGGCCGACCACTTCCTCTATCTCGCCTCGGCGCCGATCCTGGCGCTCGCCGCGGCGGGTCTCACCGGAACCGTCGGACGCGCCGGAGGCGAGGCGGACCCGGAGCGGAGGAAGAGTTTTGAGCTCGGTGGCAAGGTCGCGGCCGCGGCGCTGGTCGCGATTCTCGGCCTGCTCACCTGGCGGCAGATCCCGATGTACCGCGACGTCGACACGCTCTGGCGGACGACGATCGAGAGGAACCCCGAGGCGTGGATCGCCTACAACAACCTCGGGGTGAGCCTGGTCGCCGCCGGGCGGGTGGACGAGGCGATCGAGAATTACGAGAAGGCGCTCGCGCTCCACCCCGGCTTCTTTCAGGCGACCTCGAACCTCGCCGAGCTCTATCTCGCCCGCGGGCGCACGGACCTCGCCGATCCGCTCTACGAAAAGCTGGTGAAGATCGCGCCGGGCAACGCCGTCGGCCAGTACCAGCTCGGTCTCGCCCGCCTGCGCCAGGGCAACCCGACCGAGGCGGCCGAGCGGTTCGAGCGCGCGCTGCGCCTCAAACCCGGCATGGCCCAGGCCTCCGCGCGCCTGGGCGACCTCGCGCTCGCACGCGGCGAGTGGGATCGGTCGATCTCCCGCTACGCCGAGGCGGTCGCCCGCGACCCGGGCGACACGCGGACGCTGTTCCTCCAGAGCTTCGCTTTGACCGCCGCCGGGCGCGGCGCCGAGGCGGTGGCCGCCCTGCGCGCTGCCCTCGCCAAGGAGCCGGAGAACCCGCTCACCCTCGCCCGGCTCGCGCGCCTGCTCGCCGCCTGGCACGACCCCGCCGTGCGCGATGGCGCCGAGGCGCTACGCCACGCCGAAGAGGCCGCCCGAATCACCCAGGGGGGGAACGGAACGGTCCTCGACGCCCTGGCCGCGGCTTACGCGGAGACGGGAGATTTCGCCCGCGCCGCGGCGACCGCCGCGCGCGCCGCCGAGGTCGCCCAGGCGCGCGGACGCCCGGAGGCGGCGGCGCTCTTCGCGAGCCACGTCCGCCGCTTCGCGAGCCGCCTGCCGCTGCGGATCGAAAGCGACCCGCCCCCGCCGGATCTGATCTCCGAGCTGATGCGCGGCGGCGCCTGAGGGTTACCCGAAGAACTCGACGACCGCGTCGGCGACCGCGCCCACCTCGTCGTCCCGAAGCTCGGGGAAGATCGGCAGGCAGAGCACCTCTCGGCCGGCCGTAGTCGCCACCGGTAGATCGGGCATCTCGCCCCCCGCGAAGCGGTCGGCGAAGGCGGGCTGCTGATGGAGCGGCGAGGGATAATGCACCGAGGCGCCGATGCCGCACGCGGAGAGGTGCTTCAACAGGTCGTCGCGACGGCCGGTGCGCAGGGTGAACTGGTGGTAGACCGGCTCGACCTCCGGCCGGTCGGGGATCAGGCGGAGGTCACCCACGCCCGCGAACCGTTCGGCGTAGCGCGCGGCGACCGCGCGGCGGCGGGCGTTGTCCTCGTCGAGCAGGGCGAGGCGGCAATTGAGCACCGCCGCCTGGAGTGAATCGAGCCGGCTGTTGGTGCCGATCTCCAGATGGGTGTAGCGCTCGGCCTGGCCGTGGTTGCCCTGGCGACGGGTCTTCTCGACCAGGATCGGCTCGTTGCCGGTGACGGCTCCGCCGTCGCCGAACGCGCCGAGATTCTTCGTCGGGTAAAAGCTCCAGGCGGCGATCCGGCCGAAGCCGCCCACCCGCTTGCCGCGCCAGCGTGCGCCATGCGCCTGGGCGGCGTCCTCCATCAGCCAGAGGCCGTGCCGGCCGCAGAGGCGGCAGATCGCGTCGACGTCGAACGGGCGGCCGTAGAGATGGACGCCGATCATGCCGACCGTCCGGTCGGTGATCCGCGCCGCCGCGTCTTCGGCCGAGACGTTGAGGGTTTCCGGGTCGACGTCCACGAAGACCGGCGTGCCGCCGACCAAAGCGACCGCCTCGGCGGTGGCGAAGAAGCTGAACGCGGGCACCAGCACCTCGTCGCCCGGTTTGAGCCCGAGCACGCGGAGCGGCAGGATCAGCGCGTCCGTCCCGTTGCCCAGGCCGGCGCACGACTCGACGCCCAGGTAGTCGGCGAACGCCCGTTCGAACTCCTTGACTTCTTTGCCGAGGACGAAACTGGTGGTATCGAGAATGCCGCGCCACCGCTGATCCAGCTCCGGCTGAAGGCGGGCGACGGTACGGGTGAGGTCGAGAAAGGGAACGTTCATCGAAAGGGAAGCTCCGAGGCGGCGGGGGCCGCCGGTTTTCAGGGGTTGGCGGGGGCGCCCTCGGGGCCGAGCGAGCTGCCCGGCTCCGGGTCGCCCGGCAGGCGGCGGAGAGGAGCGTCGTTCCACGGAGTCGACCAGAGATCGAGCCGGGCGTCGCCCATGGTGATGTTGTTGGGGATCTCGATCGAGGCGACGAGCGAGAAGCGCGGATCGCGGCCGATCGCGGGAAACCAGCTCGGAAAGACGATCACGTAGTCCGGGCGCCGGCGCTCGATCGCGAGCAGCATCGCCGCCTCGAAGGAGAGGCCCTTCTTCATCTCCTCGGCGGCCTCGACACGGACTTCGGGTGACGCGATCCCGACCAGGTCGACCACGCGGTTCGGCAGAAAGTATTTGACCGCGCCGATGTCGTTGACCGCGAGCAGCGCGTCGGCCGGCAACCGGGGGGCCAGCCAGCGCGCGATCCGGACGTCGCTGTCCTCGACGTTCGCGACGTTCTGGGCGAACAGTAATGCCCCGACCCAAGCGCCGGAGAGGGTCGGCCAGGCGAGGAGCGCGAGGAGAATCGCGCGGAGCGGGAAGCCCGCCCTTACCGCAGGGCTCGGATCGCCTGAATAGCGGCCGGAGCCTCCGATCCGCGCGCCGAGCGCCGTTGCGGCGCGCTCGAGGCCGAGGATGCCCAGAACGGTGACGATCGGCAGCAGAGGAAAGTAGTAGCGGCCGAAGTTGCCCGCGAGGAGCCCGCGGCCGGCAGGGCTCAAGGTCGAGTAGGCGAGCGGCAGGGCGATCACCCACAGCGCGGGCAGCAGACCGACGTCGCGCCGGGTGCCGAGACGCTCGACCAGCGCGAGGGCCCCCGCTCCGGCGAGCAGCGTCATCCAGGGCGTTGCGCGGAAGAGGATCCCCAGGATCGTCGCCGCGTAACCCAGGTCGGGCAGGAAGCCCCGATAGTCGGCTCCTTTGGCCGAGAAGGTCGTGGGTAGGAAATGCCCCCCGGCAATCTTGTAGAAGAGCACCGGGCCGGCGAGCGCGCACAGGGCGAGCACCAAGCCGACGACCGCGGGCCGCCAGGAGGGGAGGCGAAACGCCAGCGAGCCGGCCGGCCTCCCGGCCTCCGCCGCGCCCGCTCCGTCCGGTCCCGCGGGGACCCGCTCGAATCGGACCAGCAACCGGTCGACCAGCGCGAGCACGACGAGCAACGCCCCTTCCGGGCGGGCGAGAACGCCGAGGCCGAAGACCCCGAGCGACAACGGGGATCGGCCCGGATCGCGCCGCTCGCGCAGGTGGAGGATCATTCCGCCGACGCTCAGCAGGATGAACAGCGGCACCTCCATGCCGGAAAGCGCCGACCAGACGAGCCAGGAGGTCGCGGCGGCGAAGGCGGTCGCGATCGACGCACCGCTCTCCGACAACCCTAGCTCGCGCGCGAGCGCGTGGAGCGCGGCGAGACCGGCCAGGTGAAGCGCCACGCCGAGCGCCTTGGTCCAGATCACGACGTCGCCGGGAAGGTAGAACAGGAGCGAGAGCAGTGCCGTCCAGAGCGGCGCGGTCGACCCGGTGACCTTCTCGCCCGGGTTGTAGGAGAGCCCTTCCCCGTGCGCCAGGTTGCGTGCGAACTGGAGGTGGATCCAGCTGTCGTCGAGCGGGAAACCGAGATGGCCGGAGAGGACCGACGCCTCCGCCCCAAGATAGAGCAGGCAGAAGAGGAGACCGGCGAGAAGCGGCCACCAGGGCGTACGCCGTCGGGTCCGGAGAACGGGCGGCTTCGATGGCGCGGGGGTGGGCTCGGGAGTCGTCATCTCGGGCTTGGGTTCGGGTTGGGGCTCGCGCCGTGGACTGTCGTCGGATTCGCCGCGAACGACCGAGCCGCGCGGAGGCGCAGCTCGACGGGCGGCGGGCGGCGGGCATTCGCGCGGATTCGGACCAGGACACCGGGCGCGCGAAGCATACACAAGGTGTCGGCGCCGACTATGATCTGCCGAAATGTTCGACCGCACCTCCCGGTTCAGCCCCTTCGAGCGCAAGCGTAGGACCATCTCCCGGATCGCCCTCTACTCGAGCGCGATCGGGGTGGCCGCGATCGCGTTCGGGTTCGTCTCGCTGCTCGAAAGGCCGCTCCGGCGCCTCGCCTCGGAGCGTCTCGACACGCGCGATTACCTCAGCCTGCCGGAGGTCGTGGCCCTTCGCCGCTACGTCCAGATCGACACCACCGAGGCGACCGGCGACGAGCTCGCGGGGGCGCGATTTCTCGCCGGCGAGCTCGAGGCGGCCGGCATCCCCGCGCACGTCGAACGGATGGGGCCGCGCAAGGCGAATCTCTGGGCCATCCTGGAGGGAAAGGATCCCCGGGCGATCGTCCTTCATCACCATATCGACGTCGAGAACATCCATCCGGACGAGGACTGGTTCGCACCCCCGTTCGAAGCGCGAGTCGAAATGCCATGGCTCTATGGCCGGGGCGCATTCGACATGAAGAGCGTGGCGATCGCCCAACTGCGGGCGTTGATCGCCCTCAAGAAAAGCGGCAAACCACTGCGCCGGACGGTGATCTTCCTCGGCACCAGCAGCGAGGAGACCGGCAGCGATCTCGGAGTCCGTTGGCTGCTCGACGAGCGGCCCGAGCTGGTTTCCCGCTTCGGCGTGGTGCTCACGGAGGGAGGCTTCCTCGAGGCGCGGACCCGCGACGACATCAAGTACTGGGGGATCGAGATCGGCCAAAAGCACTACGTCGACCTCGTCGTTTGCGGGCCCGACCGTGAGCCGCTCGACCAGATCCACGATTTCCTCGCCGCCGCCCAGGGCGAGGCGGTGGGCCTGCGCCTCCTCCCGGAAGTGCGCGATTACATGAAGCTCTACGCCCCCTCCAGGGACCACCCCTGGCTGCGCGGCGCGCTTTCCGATCCGGATGCGATCGTCAACGAATCGGCGATCTTCACCAAGCTGCCGCGCTATCTCAAGGCCCTGTTTCGCGACGAGGCCCTGCCGCGCGAGGTCGAGGTCGACCCGGCTGGCGGGTACCGGTTACGGATCGTCCTCCACCTTCTCCGGGGTACCGCCGTCGACGAATCGATCGCACGCCTGATTCCCAAGGGCCTGCTCCACGGCCTCACATGGTCGGTCTCGGATCCGACCGGCTCGAATCCGGCGAGCCCGAGCGATAGCGCCGATTTCCTCACGTTGCGCTCGACGCTCGCGGAGGGCTTTCCTCAAGCGCGAATCGGGCCCGCGATCCTGCAATGGACGGCAACGGACGCGCGCTTTTTCCGCGCCCGGGGCATTTCGACCTACGGTTTCTCCCCGTTCCTGATCCTGAGCACCGACACGCTGCAAGTCGACAACGCCAACGAGCGGATGGCCCTGCCGGGCTTCGTCGACGGCGTCGAGCTTTACGAAAGCGTTCTGAAGCGGCTCGCACTTTGACACTTTTTGCAACGGAAAGCGGCGAAGATTGTCCGCAATCGGTCGCCGAAAACCTCCTCTCCGTCGCGCGGCCTGGATTTTCCTCCTGGCACGATGCCTGCTACTAGGTCGATGCAAGCCCATGGAATTTGCCGTGGGGTCCAACCTGGACACAATTGGAGGAATCACATGTTGAATCGGTTGCGGAACCGGCAGAAGGGCTTCACGCTGATCGAGCTTCTCATCGTCGTCGCCATCATCGGCATCATCGCCGCCCTGTTGATCCCGAACTTCCTGGACGCTCTCCAGAAGGCCAAGCAGAAGCGGACCGTGGCCGACATCCGCAACACCGGCACCGCGATGTTCTCGTGGCTCACCGACCAGGTCGGCGCCGCCGCCGCCGGTCAGAGCACCGTCACGCTGGCCTCCTACACCTCGATCGACCAGACCGCTCTCCAGAGCCTGTTGGTCCCGGTTTACATGCAGGACGTCCCGAAGGTCGACGGCTGGAAGGGCACCTACGACTACTACCTCAAGACGGGCTCGGCCGTCCTCCAGCAGCAGGTAATGATGATCCGCTCCAAGGGCCGCGGCGGCCTGGCGGATCAGACCACCAGCTACACGGTCACGTCCTTCGACCCGACCGACTACGCGCAGGACATCGTCTGGGCCGACGGCTTCTTCGTCCGCTGGCCGCAGAAGACCAACTAGTTCCTTCCGTCCGCTGGAGGCTCGGTCTAGAGGGTGTCGCCCCCCGGGGGCTGGCACCCTCTTCTTTTAATGCTCGCCGGTTGCTTCCCTTATCGCCACGGCTTCGAGATCTCGCTCCTTCGTCCTCAAAATCCCGCGCTTTGACACTTTTTGACACCGCTTCTGGTCAAAGTTTGTCTTGCTGACAGAGGAACATGCTGATTTTTCAATGAGTTTTTCGCCGCCGCCGCCTGGCACGATGCCTGCTGTTCTTTCAGGAGCAAATCCCATGGAATCGGCCATGGGCGTCGTTGGGTAGACCTAGAGGGAGGAGTCCAATGCTCAATCGTCTCCGCAACCGCCAGAAAGGCTTTACGCTGATCGAGCTTCTCATCGTCGTCGCGATCATCGGCATCATCGCCGCGCTGTTGATCCCGAACTTCCTGGATGCCCTCCAAAAGGCCAAGCAGAAGCGGACCGTGGCCGACATCCGCAACACCGGCACCGCGATGTTCTCGTGGCTCACCGACCAGGTCGGCGCCGCCGCCGCCGGGCAGAGCACCGTCACGCTCGCTTCCTATACCTCGATCGGCCAGCCCGCTCTCCAGAGCCTGTTGGTCCCGGTCTACATGCAGGACGTCCCGACGGTCGACGGCTGGAAGGGCACTTACGACTACTTCCTCAAGACCGGCTCGGCCGTCCTCCAGCAGCAGGTCATGATGATCCGCTCCAAGGGCCGTGGCGGCGTGGCGGATCAGACCACCAGCTACGACGTGACCTCGTTCGATCCGACCGACTATGCGCAGGACATCGTCTGGGCCGACGGCTTCTTCGTCCGCTGGCCGCAGAAGACCAACTAGCCAAACCCCTTCTGTTGGAGGCTCGGTCAAGGGGGGCTTCGTCTCGGGCGACGCCCTCCGCTTTTTCGAGCCCTGAAGTTCGACCGCCGCGACCTCGCCGTCGCGGCGGTCGTGTATTCGGGCACCGTTTTCTGACCCTCTCCGAGCGACAATCTCCGCCATGAAGAGCCGCCGTTTCGCCCTGCTCCTCCTGTCCGTCCTCGCCTGCTCGCCCATGGGCGGCGCCCCCCGCGTCTCCGAAGGGGCGACTTGGCTGCGGGACTATCTGCGGATCGACACCACCAACCCTCCGGGACGCGAGAACCTCGCGGTCGACTACTTCGCCCGGATCTTGGCGCACGAGCAGATCGAGACGAGGCGGTACGCAAGCGTGCCCGGCCGCGAGAGCCTTTGGGCCCGCCTTCCGAAGAGCCCGGACGCGCCCTCCGCCGGGGGAGCCGTTCTGCTCCTCCATCATCTGGACGTCGTGCCGGCCGGCCCGGGCTGGCAGGTGCCGCCGTTTTCGGGCGAGATTCGCGACGGGCGCCTCTGGGGCCGGGGAGCGATCGACGACAAGAGCCTCGGCATCGCGTTCCTCCGCGCCATGGTTGAGCTCAAGCGGAGCGGCGTACGCCGGACGCGCGACGTGATCTGGCTCGCCGTCGCCGACGAGGAGAGCGGAGGCGGGAAAGGCACAGCTTGGCTGCTCGAGAAGCACCCCAATCTGTTCGCCGACGTCGCCGCGGTGATCGGTGAAGGAGGGGCCAACCGCGTGTCCCAGGGGCGGGTGCTCTGGTGGGGCGTCGAGGTCGCGCAGAAACGCCCTCTTTGGCTCGAGGTTTCGGCCGAGGGAAGGGGGGGCCACGGCTCGGGCTTGAACCCTTGGAGCGCGAACCACGACCTGATCCGCGGCCTCGACCGTCTGCTCGAGAGGGCCCCTCGTTGGCGGGTCTCCCCCCCGGCCCGCGACTACCTCCGCGCTCTCGCGCCGCTGCATCCCGGGTACTGGCAGAGCCGCTTCCTCGCGATCGACCGGATCGTCCGCCCGGAGGGGCCGACCGAGATGTTGCTGCCGGGGCTCGCGAACCTGTTCCTCGACACCGCGCAGGTCACCGTGCTTTCGGGCGGCGATCGAATCAACGTGATCCCCGCCAAGGCCCGGGCGCAGATCGACGTGCGCCTGCTCCCCGATACCGATGCCGAGGCTTTTCTTCGGGAGGTGAAGGAGGCGCTGGGCCAGGATCTCGAGGTCCGAGTGCTCGTCTCTTCCCCTCCGGCCGCGGCTTCGCCGATGACGACCCCGATCTACGCCGCGTTCGAAAAGACGCTCGGCCGCCAGGCACCCGTCGTCCCCGCCTTCATCGCGGGGTTCACCGACTCGCGCTATTTTCGCGAGCGAGGAATACCCGCCTACGGCTTTTCACCGTTCGCCCTGGAGGGGCCGGACCTCGCCGGAATCCATGCGGCCGACGAGCGAATTCCTCTCGCCGAGCTCGACCGGGGCATCGAGCGAACCGAAGACTTTCTGCGCGCGATCGCCGGCTTCTGACAGTTTCTGCCTGGCCGGTGACGTTAATTGCCAACGCATCTCGACAAAGCCGCCCAAACCTCAGACAGGAAAGCGTGTTCAGCTGCTCCAGGCCCTGGCATGTCACTTGCGAAGTAGGGTGCCATCAGGGGTTAGAGGAGGGTTTGGGAATGTTCTCTCTGCGTCGAGATCGGTCCAACGGTTTTACTCTGATCGAACTGCTGATCGTCATTGCGATCATCGGCATCATCGCCGCCATGTTGATCCCGAATCTGCTGGACGCCATGCAGAAGGCGAAGCAGAAGCGAACCGTCGCCGAGATCAAGATCGTGGGAACGGGGCTGATGTCCTGGCTCACCGACCAGACGGGCGCGGCCGCGGCCGGATCGACGACCACCACGAGCGCGGTCATGATGAGCGATTACACGCCCATCACGGCCACCGTGCTGCAGACGGTGCTCGAGCCCAACTACGTGGGCCAGCTGCCGCGGCTCGACGGGTGGAAGCATCCGTACGACTACTACCTGAACGTCGCGGATCCGACGAACAAGCACGTGATGGCGATTCGCAGCGGCGGACTGGACGGCGTCGCCACGGGCGAGACGTACACCTACGGATCCTTCTTTCCGACCGATTACTCGCAGGACATCGTCTGGACGGACGGCTTCTTCGTCCGTTGGCCCGAAAAGCCGTAAGGCCGCCCTCGGCAGGCCTCTCAAGTCGGGTGAAGAGGCCTGCCGCCGCAAGCTCTCCGCGAATGCGGAGGCCCGGCCTCCTCGTGCATCGTTGGCGTAAGATCCCCTCGCCGTGCCCCTCCTCCTCCTCTATTGGATCTACGCCGGCCTGATCGGGCTGCTGGTCGGCAGCTACCTGAACGTCGTCATCTATCGCCTGCCCCGCCGGCTCTCCACGGTTCTGCCTCGCTCCCGGTGCCCGGCGTGTGGCACACCGATCCGGCCGTACGACAACGTTCCGATCTTGAGCTTCCTCCTCCTACGCGGCCGATGCCGGACGTGTGGCGTCCGTTTCGGCTGGCGGTACCCTCTGATCGAAGCTCTCACCGGCGCGCTGTTCGTGCTGTCGGCGGTGCGCTTCGGTCCGACGCTCGACGCCGTGGTCGCGGCGGTTTTTTGCTCCGCCATGATCGCGCTCGCAGGGATCGATCTCGAGCACTACCTGCTCCCCGATCGAATCACCCTTCCGGGCATCGCCGTGGGACTGGCCGTCCAACCCTGGCTCCATGGCCCGGGCCTCCTATCGGCCGCGATCGGGGCCACGGCGGGCGCCGCGCTCCTCACTCTGGTATGGGCGATTTGGTACGCGATCCGCCGTGAGCATGGGCTCGGGTTCGGCGACGTCAAGATGATCGCAATGATCGGGGCGTTCCTCGGTCTTCCGGCGATGGGGGTGGCGCTCTTCGTCGCCGTCCTGCTGGGAGCGCTGGTCGGTGTCGCCCTTCTTTTGCTGGGTCGATTCGGTTTTCGATCGAAGCTCGCCTTCGGCTTTTTCCTCGCCTTGGGGGCGGTGATCGGCCTGTTCTTCGGCGACCCGCTCGCCAACGCCTACCTCGGTCTCCTATAAGAAGTCCCGACGGCGATGCGGCGTCCTCAGAGGCTCGGCGTGCGGCGGGAGGTGTTGATTCTCCTCCCCGCAACGCTGCTGCTGCTGCTGCTGATCTCGACCTTCATCCTCTTCTCCCTCAAGAGCGCGCTCAGCCGATGGCAGGAGGAGCGGTGCGACGCCGTCTCGGCAATCGCCTCCCGGCTGATCCGCCAGATGGGCGAGGGCGGATCGGGGGAGCCGACGGGATCGATGGGAGCTGCCGGATCGGCGGCCACGTACCTTCCTTCGGAAGGTGACCTCGCGCGCCTCGCCGATCCGGTTCGCGCCCTGGGCGGCGCCGTGGCGATCGTCGACGAGCGAGGATCCGCGCTCGTTCAGGTGGGACCCTACATGCCCTTGCGAGCTCTCGAAGGAGACGCCGGCGGGGCGGGAGCCTGGGGGCCGCGTGAGACCGGGGGCGATTTCGTCACCGCGCGGGTGCCGTTTCGTGGCGCGAACCGGGCGCTCGTGGTCGAGCTGCCGGCGCCGGCGCTCGCCGGGCAGCTGCGAGCAGTTCGCTGGCTCGGCTGGGTAGTCTTGCCGGTCAACGTCTCCCTTTTGGTCCTCGCACTGTTCTCTCTCCAGCAGATCCTCGGCCCCTGGGAGCGCCTGCTCGCGGGCGCCGAACAGATCGGGGGTATGCGGCTCGGCGATCAGGACGAGGTCGACTTCCTGCTCGCGACTCTGGAGCAGGCGCTGAGCGCCGAACGATCCGGCGGTTCCGGCCTCGGCGAGGACGACCTCGCGGCCCTCGACCGCACCCTCTCGCCGAGCCTGCAGAGCGGGCTGCTCCTGCTCGGCCGGGAGGGAGAGGTCCTCGCCCTGAACGACCTGGGCGCGTCGCTCCTCGGCCTGCCCGCGTTGCGCCGCGGCCCCGCCCCCTCCGACGTCGGTGCGCTGCTCGCCGACCGACCCGAGCTGCTCGGCTTGATCCTCCCGGCGGTCCGCTCCGGAGCCGGGGTGCAGCGCGAGGAAGTGAGCCTGGAGACACCCATGGAAGGCGGGCGACGGACGACCGTGCTCGGACTCTCGGTGCACCCGCTCCGGCCGAAGGAAGGCGAGGTCCGCGGCCACCTCGTCCTCTTTACCGACCTCACCGAGGTGCGCCAACGGCGGGAACGAACGCGGGTGGCCGAAGGGCTCTCCCAATTGGGCGAGATGGCGGCGGGGATCGCCCACGAGCTCCGCAACGGGCTCGCGACCCTACGCGGCTACCTGACCCTGATCGAACGCAAGGTCGACGCCGAGGCGGTGGGAGGGTATCTCGCCGAGATGCGCCTCGAAGCGGATCACCTGGAACAGGTGGCGAGCGACTTCCTGGAGTTTGCGCGGCCCGGCGCGGCGCGCCTCCTGCCGGTGGCACTCGACGGGCTGTTGAAACGGGCGGCCGGCGATCCGGCTCTTGGTGAGATGCCCGTCGAGGTGTCCGGCGACTCCTGCCTCGTCGCATCCGGCGACGAGCCGCTGCTTTCGCGCGCGCTCAAGAACCTCCTGCTGAACGCCGCGGACGCGGAGCGCCGTGCCGGTCGCCAGGGCCCGCTGGAGATCGCGGCGCGCAAGGTGTCGAGCGACCAGATCGAGATCGAGATCCGGGATCGGGGGCCGGGGGTTCCGCCCGCGATCCGCGAAAGACTATTTCAGCCGTTCGCTTCCGGGCGGCCGGGCGGGGTGGGGCTCGGGCTGTCGCTCGCTTTTCGAATCGCGAACCTCCACGGCGGAACGCTCGAGCTCGCCGATCGCGACGGGGGGGGGACGATCGCCACGTTTCTCCTCCCCGCCGCGTCCTGACTCCTGACGTGACGGGCGGCGCCGAAGCGCCGCCCGTGTCCAATCGATTTGGGCAACCGGGAGGATCGCCCGGGACCCTACCGCCCTACGCCTCGGCGGTCATTTGCCTCCGGGAGGCGCCTTCTCTTCGACCTGTCCTTCGTCTTTCTTCGTATTCAGCTTCAACATCGTCCCGGCTGGAGCGAACTTGACGACGTCGAAATTCACGATCTGGATGAACGTCGCCGAAAACTCCGTCGTTTCGCCCGGCCCCAGGCTCCCCGTTCCGAGCGCCGCGTTGCGCTCTCCCACGATCACCCCTTCGCGATCGACCAATTGGACGGCGAGCTCGATCGAGGCGGCCATGTTCTCCCCGGAGTTTTGAAGCGTACCGCTCACCCTGATCCGGTTGCGCGCCGGGTCGATCGACTTGCTCCAAACCAGAACCTCGAGATCCGACTTCGGCGCGGCCGGCGCCGCCGCTCCCCCTTCTTGCCCCGCGCCGGGCGCGCCCGCCCCCGCTTCTCCGGGCTCGGGCGCGGGCTTCCGGGCAAAATCCTTGTCGGTGAGCGACCATTTCGGCTTGGTCCGGACCGCCGGCTCCTTTGGCCCTTCTTGTTTCGGCTCGGCGGCCAGCCGCGCCTCCTCGGTCGCCCGCCGGCTCGCCTCGAGGTCCACCTGATCGGCGCGCAACGACGAGAGCTTGCCATCGAGCGTAGTGAACACCACCCGGTTGGCCGAGGTCTTGGGCGAACCCTTGACCTCGAATTGAGAACCGTCTTGGAGCACGAGCCAATCCGCCCGGCCCGCCGAGCTCCCCGCGAGCGCGACCAGGGCGAGAAGCGTCGTACCGAAGGGGAGCGCGCGCCTCACTGGTCTCTCCAGTTCTGCTCGCGGACGCAGACCGGAATCGCGGCGACGCATTCGAGCTTGGTGTCGACCTGGAAGGTCTTGATGTCCTGGGTGTACGCCGTGAACTTGCACCCCGCCGGGAAGAGCGAGCGCAAGGTCCGCACCGCCGCCGAGTTCGGGCTGCAGACGGCCGCGCCCTGAGGCTGCGGCGTCGAGCCGCGTGGGTTCTTGCTGATGTTCGTCTCGACGAACGGATTGGTCACGAACGCCAGGACTTCCTTGCTTCGCGAGCCGGAGGTGGTCCCGAGAACCGCATCTCCGTTCGTCGCGAGGACGGTGTAGATGTTGCTGGTACCGAAACGTTCGCAAAGACCCAACGGATTGGGGCGGAACTCCGGATCGAAGCCGGTGAAGACCAAGATGCCCGACAGGGTAAGCGACTTCGAGATCAGGCGCTCGTTGGCCGCCAGCTCGACGATCCAGCCCGACTGCTTACCGGTCGGTGGCGCGGTCAGGTAGTTCGTTCCCGTTCCGACCAGGGCCGACGACTTGTCGAAGGTGACGAAGTTGCTCTCGGTCTTGGGCAGCGTGGTGTTGACGCTCGGAGTCTCGCTCACACCGAGCGGATGCCACCCGGTGTCGAGCAGGAAATAGAAGCGCCCCTCGATGAGCGACTCCGGCTCCTGCGTCCAGAGGTCCTCGCGGTTACCCGTGCCGAAGCCGAGCGCGAAGAAGCCGCTCTTGGGATCGAAAACCACCGAGGGAGGGAAGAAGATCGGCCGCAGCTGCTCCGCCCCGGTGCCGCGCGAGGTCGCGGTGTCGAAGACCTTGTACGGTGCCCAATCGGCCGACGTGATCCGCTTGACACCGCCTCCGATGTCGACCAGCGACACGTCCTTCGTCATGTCGACCTTGTACAGCCATCCCTTGGTCGTGCCGATGTAAATCCGGTCCAGATAGCCGTCGAGATCGGTGTCGATCGCCGCGGGATCGCTCGGGGCGGAACCGTCGAGCACTCGCTTGTACAGGATCTTGCCGCTCTCGATGTCGACCATATAGAGCCAGTTGCCGGTCTTGTTCATCAGCGTCGAGTCCATGCCGCCGCCGAAGATCGCGACGTATCGATCCTCATATTGCTTCGGCGTCGACGCCGCGTTGGTCACGATGCGGATCCGCCCGGTGTTCGGCGTCGACCAGGTATCGCCGAGGTCGGGCGTCGCGTTGCCATCCTCATCGGAGGTGTCCTCGAAACTCCAGAGGTAGGAGCCGAAGGGTACCGTGCCGCAACCCGTTCCGCCGTTCCAGCAGGAGGGAACGTAGGTCGATCCGGAGAGCGGCTGAGGAATTCCGTTGGTGTCGTACGT
The DNA here is from genome assembly GCA_044226625.1 of Thermoanaerobaculia bacterium. Taxonomy (GTDB): domain Bacteria; phylum Acidobacteriota; class Thermoanaerobaculia; order Multivoradales; family UBA5704; genus DASYKS01. Next base: position 21,077 of record JBGAGQ010000021.1, read on the forward strand.
GTCTGGCTGGGTCACGTCCAGCGCGTAGTAGGCGCGTCCGCCTTCCCTCAAGCCACCGACCACCACCGTCCGCCATTCGCGATCGGTCGAGGTCGGAGTGCCGTTGTGGCTGGGATCGATGAATACGTCGTCGACCTGGATGGTGCCGTCGACTCCCCAATCCTGATGGTTGTCCGAGGCCTGGTTCCGCAGGTGGGAGAGCATCGGACGCGGCACGAAGGAAAGCACCTCGTTTCCCGTCCCGTTGTCGAACGCCTTGGGCGTCAAGCTCTCGCGATAGATGCCGCCGTCGAACATGTGGAGCTGACCGTCGTTGCTGCCCACCGCGACGAGGCGGCGGCGCAGCTGGTGCTTGGCGCGGAAGCACCGGTAGCCCTTGTTGGACGTGTTGCAGGTGGGATCGGTACCCGGAGCGTTCGGAACGTCCGCGTCGAAGTAGGCGATCTTGCCCGGCGCGCTCACCAGGACCGGGTTGGAGTGGAAGATGTCTCCCAGCACGAAGCGGGTGTTGTTCGTCGCGTCCACGCGCGCGAACTTCTGCTGCAAGGTGTATTTGATGACCGAAGCGACCGTGGAGTTGGCCGCCGTCACCTGGCTCGAGTTCATCGGATCGGCCACAAGACCCATCCCTTGCCAAAGGTCCTGTTGGGTCGCGAGCGTGGTCTGCGGTACGAGGAGACGCCGGGTTCCGGGGACCGTCGTCGTCGGCGCGGCCGCGTAGAACACGCGCCGCTCGGTATCGGCGGCGCCGATCTTCCAGAGCGGGGTGGCGGGAGCCGTCGGATTCAGCTGGGCCTGGGTCGGCGACTGAGTGAGCATCTTCTTGCCGGAATCCCAGAGCAGACAGCCGCTACGCAAGGACGGCGTACAAAGGACGTCCGTGCGCGGCTTTCCGGTCGTGCCGTCGACCGGGATCGGCTTCAGGTAGGCGTTCAGATGGCCGTCCCAGATGGCGCCGGCTCCGTTGTCGGGAGCTGCCGGCAGAGGCGCCAGCGGCTCGAGGAACGACGACTCGTTGAGCGGCGTGAAGTTCGGGACGTAGATCGTGTCCTCAAAGTTCGCTTGGACCGTCGGTACCGCGGCCGAAGAGAAAGAGCGGCCGGCTTGGGTGACCAGGTTGAAGATCGAATCGATCGCCTCTTTCAGCCCGGCTTCGTCCGTCGGCTGGAATGGCTGGGGCCGTGTGCCCACGACCGGCGGCGTCGCGCCACTGTTGCCCCCCGAGCCGTTGTTCGCGAGGCAGCTGAGGACGTTGGTCGGGTCGGTTGTGTCGATTTGACCGAAGGCGATGACGAACGTCTCGATCTTGTACTTCGAGTAAAGCACCCGCGCCCCTTCGCACGCCGTCCCGAGCACGCCGCCGCCGCCGCAGGTGTCGAGGCCGTCGGTCAGGATGAGAAGATATTTCGGGCGACAGCCGAACTCCGGGTCGGCGGTTTCCGCCACGTTCTTCCAACCGGGCGTGGCGCAGGTCGAGCTCGGCGAGTTGTCGTTGTGGCAGCCGGCGTACCAGTCGCGGAAGTTGTTGACCGAGGCGCCGAGCGGCGTGTAGCCCTGCGCGATGAGCGGCACCTGCGCCGCGCTCACCAACGGAGGGTTCTCCACCGCGACTTTGTTTCCCGACATTAGAGTTTGGATGACCGTTTGGAAGTATCGCCCCTGCGTGAAATCCGGAACGGTCTCGGTACCCCGGAGGTTCGGAGCCAGACGGCGGAGAATCTCGTCGCGGTTGGTTTGCGTCCAGTCGAACGGCAAAAAGTCGCCGCGGTCGAACTTTCGATTCGCGGGATAGCTTAAGTTGATCGTGGTGGGCAACTTGTAGCGGTCGTTCCCCGAGTCGCTGTTCAGGTCGAGACCCGAACAGCTGTTGAGAACGCCATCGTTCGAGTCTCCACCCGAGGTGGGTCCAAGTGGGACGTCGTCCGAATAGGACGTACGCTCGAGAGTCGCTAGGATGGGATGCGCGTAGGGAGATGTGGTCTGGACTAGCTGATAGGTGAGGTTCTTCGATTCGGCGCTTCCCAGGCGCTCGGGGCCGCAGCTGTTGATCAACCAGCGGGTGACGCGCACGGTAATCGTGTTGTCACCCAGACTTCCCGAGGTGATCTCGGTCGTCGTCTTGAATCCGCGGCCGGAGACACCGGTCTGGCGTACGTAGAGCGTCCAGGTCTTGTCCCCCGCGTCACCGGTTCGCGGCGTCTGCTGGACCTGGGTGTTGATGCCCGACGAGCCGACCGCGACGACGCTCGTACAACCGCCGACCGTGCTGTTACCACCGTTGTCCTCCCCGCCGAAGATGTAGGGGACGTTCACCACAGGGTACGACACCGCGGTTCCGGACCAAGCCGGGCTGGTCGTCGGGTAGTAGACCCAGTGTTTACGCCGGACGATCGTGCTGTCCTGGTTGAACGTTGCGAAACCGTAATGGATCGAGTCGTTCTCCGGGTCGACCATCGCCTCGTAGAGCGCTTTTTTCGCCTGGTAGAACTTGGACTCCGGATCGTCCGCCGAGGCCATCGGTGTCGAGGAGTCCGCCGGGCGCTCGTTCATCGAGCCCGAGGTGTCCAGGATGACGAACAGGAACGGGTCCGAGTTCGTCTGACGCAGCAGGAAGCGGTCGTCTGCCCGGCCGCTGCCGAGGCTCAGGCCCGCGGCGGCCAGGAGAAAGGTCGCGAGGACCACGACCGGGCGGTTGAAGCGTCTGTCGGGGCGGTGCGTCATAACTCCTCCTGCGCGCTGCGCATGATCGCCGCGCGAACGTCGCGTTCCGACCTCACCGGGGCGGAGTCACCGCGACGGACAATGCATCTCATGGTCACTTCAACGGCAGCTGCGGTTTGTAAGGCTGGATGTCGATCATTGCGTTGAGCTGCTTTTCGGCCACAGCCACCGTCGAGCCGCCCACCGTCCCGGCGCGCCGAGCGGTCACGTCGACGTAATACGTGATGTCACGGTAAGGCTCTTCGCCCGGCTGCTGGTTCACCTCGCACAGGGCGCAATAGGGCGAATTGAGCCGGGTGTAGGAGTTGCGAACCACTTCGATGCCGAGGTTCGCCGACGAAGGCACGGCGTCGGAGGTGAACGAGGATCCGGTCTGGAACTCGCCCAGGATCATCGCCCGGGACGTCGATTCCGCGATCGCCGCGTCGGCGGCATAGAAGACGCGGTTGATCAACCGCTCGTTCGCGCCGATCTGCAACTCGTTTTGGGTTACGAGAGAGAGCGAAAGGCCGATCACCGTGAGCAGGAGAAGGAGCAGCAGCGCCACGATGTAGGCGCTCCCCTCCTCCGCTCCGGTCGGCTCGAGACGGGACAAGGCGCGACGGATCCTCATGACAGGTTCCTCAGGTCGACGATCGTTTGCAGCTGCCGCCGGCGGTACATGCGGTCGGTTCTACCGTTGGTTCGATCGGGGGAGTCGAAGGAGTAGGTGTGGTCTTCCGAGCGAGTGAGGACCGGAGCCGAGTAGTCGGGGTCGCGCCGCTCCGTCCGCGCAAGCGTGCTGATCCGGAGGTAGGCGAGCCGCCCCGCGATCGGGTTCTCGGGCGCAGCGTTCGCCGCCACCGCGATGCGCGCGTTGCCGAGCCATTCGTCGGTGGACCGCGTGGCGTCATCCGTCCCTTCGACGACGGCGCCGTCGGAATTCGTGTCGATGCCGAACGAGGCCTGTAGGTCGACGATGCCCGTTGCGATATCCACGTTCATGTTGGTGGCGTCGTTCAGGTAGGGAATCTGAGTCCCTGGGTAGAAGCGGGCTCGGGAGAGGACCGGCACCAGGTCACTCGCGGGATCGGTCGGATCCGCGCGGTCCTCGCGGATGTAATACCGGTACTCCTCGAGGATTCCGATGTAGATCGCGCTCGTCAGCTGGGACGGTAGGTTGAAGGCGCCCGGCGGCTGCAGGGTGCGGTACGCCGTCGGATAGGAGGTCGCGCCGCTCAGGTATTTCAGAGTGACGCCGTCCACCCCACCGGCGCAGGTGGAGGCCATTTTTGTCGAGTTGACCGGATCGAGCTGAACCACGGCGTAGAACGCGGGATCGAGCGGGCTTACGAGGACCAACGCCTCGCGGCTCACCTTCGTAGGGCTCGTCGCGTCGTCGATCAACTTCTGGAAAGGAGCCAGCGGCTGCGAGATCCCGGCGGGCGAGATCGCGCAGAGCTGGATCTCTCCATTCGTGGTCGAAGCGGGATCGGAGTCGCTCGCCCCTCCGGTGGGGTTGGGGCCGTCGTCCCAACGTCGGAAAGTTCGCTTGTCGAGAGAATTGATCTGGAAGATCTGGGACGAGAACACCCCGCGCAGGGTGATCAGATCGGTACCCGAGAGGATCTTCGGGCTCGTAGCATCGGAAGGGATGACCGTCGCGGCGGTGCCCGTCACGTTGCTCCGCACCGAAATCGCGACACCGGTCGGCAGCGCGCTCCCGGCCTGGGTCGAGGGGATACCCCCGCGTCCCGCCATACGCGCCAGTCGCACCATGTCGTACTGGGCGATCCGGAGTGACTGCTGCATTTCGGCGATGCGCGTCTGTACCCGCGCCAGGCGATCGCTCAAATTGAACAGCTGGAGCATGATCAGCGTGAGGATCAGGGTTACGGCGAGCACGATTAAAAGCTCCACCACGGTGAAGCCGGCTCGCCGGCGGCGGGACGTACCCAAAGACTTCATCGGTCCGTTTCTCCTCGATCGTTTTCGCTAGATTGGCTTGCGTTCGGCCGATCCGGGCTCAATAGATCTTGATCGTGGACAAGGTGACCTTCTTGCTCAATCCGAGCAGCGCGAGGGCGGTCGTGGTGCCTGTCCTTCCCGGGGAGACCTCGATGTCGATCTGCCGCAACTGGGCCGGCGGGTTGACTCCTCCCGAGAGCAGGGTGGAGCAGCGGCCGTTGGTATACCCGGACAGGTCGCACTGGCGCACCGTCACTTTGCGGTTCCAGATCGGTTCCTCCGAGCCGAGGGTCGCGTTGTCGACCCATTGACTCTGGGACCCCGAGTAATACTGCGTGGTCACCAGCTCCGTGTTGCCGTTCGGCACCACGATCTCCGCGCTGTCGATCGGCAAATCCGCCAAGCGCTCGAGCTCGGATTTGGCCGCGTTCGTGAGCTGCGTGTATTGGTTCCCCGAGGAGTTGCTCATCGCCGACCGGGTGAAGATGGGGAGCAGCCCGAGCAGGATCACCAGCAGGATCCCGGCGGCGACCAGAACCTCGACGATCGAGAAGCCGCGTGCGCTTCGCGGACGTCTCTTGGAAATGTTCGACCTCGTATTCACCGGCCCGTCTCCTGTTCGCTGGGTCCCACGTGGAACTTTGCCTGTTCCAAGCCATAGAGCAAGACGAGGGCCATTCAGGGCAGCCTTGTGTTTGCCGTGGTTTACGTCGTGGAGGCGCGAGAATTCGCCACCGAGATCGTTACGCTAGGTAACGAATTTGCCTCAGCTTCTGTATCGAGGCACCCCTTCGAGGTCGAGCTCCTGAATCTTCCTCTGCAGCGAGCGGTAGCTGATGCCGAGTGCCTCGGCGGCACGCCGCTTGTCCCCCTCGGCGGCGAACAGCGCGCGCTCCAACCGCTCCCGCTCGCCGCGCGGCGGTTGGATCACGAGCCGCAGATCGGCGGCCCGAAGGACCGGTCCCGGGCAGAGGATCGACGCCCGTTCGAGCACGTTGCCGAGCTCCCGCACGTTGCCTGGCCAGGGTTCCTGAAAGAGAAGCTCCAGGGCGTCCGCAGCCAGGGCGAGCGGTTCCCTGTGATGGCGGCTGGCGATCTTCTCGATCAAGTGGCGGGCGAGCTCGGGAATGTCGCTCGCACGCTCCCGAAGCGGAGGCAGCTCGATGGGGAAAACGGCGAGGCGAAAGTAGAGATCGCTCCGGAAAGTCCCGGATGCGGACATCGCATCGAGGTCGCGGTTGGTCGCGGCGACCAGCCGGACGTCGGCTTTGAGAGGCATCCCGCCGCCCACCCGCTCGAACGCCCTCTCCTCCAGGACACGCAGCACCTTACCCTGAACCTCGGTCTTGAGCTCGCCGATCTCGTCGAGGAACAGGGTTCCTGATTTCGCGAGCTCGAAACGGCCGATCTGTCGGCGATCCGCGCCGGTGAAAGCTCCCCGCTCGTGCCCGAACAGCTCGTTCTCGATCAAGGATTCCGGGATCGCCGCGCAATTGACCGCGACGAAGGGTCCGGCGCGGCGAGGCGAGAGCGCGTGGACCGCCCGCGCGAAGAGCTCTTTGCCCGTGCCGCTCTCTCCCGTGAGCAAGACCGTGCTCTCTGTGGGGGCAACCCGCTCGAGCAGGCGCAACGCGGCGCGAAACCGCGGATGGGCGCCGATCAGGGGCGGCGCTCCCGGCGGGGCGAAGACGGGCGCGGGCTCCGCCCCGCGTGCTCCCCCGAGGGCGCGCTCGAGCAGACGCGCTAGATCGTCGATCTCGACCGGCTTTTCGAGGAAGTCGTAGGCCCCCTGTTTCATCGCCTCGACCGCGGTCGCCACCGTGCCGAAGCCGGTGAGCACGATTACCGGGGCGGCCGGCGCGGCCGCGCGCGCCGCGGCGAGGACCTCGAGGCCCGATCCATCCGGCAGCTTGAGATCGGACAGAACCGCGGCGAAGGATCCTCGCTCGAGCAGCGCGCGGGCCCCCGTGACGTCCCCCGCGCTCGCCACCTCGTACCCTTCTTCGGCAAGCGCCGTCTCCAAAAGCCGCCGAAGCGACTCCTTGTCTTCGACCACCAAGAGCCGAGCCGAGGCGCGCGGCGGCTTCGGGCTCACGGGGTCTCCCGGAACGCCGCCACGGCCGCTTCGGCCAGCGCGCCGTCGTCTTCCGGATCGACGGTTCGAAGATCGAGGATCAGGCGTCCCTCGCGCAGATAGCCGACGACCGATTCCGGCCCGGCTCGCAACCGGCGCGCGAAGTCGGAATCGCCCGGAAGGGCGAGCGCCTCGCCGGGGATCGGCTCCTCAGGGGCGGATCCGCCGCCCAGGAAGGCCTCGGCCGGCACGATTTCGGCCGGCAGACCGGCGGCGCGGAGGCGTGTCGAAACCGACTCCAGGCGCAGGCGATGCGCCGCCGGATCGGGCCACAGCCGATCGATCGGCATTGGCGCGCCCGCCAGATGCAGGCGGAGCACCCCCTCGAGCGCCGCGAGCGCGGCCCGATCGGGGCGAAGCGCGCGATAGAGCGGATGCGCGGCGCACCGGGCGACCAGCTCGCGACGTCCAACCAGGATCCCCGCCTGAGGTCCGCCCAGAAGCTTGTCGCCGCTGCCGCAGCAAAGGTCGCAACCCGCAGCGATCAACCGCGAAAGGCTCGGGTGCGAGCGAATTTGCGGCTCCCCACGGGAGCGGAGCAGACCGCTGCCCTCATCCACCAGAACCGGCACTCCGCTGCGTTTTCCGAGCGCCGCGAGCTCTTCGGGGCTCACCGACGCCACGAATCCCGATTGCCGGAAGTTGCTCGGGAAGACCTTGAGGAGGAGCGCGGTCTCCACTCCGATCGACGCCTCGTAATCCGCGAGGCGGGTGCGGTTGGTGCTCCCCACCTCGACGAGGCGGGCGCCGGCCGCCGCCATGATCTCGGGGAGGCGGAAGGAGCCGCCGATCTCCACCAATTCCCCGCGCGAGACGACCACCTCGCGGCCGGCGGCGAGGGCGGCGAGCGAGAGGACGAGCGCCGCGGCGTTGTTGTTCACCACGAGCGCCCCCTCGGCCCCGGTCGCGAGCGCAAGCAGACGCTCCACCCGTCCGTTGCGTCGTCCCCGCTTTCCGGTGGCCAGCTCGATCTCGAGATCGCATCCCGCGTCGAGCAGAGCGGGGAGGGCCGCCGCCACCGATTTGGGCAGCGGCGCGCGCCCGAGATTGGTATGGAGGAAGATGCCGGTCGCGTTGATCAACCGGATCAGCGGAGGCCCGAGCTCGGCGAGGAGAGCGGCCTCGATGGCCTGGGGGAGAGACTCGATTAGGGCGTCCAGGTCTTGCGGGACCGACGCTCCGTCGGACCCGGTCCTTGATTCTTCCGATGCTCCGGTCGAAACCGCGCGCCGGACCGCCTCGACCGCGATCCGGGCTTGGACCGTCACGGGATCCCGCCCGTATAATGGAACGAGCCTCGCCACGCGCGAATCCGCGAGGAGGCGGTCGATCGAAGGGAGGCTCCGGCGGCGGTCGCCTTGCGCGCCCGAATCGACCTTGAGAGCCGTACAAGCCATGAGATCGTCCGTGGACCTCGAATCGTCCATTCCGCCGGGCATTGTAGGAGAGGTGTGAACCCCAAGCGAAACGCCACGCCCGTCCGCCCCGGCGCGGGATCTCCACCGGTTCAGCCCCGAGCGCGGAACGTCGGCGCGGCTGCCAAAGCCGTTTCGGTCTCCCATCAGGAGACCCTCGACCTGATCGAGCACGATATCCAGCAGCTCCGGATCGACTGCGAGCGGTTCCTCTCCGGTGCGTTGCCCTTCCCTCCGGAGGAGTTGCGAACGCGGATCCAGAACCAGCTCAAGAGCCTCCGAAACGCCACCCTCCGATCCGCCGTCGAGGGCTTTCGTCTCGGGGTTCTCGAGGCGCGATACAACAGCTACAACGAGCTGTTCAATCGGCGGGTTCGCGAGCGGGAGGAGGGGCGCCGCGCGGCCCGTGCCGCCGCGGCACCTCCCGCGCCGCAGATCGATCCTCGCCGAGGCATCGTCGTCGACGGCGCGGTCGATCCGCAGGCGGCCGAGGCGCTCTACCGCGCTCTCGGAGCTGGCGGGGGCGGCGGACCCCAGTTCGACCTCGCGTCGTTCAGCTCATACCTCGAACGCCAGACCGCCGCGTTGCGCGGCAAGACGGGTTGTGCCGCGGTCCAGTTTCGGCTGGCGGAAGAGGACGGCAAGCTCAAGCTCAAAGCGCGGCCGGTCACCGGGTGACCGCGGCCGATCGCCTTCCCCGGCACCAGCAAAGAAGCATAGATTCCATCGCGTCCGCCCATCGCCAAGGAGATTCACGTTGCGCAAAGCCATCTGGACCGTTCTCGCTCTTTCGCTCGCCGCGCTCGCCTCGGTGGCCGCGGGACCGCCCAACCTCACCCATGCGATCGAGACCCAGCAAAAGCTCGCGGCAGAGCGACCGGACGATCCGACCGTCGCCAACGATCTCGGCAACCTGCTCCAGCTGGCGAAGAGGTCGGACGAAGCGGAGGCCAATTACCGCCGGGCGATCGAGCTCGATCCAAAGCGGGCCTCGTTCCACTTCAACCTCGGTCTGGTGCTCGAGAAGCGGGGCGCGAACCGGGACGCCATGAAGGAGTACAAAACCGCCGTCGAGCTCGATCCCGGGCATGCCTGGGCGCATTACCAGATCGGCTCTCTGCTCGAGAAGAGCGGGCGGGACAATTCGGCGATCCGCTCCTACGCGCGGGCCTTCGCGCTCGACCCCCAGCTCGGTTTTTCCGAGGTGAACCCGAGCCTGATCGACAGCAAGCTGACCACGTCGGCGATGTTGCTGGCCTATCGGTCCGAAAATTCACAGACGCCGACCGCGGCGCGCTACGGCGATCCGCAGCACATCCGCAGCCTGCTGGTGCCGCCTCCCCCTGCAACTCCGGAGGAAACGGCGGCGGTCGAAGCCGATCCCGCGGCGGCTGCCACCAAGACCGGCAAGACCGCCGCACCCACCGTGTTGCGCCCTCAGAGCCTGCAGAACACGGGCAAGGCGGGCCAGGTGCAGCCTTCGGGCCGATCGGGCTCCAGCCGGGTCTACCCGCGCGGCGGCAATCCGGGCCTCCAAACCTGGACCCGTCCGGAGCCGGTCGAACCGCCGGTCTACGACGACGGAAGCGAGGAGGAGATTCCGATCGAAGGGGAAGAGCTCACCCCGCCCCCACCGCCCGCCCCGGGTTCCGTCTACTACAACCCGGGCCTGCCGAGCACCGGGCGCCTGGACCTGCGCCTGGTGCCCGGCCGGGCGCTCCGCCGCGGCGACTCGATTGCCCGCGCCGGGCGCGGTTGAGACGATTGGACGGGAAGGGCACCGTTCCGCCCATGCCCTCCTCTCGGGACATCGCGTCTCCATCGAGCACCCTCGGGGCTTCTCCTGCCCCGAACGCCTCTAGAGCCGGAAACTGCGAAGAGCTGATGCGCACCTGCCCGAACTGCGGCAGTCGGCTCGCCGAGCGGAAGTGCAAGCTCTACTGTCCGGACCCGCGCTGCGGCTATTTTCTTTCCTGCGCCGACTACTACTGATCGGCGTCCCGCCCGTCGCTCTCACTCTCGCCAGATCGCCACCTGGTCCAGCCTCTTTCTCTTGAGGTCCGGAACCGTCGCATCGTGCGCCGCGAAGCCCACGGGAAAGAGGATGAACGGCTTTTCGTTGCTCGGACGATCCAAGATGCGCGAGAGAAACGCCATCGGGCTCGGCGTGTGGGTAAGGGTCGAGAGGCCCATCCGGTGGAGCGCCGTGATGAACAGTCCGCAGGCGATTCCCACGCTCTCCTTCGGGTAGTAATTCTTTCGCTTCGTGCCGTCGGGCCGACGGCCGAAGAGCTCCTCGAACACGACGACCAACCAGGGCGCGGTCTCGAGGAACGGTTTTTCCCAGGAGGTTCCGATCGGCGCGAGCGCTTCGAGCCACTCGGGCGGCATCCGGCCGCCGACGTAGCTTTCGTACTCCTCGGCCTCGGCCGCCTGCCGGATCTCTCGTTTGATCTCTGGGTCGGAGATGGCGACGAAGGTCCAGGGCTGCCGATGGGCGCCCGAAGGTGCCGTCGACGCGGTGCGGATCGCGAGCTCGATCGCCTCGCGCGCAACCGGCCGATCGGAAAAGAATCGAACGCTCCTGCGCCGGTCCATCTCGGCCAGGAACCGGCGACCTCGCTCGACCGAATCCTCTTCGGCCACCGGCTCGGGGTGGTAGGGGATGTGACGGTATTCGGTCGTCATCGGCACGTCTCCGGTCGGGCACGGAGAGCCGGCCCGTTCAATCGAATGCACGAACGCCCGGCGGGCATGCCTCGCCGGGCGTTCGCGTGCTGCGGAACCGGGTTCGAGTCCCGGCCATCGAATCTTACTTGGCGGCGCCCTTGCGCTGCAGCTCGTCGTCGATCACCTTGGCGATGTCGGCGTACGGCACCGCGCCGGAGATGAACCGTCCGTTGACGAACAACGCGGGAGTGCCGGTCACGCCGGCTTCCGAGCCAGCCTTCAGGTCCTCGGCCACCTTCGGCGCGAACTTGCCACCATCGAGGCAGCTATTGAACTGATCGGCCTTCAAACCAAGACCCGCGGCCTTCTCCTTGAGTTTGTCGACGCCGAGCTCGTTCTGGTTGCCGAACATCGCGTTGTGCATCTCCCAGAACTTTCCCTGCTCGTCGGCGCACAGCGAGGCCTCGGCGGCCTTCTGGGCGAACTGGTGGAAGTTGAGCGGGAATTGACGGAAGACGATGCGTACCTTATCACCGTAGTTCGTCTTGACCTGCTCGACGGTCGGGTAGAGGCGCGAGCAGAACGGGCACTGGAAATCGGAGAACTCGACGATGGTGACGGGAGCGGTCGCCGGGCCGGTCGCCGGACCGGTCGCCGCGACCTCGACCCGCATGGGCTCCAGGGTGTACTGGACGCCGTACTTGGTCTCGAGCTCGGTCGTGAACTTCTCCTTCGCCTCGGCCTGCCGCTGCTGGGAGAGGTAGTTTTTGATCTGGGGCGCGATCTGCTCCTTCGTCGTGCCCGGGGGGATGCGCGCCTTGTTCTCTTCGTAGAACGCATCGACCTCGGCGTCGGTCGGATCGACGACCTTGACGGCGCTCGCGAGGAACGCTTCCTTCGTCATGTTCTTCGCGGCAGCTTCCTTCTCGACCAAGGAGTCCTGGACCAGCTTGTGGAGCTGGGCATCCATCACGTCGTGCTTGCCCTTCTCGTACTCCGACTGACACTGCTTGAGGCGGAGCTCCAGCTGATCGAAATCGCTCGCCGAGTTCTTGCGGACATCGCCCGCAGTGACCGTCTTGTCCCCGTACTTCGCGACGACCTCGCTGTCGGGAATCTCCTTGGACGCCATTTTGGCATCCGACTTCTGGGCCGAGCAGGCCGGCATCCAGACGCCCGCGAGGACGAGGGCGGCGACCCAGGCGCGGCGCAAGACCTTGCGATCCGTTCCGTTCATCGTTCTTGACTCCTTGGTCAAAAGTTTCGGAAGAGCCCGAGGACGCTTCCGGAAGGTTTCCGCGCGAACAGGGCCCGAGACTGTAGCACAGCCCTTCAGGCAAGACTTGGGCCAGCCCTTTCTGGCATGGCGGCCTCTCGGGCAGAGCCCCCAGGATTCAAGGTGCGCGCGAGGCTCGTGGGAGGGTCAAGGGGCCGAGCGCGCCCCGCTCCGTTCCGCGATCCGTCCTAGCCGGCCGGCTTCAGCAGGGCGTACAAGAAATTGTCGACTCGGGTCCCGTGAAGGCGAAAGTAGGAGCGGAGGATTCCCTCCTTCTCGAACCCGATACTTTCGAGCACCTTTTGGGAGGCGACGTTGTCCAGCGCGCAGCGCGCTTCCAGGCGCTCCAGCTGAGTTTTGGAGAACAGCTCACCCACCAGCAGACGGATCGCCCGCTTCATGATGCCTCGCCGCTGGTAAGGAGTCGACAACGCGTACCCCACCTCCGCCAGGCCGTGCTCCCAATTGTTGATGACGAGGGTAATCCATCCGGCCGGCTGCTGGCCAAGCTGGATCACCCACTGGTATTTGTCGCCTCTCGCCCGGTAGAGATCCGACATCCTCTGGTGTACGAGATCCGACCGGAGCTGGGAGCTGGGCAGATCGTTGAGCGGCTGGAAACGGCGGACCGCGGGCTCCGACCGCCAGAAGCGAAGGAGATCGGCGTCGCGCGGCGTCGCCGGGCGGAGCGTCACCTCGTCCGCAGCGGGCTCGGGTTCGCTCTTCTCCAAAGGTTGCATGGGGCGGTCTCGGGCTACGGCCTCGGTTCTTCCGCCGCGACGATCCGAGACTCGCGGCGTCCTCTCCACCGGGGCAAAGCCGACAGCAGGAACATATACGAGAAGCCCTGGAGGAAGAGGTAGAGGAACGGGATCGACATCCACATCCCGACGCGTAACGACCACACCGTGCAAGCGAAGAAATAAAGAGCGAACGCCCCTTCGAGCAGACCCGCCCCGCGCGACCCGCCCGCGCGATAGATCTTCTGGCGCCAGGGGTCTCCGACCCGCTCGATCCTGTATTTCGGCGTGCGGTGGAAGGTGCCGCCGCGCCGAAACAAGCCGGAGAGCACGGCTCGGGCGTTGTTCAGCGAAAGTCCGATGCCCATGCCGAGAAGTGCGGGGAGGTAGCGCGCCTCGCGCCGCCAAGACGCGGGCCGGCTCCCCTCGGGATCGGCCGGTCGGACCCGCTGGCTGAGCAGATAGAAGACGACGACCGACAGAGTGGCGAACAGGAACAGGGGCAGATCGACCCACAGGAGGAGCGCCAGGGGCGCGCCTCGGCGAAGGATCATCGCCGGGAAAATCAGCAGGGCGACCAGAACCATCAGCGCGTAGCTCGCGTTGTTGGTCAGGTGGACGAACGCCTCGAGCTTGGCGCGCATCGGCAGGGGTGCGCGCAGCACGGAGACGAGCAGTTTGCGGCCGGTTTGGATCGACCCTTTCGCCCACCGGTACTGTTGACTCTTGAACCCCTGGATATCGACCGGCAGCTCGGCGGGGACGTCGACTTCCGGAAGATAGAGGAACCGCCAACCGGCGAGCTGGGCGCGGTACGAGAGATCCAGGTCTTCGGTCAGCGTGTCGTGCTGCCATCCGCCACCGTCGCGGATCGCTTCGCGCCGCCAGACGCCGGCCGTGCCGTTGAAGTTGAAGAAGCAACCTGTTCGGTTGCGCGCCGTGTGCTCGATCTGGAAATGGCCGTCGAGCAGGATCGCCTCGACCCGGGTGAGAAGCGAGAAGCTCCGGTTGATGTGGCTCCAACTCCCCTGGACCATGCCGATCTTCGGATCGGCGAAATACGGCACCGTCGCGAGCAGGAAATCGGAGCGAGGGACGAAATCCGCGTCGAAGATCGCAAGCAGCTCACCGCGGGCCACCTGGAGTCCCGAGGCGAGCGCTCCGGCCTTGAAACCCGACCGCTCGGTGCGATGGAGATGCTGGATCTCGAAGCCGCTCCCGCGGAGCTCTTCGACCTTTCGCGCGACGATCTCCGTCGTCTCATCGTTCGAATCGTCGAGCACTTGGATCTCCAGCCGGTCCCGCGGATAGTCGAGCGCGGCCACCGCGTCGATCAACCGGGAGGCGACATACATCTCGTTGTACAGTGGCAGCTGGACCGTTACCCAAGGCCATTCCGCGGGCGCCACGGGCCGGACGGCCGCGCGCTTGCGCGTGCGCAGGAAATCGATCACCAGGATCAAACGGTGAATGCCGTAGAGCGCCAAGATCCCGAGGATCAGGTAGTACGACCCGAGGAGGAGATGTGCCAGCGGTTGCCGCATCGTCAGGGGATTCCGATCTTAACCGTCCGAGCGAGCCGGCGAACCGTCGAGCTCCGGTCTGGCCCGCAGCACTGCCTCCGATCGCGACGAGCCTCGCTCTGCTCATCCTGTACGATCTCCCGCGGCATCCGGCTTTCACCCTGGTCGCGCTCGGGCTCGGGTCCATCGGCCTGGTTTTCTCGATCCGCCGGCTGAAGGCCACCCGAACCGCCTCCCTCTCCGGAACGATTCTGGGGGTCGCCGTCATCTCGCGGCTCCTCTTGATCGCCCTCCCCCCCTCGCTCTCCGACGACGCGTTTCGATACCTATGGGACGGACGCGTGGCCGCGGCCAGATTCAACCCGTATCAGGAGGCACCTGATTCCCCCGGTCTCGTTCCGCTGCGCGACGAGCTCTGGCGCCGGCTGCCGCATCGGACCGTTCCGACGGTCTACCCACCGCTCGGTCTGACCGCCTTCGGCTTGGCGGCGCGATCGCCGTTCCCGCTGTCGACGTGGAAGCTCATCGCCGCGGCGGCGGACCTCGCCGCCTGCGCTCTGCTGCTCGCGCTCGCCCGCCAAACCGGGGCGGACGAGGCGCGCGTCGCCTGGTATGCCTGGAATCCGCTCGTCCTGCTCGAAACCGCGGGGATGGGACATGTCGACCCGCTCGGCGTCGCCGCAACGATCGCCGCAGTCCTCATGATCAGTCGAGGCCCACGACGAGCGGCGGCTGCCGGGGTGGCTGCCGCCGCGGGCGTTCTGGCGAAGCTCGCTCCGCTCGCGGCCCTTCCCCTCTGGGCACGCAGGAGCGGCCGGCCCCGGCTTTTTCTTCTCGCCGCGCTCGGGCTTTCGGGCCTGGCGTTCTTCCCCGTGGTAAGGGCGACCGGCGGCTTCCCGCCCGGCCTCGCGATCTACGGCCTCTCCTGGGAATGGAACGGGCCACTCTACGAGCCGCTATGGCGCTCGCTCGAAGCAATCGGAATCGGGCCGGCCGTGCACGGGGCTCTGGACAGGATCAAGAGTTGGACCGAGTGGTGGACGTTTTGGAATCGCTTCTACCCTTACGCCTACCCGCGGTTCCTGGCGAAGCTCGTGCTCGCCGGGCTGGCACTCGGGGCGATCGCCGCGTCGCTGCGTGAGACCGATGCGGTCCGGGGAACGGGCCGCCTGTTCGGCCGGCTGGCGCTCGCCTCGGCGACGTTCTATCCCTGGTATCTCCTTTGGGTCCTGCCGTGGGCGGCCCTCCGCGAGGAACGGTCTTGGTTGCTACTCGCGGCGCTCCTTCCTCTCTCCTACGTCCCCGGGTTGTTCGGAGTACCGCTCTGGCCCTGGGTCTACCTCGCGATCTGGGGTCCTTTCGCCCTCTCGGCCCTGCTCGAACGACCATGGTCGCGCTTCTGACTCTCTCCTATCGTGGCGCGGCGTACGCCGGCTGGCAGCGGCAGGACAACGCGCTCGCCGTCCAGCAGGTGGTAGAAGAAGCCCTAGGGCGCCTGCTCCAGCTCTCCCCCGACCAGACCGTTCGGATCGTCGGCGCGAGCAGAACCGACGCTGGGGTCCACGCCCGCGGGCAGCGCGCCCACCTCGATCTCGCGGCGCTCGGGCGGCCGGATTTCCCGCTCCGCGGTCTGGTCCACGGCACGAACCACAATCTGCCGGAGGACGTGCGCGTGCTCTCGGCGCGCGAGGTTCCCGACGGGTTCCATGCGCGGAAGTCGGCCGTTTCCAAGCAGTACAGCTATCGTCTGAGCCGGGCACCCATTCTTTCGCCGCTCGACGCGCCGTTCGCGCTGAAGATCTCTCCGGGAGTCGATCTCGATCGGATGAACCGGGCGGCTGCTGCGCTCCTAGGACGGCACGACTTCACCGCCTTCACCCTGGCCGGGGCCGCGCCCGGAGATCGCCACCGCGAAATCTACGCCGCCCGCTGGGAGGAGGCCGGGGAGGAGCTGATCTTCCGCGTCGAGGGGGAAGGGTTCCTTCGGGGCATGGTGCGAGGCCTCGTTGGCACGATGATCGAGGTCGGCCTCGGCGACCGGACCGTCGAGAACTTCGAGCGCCTGCTCACCGGAGCGCCGCGCGAAGAGGCGGGAATGACCGCTCCAGCCCACGCGCTGGTGCTCGAGTGGGTTCGCTACCCCGACCCCGCCCTCGGTTGAAGGGATTAGGGATCGACGGTCAGGGAGAGCTCGCGGCGGAACGTCTCTTTCCCCTCGGGGCCGATGCGCACCACCACCCGCGCGGCACCCGCCGGCCAGTCGGCGCTCGGCGCGGTAAAGGAAACGTGGGTTTCGCCGCCGATCACGGTCGTCCACTGCTCCGCGGCGACTCCGCCCGGCCCGGTCCAGCTTGCCGTGACGGTGGTGCCTGGAAGGAGATCCCCCGATTCGACGGCGAGCAGGATCGGGGTGCCCCGGCGAAACGTCGTCGCCTGATCGGACGTCTGGATCGAGCCATCGGGAGAGAACAGCTTTCCGGCCGAAACCTCCCGCGCCGGCTCGGGATCGAGGAAGGAATCGGCGTCGGGCGCCGCGGGGCGAGATTTGGGTGCTTCGGCGTGTGGCTCGGTGGCCGCTTTCGGCCCGCATCCGAGGAACGCAAACAGGGCGAGAAGGGGGAGAACCCGCGTCGACACGTGCGGATTCTCCCACGACTTTCTCGAACCTATCCCTGGTCCGTCCGCCGAGCGATCTCCGCCTGAATCTGCGGCATTAGAACAGGGCTCGCGGCGAGCAGACGGGTGAGCTTCGGCCGGGGACGGTTAAAACGCTCTTCGTCAGGAGAACCGCCGACGATTGTCCCGCCGGCCGAGAGCACCAGAGCGACGCCCGCCGCCACGTCCCACTCGTGCTTGGGCACGAGGGTCCAGGTCGCGTCGGCAAGCCCGGCCGCGACCAGCCCGAGCTTGTAGGCGACGGAGCCCAGGGGGCGGACTTCGATCGGCGATTCGCGGAACGCCTCCCATTGACCGCGGCCGACCTCGCTCCGGCTGGCGAGCACGACCGCTCCGGCCAGCTCGGTCCGCTGCGAGATCGCCGCCGGACGGCCGTTCAGCGTCACGCCATGGCCGAGGGCGCCGAGAATCAGCTCACCCGTCGCTGGGTTCAAGATCCCCCCAGCGACGGGCCGCCCCTCCTCGACCAGTCCGACGGAAACCGACCACTCCGGAAGGCCCATGACGAACTCCTTCGTCCCGTCGAGCGGATCGACTACCCAGACTCGACGCGCCGAAAGCCGAGCGGGATCATCGAGCGTCTCTTCGGAAAGCCACCCTTCTCCATCCCTTGGGAGCATCTCCTTGAGCAAGCTGTCGACCGCGGTGTCAGCTTCGGTAACCGGGTCTCCGCCGGATTTGCGCCGTGCGTCGACGTCTCCCGGCGTGAATCGAGCCAGGAGTTCGCGCGCACCGGCCAACGCGGCTTCGATGCGCGCGAGCTCCGATTCGTAACCGGGCATCAGCGCTCCCCGCGGGCGCCGATGTAGCCCTCCTTCTCGAGGTAGAGCAGGATTTCCTGCGCCGCCTCGTCGGGGGAGATCCCCTGCGTGTCGATCGCGAGCTCGGCATCCGTCGGAGCTTCGTACGGGTCGGAAATCCCGGTGAACTCTTTGACGATCCCGGCCCGGGCCTTTGCGTAGAGACCCTTGCGGTCCCGGCTCTCGCAGACCTCGAGCGAGGTCGCGACGTGGACCAGCGCGAAGCCTCCCATCGGCGCGATCATCGCCCGCACCTCTTTGCGCACCGCGTCGTACGGAGCGATCGGCGCGCAGATCGCGATACCCCCGTTCTTGGTGATCTCGGAGGCCACGTAACCGATGCGCCGGATGTTGATGTCGCGGTGTTCTTTGGAGAAGTTGAGCTCGGACGAGAGGTGCTTCCGCACCACGTCGCCGTCGAGGAGGGTGACCGGCCGCCCTCCCATCTCGAGGAGCTTGACCAGCAGCGCGTTGGCGATCGTCGACTTACCGGAGCCCGAGAGGCCGCTCATGAAGATCGTGAAGCCTTGCGCCTTCCGCGGCGGATGGGTGCGGCGCAGCTCGGCCGCCACCTCCGGGAAAGTGAACCAGGCGGGGATTTCCAAACCCTCGGTCAAACGGCGGCGAAGCTCCGTGCCCGAAAGGTCGAGAGCCCGCGAGCCCTCGGGAATCTGATCGTCGGGGAAATAGCTGTCGCGATCCTCGACGTAAACCAGGGCCTGGAAGGGCACCATCTCGACCCCCAGCTCCTGGGCGTGCGCCTTGAGGAGATCCTGGGCGTCGTAAGGACCGTAGAACGGCTTACCGGTCGAGTCCTTGCCCGGACCGGCGTGGTCGCGTCCCACGATGAAGTGGGTGCAACCATGGTTCTTGCGCACGATCGCGTGGAGCAGCGCCTCGCGCGGACCCGCCATCCGCATCGCCAGGTTGAGCAGGGCGAGCATCGCGGTCTGCTGGGGATAGCGGTCGAAGATCGCCTGATAACAACGCACCCGCGTGTAGTGGTCGAGGTCGCCCGGCTTCGTCATGCCGACCACCGGGTGGACGAGCAAGTTCGCCTGCGCGTCGCGTGCGGCGCGAAGGGTGAGCTCGAAATGGGCGCGGTGCATGGGATTCCGGGTCTGGAACGCCACCACCCGACGCCAACCGCGGCGAGCGAAGGAGGCGCGCACCTCGGCGGGGGACAGGCGCATCGTCCGGTAGTCGTAGTGGGTCGGTAGCTGGAGCGCCTCGATCCGGCCGCCGACGAAGACCGGGTTCGAGCGATGGATCAGCTGCGCCGCGCCCGGGTGGAGCTTGTCGGTCGTGCCGAACGCCTGGGCCGCCAGCTTCTCGCGATCCGGCCGCCAGATGTCCTCGACGTGGAGGGCGGCAAGCATCACCCCTTCAGGATCGCGGAGCGCGAGCATCCCGCCGACCGTGAGCTTCTCGGCGAGCGCCTCCGGCACGTCCAGGTTGATCGGCAAGGGGAAGATCAAACCCGCGCCGGGGCCGGTCGCGAGGCGCATGCTCTCGCCCACCGATTCGGTGTCCGCCCGATTCATGAAGCCGGTAAGGGGCGAGAACGAACCGTTCGCGAGCAGCTCGAGATCACAAATCTGCCGGGCATCGAGATCGAGCGACGGCCAATCGCGCGACGCCTCTTTCAGCTCAGAGGCGCGTTCGGGAGAGACGACGAGGTCGACCAGCGTGCCGCCGTGCGGCGGAATCAAATGGTCGGTGGCTCCAGACGACGTGGAAGGAGAAGAACTCATGACCGAAGGAAACCTCGCTCTGGGAAGGGAGACGGTAATCGAAACGGTCCGGAGGACGGACCGGTTGGGAGCTGGCGATCGGCGGTACCACGGGGTCTCAGCCGCCGTGTTGATTCCGCCACGTACCAGAGTGCAGGAAATGCCCCCAGCCGGGACCGAAAGGCCGGAAACGATCCGGCTCGATCGCAGCCGCGTCCCGAATCCGACGGTTTGAGTCTGCGTTGAGCCTAGGGGCTCGCCGGCGAGGGATTGGGATCCTCGTCGGTAACGATCGCGGTCGTGGTGAACAGCGGGCCGAACACCGCCCGCTTCTGCCAGAACGCGACGACGCAGGTGCGGCAGAGATCGTCGGCATGCAAAACGCCCCGGGCGTCGATGCGGGAAACGATGCCGTCGCACAGGAAGCCGAGCACGGACCGGCGGTTCTGGGGCTGGGCGGTTTCGCCGATCACGAGGTTCTCGGCAAGGCCGAGTTCTTTCTCCGTGAGCGGCACCTTGCAATCCTGCTTGTCCTTTACCGCGACCTCGGCGATCTTGGAACGGGAGATCTCCTTGCCGTCAGGCATGACGACCGCGCCGTAGTACTCGACCCGCTCGTTCCGCCGCTCCGGCTTGGGCAACACCGTCCAATAGCGCCCTTCCCCCTTGGCCACCATGGGAACGTAGTAGTTGCCACCTCGATCCTTCCAGCGGAAATAGAGCCGGACCGCCGACCCGCCGAGCTCCTGGGAAACTCGGGCCGTGATCACTCCGTTGTCCTCCATCGGCAGGCAGGCGGTCGAATCGACGGTGATCATCGGCACCTGCGCTCGAGCCGCCGCGGCGATGGCGAAGAGGGTCACGAAGGCGCGCGTCGTTTTCATCGGGTCGATTTTCATGGACCGGTCTCCAAACCTACAGATTCCTTGACGTTAGCTCCGAAACAAAAGCGGCGTCAAGCGGGACGTTGGGCGTCGGGTCAAGAGCCCTCTTCGCGCAGGATCTTTTTCGTGTATTCATCGACGAACGGCGAAGGCTGAAGGTTCGGCAGTGAGCGCTTGAGGATCGAAGCCGCTCCCGAGCGGTCGCCCGATTCGAACAGCGAGACGGCGAAGTAGAACAGCAGCTCCGGTCGATCGTCTCCCGGGTCTCCCGAGCGGCGGAAATAGCTCGCCGCCTCGGCCCAGCGCGAATTGCGATAGGCGGCCTCGGCCATCGTCAACTGCGCCTCCCGCCAGTCCGGATGGGCATCGGCGAGCTTCTTCGCCATGTCGCGAGCGCGCTTCAGGTCGCGGCTCGGCGCCTCGGGACCCAGGAGCTCGCGGACCTTCGGCAATGCCGCCCGTTCAGCGGCGGTCGGCTCGGGGGCGGAGGCAGGGGCGCCGGGCCGAGGGGACTTCGCGGGTACCGCCCCGGGCGCTGTGGCCGGAACCTTCGCCGTGGCCGGAGCATCGGCTCCTTCCGCCGGCATCTGGCGAACCAAGCGTGAGATCTCCTTGTCGTCGCGCAGGGCCTGAGGAAGGGACGCCACAAAGGAACGAGCGTCGCTCCAGCTCTTTCTCTCGACCAGACAGCCGAGGCGCGCGGCGGCAGGAGTAGCGAACTGGCTCGTCTCGGCGCAGCCCGCGAGGTCGACGAGCGCCTCCTGGCAAGAGCCGAGGCGCGCCTGGGCGAGACCGCGCAGACAGACGGCTCGCGGTTCGCCGGGCGCGAGACCCAGGGCGGCCTGAGCGGCGGTCAGGGCGACCGCCGGTCGTCCCTCCGCGACCTCCAAGCGCCCCAGCAGAATCCTCCAGGTGGGGTTCCTCGGCTCGGCGGCGATTCGCTTCTCGAGCTCCTCGCGCCGCGCCCGAGGGGGCATCGCCTCCACTTTCGCCGCATCTTTTTGGGCCAGTAACCGGGAGAAGACGGGCGACGCGGCCAGCACCTCCGCCGGGATGCGCGCCGCGGCCTGCTGCTCGAACGCACTCCGCACCGCGGTCGGTAAGTCCGCTTGCGAATAGCCCGAGAAGCCGCTTTCGACCTCGACCAGTCGGCGAAACGTCTCGCGGAAACCGTCGCCGTCGCCGCTCTGCGCCTGAGCCACCGCGAGCCGGGCGAGGCAGCCTCCGAGTGGCTTCGGCTCGTCGAGCAGACCGAAACAGGCGAGCTGCAACCACCGGGCCGCGGTCGCGTAGTCGGCGCGGTCGTAGGCCTGGACGCCGTCGGAGTAAAGGCTCAGGTAGAACGGATCGACCGCCGCCCGCCCGGCCCTAGGGGTACTGAGAAGCGAAATGGCGGCGATCGCCACGATCCCGGCGAACCTCTCAAAACGCACGGCGCGCGGCGCTTCGCCCCGGCGGCTCATCGAACCTCGCGGCGCAAGGCGGGGGCCACCCGTCCGGCGGTCGTCAGCCCGTCGAGCGGTCGGTCGGCGACCACCGCCTTGGGGTTCAAGTCGAAGATTTGTTCCGCGATCTCGTCGCCGTAGCGCGCCTCGACCAAACGCCGCGCGCGGGAAAGCCCCGGAGGGCGCCGTGCGGTGCCGTGCGCATCGCTCGCGACGAAATGGACAAGTCCGACATCCAACAAGCGATGGACGTCGGCCTGCGCGCGTCGTCCGAACTCGCCGGTCAGGCTCATCGCGGTCACCTGCACCGCGGCACCCAGGCCCACCAGGCGGGCGACCAGATCGGGCTCGTCGGCGAGCCACGGGATCAGCTCGGGGTGCGCAAGGATCGGCCGCCAACCGGAGACCGAGAGCTCGTGGATCAGCTCGTAGGTGTCGCGCGGCAAGGCGTCGACGTCGAGCTCGAGGAGCAGCCAACGAGACCGTGCAAGCGGTAGGACGCCGCATCCCTCGCCAGGGGCGGCCATGAACTCGTCGAGGAACCGGCGGTCGACGTGGATCTCCCCCCCGGGAAAGAGCGCGATCTCGCGGCCAACCTCGCGCTCGATCCTCTCGCGCAGGGTGTCGAGCAACTCGAGGTCGTCGTTCCACCAGCTGCCGCGGCGTTGATGAGGAGTCGCCACCAATCCCGTGCAGCCGTCGATCACGGCCTGCCGGCACATGGCGACCGCCTCGGCGAAATTCTCCGCCCCGTCGTCGATGCCGGGCAGAAAGTGGGTGTGCAGGTCGATCATAGAGCGAAGAGCGAGGCGTCAGACCGCCTGAGCCTCCTTTTCGTAGCCACCATACGATTCGTAGTACCGGGTCTTCCGACCGTACCGCGCCGCCTCCGACCGATGGCGGTTCAGCACGACACCCAGGATGCGAAGCTCGGCCATGCGCAGACGCTCCGCACAATCCTTGGCGTCGACCCGCGTGACCTTGCCCGCGCGGAAGGTGAGGACCAGCCCGTCGGACAGCGCGCCGACGATCGTTGCGTCGGTGACCGCGAGCGACGGCGGGGTATCGACGATCACATAGTCGAAACGAGAGCGCATGGCGTTCAGCCATTCGCGCATTCGGTCGGACGACAAGAGCTCGGACGGGTTTGGCGGGATCGGCCCCGAGGGGATCAGCCAGAGATTCGGCACGCCGGTTTCGGTGAACACCGCCTCGGGCTCGACCGCGCCAGTGAGCTGGTTGACCAGCCCCGTCCGATTCGAGACTCGGAACACCTGGTGCATGCGCGGCTTGCGCAGGTCGGCGTCGACGATCAGTACCCGACGGCCGAGCTGGGCGAGAACCACCCCGAGGTTCGAAGCGGTGGCGGTTTTGCCCTCCCCCGCCGACGCCGAAGTGACCGCGATCACCTTGAGCTCCTCGGCGGTCGACAGCAGCAGCGAGGTGCGTAGCGAACGGTAGACCTCCGAGATCGGGGAGCGAGGCCGCTCGTGCGGCACCAGCTCAATCTGCTCCCGCTCTCCGACCGCCGCGCGCTCCCTTTCGGCCCCCGACTTGCCCCCGCCTTTGCCTCCCTCGGAAGCCTTCGCTCGGCGGCTTCCCTTCTTCAGGTCGACGCCATAGCCATATCCGTAGCCATAGGCGCGCCCGGTTTCCGAGATGTCGGGCACCACCGCGAGCGTCGGCAGCTTGAGACGGCGCTCGATCTCCTCCGGAGACTTGATCGTCCGGTCGAGGAACTCGATCAGGAACGCGATACCCACGCCGAGCAACAAACCGAACAACAACCCATAGGTGACGTCCTGCCGCAGCGAAGGCCGGAACGGTCCGCCGGGAAGGAGCGCGGAGTCGATGATCCGGATGTTGGAGTCCCGGGTTCCCTGGAGACGCGCCGCGACCTCGGTCTCGGACTGTTTCTTGAGCAGCTCGTCGAACATCTGCCGGCGAGTCTCGATCTCCACCTTGAGGTTCGTGTACTCGACCGCCGCCGAGCTCTGATTGATCGCCTCGCCCTTGGTCCTCTCGACCTCGGCGCCGAGCGTCTGCTCCTGCCGTGAGGCGGTCTGGTACTCGGCGAACGCGTCGCTGCGCGCCCTCGCGCCCATCTCCTCGATGACCGAACGGAGATGCTGCTGCCCTTTGTCGATCTCCGCCTTGAGCGAGACCATGGCCGGCCAGTCGGGCTTGTAGGTTTTGAGCTTGGTCTCGTACTCGCGCTCCAGCTTGAGCTGGTTCGAACGGAGCTCGGAGACCACGCCTCCGCCAAGGCTGTCGGCCACCGAATCCTTCGCCGCGAGCTGCAGCTCGTGGTACCGCGCCTCCTTCTCGATCCGCAGACGCTTGGCACCCAGGTAGTCGCTGTTGAGCGTCTCCAGGCGCTTGAGCACGTCGTTCGACGCCGGATCGACACCTCCCACGATGTCGCTCGTGCGGCTGAACTTCTGGAGCTCGTTCTCTTTCTGTTGGATCTCGGCCTTGAGCGTCTCGATCTGCGAGGAGAGGAACGACGAAGCCTTGCCCGCCGATGTGTAGCGGTCTTCGATCCCGAGATCGATGTAGGCCTCGGCGAAAGCGTTCGCGACCCGGGCGGCGTACGCGGGGTCTTTCGACCGATAGCCGATCCGGACCAGCGAGGTGCCGCGGATGGGGTCGACCGCGAGCCCCCCGAGCAGACCCTGGGCGGCCGCACCCAGGGCCGCCGCGTCATCCGCCGCGCTCGCGGGCGCCGCCCGCGGACCGGCACCCGCGCTCGGCCCATCGCCGCGGACGTGCGTGAGGTCGAGGTTGCGCACCACGCGCTCGGCCAGGCCGCGGCTACGCAAGAGCTCGTACTGGGTGGGGTAGAACTCGATGTTCCAATAGTTGTCCCAGGTGTTCTGATCCGAGAGGACCGGCGCCGCGCTCTTGCGTTCGATCTGCACCGTGGCGGTCGCCATGTACTCCTTCGGCGTCACCAGGTAATGGGCGATTCCCAGGGCGAGAAACGTCGCGGCGCAAGCGCCGATCAGCCGCCAATGGCGGCGCAGCATGCCGATGTATTCGGCGATGTCGAACTCGGATTCCGCTGGCTCTTCGACCAGATCGAGAGCCGGATCCCGATACGGCAGATTTTTCAAAAAAAGGACTCCTTCGCCACCAGCACGTCTCCTTCGAGCAACGCGATGTCCTGATCCTTCCCCGCGAGGATCCGCTTGTAATCGGCCGTGATCTCACGCGGCCCACCGGCAGTCCGCTTGATCGTCACGCGGCTCGCCGCGCGATCCGTGAGGCCGCCGGCCCGCGCGATCGCCGCGAGCAGGGTAATCCGGTCGGTGCTCTTGAACTCCAGAGCCCCCGGCCGGGCCACCTCGCCAAGACAGTAGATCGTCACCTGGACCGCGGTCGGGACGTTGATCAGGTCGCTCGCCAGGATCGGGATGTTGACCCGCGGGTCGGCGCGTACCAGGAGATCGGTGACGTCGATCGCAACCTGGTCAGAAAGCCCGTTGTCCGCCTTGCGCAAGACGTAGATCCGGTTGCCGTGGTTCTCGGTCAGACCGCCGGCGGCGGTCAGCGCTTCGATCAGCGTCCAGCGTCCCGAGAATGCCAAATTTCCCGGGCTCTTGACGGCGCCGATCACCGAAATCGGCCGCGAGCGGAATTCCGTGACCTCGATCGAGGTGGACGCGCGCTGAACGTATTTCGCCTCGAGCAGCGCCTTCAGGCGAGCCGCCAGCTCTTCCTCAGTCAACCCTCCCGCGGGCACGTCGCCGATCAGCGGCAGGTTGATCGTGCCGTTTTCATTCACCCGGCGATCGACGTTTAGCTCCGGAACCTCATAGACCTGCACGCGAAGAAGGTCTTTCGGACCGATGCGGTAGCCCGGGTTTTTCGACTGGGCGCCAGCGATCGTCGCCCAGAACGCGAGGGCGAGAAACGACAGCAAGAAAGGCGTCCGTAAGGTCTGGCGCATGGTCGACCGGATCGTGTCTATTGCATTCTCGGGCGCATTATCAGGCGCATCGGCGCTTCACGGGTTTCGGGCGCGCGATCGAAGGGTTGGGGGCGCGGGACTCGGCATCCTTGGCATTGTGCCGCAAACCTGACGTTTCAATTCAAATTCTATGCCCGAATCTCCCCGAACGCCAAAAGATGCGGGGGCGATTTGCACCAGCGACCACCCCTCGCCTACCAACCCGTTTCACCTCCGCGAAATGTGATGCCGGCGCCCACCGTCGTGACCGTGCGGTCGAAGCCCGGCAGATCCGACGTCAAATCGAGCCGGCTGAACCGCAGACCGAGGGAGGACGCCCGTCCGGTCACCAGATCGAGCGAAGCGCCGTACGCGAGGAGATCGTCGCGCCGCTCCGGCGTGCCCGGGGTCGCCACCTGGTAGTCGTTGCGCCCGGTTTCGACGAAAACGCGGGCGGAGGTCCGCGAGCTCGCCTTGAACTCGAGTGCCCCGCCGATCCGATCGTCCTTCAGGTAGGAGTAGCCGGAAGCGAGCGTGTAGACGATCCCCCGGCTTCCGTAGACGAAGCTCGTGAGGCGATGACCGATGTCGAAACCCGCCGTGAGCTTCGCGGTGGTCGAATCGAACGGCACAAAGCTGGAGCCCGGCCGTGGGTCCGCCGAGCGGGAAGCGATCTCGATATCGAAGAAACGACGGTCGTTCTGCTGGCGCAACTGGAGGAACGGTGAGGTGCCCTCGCTCGAACGGTCCACGCTGCCGGGGGATTTGACGAAGTCGATGATCGCGCGCTCCGCCCCGAGACCGATCGAAAAACCGCGCGGCAGGCTGTAACGCGCGCCGGCTCGCACGAGGGTCTCGTCGCGATCGAAACGGTCGAACGGCGCCTCGCCCGCGGCCAACGAAACGTCGGTGCGCAAGGCGACCTCGTCAGCCCCCGCGAAGACGGAGATCCGATCCGTGACCTGGAGATCGAGAAGCACCGCACCTCGTGTGACCTTCGGCCGGGCGAGGATTGCGACCTCCGGAGAGAGGAATGCCTGCTCGGCCGTCCGCTCGCCGGTCGCCTGGACCGTGAGGCGATTGAAGAATGCGAAGGCCCCGACGCCGTAACGCCCGCCGAGGCGCCGGCGATCCGCGGTCTTCTGCCACCAGACGTATTCGGGCAGCGCGCGCACGACCCAGTAGACCTTGGGGCCGGTATGGAAATACGCCCGGACGCCCGCGCCCATCGACGCCGTGATGTCGCCTTCTTTGCCGCCCCCGCTCTCGCCGAACGCGTTGTCGACGTATTGGATGTCGCGAAGCTCCCACCAGGGAGCGATTTTCACCGGACCGAGATGCCATCGGGCCTCGTCAGCCGCCTTGTCGAGCTGACCCTTCCGATCAGCGGGCGGCTGAACCACCCCCCCCGGAGGTTTATACTCGTCGAATTGCGCCAATACAGGGGCCGCGCTCGACGCCGCTCCGAAGAAAACGAGGAGAGCGAGCAGACGGCCGAACGGCCGGCGGTTCGGGGTTTGGAGCTCTTGCACGGCCACCTCCGACCCCGGATCTCAACCGGCGGCCGGCCGCCCGGGCGTCTTGGGAACGATCTTCTGATGATACGCCAAGCGGAATGGCTGGTGGCCGGTGCGCTCGCGCTCCTCCTGATCTGGGCGCCCATCCCCTTCGGCAGCGTGACCCCGATCGCCGAGGCGACGCTCTCGATCGCCGTCTTCCTGATCTTCGCGCTGTCGCTCGCGGGAGCCGAGGCGCCCGGAGCTCTCCGGCGCTCCGTCTGGCCGATCGGCGCGCTCGTCGGCATCGGCTTCTGGGGGACGCTCCAGGCGCTGCCTTGGCCGCGAGCGTTTGCCCGGCTCGTCTCGCCGGAGCACGTCCGGCTGTTCGACTCCGCCCGCCAGCTACTGGGCTTGCCCTCCGGATCCGTCCCGCTCTCGCTTTCGGCCGGAGAGTCGTTGCGGACAGCGCTCGCTTTCGCGGTCGCCGCGGCGGCCTTTCTTGCCGCCGCGGCTTGCGGGCGCGACCGGAGGCATCGCCGCCTGCTCGCCTTCGGGCTGGTCGCCTCGGCGATTTTCCAGGTGCTCTACGGCGCCCGGCGCTGGTTCGCCCACTCGAACGAGATCTGGGGTCGCGAGGTCCCAGGGACGAGCGAGCGCCTGCGCGGCACCTTCGTCAATCCGAACCACCTGGCGTTCTTCCTAGGCCTCGCCCTGCCGGCCGTGTTCGCCTGGGGATGGTGGTCGTTCCGCCGGGCGCGCGAGGAGATCCAGATCGAACGGCGGGTGCTTCTCCTGGCGCCACCGATCATCGTCTGGCTGCTCCTGTTCTCGGGTCTCGCCTTCACCGGCTCCCGCGCGGGAATGCTCGCTTCGTTGATCGCGGTGGTGGCCCAGGGCGCCCTTCTCGCGGCAGGGGAGAAGAAGCGCCGCTGGATCGCCGCCGGCGCCCTCGCCGCGGCGACCGGGCTGATCGTGGTCGCGGCGATCGGCCGCCAGGAGGGTCTCGGGCGTCTGATCGGCCTGTCGAGCGGCGCGGGCGCGCGGATCGAAGCCTGGCGCGCGACGCTCGAGCTGATCCGCCGTTTCCCCTTCGCGGGGAGCGGCCTGGGCTCGTTTCGCGAGGCGTTTCCCCTCGTCCAGCCCGCGTCCCTCCCGGGAACCTGGCGCCACGCCCATAGCGATCTGCTGGAGCTGCTTGCGACCGCCGGGGTGATCGGCGCCGTATTGGGCGGCATCGCACTCGTCCGGCTGGTTCCACGCCTGCTCTCCGTTTTCCACCGGGGGCGGCGCTCGGAGGACCGGGCGGCCGCGCTCGCGGCGTTCGGCGCTCTATGCGCCGCAGGGCTTCATGAGCTGGTCGACTTCAGCTTGACCCTTCCGGCCAACAGCTTGGCCGCCGCGGTCCTATTCGGCGCGGCCCTCTCCAGCCGGCGGAGCGAGAAGGCGCACCGCGGCGGGCGGAACGGGGCCGCCGTTGATCGACGCGAGCTCGAACAGATGAAGACCCGGCGAGATTCGGACCGGGACCTTGAGCGTCTCGTGGGACGTTGCGACGAAGGTGCCGACGAAGCTTCCGTCTAACCGGATCTCGACGACGGCGCTCCCCGTGTCGAAGCTCGGGACCTCGACCGAGATCCCGGCGGCGGTCCGCGAGGCGACCAGCTCCAGCCGGAGGCGTCCGCGCCGTTCCACCCAGGCCCCCGCCGACCACGTCTCGGCCGACCGCAGACGGAGGCTGTCGGAATTCGGGGGCTCGTCGAGGGGGGGCAACGGTACGGCGAAATCTCCGCCGGCTTGACGCTCGAGGCTCCGAGCGAGCTCGTCGTCCCCCGCGGCGCGGGCCACGGACGCCGCCTTCGCCGGATCCCCCTCTCCCGACAGCCTCGCGAGACGGGAGAGCGACGCCGAGCCGATGGGACAACGGCCATACCGGCAACGGTCGAGGATCCAATCGAGCGATTCGGCCAGCGATTTGGCGGTCGCCACGCCCACTCGGCCGGCGGGGCTCTCGTCGAGCGCCCGGGCGAGCAGCGTCTCGCCGGAATCGGAGTCACCGGCCTGGGCGACCACCGCGAGATAGCGCTCGCGGCCGCCGTCCACGTTACCGCGCCGTACCTCGCGCCTCGCTTCCTCCAGGGTCACCGAAAGGCGGCCGGAGAGCGCATGCCGAAACCGAACGCGTGCATCCCGCATCGCCTGCCAATCGCGGCGTTGAGCATAGACCTCACGAGCCAGTGCCCAGGCGTCCGGATCCTCCGGGATCGCGGTGAAGGCGAGGCGACGATCCCCGGCCGCGGCCAACCACGCGGGCAAGAGATCCTGACGCGCGTACAGGTCGGCCAGGCTGCGGCGAATCAGCCCGAGCGCGACCCGACGTTTCTCTGGCGACAGCACGGGCCAGAGGCGAGTATAGGCGTGGGCGAGCAACACCTCGGGCTCGAACCGCCCCGGAGCGAGCTGCCGGGCGACCTCCATCGGCGCTTCCCAATCGCGAAACTTCCGGATCAACCGATCGTCCTCCGTTCGAAGACGGCCGACGAATGTGGCGCCGCCGATCACCAGGGGGCCCTCCCAGGCGGCCGGCCGCGCGGCGAACGAGCTCGCGGCCCTCTCCGACGCGGCAGCCATCCGGCGCGCGCTCGCGGCGGCGTCCGACCGGGCGGCGGGCGAGCCGGGGGCAACGTCGGGTGGCCGGCGCGAGAGCTCCGCTGCGAAGACACCCCGTGCGGCGCGCAGCCGCACGCGCAGCGGATCGGCCTCGCGATCGACCTCGGCGAAGAGGCGCTCTGGCAGTTCGAGCGTCGAGCCCGCGAGAAACTCGCGAGCACGCTCCTGCTCCGCGAGCCAAACTCGCGCTGAAAACGCCGACGCCACAGCGAGGCCGAGCGCCGTCAGGGCCAGCGCGGCTCGAAGCGCGCCCAAGCTGGGGTACCGATCGGCGGGAAGGCCGGCACCGGACGAAGATCTCGAAGAGGAAGCCGGGAAGGGCATGGGATTTGACGTCGCTATAGTAACGAAGATGCACTTCGCCCCTTCATCCCTTCTTCGGCGCGCGACGACGGGCGCCCGATCCGCTCACTGGCTGTCCGGCGCGGCCGGAGTCGTGGTCGGCGCACTCCTCCTCGCTCCGGCTCCGTCGGGGCCTCCAGCCTGGATCGCCGAACAGATGCCGAGCTTTCTGGTCAGCCAAATCGACAAAGCCGTTCACGTCGGCCTCTTTTTCGCCCTCGCCGGGATCTGGTTCCGCTCGTTCGAGCGCCTGCCCGGCTGGCGTCGGCCGGTCGCCATGGCGGTGGGGCTCGCAGTCGGATACGGCGTGCTGCTGGAGCTTCTGCAGGGTCTCACCCCCGACCGGGCTCCATCGCTGGCCGATGCTCTGGCCGATCTGTTCGGGGCGTCGCTGCTCGGACTGCTCGCGTGGCGATTCCATCGGCCTCAGGAGTCGACGTGAGGCGGGCTGGGATCCGCTTCACCCCGCCTCACCTCGCGAGAGAGCTCGCCGTCCCGCTCGCTTGGATCCTTTCCCGCGCCTTCGGCCCTCCGCCCGCGCCGACGACCCAGCCGGTGCCGCTTCCCGCTCCCGAAACGGCGGTTCGGCTCGCTCGCCGGCTGGGCGTCTCGGCACGGATCGCGGCTCGGAACGACCGCGCGCGGCTCGTCGCGGAGCTCGGTGAGCCGGCCGCGGCCCTCCAATCCGACCTGCGCCAAAACGCGGCGGAGAACTTGCGGCTCGGTGCCGCTCTGGGCGCAGTCGCGGCGGCAAGCGCCCAGGCGGGAATCCCGATCGCTTTCCTCAAATATGCCGCACTCGACCTCTCCGGCTTCCTGTCCCGTTCCGGACGGAGCGCCTCGGACCTCGACGTGCTCGCGCCTGAGGGACGCGAGGGCGAGCTCTCCGGAGCGCTCGCCGATGCCGGCTTCGCGATCTCGCGCACCCCGGGCTACGAGCACCAGCTCCCTCCGCAGATCCATCCCCAGCTTGGCGCACTCGAAGTCCATCGGATCGTCCTCGGCGTCCGGCCGAACCGGGAAACCGGCGACCGCCGCTCGGCGACGCTCGAGACCTTGCTTGCCTCCGGCCTCCTCCGCCGGGTCGACACTTTGCCGGGGGTGGTCTATCTGCCGGTCCCCGACATTCTCGCGGCCCACGCGATCGTTCACGGGATCGGCCAGCACGGATTCGAGCCGTCCGCCTATCCGGCGCTCCGGACGTTCGCCGACCTGCTCGATCTCGGAGTGAACGGCGACTCTGGTGCGGTCCGGAGGCTGCGCCTCGCCGGCTGGCTTGCCGAAGACGTGGCCGAAGAGGAGCTCGAGGCGGTCGCCGATCTCTGCGCGGGGCTCGGCTCAGGGAACGTTCAAGCGGTAATGGCCGGGGACGGCCCTTCCTCACGTTTGCTCCGGCATGCGCTGGCGGGGCGCCTCGATACCGATTATGAGAGCGCTCTGAAGCTCTCGCTCCTCGCACCCCGGCCGACCGAGCGGAGCCCCCTCGGCCGCAAGGGCGCGGCCCTGGTCGCCGCTCTCTTTCCTCCCGCCGACCAGCTCGACGCGATCTACGGCCCACCGTCCGGCCCCCTGGGACGCTTCGGCCGTCGGCTCTATCGCCCGCTCGATCTCCTCGCCCGGGCCGCCCGGAGCGCGGGTCGCTCGCGCCGCCTTGGCCGGGTCGATCGATCCGACCGTTGATCCCATCGCCGACCCGCTCTTGGGCCGAGAGTGGTACCACCTGCGCCGGAGAGTCCCGGAGGTTGGGGGAGCCAAACCGCAGGACCGGCGGGATGGGTGAGACCGGGAAATCGGGGGACCAGGAAACGCTGCGATAGCATCGGACCGCATGAAACCCGCTTCCGCCACCGCTCCGGCCGCCCCTCCGCTCGCGGTCGTCGCGATGTGGGGGTTGATCTACGCAGTGCCGCTTCTCGTGATTCCGGGGCTCCACGAGTCGTTCCGGGCGCCGAAACTCCTCCTCGGCGAGCTCCTCGCTCTCATCACGCTCCTCGGTCTCGTCTTCGTGCTCCGGGGCCGCACCCTCGATTGGCGCACGGCCTGGAAGCGCCCCGAGATCCTCGCCTCCGCCCCGCTCCTGATCCTGTCCGCCGTAAGCCTCGCGACCACCGCCCACCCGCTCCACGTTCGAGCCGCGCTCTGGAGCTTGACCCTGGGAATCGCCTGTCTGGTCGGATGGACATCCGGCTTCGATCGCGCGCAGAAGGAGCGCTTCCTCGAGGGATCGCTCCTCCCGGCCACCCTCTGCGCTTTGCTCGCGATCCTTCAATTCCATCAGCTTTGGGAACCGCTCCGTTTCGCCGGCATCGCCTACGACTCGCGATTGGGCGTCACCGCGCTCGCGGGTAATCCCGGCGATCTCGGCGCCTTCCTCGTGCTCCCATGCCTGATCGGGTTCTGGTATCTGCCGCGGCTTGCCGGGCGGCGTCGAATCGTCGTGGCGATCGAGACCGGTCTCTGCCTCTACGCCCTGGTCGCGTCGCAGACCCTGGCCGCGCTGGTCGCCCTGGGAGTAGGCACCCTGACGTTCGCCGCGGGAAGCCTGCCGCGCCGGCGGCTGGCGCTGGGGCTCACCGCACTCCTGATCCTCGGCTCCATCGCGCTGATCGGGGTGCCACCTCTTCGCCAACGGGTCGCCGGAAAGCTCCAATCGGTCTCCGCTGGCAATTGGAATG
Organism: Thermoanaerobaculia bacterium; assembly: GCA_044226625.1. Taxonomy (GTDB): domain Bacteria; phylum Acidobacteriota; class Thermoanaerobaculia; order Multivoradales; family UBA5704; genus DASYKS01. The sequence goes on from JBGAGQ010000021.1 coordinate 54,176, forward strand.
CCCTCCTCACCGGCCGGCTCGACGGCTGGCGCGCCGCGCTCTGGATGTGGAGGGAGAACCCCTGGACGGGTGTAGGGCACGGTGCCTACCGGCCCGAGTTCGTGCCCGCAAAGCTCGCGCTCGCCCAATCCGGAACGCGATTCTTCGAGGAGCACAACCAGCCGGTGTTCGGCAACGCTCACAACGAATTTCTGGAGGTCGCCGCCGATCTAGGCTGGCCAGGAGTCCTGGCCCTCGCCTGGGGTCTGGGGGTCCTCGGCTACGTCGCCTTCCGTCGCGCCCACGGCGAGCCGCGCGATCGGGCGTTTTTCCACGCCGGCCTCGCCTCGTTCGCTCTTCTCTCGGCCGCGTACTTTCCGTTCCGCATCGCCCTGGTGGCGTTCCCCGCGCTGCTCTTCATAGCCTGGGGGCTCGACGCCGGGGAGGAGGTCTGAATGCCGCGAAAAAAAGGACCTCCTCGGGCGCCTGAAGCCGCCAAGGGCGGTGGTTCCCCGGCTCGCCGGCCTGCGGCGGGAGCCCTGTTCTGGGTCGCGCTGGTCCTCCTGAGCGCCGCTCTCGCGGGCCAAATCCGGCTCACCGTGTCTCGCCTCGGCGCCAGCCGTGCGCTCGACCAGGTCGAGCGCCGCTCGAAAGCCGCACTGTCGGTCGGGCGATCGTCGCGGACCCTCTTCGCGGAAAACCTGCAGCTGCTCCGTCGGGCCGCCCGCCTCGACCCCCTCGAGCCGGGAATCCCCATCGCCCGTGGCGCCCAGCACCTTCTTCTCGGCAGCGCCGAAGCCGCCGAAGAGGCCTATATCGAGGCCCTTCATCTAGAACCGCGGCCCGAGATTTATCTGAACCTCGGCCGCGCCCAACTCCTCGCCGGTACTCCGGACGCGGCGCGCCAGAGCTTCTCGACCGCGACGAAGCTCGACCCTCACCTCGCGCCCTACATTCCCCCTGCCGGCCGATAGGAGCCCCCGCCCCCGCCAAACCGGGCGCTTCCGCTCGCATAGATTCCCAGGTATATTCCAAAATTGGGGTGGCATCTCGGCGCGTCGGCCGGCCGCCCCGGAAAATCGTTCTTCGCAGCCGGAACCGACGCCGCCTCGAATCGGGGCAATGAGGAGGCTTCATGAAGCGTTATGCCGTCTTCACCGCTTGGCTCTTCCCGTTTTTTCTGAGCGCGGTCGCCGGAGCTACGACGTTCAAGATGATGAGCGACGGACGTTTGGCCGACACCTCTTCGATGATCGCCCAAGTGCGGGTCACGGCGGTCGAGGCCTCGCCGGAGGCGCGGACCCCGAGCACCGACTACCTGGTCGAAATCGAAAAGCTGGTCAAAGGATTCGCGCCGGGCAGCACCTTCGTGGTTCGCGTTCCGGGGGGGATGGGTAGCGACGGAATCGGCTTGAAGATATGGGGAGCCCCCAAGTTCCGTGCCGGGGAGCGCGCCTTGCTCTTCCTCGCGCCACACGCCGAAGACGGCACATATCGGGTGGTCCAGATGATGCTCGGCGCTTTCCACATCGTCGAAAAGGCGGGCGCGCGGTACGCGATTCGCGATCTCGCCGGCACGCAGGAGCTGGTCGGCGACTCGTTGCATCCGGGCGCGGACCGGCCGCGCAGCCTTCCGAGTTTCGTCCGCTGGTTGGAAGATCGCAGCGCCGGCCGAGAGAGGGCCGCGGATTACTACGCTCCCGTCGGAGGCGACAAAGGGCTCGAGGGGAATTTCACCTTCCTCCTGCCTGACGATGGGATCGCGATCCGCTGGTTCCGGTTCGACACCGGGCTCTCCGTCCGCTGGCGCGTCCACCAGGCCGGGCAGGCGGGAATTCCAGTCTCTCTTGCGCTCGGATCGCTCACGGTCGCGACCAATGCTTGGAACTCCGACTCCTCCTCGAACATCAATTACGTGGTCGATGGCACGACCTCCGCGAGCAACGGTCTCGGACGCTCCGACGACACGAACACCGTTCTGTTCAACGATCCGAGCCATCAGGTCGAGGGGAGCTTCGACTGCGACAGCGGCGGGGTGATCGCGGCCGGCGGTCCGTTCTTCTTCGACTCGACCCGCGACTACCGCGGCACGCGGTATCACGAGGCGGTCGAGGCTGACATCGTGACCAACGACGGGACGGACTGCTTCTTCGGTAGCGATCCGAAGATCATCGAGGAGATCTTCGGACACGAGCTCGGCCACACGCTGGGCCTTGGGCACTCCCGCGAGCGCCAGGCGCTCATGTTCGCCAACGCCCACGCCGACGCCCGGGGTGCGAGTTTGAACCCAGACGACCGGGCCGCCGTGGCGGTGCTCTACGGCGACGGCTCGACGCAGCCGCCCCCGCCTCCGCCTCCGCCGGACGGGCTCAAGGCGCCGAGCCAGGTCAAGGCGAAGATTCTCTCCTCGATCAGCGTCATGCTCACTTGGAAGGACAACGCGACTGTCGAAGAGAAGATCCTCGTCGAGCGCAAGAGGATCGGCGGTAGCTGGCGCCAGGTCCTGGAGCTGCCTCCCAATTCGACCACGGCGAAGGTCACCGGCCTCACCCCCGGCAAGCCCTTCGCCTTCCGCTTGCGGGCTAAGAAGGGCACCTCCTTCTCGCCATATAGCGAGACGGTGCGTACGGCGAACCTGCCGCCGCGCTGAGACCTCGATCTCGAAGCGGGGCGGCATGGCCGCCCCGCTTCCGCTTCCTTCCCTTCTCTTTCGTAGAATCTCCGGATCCCGTCGAACGGCGGGAACAAGGCTTTCCCTTCCCGAGACTTTCGATGCCTGAAACCCATCCGTTCCCCCTCGCGTTCGAAGGGGGGCCCACGCCGCTCCTGCTCGCGCTTTTCGATCAGACGCCGGTCATCGACGGAGCACGGCTCGAGATCCACAGTTCCGACGACATGTTGCATCATTTCCTCTGGAACTACGGGGAGGACGGGCGCGGCTGGCAGCGGGAGCAAGCCTTGTCGGCCTACTTCCGTTCCGGCCTCGCGATCTGGGAACGAGAGCGGCAGATCCTCGAATGGCGCTTCGGCGATCCGTCCCGAGTAGGCGAAGTCCTCGACTTCGCGAGCGGTTACGGACGGGCGACCCGCTTCATGGTCCACGACCTCGGCGGCAAGAGGGTCTGGGCGGCCGAGATCGATCCGGAGGCGGTTCGCTTTCAGGAGGAAGCGCTCGGCGCTCAAGCCCTGCTCTCCACGCCGATACCGGAGGATTTTGAATGCCCCCGGCGGTTTTCCGCCGTCCTCGTCTCGTCGCTCTTCACCCATCTCCCCGAGCCGACCTTCCGCCGGTGGCTCGCCCGGCTGTGGTCGCTCGTCGAACCGGGAGGCCTTCTCGCGTTCAGCGTCCACGGCGAGCACCTGCTCCCCCCGGGTGCCGAGCTCGGAGACAACGGGCTCCACTTCGTCGCGCAAAGCGAGAGTCGCCTCCTCGACACCGACATCTACGGCAGCACCTGGGTAAACGAATCGTTCGTTCGCTCGCTCCTGGGCGAGATCGCCCCAGGCGCTTCCGCGGCGCTCTTTCCGCGCGGCCTGGCGAACTTCCAGGACCTTTGGATCGTCGTCGACGCTCCGAACCTCGATTTCTCTTCGCTCGATCTCAGGGCGCCGCTCGAGGGATTCGTCGAGACCTGCCGCTTCGAGCCTCCCTTCTTGCGGCTCGCCGCCTGGGCGGCCGATCGTTCGACCGGGCGGCCTCCGGTCGAGGCGCGGCTCTCGGCGGGCGGACGGCTCATCGCCTCGACCCGCGACTTCGAGTCTCGCCCGGAGGTTCGCGAGCTGTTCCCCAACGAAACCGTCGCCGCGGTCGGTTTCCGGCTCGAAGCCCCCTGGCCGGCAGATCTCCTTCGCGCCTCGACACCGATCGAGCTGCAGGTGGTCGACGCCGACGGCGTTTCGAGCACTCTCTTGTCGGCACCCTGCGAGAGCGCGCTGCTCCGCGCGGCTCGGTTCGATGCCTGGCTCAACGCCCGCCACCTGGAAGCGGAGCAAGCCAGGATCGCCGCCGAGCGCGCGGCAGAACGGGAACGGGCGGAACGGACCGAGCGAGAGCTGCGAACGCAGATCGAGGGCATGCGAGCCAGCCGATTCTGGAAGTTGCGCGACCGGTGGTTCGCCGTGAAACGAGGATTGGGGCTTACGAACGAGACGTAGAATCGAATCGATGGCGCCATCGCGGGTCGAAGAAGTCCTGGCCGAAACCGAGCGCTCCCTCAAGGTTTGGGGGCGGCTCGGCCTCTGCCAAATCGTCCGCTCGGAAGGCTCGACTCCCGGCAAAGTCGGCTGGAAGCTCCTAGTCCGACCGGACGGCGGCGCGACCGGAAATCTGGGCGGCGGAGCCTTCGAGGCCATGGTCCGCACGGATGCCCTCGCCAAGCTCGAGGGTTCCGGCGCATCTGAAATCAAGCGCTACTACTTCACCGAGGAGGCGAAGAAGGGCGAACCGACCGGCATGGTCTGCGGCGGGATGGCCGAGGTGTTCCTCGAGGTGGTCGAGGCAGCTCCCTTGCTCGTCGTTTGCGGGGGCGGACCGGTCGGCCAGGCGCTCGCCCGCGCCGGCGCGCTCGCCGGTTTCGACTTGCTGATCGCCGATGACCGGGAGGAATTTAGGAATCCGGAGCTCTTTCCGGCCGGCAGCGAATTTGCTGCGGTCGACCGCGACTATGCGACCGATTTCCTCGCCCCGCACCTTCGTCGAAAGCTTTTCGTCGCGATCGTCTCCCGTTGTTGGGAGACCGACTCCGCCGCCCTGTCTGCCCTGCTCCGCGCCGCGCCCGAGCGCCTGGCGTACGTCGGCCTGATGGGCAGCCGACGGAAGATCGAGCGGGTCAAACGCGAGGTGGCCACCCGGGGCGGCGATCTCGCACGGATCGACCTGCGCGCGCCGATCGGCCTGCCGATCGGCGGCGATTCACCCGGGGAAATCGCGATCTCGATCGTCGCCGAGATGGTCCGCGACCGATATACGCACGACGAACATCGAGCCGGAACGCCCGACCTGGAGTTCCTCGCACCGAATGCGTAAGGTCTTTCTCACCTTTTTTTTCGCCGCCTGTCTCGGCGATCTCGGCCAGCCTGTTGCCGCGCTGGACGCGACGGCGACCGAGGCAATCGAACGGCCGGCAGGTTTCTCCTTTTGGCAGAGGCTCCCTCTCGAAGGGGCCGATGTGCGATCGCTCGCGATCGAACCAGGGAACCCCGATCGGTTCCTCGCCGGCACTTCCGCCGGCCAGGTCTACCGGAGCGAGGACGGCGGCTCGACCTGGAGCGACGCGGGTCCCTCCCTTCCATTCCCCGGCTGGGTGGTCAGCTCCCTCCGTTTCGAGCACCAGGGAAGCTCCTCGCCGCCGCGGATCTGGGTCGGTCTCTGGGGAATCTGGAGCGGCGGTCACGTCGCCTCGTCGGACGATCTCGGCCGGACCTGGGCCTCGCGCAGCGGCGACCTGCCCGATCTTCCCGTCTACGCCATCGCTCCGGTTCCGGGTGAGGAGGGGCGTGTCTACGCCGCGACGGGTCAAGGGGTGTGGGGAACCGTGGACGGCGGCAAGACCTGGCGCCCGCTCACGCGGGCGCTCCCCGAGATCGGCAAGGTCACGAGCCTCCTGGTGGATCCCGAGAGGCCGGGCACGGTCTACGCGGGAACTTGGCGTCAGGCGTACCGTAGCGACGATGCCGGCGCCACGTGGCAAGGCATCTTCGACGGCATGGTGCTCGACTCGGAGGTTTTCACCCTCACGCCTGGCCGAGAATCGGGCGAGATCTGGGCCTCCACCTGCGGCTGGGTCTACCGCACCGGGAACCGCGGCATCGGCTGGCGCCGGTACGAGCAGGGACTCGGCGAACGGCGGACGCCGAGCTTCGCGGTCCTGCCGGACGGTCGCCTGCTCGCCGGCACCGTGGCCGGTGCCTACCTATCCTCAGACGGAGGGCTGTCATGGAAGCTCGCTTCCGACCCGGCGCTGTCGATCCTGGCGATCGCCGTCGATCCGGCCCGGCCGGATCGAATCGTGCTCGGCACGGAAGGGTCCGGGATCTGGATCTCCTCGGGCGACTCCTTTCACCCCGCCAACCGGGGTCTCGGCAACCTCCGCATCGGAGCTCTTGCCGCGAGCCCCGGCGAGCTCTTGGTCGCGGTCAACCAGGCCGGCCCCTCCTCGGGGCTTTACGTCTCCCGGGACGGCGGCCGAACCTTTCCCGGATTCGTCCCCCTTCCCACCGTTCTCGACCTGGCGCTTGACGGCACCAGCGCGTTCGCGGCGACCGAGCGCGGCCTCTTCGAACGCCAGGGCTCCGATTGGCGACGCCGACCCGAACTCGGCGAACGGCGGGTAGATCGGGTTTCAAAGATCGGCGGGCGCACCTTGGCCCGGACCGAGTCCGGCCTGTTCGAGCTGACCCGTACCAAGGACGGGAAGGAGCGTTTCGAGCCGCTGCTCGGTAAATCCGTGCCCCGCTCCGCCGTGCTCTGGTCGGGAGCCCTCTGGGGAAGCGACGATCGGTCGATCTTCCGTTTAGAGGCCGGCAAGCGCACTCCCGTGGCCACGCCGTTCTCCGGGGGCCGTCTGGAGCGCACGAGCGCCGGACTTCTCTACTCCGGCGCGGGCGGCGCCTGGATTCGGACCGCCCCCGCGCAGGAGTGGATCGAGCTCGCCCAGAACGCCTCCCGAGCGTTTCCGACCGGCGACGATCGGCTCGCGGCCGTCGTAGCGACGGGCGACACGGCCTACCTGCTGGACCGAGGGAACGACCCCTCCCGCCCAGAGCTCCGTCCTCTCACGCTTCCGTTTCCCGTCCGTGACCTGACGGCGGCACGAATCGTCGAGGGGCGGCTCCTCCTCGGGACCTCCGGCTACGGCGTACAGGCGGCCGCGCCCTAGGCTTCCGTCACCTCCGGTCCGCTCAAGACGGCCCGGTTCTCTCGAAACACACCCGAGACGCCTCGATCGGAACGAAAACGGGGCGCAACTCTCCCCGAAGTTGCGACGAGAGGAAAAATGAGTCTTTTCCGAGCACCCCTGCCTCACTCTTAGAGGTACGGGCGGCCCCTCATCCTGAAAGACAGGAAGCGAGCGGAAGCCGTCTCGAAAGGTGCTCGGGATGGTCCGACGAACCATCGTCTTCGCTTCATCCTTCCTGGCTTCGTTTCTCTTGCTCTCGACCTCGGTCGCCCAGGCTCGGCAGGAGCCCGTGGAGTCCCGTTCCGTTCGCGAGACGATCTCCCTCCGCTCCGTGCTCGAATCCATCTCGACCGGCCTGTCCGATCTGCTGCGCATCCCGATCGGTCTGTTCGCGCATCACGGGGTCACGACCGACCCCAACGGACAGTCGCTCTCGATGCCCCAGTTCGACGGCGGGCCGAAGGCGCCCCGCGCCCGCTGACGATATCCCTCCAGCTCTCGGGATGAGGTCGCCTCTGGGCGGAGCCCAATTTGCCGGACTCCGCCTTTTTTTGTCCCGGATGAGCCTTCGCCGCTCACCTCGTCAAGATAAGGCTTCAGCTCTGGTGGGTTCGCGAAAGGACGCCGAATGAACGATATGCATCTGAGTCGGGAGATTCTGCGCGCCATCGCATCCGGCGACCTTCCTCCTCGAACCCTGCTCGACATCGCTCTTCCCCACCTTCTCGACCTCTGTCCGAACTGCGCTTCCGAATGGGAGGCCTACCAGCGAGAGCTCCGATCGACCAACGGAAGTTTTTCGCGAACCCTCACCATCCTCCCCACCCTCCTCGAGCGAGAGCTGCCCAAGGCCCGCGCCGAGGAGCGTCAGGCGCGCCAGGATCTCAGCGAATTGGTGCGGATGCCCGAAGCGAAGCGGATGGGGCGCGTCCGCCGGTCGTATCGGCGTTTTCGGACCTCGGCACTCGCCCAGTTGTTGATCGAGGAATGTCGGAAACGCCTGCCGTCGGCCCCTCGGGAGGCGCGCCATTTCGCTGAGCTCGCCCGCGAGGTCGCAAATCAGCTCTCCGAATCGCCGGTCGCGCGCGAGCTCCAAGCTCTCACGCTCGGCGAGGTGGCCAACGCCGTCCGCGCCGAGGGCGACCTGCCGCAAAGCGATCGGCTGTTCCGCCAGGTTCGCCACCTCACCATCGTCGGTGGGGTAACCGATCCGGAGATCCTGGCGCGCCTGGACTCTCTCGAAGGCTCGCTTCGCTCGGACCAATGCCGTTTCCGCGAGGCCGAAGAGGTTCTGGAACGGGCGAGGTTCCATTACGACCTGCTCGGCGATCGCACCGCGACCGGTCGAGTCCAGATGCAGCTCGCCAACGTCTACCACCATCGGGGCGAGACCGCGCGCGCCGTGCGCCTGGGAACCGAGGCTCTCGGCCATTTCGACCCCGAAAGCGACCTCTGGCTCTATCTCGCCGCGCGCCGCAACTTGGCTACCTACCTCGCCGGCGCGGGACGGAGAGAAGAGGCGCTCACGATCCTGGACGAGGACGAGGACCGGCACCGAGATCTCGGCGAGCCGCTCCTACAGATTCGCTATACGTGGCTCCGCGGAAAGATCGCGCTCGACCAGGGGGAGATAGAAGACGCGGTCCGTTGCCTCACCGCGGTTCGCGACGTCTTCACGAAGGCAGAGAACGGCTTCGACGCCGCACTCGCCTCGTTGGACCTTGCCCAGGCCTACCTTGCGGCCGGCCGCCCCGCCGAGACGAAACGGATCGCCTCCGACATCGTGCCGATGTTCGAGGCCAACGAGGTGCATCGGGAAGCGCTGGCCGCGCTCCTCCTCTTCCGGGACGCCGCGGAGCGCGAAAGCCTCACGGCCTCCTGGCTGCGCGATCTCGGCGCCTTCCTCGAAGCCTCCCGCAGCAACCGCTCCCTGCGCTTCGAGCCGAACCGGCGAACCGGCCGGCCTCGGGTCAAATCCTGACGCCCCGCAGCCGCAGCGCGTTGCCGATCACCGAAACCGAAGAGAACGACATCGCCGCGCTCGCGACGATCGGCGAGAGGAGCAGGCCGAACGCCGGGTAGAGGATCCCCGCGGCGAGCGGAACGCCGAGAAGGTTGTAGGCGAAGGCGAAAACCAGGTTCTGCCGGATGTTCCGCATCGTCGCGTGCGACAGACGCCGGGCGCGGACGATCGCACCGAGATCGCCTCCCATCAAGGTCACGCTCGCGCTCTCGACCGCCACGTCGGAGCCCGTGGCGAGCGCCAGGCCCACCTCCGCCCGGGCGAGCGCCGGGGCGTCGTTGACGCCATCGCCCGCCATCGCAACGCGGCGCCCGGCCGCCTGGAGGCGCTCGATCTCCTTCGCCTTCCCCTCGGGCAGCACCTCGGCGATCACCTCGGCGATCCCGAGCTCGCGCGCTACCGCCTCGGCCGTGGCCCGGGAATCGCCCGTGAGCATGACCAGCCGGAGACCCTCCTGCCGGAGCGCCGCTAGCGCCGCCGGGGTGGAAGGTCGAATCGGATCGGCGATCCCGAGCAGCCCGAGGACGCGACCGCCCCGGATCACCGCGACCACCGTGCGGCCGCCGGCTCGGAGCGCGGCCGCCGGCTCGTCGAACGACGATCCGAGCTCGCTCTCCGCTACGCCGAGCTCCTTGGCCAACAACCGGTTTCCCAGGGCGACCTCGGTTCCCGAGAGCATCCCCGAGACGCCGCGACCCGAGAGGGCTCGGAAGCTCTCGATTTTCGGCGGATCGATTCCGCGCTCGGCGGCGCCGGCAAGAATCGCGGCGGCGAGCGGGTGCTCGCTGCCCCGTTCCAATCCGGCCGCGACGGAGAGCAGATCCCGTTCGTCGATCCCGGGCGCCGGTCGGATCTCGACCAGCCGAGGCTTCCCCTCCGTCAAGGTCCCGGTCTTGTCCATCACCAGCGTGTCGACTTTTTCGAGGGTCTCGAGCGCGGCGGCGTCCCGGAAGAGGACTCCCGACCGGGCTCCCCGGCCGGTTCCGACCATCACCGACATGGGTGTTGCGAGGCCCAATGCGCAAGGGCAGGCGATGATGACCACCGCTACGGCGTTGACCAGGGCATAGGCAAACCGCGGCTCGGGCCCCACCGTGAGCCAAATCAAGAAGGTGAACACCGCCACGGCGACCACGGCCGGAACGAACCAGGCGGCCACCCGGTCGGCCAACCGCTGGATCGGCGCGCGGCTTCGCTGTGCCTCGCCGACCAGCCGGACGATCTGCGCGAGCACGGTGTCTTGGCCGATCCGCTCCGCGCGGAAGACGAAGCTCCCGGAGCCGTTCACCGTGCCGCCGACCACCTTGGCCCCTGGCTCCTTTTCGACCGGGATCGGCTCGCCCGACAGGAGCGACTCGTCGACCGAGCTCATCCCCTCCTCGACCGTTCCGTCGACCGGCACCTTTTCGCCCGGCCGGACGCGTAGGCGGTCGCCGACGTGGATCGCGGTGATTTCCACCTCCTCGTCGCGCCCATCGACGCCGACTCGAAGCGCGGTCTTGGGTGAAAGGCCGAGCAGAGCGCGGATGGCCGCCCCGGTCGAACGGCGTGCGCGCAGCTCCAAGACCTGGCCGACCAAGACCAGCGCCGTGATCACCGCCGCCGCTTCGAAATAGAGAGGCGGACGCCCGCCGTGGCCGGAGGCGGCCACCCCCGCGGGCAACCAGCGCGGAAACAGCACGGCGACGAGGCTATAAAGATAGGCCGCTCCAGTGCCGAGGGCGATCAGGGTGAACATGTTCGGGCTGCGATAGCGGATCGAGTCCTTGGCTCGGACGAAAAACGGCCATCCTCCCCAAAGGACCACCGGCGTGGCGAGGGCCAGTTGCAGCCAGGCCACCCAGCCACCATGAAGGGCGGAGACTCCCGCCATGCCCACCATCTCGATCACGAGAAGAGGAAGGGCGAGGATGGCGCTGCCGATCAACCGGCGTTGCATGTCCAGCAACTCGGGGTCGGGACCTTCCTCCAGGGTCGGCACCATCGGCTCGAGCGCCATGCCGCAGAGCGGGCACGAGCCCGGTGCGTCGCGCACGACCTCCGGATGCATCGGGCAGGTCCACTTGGCACCCGGCGGAGCCGGCTCGGCGACGGCTTCGCTTCTCGGCGCGAGGAATTTGCCGGGATCCTTTTCGAACTTCTCCCGGCACCCCGCGCTGCAGAAGTAGTAGGTCATTCCGCCCAGCTCGGTGCGGTGCTTGGCCGTCGCGGGATCGACGGTCATTCCGCACACCGGATCCACCACTTTCTCGGCTTGAGCCTGAGCTGCAGGCTTGTCGAGGTATTTGCCGGGGTCCTTTTCGAACTTCTCTCGGCATCCCGCGCTGCAGAAGAAGTAGGTCTTTCCGTCCAGCTCGGTGCGGTGCTTGGCCGTCGCGGGGTTCACGGTCATTCCGCACACGGGATCGAGAGCTTTCTCGGGTGTTGTCGGCGCCGCGTGCTCGCCGTGGCAGCAGGACTTCTCGGAAGTGGAGTGGGAGGCGGTTTGGTGTTCGTCCATGGGAGGGTCCGTGGCCATGCTATCCGGGTGGTTTCGATAGGGGAAACCCGGTCGGCTTCTCCGTTTGTTCCCGCACGGACCGGCGACCTGCCTTGACCCGGCGACGACGGCTCGTTCGCCCGAAAACGAAAAGCCCGGCGATTCGTGGATCGCCGGGCTTCTCGAAGCTTAGTTCTCCAGCCGTTCTTACAGGTCGGCAGCCTTCAAGCTGGCCGTGAGCTGCTGGATGCAGGGCTTCATGACCTTGTCGAACATCCGGTCGTCGTCCACGCCGCCGCCGAAACCCCCGACGAAGACCTTGGAGCTCGACTCTTCCGCACGCGCCTCGTCGGCCCACAGGATCTCACCGGTCGAGGTGTCGATCAGGCGGGCGTTCATCGCCGCGACGAAGGTTTTCTTGCCGACCGAGAAGCCGGGCAGGCCGCCGATGCCCGGGCCGTGGGCGCTCTTGTCGGTCGTTCCGTACTCGGTGACCGAGCCGGTCAAGAGATAGTTGACGCCGATGAGCTTGCCGACCTTGATCGCCTGCTTGGGATCCACGTCACCCGAGAGGGTGAGGTTCTTTTCCTGCATCAGGGCGTCGAGCTGCTCGCGCTCCATGACCCGGAATTTGCCGCTCTTGACCAGCTCGGTGACGAAAACGTCCTGAGCCGCCTCGGCTCCGCCGTGGAACCACCACTGGTTGTCGGCCTTGTTCTTGAACTCGAGGACGGCGATCTTCGGCTTGGAGCTCTTGTCGGCCGCCGAAACGAGGTTCGGGGCGATCGCGGCCGCGACCAATGCGCCGACGAGCCACAGGGACGTGCGCTTCATGTTCAGTGACCTCCTTCGAGAGGATCCCCTGCCCGGGGACCCGTTGGATCGCCCGCAATCGGAGCCGCGTTGGGGCGTTCCTAACAGGCGCGGCTCGAGTGCAAAACGTTACAACCCATTCTAGCGCGTTTCGACTCCCTCAGAAGCTGTCCCGGGCCGGCCGTAGAGCCGCCTCGCGCTCCTGGGCGTCGACCACGCAGATAGCCGCCATGTTGACGATGTCCTGAACCTCGAGCCCCGGCTGGAGGACGTGGACCGGCCGCGCGAGACCGAGCAACACCGGGCCGATCGCCTCGGCGCCCGCGAGGCGCCAAACCAACTTATAGGCGATGTTGGCGGATTGGAGCTCGGGAAAGATCAGGACGTTCGCGGGCTTCGACAGCCGGCTCCAGGGGTAGATCTCGGTGAGGATCTCCTCGAGGATCGCGGTGTCCGCCTGCATCTCGCCGTCGACTTCGAGGTCGGGCGCCTCTTCGCGGAGGATCTCCACCGCGCGCCGCACTTTCCGCGCCGCGGCGTGGCTGTTCGAGCCGAAGTTCGAAAAGGAGAGCATGGCGACCCGCGGCTCGATCTGGAACCGCCGCGCGAACTCGACCGTGAGACGGGCGATCTCGGCGAGCCCTTCGGCCGTCGGATCGATGTTGACCGTCGTGTCGGCGAAGACGAACACGCGGTGCTTGAGGATCAGGAGGTAGGCGCCGCAGATCCGCCGGACGCCCGGCCGCAGGTCGATGATCTGAAGCGCCGGCCGGATCGTCTCGGGGTACGACTGGGTCATGCCCGAGATCAGCCCGTCGGCGTCGCCCTGATCGACCATCATGGCGCCGAAGTAGTTGCGCTGGCGCATCCGCTTGAACGCCTCTTCCCGGGTGATTCCCTCGCGCCGGCGCAGCTCGTGGTAGCGCTCGGCGTAAGCGCCGAAGGTCTCCGAGCTCTCGTTGTGGAGGATGGTCAACCGCTCTTCGGCGAGATCGAGCTCGGCCAGGCGCGGAGCGATGACCTCGCGCCGAGCGAGCAGGACAGGGTGGGCGATCCCTTCGTCGACCAGGATCTTCGCCGCGCGGAGGATCTTCTCGTGCTCCCCCTCGGGGAAGACGATCCGCTTCGGTTTGCGCTTGGCCTGGTCGATCAGGCCGCGCATCAGCTCGAGCCGGCGGGAGATCAGGGTTTCGAGCCGACGCTCGTACGCGGCGAAGTCGGCGATCGGAACCCGTGCGACGCCGCTTTCGACCGCGGCCGCGGCCACCGCCGGCGGCACGGTCAGGAGGACGCGGTGGTCGAGCGGCTTGGGGATCAGATAGTCGCGGCCGAAGCGGAGCGCTTCCAATCCATACGCCTTGAGGACCGAGTCCGGCACGTCCTCCCGGGCGAGAGCCGCGAGAGCTCGGACGGCGGCAAGCTTCATCGGAAGGTTGATGTCGGTCGCCCGGACGTCGAGCGCGCCCCGGAACAGAAACGGAAATCCGAGCACGTTGTTGACCTGATTCGGATAGTCGCTCCGACCGGTCGCGACGATCGCATCGGGGCGCTCGGCACGGACGTCCTCATAGCCGATCTCCGGATCCGGATTCGCCATCGCGAAAACGACCGGATCGGCGGCCATGCCGCGAATCATCTCGCGCGTCACGACCCCTCCGACCGACAGGCCGACGAAGACATCGGCCCCCCGCAGCGCCTCGCCGAGCGTCCGGAGCCCCGTTTCGCGCGCGAAGGCCGCTTTGTATGGGTCCATCTCCTCCGCCCGGCCGGCATAGACGACCCCGTGCCGGTCGCAGATCAGGATGTTCTCCCGCCGGGCGCCGAGCTCCAGGTAGAGCGCGGCGCACGAGAGCGCGGCGGCGCCCGCGCCGGAAAAAACGATCTTCGCCTCTTCGATCCGTTTGCCCGCCACCTCGAGCGCGTTGAGCAGGGCGGCGCCCGAGATGATCGCGGTGCCGTGCTGGTCGTCGTGGAAGACCGGAATGCTCATCGCGGCCTTCAGGCGCCGCTCGATTTCGAAACACTCCGGCGCCCGGATGTCCTCCAGGTTGATGCCCCCGAAACTCGGCTCGAGCAGCTTCACCGTGCGTACGAACTCATCCGGGTCCTCGGTCGCCACCTCCAGGTCGAAGACGTCGATGTCCGCGAAGCGCTTGAACAGGACGCCCTTGCCCTCCATCACCGGTTTCCCCGCGAGAGCGCCGATGTTCCCCAAACCCAGAACGGCCGTGCCGTTGCTGATCACCGCGACCAGATTTCCCTTGTTGGTGTACTCGTAGGCGAGCAGGGGATCCCCCTGGATCTCCTTGCATGGATAAGCGACGCCGGGGCTATAGGCGAGCGATAGATCGCGCTGTGTGGCGGTGGGCTTGGTCGGGACGACCTCGGTCTTTCCCTTCCGCCCTGTGGAGTGGTAGAGGAGAGCGTCTTCCCGGGTGACTTTTCTCACGGCTCCCGGATTCTACAGATCCGGCGTCGCGCGCGCTGGAGGGCCGATCGCTCCGGCCTCAGCCGCGGGATTGGCGCGAGAGGAGAACCTCTTCGAAGACCATGCGGTAAACGCCGAGCAGGTCGTCGAAGATCCGCTTGAAACCGATCTCCAGCGATTCCGATCGCCCCGGTACGTCGAGGAAGGCCGGGAGCAAAACTCCTTGCTCTTCTCGAAGATCGGCGAGCAGGCGATCCTCGTCGACGTCTCCGCCCCCTGCAGTTCCCCCGCGTCCGGTTCGGCCGGGCTCGGCGGTCGCCGCCAAGCGCTTCAGGCTCGCCGAGCGTCTATCCACGAGGTGGAGGGTGTAGAAGAACTGGAAGTATTCGATGCCGAGCGATTCCAGGAGCCGTTCGAGCGTTTCGAGCTTCGGCAGGCGGCCGTTCTCGTATTTCGACAGCTGGCTCTTGCTGATCCCCGCATCCTTGGCGACCTGGCCCTGGCTCTGGCCACGGAGCTCGCGCAAGAGGCGCAGTGTCAAACCGAGGTGACGGAACATCTCCATGCCGAAAATCTATCCGGCACAGGTGATCGAATTCAAGCCTAAGTCATTCAAAAAGAATCACTTACGGACCTTCGTGCGGAGCCGTTTGCGGCGCTTTTTAGCAGAGATCGACGACTAACCCTCCAATCAGATGATTCGTTCCGACAACAAAAAGCGAGAATCGCGAAACGAAACGACATCGTGACGGCCAGCGGCTGGGTTCCGGATTTGCGCCATTCCGGGGCTCTGCGAGCGTCGATTTCCGTGCCGAGGAACCTACGAGAGAGGCGGGGGAACCGCTTCGGAGCGCGCCACGACGCGGAAGAAGACGACGTACTCGCCCAGCTCCAAGGCGCCCTGGGCCAGCGAGTCCGGTCGCTCGAGGGCGGCTCGAACGAACGAATCGAACCGATCGAGAGTCTGCCGCAGGGAGTCCGACAAAGGCTCGGGTGACTCGAGCTTCGGCAGACCGGTCGGTTTCTCGCGCCCCCGGATCGCGCTGTGCTCGGCCTCGACCAAGTCGTAACGCCGGAAGAACTCTTTCCGCCCGACGGCGAGAGCATCGAGGATCTTCGCGAGCGTGCTGAACGTCGCCTCCTGCCGACCGTTCTCGATCCGCGAGAGCTGGCCCTTTCCCACCTTCGCCTCCTGACCGAGCGCGGAGAGGGTCTTCTTCTTCTCCTTGCGTAGCCGGCGCAGCGTCTCCCCGAGATGTTCGAACGTCTCCACCTCTTGAATCTATCCGGCATAGCGACGCGATTGCAAACGTAAGTTCTTTGCTATGAGTGACTTGCAAAGACTTCATTCGTTCTCTTCGACGGAAAAATCAACCGCTGCGAAGAACCTGCTCGATGGTTTGTGAGGGCTTGTGCGAAAGAAGTTCTGGCCTGCGAAACGATTCGAACGCACCGAATCTTCTCGCACGGCGATCCGCCGGCTCGCTTTCCGACCTGTCGGCGCGCCTCGCGCGCCGATTTTCGCCGTCGGGTCTACTCTTCGAAGAGGTCGAGGCTCTTGCGCTCGAGGTCGAGAAGCCAGCGCTTCTTCTTCTCGCCCGCGATGAAACTGCCGGCCCCGGATTTATGGGTGACCACCCGGTGGCACGGGATGAGGATCGGGATCGGATTCTCGTGGAGGATCGACAGCACCTGCCGGTAGGCGTCCGGCCGCCCCGCGGCCTCGGCGATGCTCGAATAGGTGCGCGTCTTGCCGTAACCGACTTTGGCGGTCTCGCGCAGAACCCGCCGGGCGAATCCGCTGACGCCCGAGGGGCCGAGGTCGAAATCGACGTCCAGCTTGCGGCGCGCTCCCGCGAAGTACTCCGCGAGGCTGCCGAAAATCTCGTCCAGGGTATCGGACTCGTCCACGTCGTGGAGCGGCCGATAGGCCGTCCGAGCCTTCCGATCCGGCACGATGACGAGACCGGTGATCACCGAGCCGCAGAGGTCGACGCCCAGTGAACCGATCGGCGATGGCATCAAGACCCGTAGCGGCTCGTACGGCACCGGTGGGTCGCCCACGCCCACGACTTGAACCTCTGGCATGGATTCAAAGGTTAACACGGCCGGCGCGGAGGTCGGCAAGGCCCCTCGGGACACGAATCTTCGACGAAGCTCCTCGGTTTCTCTCGGGAAAACATCGATGTCGGGGGCGAGAAAAGAGTTGGCACAGAGGCATCCCCCGCCCCCTTCCGTTGTCGTCGCCGACAACCTCGTCACTGGCGCAAGATACTCATCACAAAAGACTTAGCGTTGCCAAACGAGGACTTTCGCGAGTAGATTCCGCCATCGTGCAATCCTCGACATTCGCCTGGGTGGGAGAGACCCTCCGCCGCGTCCGCAAGGAAAAAGGCAAGACCCTTTCCGAGCTCGCGGCGGTCGCGAAGGTCGGCAAAGGGCAGCTGTCGCGGATCGAAACCGGCAAACAGGAGATCACCCTCGGCACCTTGGCGAAGGTTCTCTCCGCCTACGGGCTCTCGCGCCAGGAGTTCTTTCGCCGCTACGACCTGGTCGAAACCGGCGAGCTCGACCGCTCGCGCGAGGCGCCGCGCGCGGCGCTCCCGACCGACCCACTCCGCTGGACCGAACGGATGCGGGAGTCGATCGGCCGGATCGAGACCTTCCTCGCCAACGCCGCCCACGACGTCCGTCCGCTCGCCCAAGGCGGCTTCGAAGCCGGGGAATACGTGGTGTTGTTCCGCGTCCTACCGCGCGCCGCGGTCGCCGCGGAGGATGGCGCCGCGCCGGACGAGCCGGAAGAACCGAAGTAGCTCGCCCCGAGCGTAAAAAAACGGGCGCCCTCCGAAGAAGGCGCCCGCTCGATTCCGAATCCGAGAACGGCTGGTCTACTCGCCGCTCTTTTCCAGCTCGATCTCGATCTCCTGCTCGCCGCCCGGACGGATCGTCACCGTCTGCTCGGCGCCGCGCCGGCCCGGACGGACCACCGAAATCCGGTGCTGTCCGGCGTCGACCAGGAGGCCCTGGCGGAGACGGGCGATCTCCTCGGCAGTGCCGACGAACCGGCCGTCAAGGTAGACCGAGGCGTCGTCGGGCTCGATCGAAAGGCGCAACCGGCCCTGCTCCTCGCCGACCTCGATTCGCGAGTCGTCGTCCTCATCCACCGTATTTCGGCGGCGGTCGCGGTACGCGCGGTCGCGGTCGATCCGATCGGCACGCTCCCGCTCGTCGGAGATCCGGGTATCGCGCCGCTCGTGGGTCTTGGTCACGAGGTCTTCAGGACGGACCGAGGCACCGGGTACCAGCCGGTCTCCCACGTCCACCGTCAATCCCGGATAGATCGTGTACTGGCGCGCGAGCGTCTGGTAGCCGTCGCGGAAGAAGACGAGGTCGTAGGTTCCCTTGTCCAACCAGAGGTAGGTCGGGAAGCCGTCGAAGTCGTCCACCGTACCGATGTACTGACCGTCCAGCCAGACCTGGGTGTCCCCCGGCCAGATGTCCAGGTCCAGAGCGCCCTGGTCGTCTTCGTAGCCGTAACGGCGTCCGTAACCGTAGCCCCCGTAGCCGTAGGGATACGGATCGCCCCACCCCCAGCCCCAGCCCCACCAGCCCCACCACGGGTTCGAATAGGGGCCGTAATACCCGCGGCCGTAACCGTAGTGACCGCCGCCGTGGCCGCCATGGCCATGGTCGCCGCCCCGGCTGCCGCGGTCATGCCATTCGCCGCGGCCGCCACCCGGAGAGCTGGAGCGCGGCTGCGCGGTCCAACCGCCGCCGGTCGAGCCGGAGCTCGAGCCGGAGCCCGGGCTGGCGCTCTGGCCGCCGGACGACGTGCCGCCCGAGCTTCCGCCGGAACCGCCGCCAGAATTCCAGTTGCCGCGGTCGCCGCCCGGCTCGGAGCGCGCGTGCACGGCCTCGCCAGCCGAGCCGTCGCTGTGCCCATGGGACTGCGCCGCGATCGGCGCGGCCGCGAGCCCGAGCGCCACGAACAACGCGAGACCCCACGAAGGGGCGCGGCGGGCGCCTTCTGCGCCTGGTTCTCGAGTTGAAACTGTCATCGAACTTCTCCTCGGGCCGTTCCGTCACCGTCGACCCAAGCACGGTGGAGACCCTTGATGTAATGAAACCTTAGGACTTCCTCCCACGCTTTGGGGAGGGATACCGGCCAATTTTGCAAAGCGCGGACCAGCCGTTCCAACCGGCGTTGACGGGCTGCGGGAGGGAGCGGCGGGGGCCCTCCGGCGCCCACCCCGACGAACGGCCCGAGCTCCGGGTGAAGACGATAGAAGACGACGCCGCAATACCCCGCCTTCTCCTGCCGCAGGGAAAAGCGGCCGAGGTCGGTCGGATGGTCGTGAGCGACCGTCGCCCGGCGCTCGTAGGTGAGCCGCAAGCCCTTCTTCTTCATCCGATAGGCGACTTCGATGTCCTCCCAAGCGGGATAGGGAAAACGGAGGTCGAACGGCTCGGCTCGGAGCAGCTCGCGGGAGAGCGAGAGGTTCGAGGTGTAGAAGAAATTGAACGGCACGTCCTCCGGATCGTCGATCAGCGCGTAGCCGAACTGCAGGCCCTGCTCGTTGATGTAGCGCAGGAACGGATTCAGCCGCATGCGCGGATGCCAGCCGGTGTAGCCGATCACCGCGTGGAGTGGATCGTCGCCGCGGCGGCGATGGGCTGCGCGATGCGCCGCGAGCCATCCGGGGGCGGGGACGGTGTCGTCACCCAGAAAGGCCACCCAGGGCGCCGCCGCGGCCTCGACTCCGGCGTTCCGCGCCGCCGCGGGACCCTGATTCTCCTGGCGGAGCTGGCGGAACGGGATGGAGCCCCCTGACGCCTCGCGGCTGAGCAGGAAATCCGGCGTCGCGTCGGTCGAGCCGTCGTCGACCACCAGGATCTCGAACGGCGGCGCACCCTGCTGCCCTTCGAGCGCCGCGAGGACCTCCGGCAGCACGTCCATCCGGTTGTACGTGGGCACCACGACGGAGACCTCGGGCGTCGCCATGGCCTCGAGCTTACTGCGGGTTACCATGGGCCGGTGAGCCTCGACCCGTCCACCGCCCGGTTCGCCGAGGAGCTCACAGAGCGGCTCGAAGCGGCCCGCCCGGCCCTCGCCGCCCTGCCCGACGATCGGCTCGTCGCCGCCTGGAGCGAAACGGTCGAGGCCTTTCTGGATCCGCGGAGCATCGAGCGCCAAGCGCTCGATTCGTTCCTCCTTCCGGCGAGCCGACTTTCCCGCGCGGGTCTCGAGGCCGCGCTCGGTGCGGTATTGGGCGGCGTCCGCGAAGAGCCCTTCCGCGCGCTCGTCTCCGCCGCCCGGGAGCGTCCAGCGGAGGCTCCCGGCTTCGTCTTCGCGATCCTCGCCGGCAATCTTCCGGGGCTCGCCGTTCAGCCGCTCTCCGCCGCGGTCGCCCTGCGGCGCCCCGCGCTGCTCAAATCTTCCTCCGCCGAGCCCTCGTTCGCCCCGGCGTTCGTCGCAGCGCTCGTCGGTCGCGAGCCGGCATTCTCCGCCTATGCCGCCGCGACCTGGACCGGCGGCGATCGCCGGATCGAGGATCCGCTCTTCGCGCAGGCCGCCCGCGTGCTGGCCTACGGCGACCAGCGAACCCTGGACGATCTCGCCGCGCGCATACCGGACAAGCTCTTCGGCTACGGCCCAAAAGCGAGCCTCGGGATCGTGGGGGCGGTCGACCCCCGCGACCTGCCCGCCCTCGCCGCGGGGGTAGCGCGCGACGTCGCCCTGTTCGACCAACGCGGCTGCCTTTCGATCGGCTCGGTTTACACGAGCCTTCCCCTCGATGGCGCGATCGAGCTCGCGCGGGCGATCGCCGCCGAGCTGGGTCGTCTGGCGACGCTCTGGCCGCCGGGGCCGACCGACCCGCGGACCCTCGCCGCCGTCCAGCAGCTGCGCTTGGCGGCCGATCTTCGTGGGGTCCGCCGGTTCGGCGCGGCGCTTCGGGAGGGAACGGTGTTGGTCGAGGCCGATCCGCGGTTCGCCCCGTCCCCGGGGGGGCGGACGGTCCCCGTCCAACCGCTCGACGAGCTGGCCCGAATCCCCGACCTGCTCGAGCCCTGGGCCGGAGCCATTCAGGGAGCCGCCCTGGCCGGCGCGGACGCCGAGGCGCTTCGCCCCGCGCTCGCCGCGCTCGGCGTTTCGCGTTTCGCTCCGCCCGGCGAGCTGCAGCGCCCCGACGCCTCTTGGCACAACGGCGGCGTCCATCCGTTGGACGCCCTGCTCGGCGGTGCGCGGGGAAGCGCCGCGAGAGCTTAGAGCGGCCGGAGGCGGTTTCGGGGCCCCTCGGTCTATGCTTCCCGCCATGCAGACCACCGAGGGTTTCGTGTTCGTCCGTCCGGGGCTCCACCTGTATTACCGCACGGTGGGCGACGGGCCGGAGGTCGTCCTGATTCCGAACGCGAACTGGCTCTCCGAGCTGCTCACGCCGCTCGCCGCGGGGAGGACTCTGCTGTTCTACGACCCTAGGAGCCGGGGCCGGTCGAGCGCGGTGTCCGATCCGCGCCAGCTCTCGCTCGAGGCCGACGTCGAGGACCTCGAGGCGGTCCGGCGCTTTTTCGGCGTCGAACGGCTGTCGCTCCTCGGCAGCAGCTACCACGCGGCGATCGCCGCCCAATACGCGATCGAGAATCCCGGGCGGATCGAGCGCGTGGCGCTGGTCTGTCCGATCACGCCGCGGATTCCGGGCGAGTGGGCCCAGGAGCTTCCCGCGCCCGAGATCCTGATCTACCCGCCCGGCGTGCCGAAGCTCGAGGCGCTGCGGCAGGCTGAGGTCGATCGGCTCGACCCGGTCGCCTTTTGCCACGCCTGGTTTTCTCACTTCCTGCTGCCGGCCCAGCTCAGCGATCCCGGGTCGATCGAGCGTTTCCCGCTCGCGGACGTCGCGGCCTTTCCGAACGAGTGGCCCCAGCACACCATGCCGCTCTACTTCCGCGACATCGTGCCGAAAATGGGCCGCTGGGATTTCCGTCCGGGATTGGCCCGGCTCGCGGCGCCGCTCCTGGTGATCCAGGGGACCGACGATCTCGTGCCGGTCCAGGCGTCGGAGGAGTGGGCGGCCCATGCGCCCGAGGCGCGCTTCCTATCGATCGAAGAGGCCGGCCATCATCCCTACCTCGAAACGCCGGACGAGCTCTTCCCCGCGATGGAGACGTTTCTGTCGGGCCGCTGGCCCACGGCCGCGAAGGTCGGTCGCCGCGCCGCTTGAAGCTCGATCCGGGAGCGAATCTCTAAGGGTTCGCTACCGGACCTCGAACGGGTAGTCGCCGACTTTGCGGCTCCGGCCATCGGCATTCGTCGACAGGATGACCCGATAGCGACCCTTGCCGAGCTTCGACGGATGGAGCAGGAAGGTAATGCCGCCCTGGGTCTTGTCGAAGCGGGCGGAGCTCGAAAACACCTTGCCTCCCGCATTGCGCACTTCGAGCTCGTAGCGGTCGGCCGGCGACTCTCCTTCGTCCAGGGCGGGATCGAGGATCAGCAAGAGGTTGTCGTTCTTCGCGGAAAACGGCTGGACCGACTCCTCGAGCCCTCCCCGGGCTACGTCGGACGAAAGGGCCTCGACGAGCACGTTGCCGCTGCCGAAATCGGCCACCGCCTCGGCCGCTCCGCCCGGCGCCGTGGCTGCCGTGGACGCTGGAGCTCCGCTTTCGGTCCCGCCGGCCGCGGGCCGCTCCGCCAGCCGGCGCTCGAGCTCCCGCGACTCGGTGCGCAGCCGCTCGGCTTCTTTCTGCGTCGCGGCCTGTTGCGCTTCGGCCGAAACCACCTGCGCTCCTAGCGACCGGCGCGCCGTTTCGCTGTTCATCCAGCCCGACAGCGCGACGACTCCGCCGAGCGCGGCGGCGAGCGCCGAGACCTGCCAGGTCCGCAAGGCACGACGCGGGACGACCATGGGCATCGGAGCGGGGCCCGATGCGGCGCGAACGTTGGGCCGCAGCAGGACCACGTCCGGCTCCTCGGCGAGGCGACGGCTGGTTCGGATCAGCTCGAGCTCGGCCGAGCACTCGGCGCAGTCTTCGAGATGGCGCTCGATCAGGCCGCTGTCCAGCCCCTCGGGTGTCCGATCCCAGGCGTAGTCGACCAACGCTTCCGACGGCACGTGGGCGGAGAAGATGCGATAACCGAGACGGGTCTCCTCGAGCGCGGCACGGCAGGCGACGCAATCGGCCAGATGGCCGTGGATCTCCGCCCGCTCCGTCGGGTCGAGGGAGCCGTTCAAGTACCAGGGCAGACGCTCGATGGCTTCATCGCAGATCATTCGCATTCCCTCCGCCCTTGATAGGCGCGGTCCGCGCCGATCCGTTACCGCGGACGCCCGCGAGCAACTGGGATCGCACGCGCGTCGCCTTCTCCCGGCAGCGCAGGACGCGCACGCGGAGGGTTCCTTCGGAGACCGACATCCGGTCGCTCATCTCCCGGTAGGAGGCGCCGGAGGCCAGCATCCGCCACATCGAACGGCATTCGTCCGGGACCCGGTCGAGCACTCGGATCAGCAGGTCGCGGTCGACCCCCACCTCCGCCGCGCCGGGGCCGGGGGCGAGCGGCTGCTCGGAGCTCGAGAGGGCTTCCAGGTCTTCCGTCGGCTTACGGCTCAAGGCCCGGACCTGATCGACACAGGTGTGCGAGACCACCCGAAACAGGTAGGTCTTGAGGCTCGAGTCGCCGTTGAACCGCCCCTGGCCGAGCAGGCGGGTGATCTCCAGGCGGACGTCCTGGAGCAGATCGTCCCATCGATGGGCCAAGCGGCGCCGGAACGGCCAGGCCGCCCGCGCGATCCAGCCGTCGATGGTGCGGATCGCCTGGCGATCGCCGGCGAGATACCGCTGCGCCAGATCCGTCTCGTCGTCGGCCGCGGTCCGCGAGATCCAGGACAGAGGCCGGAGCGCTTCATCGAAAGCCATTCGCAGTTCCTCCGCGGCGTTTAGGCGCGGAAGCGCTCTCGATGTTACCGACCCGCTCCATCGGCGGCACGCCGAGCAGCTCGGCCCGGGCGGTCGTCGCCTTCTCGCGACAGCGAAGGACGCGCACCCGGAGCGTTCCCTCGGCGACCGTGAGCCGGTCGCCCATCTCCTTATAGGACATCCCCGCGGCGAGCATGCGCCACAGGTTCCGGCAGTCGTAGGGAACGCGGTCGAGGACGCGGAGCAGGAGGTCCCGCTCGACGCGGGTCTCGGCGGCGCTCGGGCCTTCGGAATGCGGTTGCTCGGCCCCGTCGAGCTCGTCCAGGTCCTCCCACTTGTGCTTGTTCTGCGCCCGCACCTGGTCGAGGCAGGTATGCGACACGACCCGCCAGAGGTAGGTCTTCAGGCTCGAGTCGCCGCGGAACTTCCCCTGCCCGAGAAGGCGGGTGACCTCCAGGCGGATCTCCTGGAGCACGTCGTCCCAGCGGTGGGCGAGGCGGCGCTGATAGGGCCAAGCCGCACGGGCGATCCAACCGTCGATCGTCGAGATGGAGGAGCGCTCGCCTCCCAGGAATCCACGGACGACCTCCTCATCCTCCCCTTGCATGCTTCCGGGCGCCTCCTTTGACCGCTCGATCTTAGCCGCAAACGGCGGGGCTTCCGAGGCATCCCGGACTACAATCGGCTGCGGCGACCGAAGGTTCGAGCTTCGCGGTCCCTTCCCCTCTCGTGGAGCCGAAGTGACCCAAGACTTCCTCCCCGCCGTCCTCCGACGCGCACCGAACGCCCGGCGCATCGGTCGGCGTCTACGGCGTGCGATCCTCCTCGGCGCTTGGATCGGATGCGTCGCCGCGGCAGCCGAGACGATCGAGCCGGTCCGGATCGCCGTCGGGCAGAGCGTCGAGATCGAGCTCTCGGCGGGCGTGCCACGCTCTTTTGACCTCGAGGTCGGCGCGGGCGAATACGTCCAGGTCGTTTTTTCGCCCAGGCCGGGGATCTCGATCCGGGCGTCTCTCGAAGATCCTGCCCAACGCACGGTCGCAAGCGCGGAGATCGCCGCCACCCAGGTGCTCTGCGGCATCACGGACTCCGCGGGACTCGCGACGCTTTCGATCGAGCTCGCTCCGGCGAGCGCCCCCGGCCGGCTCACGGTGGAGCGCGAGATCGGCCGCCCGGCGCGTCCGGGCGATCCGGACCACTGCGCGGGCGACCGCGCGTACTGGCAAGGTCGAGCCGCGGAGCGACGGGGTGAGATCGCCGCGGCGCTCGAGGGCTACGAAAGCGCGCTCGCGAGCTACCGAAAGGCGGACGACCTCGCCGGCCAGGTCCAGGCGCTCTTCCGCTCCGGCCGGGCCCTCGGCGCCCGCGGCGGGCCGGGCGACGACGCGCGCGAACGGACGATGTACGACCAGGCCCTCCCTCTCGCCGAGCGGCTTGCCGACCTCGCGTCGACCGATCTTCCGGCCGCGAGCGCCTGCGCGAACCTCTGGGGCACCGTCGGCCGGCTCCATCTGGAACGCGGCGACTCCGACGGCGCGCAAGCCTTCTACGACCGGGCGGTCGCGGTGGCGCGGGCCTGGCCGGACGACCTCGACCTCCCTTCCCGTCTCAAGTACATGGCCGACGCGGCCCGGCAGGCGGGCGATCGGTCCGCCGCGTCGGCGGGCTATCTCGAGACGCTCGCGCTCGCCGGGAAGAATCCAGTGCTCGCCGCGCAGGCGGAGATCGGCCTCGGCCAGATCGCCGATCGTTTGGAAGAGGCGCTCGCCCATTTCGACGTCGCCGCGGCCTCCGTGCCGGAGAGCCTCGAGATCGCGTTCCTCACCCGCCACGAGCGGTGCGTGGCGCTCTCGCGTTTCGGCGCCCTCGGCGAGGCGCTCCAGGAATGCCAGACCGCCCTCCTCCTCGCCTGCGCGACGTCGGGCGCGAAAGGCAACGAGGCCGCGAGCCTCAACAACCTCGGCAGCCTCTACGTCGACCTCGGCTCCTACGACAAGGCGGCCGCGCAATTCGAGCAGGCCGAGACGTTCTTCCGCTCGTTCGGCGAGACCGGCAACGCCGGCGACGCGCTGTTGAACCGGGGGATCGCCGAGGTCGCGCTCGGCCGGTTCGATCCGGCGGAGAAGCGTCTGGAAGAGGCGCTCGCGATCGCGCGGGACGGGCATGACGACCGGAGCCAGGGCGTTGCGCTCGTCCAGCTCGGCCGTTGGGATCTGCTGCGGCCGAACGGCGATCCGGAACGGGCGCGCGGCCGGCTGTCCGAGGCGCTCGAGCTCGCCACCCGAACCCGCGCGGCCGATCTCGAAGCCGACGCCCGGCTGGAGCTTTCCTCGGCGCTCGACCGCCTCGGCCGGTCCGACGAAGCGCTCGCGGAGCTCGAAACCGCCTCCGGGCTCGCCGCCACGCTCCAGGATCCGATCCGGCAGTCGGCCGTGCTCACCCGCCGCGCCGAGATCCTGCTCGACCGTGGCGCGCTCGACGCCGCCCTCGCGGCGATCGACGAGGCGGTGCGGAAAGTCGACGCTCTGCGCGCCGAGGCGACCTCGGGCTTTCGCGCCTCGTTCCTCGCCCGACGACGCCGGACGTTCGAGCTACAGGTCGAGATCCTGATGCGGCTCCACGAGGCGAAGCCGGGTGAGGGATACGACGTTCGGGCTTTCGAGGCGAGCGAGTCGGCCCGCGCGCGCAGCCTCCTCGACCTGCTCGCCGAACGTCGAGCCGGCGGCGAGGCCGTTGCGGCGCGGGCGCTTTCGGCGTCGCAGATCCGCGCCGCGCTCGGGCCGGGCGAGCTGCTGCTCGAATTCCTCCGCTCCCAGGACGCGACCTTTCTCTTCGCGGTGCGCAGCGAATCGCTCGCCGCGTTTCGCCTCGACGCCCGAGCGATCGGCGGGACGCTGCGCAACTTCACCGGCGCGCTCGCCGATCCGCGCAGCCTCGCGCCCGGCCTCCGCCTCGCCGGCTCGAAGCTCTACCGCGCGCTGCTCGGACCGGTGGACGGCCCGATCGCGGAAGCCCGGAGACTGATCGTCGCGGCGGACGGCGATCTCTACGACCTGCCTTTCGAGACCCTGGTCGCACCCGTTCGGGCCGACGCCGCGGCCGGTTTTCTGATCGAGCGGCTGCCGATCTCCTACGTCCCCTCGGCGAGCATTCTCGCCCGGTTGGGCGACCTGCCGCTTCGGGAGGGACCCGACTTCGTCGGTTTCGCCGCTCCGAATCCGGGCGGAGGGCTGCCCGCCTTGCCCAAGGTGGAGGACGAGGTCCTGCGAATCGCCGCCCTGTTCCCCGGCCGCAGCCGCACGTTTCTCGGCGCAGAGGCGACGGAAGGCCGGTTTCGCGCCGAGCTGCCCGCGGTCGGCACGGCCAAGCGCCTACATTTCGCGGCCCACGGCTATCTTTCGGAAGATCCCGAGCAGATGGGCATCCACCTTTCCCCCGATCCGGCGCGAAGGGGCGACGGCCTCCTCCAGGCGTTCGAAATCCTCGGGCTCGACCTCCACGCCGACCTGGTGGTGCTCTCCGCCTGCGAGACCGCCCGAGGCCAGCGGGTGCCCGGCGAGGGAACCCTCGGCCTGCCGCGCGCCTTTTTCTATGCCGGGGCGAAGAGCGTCGTGGTGAGCCTCTGGCGGGCGGAAGACCGCGCGACCGCCGCCCTCATGGAGTCGTTCTACCGCGCCCTTGCCGGCGGGGCCGACAAGGCCGAGGCGCTCCGCCGGGCCAAGCTCGATCGCCTCGCCGTCGGCGACGTCCCGCGCCAGTGGGCGCCGTTCGTTCTGGTCGGCTCGCCGGTGCGGTAACCTTTGGCAACGATCGACCGCCCAAGGCAGTGACGCCATTTCAGGGGTTCGCGAACTTACGGATCGGCCATTTGGGCCGCCGTGACGTGGACCCCGCCTTGCCAGACATTTCCAAAGGGAGGACGCACACCATGCCCGTCGACAACGACACCGGAGGCGGCACCCAGTACACCATCACCCACCCCCGTCCGGTCGCCCCGCCGCCCGGAGACATCGCGGCCGCCATCGCGACCGGGGTGGCCGCCGCCATCCAGCTCTATACGATTTTCGGCACGTCCGGCGATCCCTCGGGGGCGCAGATCACCGCTGTCGTGGCGACTCTCCTGGGATTCCTGATCCTGGTCGTCACCATCATCCAGAACGGCGTGAGCCAGGACGTGGTGCTCGACATCCCGAGCGACCCGGCCGCCTGGACGGAGCTCAAGCCCCAGCAAAAGGGGGGCAACATACCGAACGGCATCGTGGCGACCGATATGATCCTGTTCCGGGATCCGGACACCTCCAACGGGATGAAGATCCAGACCACGGCCGGCGGGGTTTCGACCACCGCGACGACCGTGCATCTCGTCCTGCTCGAGTCGCGGGACCCCTCGAACAAGCCGAAGTACACCTGCACCTTCACCTGATCCGCACCGGTTCAGCAGGGGAAGACGACCCCGCTCCCCTCGGTTATAGTCCCCGACTTCGTTTTGGCGGGATCTAGACTGAACCCGAGGGGAGCCGTATGTCCGAGTCGTCCCAACTGATGCGCAAGCTGCACGAGCTCGCGCAGAACCTCTGGTGGTGCTGGCGGCCGGAGATCCGCTCGATCTTTCGCGAGCTCGCCCCGGAAACCTGGAAAGCCGTCTACCACAATCCGGTCGCCCTCCTGCATCGCCTCGACGACGCGAGCGTCGCGCGGCGGGTCTCGTCCCTCGAGATGCAGACCCGGATCGACCAGGCGCACCGGCTCCTCACCGAATACCTGCGCGGCGGAGACGGCTGGGGTGCCGTCCACGCCTCGGCGCTGCTCGCCCGGCCGGTCGCCTATTTCTCGGCCGAGTTCGGTCTCCATCAGTCGATCCCGATCTATTCCGGCGGTCTGGGCGTCCTCGCGGGCGACCACCTGAAGAGCCTGAGCGACCTCGGCGTCCCGGTGGTCGGCGTCGGCCTGCTCTACCATCAGGGCTACGTCCACCAGCTCATCGACGCGTCGGGCGACCAGCAGGATCATTACGAGCCGGTCGACTCGGGGCTGCTGCCGATCTCGCCGATCGAGGGCCTCGACGGTCAGCCGGTGCGAGTCGAGGTCGAGCTGCCGGGCCGGACGGTCAAGCTCCGCCTCTGGCGGGTCGAGGTCGGCCGCTGCACGCTCCTCCTGCTCGACGCGCGCGACGACGAAAACGACGAGGCGGACCGCTCGCTCACCGACCGGCTCTACGGCGGCGACACGGAGACCCGCATCCAGCAGGAGGTGCTGCTCGGGGTCGGCGGCTGCCGCGCGCTCGCCGCGATCGGCGTCCACCCCTCCGTGCTCCACCTGAACGAGGGGCATTCGGCGTTCGCCCTGCTCGAAAAGGCCCATCAGATCGCGGCGAACCAGGGGCTCTCGGCCAAGGAGGCCCTGCGCGAGGTGGCCGCGATGTCGGTCTTCACCACGCACACCCCCGTCGAGGCAGGGCACGACCGGTTCGACCCGGAGCTCGCCGCGCGCTACCTCGAGCCGCTGTTCCCCGCGCTCGGGCTCACCCCGCAGCAACTGGTCGACCTCGGCCTCGAAAAGCCGGCGGAAGCGGACTCGCTGTTCTGCCCGACCGCCCTCGCGCTCCAGCTGACGCGCCGGGCGAACGGCGTCTCGGCCCTCCACGGCCGGGTGTCGCGCAAGATGTGGCACCACCTCTACCCCGCGAAGAGCGAGGAGGAGGTGCCGATCGGCCACATCACGAACGGCGTCCACGTCCGCACTTGGATCGCCTCGGCGATGCACCAACTGCTGGTGCGCCACGTCGGCTCCGACTGGACCGAAAAGATGGCGCATCGCGACCTCTGGGACCGGATCGAAGCGGTGCCGGACGCCGAGCTCTGGGAGGTCCACCAGGTTCTCAAAGGCAGGATGGTGGAATTCGTCCGCGGCCGCCTCGCCGAGCGGCGATTGCGATTGAGCCTCCCCGAGCCGACGGAGATCCCGCTCGGCGCGGAGGTGCTCACGCTCGGTTTCGCCCGCCGTTTCGCCACCTACAAGCGCGCGGACCTCCTACTGTCCGATCTCGACCGTCTCGCCCGTCTGGTGGGCGACCCCGCACGGCCGATCCAGATCGTCTACGCGGGCAAAGCCCATCCGCGCGATGCCGCGGGCAAGGATCTGGTTCGCAAGGTTTCGGAGCTCGAAAACGATCCCCGCTTCGCCGGCCGCGTCGTCCTGGTCGAGAACTACTCGATGCACGTCGCCCGGCAGCTCGTGCAAGGGGTGGACGTCTGGGTGAACACCCCCCGGCGCCCCTACGAAGCCTGCGGCACGAGCGGCCAGAAATGCATCCTGAACGGCGTGCTGAACCTGTCCATCCTGGACGGCTGGTGGGCCGAGGCGTTCGACGGAGCGAACGGCTTCGCGATCGGCCACGGCGAGAGCCACAAAGACCCCGAGATCCAAGACGCCCGCGACGCCGAGTCGCTCTACGAAGTCCTCGAGCGCCAGGTGGTCCCCCTCTACTACCACCGCAACGACGAGGGAATCCCACGCGCCTGGATCGCCCGCATCAAGCGCGCCATCCACACCATGGCCTGGCGCTTCAACGCCGACCGCATGGTGAGGGACTACGTCGAGGAGTGCTACCTGCCGGCCGCGGGCGGCTCGACGTGCCGGATGCCGGGGCGGTAGGTAGGGATTGGGTCGAAGGAGCCGCCATGACGCTCGACGCCAGGAAGCCAAGTAGGCAACGGGCGATCCTGTGAGGTGCATGCTCGGCCCAAAAGGCACGCGGACGAAACTTCGCGCTGTTGCCTTGGCGAAAGCGACCTGACTCGACGGATTAGATTCCTGTGTCCGTGCCGCGTTAGGATCCCTCAAGAGGGAGGTACCCAATGACAGACTGGCGAGAACCTTTGATCTCCGATTCGAGCGTCTGCGGTGGCCAGATCGTCGCGAACGGCACCCGGGTGCTCCTGACCAACATCCTCGACAGCCTGGCTGAAGGCGCCTCACGGGCGGAGATTCTCGCCAGCTTCCCCTCGCTGCGCGCCGAGCACATCGATGCCGCACTGACTTATGCGGCCGAACTGGCGAGAGAGGAATCCCTGCTCCCCCTGGCGTCGCGGTGAAGTTCAAGATCGACGAGAACTTGCCTTCGGAACTCGCCGAGCGGTTTCGAGAGATCGGCGAAGAAGCCGACACGGTGGTGGCCGAGGGGCTCGCTGGCGCGCCGGATTCGAAGATCGTGGAAGAGGTTCGGCGCGAAGGCAGGATCTTAGTGAGGTTAGACAAGGGACTCGGCGATCTTCGGTCTCGAAGCGCGGAAGAACCTGCGGTGGTCCTGATTCGGTTTCCGTCCGCTGGCCGCAGGGCTCTCCTCGATTTCATGACGCCGCTGCTGCCTAGTCTCACGCTTCGATTGCGAACCGGTGGGTACCGTGTCCTGGTCGTCAGCGAACGCGGAATGAGGGCCCGCTGATTCGCTAAGCTCCCCCGACAGATCGCTTCGTTGCCGAACCTCCGAAGGAAACCGAAACGCTCCCTCAATCATGGAATGCCCTCAGCGGCTCGAGACGCGCTCGCCCCCGGGAAGGCGTTTTCAGGATCGGACGCGGGCTAGCCCTGGTCTTGGCGCTCGTCGCAACCGTCCTCACCTTCGGCTGGCGAACCGCCGGGGTGGCGATCGACGACTTCTACATCACCTATCGGTACGCCCTCAATCTGGCCGAGGGCCACGGATTCGTTTTCAACCTGGGGGACAAGGTGTTCGGTCCTTACCAATCCAGGCCTGGCGCTGCTGCTCTCGGGGCTTCACGTGCTGACTCGTGCGCCCGTCGAAATCCTGCCGACGTGGGTCTTCGGAGCGGCACTCCTCGCGCTCGTGGCTCTCCTCGCGGCGGGAGCGAGAGTTTCGGATCGGCGGAGCGAGATTCTCGCCGGAGGTCTCCTCCTCGCCTCCTCTTTCGTGTGGAAAGCTCAAGGCTCCGAGGTTTCGCTGGCTTTGGCCCTCCTGCAGCTGCCGCGACAGAAGGCTTACGGAGAGGCCGCGCTCTGGATCCGCGATCTTTCGGGCGCCGATCGTCTGCCAGCCCTGGCTTACCGCGAAGCCGCGCGTTTTCCCAAACCCGACGGCGCCGGAGCTGTGATCGCTTTTCAGAGCCTACCCGGAGCTTCCGTTCCGCCGCCGCGAGCACGGGCCGCAGGCTCCAAGCGTTTTGCACCGCTGCATTGACACTACGCACCGGTGCGCGGACACTACGCACCGCTCCCTAGCGCGCGAGAACCGGGCCACCGAGCACGAACAGCAGTTACCAGAGCACAAACCGGGCTGCGCGAACACGAAACACCGGTCCCGAGGGTCCGGGGAGCACTGCGTGGAGCGGCGGTACCGGTTCGTAGCGGTCGCGGACCGTTGTGTAGCGCCCGCGCCCCTGGAATTTGATCTCGCGAGGTGGTGCGTAGCGTCCGCGCACCAGTGCGTAGTGTCTTTGCACCGGTGCGTAGTGTCCTTTCAGGAGTGCGTAGCGTTCGGGGAGAAGGTTCCGGACGGTGGGAACCGGGGTTTCGTTCGGTGGCTCCGGTGCGGCGAATCTGGGAACCGATGCCTCGGTCTCCAGCGCAGCAGCGGTGCGTTTGCGGACCGATTTCCCGGACGCGCGGACGGGCTGCCTGGATCTGGTCACCCCGGCAGCCCGTCACTACATGGGAGCTTTGTGCTCGCGCTTTGGTCCTAGCGCTCTTGTTCTCGCGCTCTTGTGCTCGAATCCAACGACACGCGAGCCGCGATGGCGAACTTACGGGCGGCAGATCATTCCTTCGGCCGTGCCCTCGCCGAGGCCGTTCGCGAACACTCCCGTCGCGGTGATCGTTCCGGTCGCCCCGGCGTAGATTCCGGTTCCACCGACCACCGTGTCGACCTCTCCGAAGTTTCCGTCGCCCACCAGCTCCAGGACGATCGCGTCCTTCGTGTACAGGTCGCCGCCGCGCAGGTGAATGGTGTTGTCGCCGGTGAGCAGCGCGACGTGGGTCGAATTGGGATCGACCGGATCGACGATCGGCGCGAAGCTCTGGCCGATGAAATCGGACGTTCCGGAGAGCGAACCGCGCAGCTCGCCGCCCGCGCAGAGGGCGATCGGCGAGGTGCAGCCCGGCTCGGTCGAGGCCGCGAGGGTTACGCGGTAATGGACGCGATGGCAGCGGGGGGAGTCGGCGTGGGCGGCGGCCGAGACGAGGACGAGAGAGGCGAAGGCATAGGCGTAGCCACGGATCTTCATTAAAGAGTTCCTTTCGAGGTCGCGCTTGGCGACGAATCGCTGGGTTCGGTTTGTGCGCGGCGGAGCCGCGCCGCGGACTGCGTTGCGATCCGTACTGTGCCGATCGAAAGGAAAGGGTTACGGCTGATTCGAGCGCCGAGACGGAACATGCCGGAGCGCCGCGGTTTTCGTTACGGGTTCGAACGCGGGAGACCGGGCGCCGGACCGTCCTCCCGCGTTCGTAGTCACTCGATCGACGTCCGGTCTAGTGGACCATCGCGTGATCCATGCCGGCCCCGTCGCGTTCGATGTTGCGGCCGATGCCGTGCGTCCGCATGTTGATCTTGAAGGTCAAGGTGTTCAGGTTGCCCGGCACCCGTACCTTGGTCCCGCCCGTATAGCTTCCGAGCGTCGCCCGGCCGGGGGTCGAGAGGTCGTAGGCCTTGGCGCGAGCAGAGAGAGATCGAGAAGGCTCGCCTGTCCGGCGGTGCCCGGAGGGCGGTCCCAGCGGAAGATCGTCTCCCGGTTGACGTCGTAAGTGACCTCCACGACGTCCGGCGGAAGACCCGGATCGAGGATGCTCGCGTGACCCACCACGTTCTGATAGCGCAGGTCGAGATGCTGGTCGTCCCGGCCGTCGAACCAGGTGGTCTCCGACATCTTCACTCCCGGCGGCAGCTTGAGCCCCGGAACGTCCTCCGGAATGCGGATTTGCGCAGGGCTCATCGAGTAGCTGGTGGTCGTGGTCGTTGTGGTCGTCGTGTGGCCCATCGAATCGGTCGTGGTCGTCGTCGTGGTGGTCGTCGTGCAGACCTTCTTCTTGTCGTCTCCGAAGAATCGGTCCCAGAGCCAGACGGCTCCCGTCGCGATCGTAGTCACCGCGGCTCCCACGACGATCACGGTGGTGACGGTGACCGGTTCGTCCGCTTTCGCGGCACGCGGTGGGGCGCACAGGGCGAGCATGGTGAACATCAGAGAGACGGCGACGATGCGGCGATACTTGTTGAAACTGGCCATTCTTCGTTCTCCTTTTGGGTACGACGGAAAGGCGCGGCCCGTCGCCGGCGCGATCGAACCGCGCGGAAAAACCGCAGGGTTGATCGCTACCCCTGGATGAAATAGCCGAAGTACTGCCGGCTCCATTTCTGGACCGTCACGGTCGGGTTCGAGCACAGGGGCTTCGCGCGCAGCACGCGTACCTGGGCGAGGCCGACGGGGCAGGTCTGCGGGATCACCACGTCGAGATGCTTGCCGTCGGTGCCCACCGGGGAGGTGGTCGCCTGCTCGCAGATCACGCCGCCCGCGAAGCGGAACTGAACTTTCACGACGCCTGTGAGCTCCACCCCTTCGAGTCGGATCTTGGCGCGACGGATCGAGCCGACGCGCGGCCAGATCTCGGTGACCACCGGGCGGCCCGGGTCGGCGGGGAGGTCGTTACGCCAGAACGTGACGCGATCGGAGAACGGATCGTTGGCGAGATCGAGGTCTCCGTCCTGATCGACGTCCAACGCGACGAGATCCTGCGAATCGGTGGA